>NZ_JBVISR010000038.1:0-1445 GCF_055575415.1 Streptomyces sp. NPDC034099 | reverse complement strand
GCCGGTAGCCCGAGGAGTTCACGTGGCCAGCACATCGCAGGCGCCCAATTCAGGAGCCAGGACGGCTCATCCCGATCATCTCGGGCACGTCATCTTCATCGCGGCGGCGGCCGCGATGGGCGGTTTCCTGTTCGGCTACGACAGTTCCGTGATCAACGGCGCGGTCGAGGCGATCCGGGACCGCTACGACGTCGGCTCCGCGGTGCTGGCCCAGGTCATCGCCGTCGCACTGATCGGCTGTGCCATCGGTGCCGCGACCGCCGGCCGGATCGCGGACCGCATCGGCCGCATCCGCTGCATGCAGATCGCGGCGGTCCTGTTCACCGTCAGCGCCGTCGGCTCCGCACTGCCCTTCGCGCTGTGGGACCTGGCCATGTGGCGCGTCATCGGCGGCTTCGCCATCGGCATGGCCTCGGTGATCGGCCCCGCCTACATCGCCGAGGTCTCCCCGCCCGCCTACCGCGGCCGGCTCGGCTCCTTCCAGCAGGCCGCGATCGTCATCGGCATCGCCGTCTCCCAGCTGGTCAACTGGGGCCTGCTGAACGCCGCCGGCGGTGACCAGCGCGGCGAGCTGATGGGCCTGGAGGCCTGGCAGGTCATGCTCGGCGTCATGGTGGTCCCGGCCGTCCTGTACGGCCTGCTCTCCTTCGCCATCCCCGAATCCCCCCGCTTCCTGATCTCGGTGGGCAAGCGCGAGCGCGCCAAGAAGATCCTCGAAGAGGTCGAGGGCCGGGACGTGGACTTCGACGCCCGCATCGCCGAGATCGAACACGCCATGCACCGCGAGGAGAAGGCCAGCTTCAAGGAGCTGCTCGGCGGCAGCTTCTTCTTCAAGCCGATCGTCTGGATCGGTATCGGCCTCTCCGTCTTCCAGCAGTTCGTCGGCATCAACGTCGCGTTCTACTACTCCTCGACGCTGTGGCAGTCGGTCGGCGTCGACCCGACGGACTCCTTCTTCTACTCGTTCACGACGTCGATCATCAACATCATCGGCACCGTGATCGCGATGATCTTCGTGGACCGCGTCGGCCGCAAGCCGCTGGCCCTGATCGGCTCCGTCGGCATGGTGATCGGACTGGCGCTGGAGGCCTGGGCCTTCTCCTTCGACCTGGTCGACGGCAAGCTCCCGGCCACCCAGGGCTGGGTCGCCCTGATCGCCGCCCACATCTTCGTCCTCTTCTTCGCCCTGTCCTGGGGCGTGGTCGTCTGGGTCTTCCTCGGCGAGATGTTCCCCAACCGGATCCGCGCCGCCGCCCTGGGCGTGGCCGCCTCCGCGCAGTGGATCGCCAACTGGGCCATCACCGCGAGCTTCCCGTCGCTGGCCGACTGGAACCTCTCCGGCACCTACGTGATCTACACGGTCTTCGCCGCCCTCTCCATCCCCTTCGTGCTCAAGTTCGTGAAGGAGACCAAGGGCAAGGCCCTGGAGGAAATGGGCTGACCCG
>NZ_JBVISR010000037.1:0-1699 GCF_055575415.1 Streptomyces sp. NPDC034099 | reverse complement strand
AGCCGGCCCGCGGCCCACACTGCGGCCAGCCAGTAGACTCGCAGGCCGATTGTGCGGACGAGTAGCGCGAAGTTCGCGGTGAGTGAGGCGCGGATCGCCCGCGTGTCTGGCCATGGGCTGATCCCCTCGGCGCGGCAGGCTCTTAGCACGATGTACGCGTATGCGACCGCTATCGCCGTTTGTACGCTCGCCGTTCCGGCCGCCGAGCCCGCGATTCCGAGCCCGCACGGGTATACCAGGATCCAGTTCACCAGCGTATTGACGACCGCTGCCGCCGCCGCGATCAGTAGCGGGGTGCGCATGTCGTGCAGGCCGCGCAGCAGTCCGGTCGCGGCGAGCACGAGCAGCATCCCCGGCAGTCCCACGGAACTGATGCGCAGGTAGGTCGCCGCGTACGGGGCTGCCTGCGTTCCCGCGCCGAGCCGGCGCACGATCGGTTCCGCGCCCAGCACGCCGACGACGGCGAGCAGCAGACCGAGTCCGGCCGCCAGGTAGAGCCCGTCGATCCCGCGGGCCAGGCCCTGCTTGCGCCGTCCGGCTCCGATGAGCCGGGAGACCTGCGCGGTGGTGTTGTAGGCGAGGAAGATGCACACGTTGACGAGCGTGTTCAGGGCGGCTCCGGCCGTGCCGAGTCCGGCGAGCTGGGCGGAGCCCAGGTGCCCGACGATGGCGCTGTCGGTGAGCAGGAACAGCGGCTCGGCCAGCAGTGCGCCGAGCGCGGGTATCGCCAGGGCGAGGATCTGCCGCCCGGAGACACGCCTCGCGTCGTCCGTGTCGGGCGTGAGATCGGCTTTCACGTCGCTCTGCTTCAGATCTGGCTGTGCAGCATGCGCAGCAGGCGGTCGAGGACGCGCCCGCCACTGACGCGAAGCCCGTCGTGCTCGTACTCGTTGGTCGCCCACAGCCGTAGGCCCCTGATGGTCTCGGCGGTCTGGAGCGAGTAAGTGGCGTCGACGTACATGTCGTCGAGGTAGACGGCGGCGGCCACGGGGACGTCGTTCGCGGCCAGGCGCCGGGGGTCGTAGAGGTCGGGCCAGTCCTCGTGGGCGAACAGCATCTCGGCGGGCTCGCGCAGGGGCGCGAGACAGGGTTGGTCGAAGTGGCACGGGTAGGTCATCTCGCCGGTGAACAGTATCGGGTCGTCCCCTGCCAACGCCGTGCGCGCGTCGAACTGGGGGAACTCGCCGCGCACTCGCTGAGCCGCCCAGTTCGTCGCGCCGGTGCCGCGCTGGGCGTAGGTGAGTTCGTGCATGAGCGGGTTCAGCGGCAGTTGGGCGTAGCTGAGGAAAGTCGCTGTGCGGGCGAGGAAGCTGTCGGACAGTTCCGCTCCGGCCCAGGTGTCTTCGAGCAGGTAGTGCAGCACGTCCGCGCCGTCGCTCGTGCCGAGCATCATTCCGAGCGACTGGAAGGCCTCGACGGTGAGCAAGGATCCGTCCGGCATGGCTGCCGGGCGCTCGATCAGGTGTGCGGCGATGCGGCGGACCGAGGCGGCGTCCTGCGGGTACTGGCGGTAGTACGCGGTGTTCTTGCGGTGCACGCGCGGATATGTGGCGCGGTAGACCTCGTCGGCGGTGACGCGCAGACCGGGAAGACCGCCGGTGATGACTGCCTCGCGCAGGCCCTCGGGCGCGAACGAGAGGTAGGTGACGGTGCACATGCCACCGAAGCTCTGGCCGAGCACCGACCACGGTTCGTTGGT
>NZ_JBVISR010000036.1:1515-2872 GCF_055575415.1 Streptomyces sp. NPDC034099 | reverse complement strand
AACAGGACGAGTCAGAAACCGTTGATGTAGGCGAAGGACATGCGAAAGGTCCGGCGTAGAGGGTAAGACCCCCGTAGTCGAAACATCAGCGGCTCGTTTGAGAGACACCCAAGTAGCACGGGGCCCGAGAAATCCCGTGTGAATCTGGCGGGACCACCCGCTAAGCCTAAATATTCCCTGGTGACCGATAGCGGATAGTACCGTGAGGGAATGGTGAAAAGTACCGCGGGAGCGGAGTGAAATAGTACCTGAAACCGTGTGCCTACAAGCCGTGGGAGCGTCGGATACGTGCTTGCACGTATCTCGTGACTGCGTGCCTTTTGAAGAATGAGCCTGCGAGTTTGCGGTGTGTTGCGAGGTTAACCCGGGTGGGGAAGCCGTAGCGAAAGCGAGTCCGAACAGGGCGATTTTAGTAGCACGCTCAAGACCCGAAGCGGAGTGATCTAGCCATGGGCAGGTTGAAGCGGCTGTAAGAGGTCGTGGAGGACCGAACCCACCAGGGTTGAAAACCTGGGGGATGACCTGTGGTTAGGGGTGAAAGGCCAATCAAACTCCGTGATAGCTGGTTCTCCCCGAAATGCATTTAGGTGCAGCGTCGTGTGTTTCTTGCCGGAGGTAGAGCACTGGATAGGCGATGGGCCCTACCGGGTTACTGACCTTAGCCAAACTCCGAATGCCGGTAAGTGAGAGCGCGGCAGTGAGACTGTGGGGGATAAGCTCCATGGTCGAGAGGGAAACAGCCCAGAGCATCGACTAAGGCCCCTAAGCGTACGCTAAGTGGGAAAGGATGTGGAGTCGCACAGACAACCAGGAGGTTGGCTTAGAAGCAGCCACCCTTGAAAGAGTGCGTAATAGCTCACTGGTCTAGTGATTCCGCGCCGACAATGTAGCGGGGCTCAAGCGTACCGCCGAAGTCGTGTCATTGCAGCAATACGGCCAACGCCGGCTGTGATGGGTAGGGGAGCGTCGTGTGCCGGGTGAAGCAGCCGCGGAAGCGAGTTGTGGACGGTTCACGAGTGAGAATGCAGGCATGAGTAGCGATACAAACGTGAGAAACGTTTGCGCCGATTGACTAAGGGTTCCTGGGTCAAGCTGATCTGCCCAGGGTAAGTCGGGACCTAAGGCGAGGCCGACAGGCGTAGTCGATGGATAACCGGTTGATATTCCGGTACCCGCTGTGAAGCGTCAAACATCGAACCAGGCGATGCTAAGTCCGTGAAGCCGCCCCTGATCTCTTCGGAGTGAGGGGGAGTGGTGGAGCCGACGGACCAGACCTGTAGTAGGTGAGTGATGGGGTGACGCAGGAAGGTAGTCCATCCCGGGCGGTGGTTGTCCCGGGGTAAGGGTGTAGGCCGCA
>NZ_JBVISR010000036.1:0-1418 GCF_055575415.1 Streptomyces sp. NPDC034099 | reverse complement strand
CGGCTGAGACCTGATGCCGAGCCGATTGTGGTGAAGTGGATGATCCTATGCTGTCGAGAAAAGCCTCTAGCGAGTTTCATGGCGGCCCGTACCCTAAACCGACTCAGGTGGTCAGGTAGAGAATACCGAGGCGTTCGGGTGAACTATGGTTAAGGAACTCGGCAAAATGCCCCCGTAACTTCGGGAGAAGGGGGGCCACACCCGGTGACGAGTCTCGCACTCCGAGCTGGGGGTGGCCGCAGAGACCAGCGAGAAGCGACTGTTTACTAAAAACACAGGTCCGTGCGAAGCCGTAAGGCGATGTATACGGACTGACGCCTGCCCGGTGCTGGAACGTTAAGGGGACCGGTTAGCTTGGATTCGTCCGGGCGAAGCTGAGAACTTAAGCGCCAGTAAACGGCGGTGGTAACTATAACCATCCTAAGGTAGCGAAATTCCTTGTCGGGTAAGTTCCGACCTGCACGAATGGCGTAACGACTTCTCGACTGTCTCAACCATAGGCCCGGTGAAATTGCACTACGAGTAAAGATGCTCGTTTCGCGCAGCAGGACGGAAAGACCCCGGGACCTTTACTACAGTTTGATATTGGTGTTCGGTTCGGCTTGTGTAGGATAGCTGGGAGACTGTGAAGCTCGCACGCCAGTGTGGGTGGAGTCGTCGTTGAAATACCAGTCTGGTCGTGCTGGATGTCTAACCTGGGTCCGTGATCCGGATCAGGGACAGTGTCTGATGGGTAGTTTAACTGGGGCGGTTGCCTCCTAAAGAGTAACGGAGGCGCCCAAAGGTTCCCTCAGCCTGGTTGGCAATCAGGTGTTGAGTGTAAGTGCACAAGGGAGCTTGACTGTGAGACCGACGGGTCGAGCAGGGACGAAAGTCGGGACTAGTGATCCGGCGGTGGCTTGTGGAAGCGCCGTCGCTCAACGGATAAAAGGTACCCCGGGGATAACAGGCTGATCTTCCCCAAGAGTCCATATCGACGGGATGGTTTGGCACCTCGATGTCGGCTCGTCGCATCCTGGGGCTGGAGTCGGTCCCAAGGGTTGGGCTGTTCGCCCATTAAAGCGGTACGCGAGCTGGGTTTAGAACGTCGTGAGACAGTTCGGTCCCTATCCGCTGTGCGCGTAGGAGTCTTGAGAAGGGCTGTCCCTAGTACGAGAGGACCGGGACGGACGAACCTCTGGTGTGCCAGTTGTCCTGCCAAGGGCATGGCTGGTTGGCTACGTTCGGGAGGGATAACCGCTGAAAGCATCTAAGCGGGAAGCCTGCTTCGAGATGAGGACTCCCACCCCCTTTGAGGGGTTAAGGCTCCCAGTAGACGACTGGGTTGATAGGCCGGATCTGGAAGCACCGTGAGGTGTGGAGGTGACCGGTACTAATAGGCCGAGGGCTTGTCCTCAGTTGCTCGCGTCCACTGTGTT
>NZ_JBVISR010000035.1:0-6083 GCF_055575415.1 Streptomyces sp. NPDC034099 | reverse complement strand
GACAAGGGCATGGGGCACGGTCTGCTGCGGTATCTGAACCAGGAGACGGCGGCCGTTCTGGCCGGGCGTCCGACCGGGCAGATCGCCTTCAACTACCTGGGCCAGTTCTCGGCCGGTACCGACATGCCCGAGGAGCTGCGGGGGCTCGGTTTCGGCCAGACCCCGGGGATGAACGAGCTGATCGCCGTCCCCGACGCCGACATGCCCGTGATGTCCACCCTGGAGATCAATGCGCTCGTCACCGAGTCGGGCAGGCTCACCGCCCGAGTCGGGTTCCCGACCGGCGTGCTCTCCCGCGACGAGGTGCGGGAGCTGGCCGACCTGTGGGAGTCGGCCCTGACCGGGCTCGCGCGGCACGCGGGCCGGCCGGACGCCGGCGGGCTGACCCCGTCGGACGTACTGCTGGCGCCGGTGCTCCAGCGGGACCTGGAACGCTGGGAGGCACGCTTCCCGTCCCTGGCGGACGTCTGGCCGACGACCCCGCTCCAGCAGGGCCTGCTCTTCGAGTCCGAGGTGTCGGAGGCGACCCAGGACGCCTACCAGATGCAGTTCGCGTACCACCTGTCCGGCCCCGTCGAGCCCGAGCGGATGCGGGCGGCCGGGCAGGCGCTGCTCGACCGGTACGCCAACCTGCGCACCGCGTTCGTCCCCGACGGCTCCGGCGACCTCGCGCAGCTGGTCCTCGACGACGTCGTCCTGCCCTGGCGCCACCTGGACCTCGCCGGGGCCGGCGAGGAGGAGTTCCAGCGGCTGCTGGCCGAGGACCGCGTCCAGCGCTTCGACCCCGCCACCCCGCCGCTGCTGCGCTGCACCCTCGCGACCCGCGGCCCGGACCGCGCGGTCCTGGTCCTCACCGCCCACCACGTGCTGTTCGACGGCTGGTCGGTACCGACGCTGATGCAGGACCTGCTGCGGCTGTACGGTTCCGTGGGCGACCCCTCCGCCCTGCCCAGGGTCCGCCCCTACCGCGACTTCCTGGTGTGGCAGGAACGCCAGGACCGCACCGCGTCCGCCCGGGCCTGGGCCGACGAGCTGGCCGGGTTCGACGAGCCGACGCTGCTCGCCCGGGAGAAGGACGCCGGGGCCCGCGTGGACGACGTCGGCCATGTCGACGTCCCCCTCGCGCCGCAGCTCGCCCTCGACCTGTCGGCCCGCGCCGCCGACCTCGGCGTCACCCTCAACACCCTGGTGCAGGGCGCCTGGGCGGTGCTCCTCGGGCAGCTGACGGGCAGCCAGGACGTGGTGTTCGGCGCCACGGTCTCCGGGCGTCCGCCGGCCGTGCCGGACGTGGAGTCCATGGTCGGCCTGTTCATCAACACCCTGCCCGTGCGGGTGCGGATCGCGCCCGGCGAGACCTTCGCCGAGCTGCTCGCCGGACTCCAGGCCCGGCAGGGCGCGCTGCTCGACCACCACCACTACGGCCTGACCGAGATCCACCGGACCGTGGGGACCGGCACCCTCTTCGACACCCTGGTCGTCTTCGAGTCCTACCCGGTCGACCACGTCGGCCTGAGCGAGGCCAACGACACGGCGGGCGTCGCCATCACCGGCATCACGCCCTTCAGCGGCACCCACTACCCGGTGACCGTCATGGCCGACGCCGACCCCCACCTGCGGCTGTCCCTGCAGTACCAGCCGCACGCCCTCGACCGGGCCGCGGCGCGGACCCTCGCCGGGCGCCTGGAGCGGGTGCTGCACTCGCTGGTGACCGAGCCCTGGGCGCCCGTCGGCACGGTGGACGTGCTCACCCCGGCCGAGCGGGAGCGGGTGCGCGGCGCCGCGGCGGTCACGAGGGCGCCGGACGCGACGGTCCCCGGCCGGTTCGAGGAGCGGGCGGCCGCCACGCCGGACGCGGTGGCCGTGGTGTCGGGCGAACGGCGGCTGACCTACCGGGAACTCGACGAGCGGGCGAACCGTGTGGCGCACCGGCTGCGCGAGCACGGCGCTGGCCCCGAGACGCTGGTGGCCGTCGCCCTGCCCCGCACCTGCGACCTGGTCGTGGGGCTGCTCGGCGTACTGAAGTCGGGCGCCGGCTACGTGCCGGTGGACCCGGAGTACCCCAGCCGGCGCCTGGAGTTCGTCCTCGGCGACGCGGCTCCCGCGCTGGTCCTCACCGACCCCGGCTCCGCCGCGGCCCTCCCCGACACCGGCCTGCCCGTGCTGCACCTCGCGGCGGCCGAGGGCGACGACCCGGCGCCCCTCACGGACGGCCCGCACCCGGACAACGTGGCGTACGTGATGTACACCTCGGGCTCCACCGGGGTCCCCAAGGGCGTCACGCTGACCCACCGCAACGTCACCGGCTGCCTGCCCGCGCTCGCCGAGGCCGTCGGTGTCCGGGCCGGCATCCGCACCCTGGCCGGCGCCTCGGTCAACTTCGACGTGTCCGTGTTCGAGATCTTCACCACGCTGACCCACGGCGGCACCGTCGAACTCGTCCGGGACGTGCTGGAGCTGGGCGAGCGGGACCACTGGGACGCCGACGTGATCAGCTCGGTGCCGTCGGCCTTCGCCGAACTGCTCGACGGCCTGCCGGGCCGCGTCAGCCCGCGCGCCGTGGTGTTCGCGGGCGAGGGACTGCCGGCCGCACTGGTGGCCCGCGCCCGGCAGGCCTTCCCCGGGCTGCGCGTGGTCAACGGCTACGGCCAGACCGAGTCGTTCTACGCCACCGCCTTCACGCTCGGTCCCGACGACGCGTTCGGCGGCGACGGCGCCGCGCCCATCGGGGAGCCGCTGGAACACGTCCGCGCCCAGGTGCTCGGCGTGGGCCTCGGGCCGGTGCCGCAGGGCGTGACCGGCGAGCTGTACGTCGCCGGCGACTCCCTGGCCCGCGGCTACCGCGGCCGGGCGGCGCTGACCGCGGAACGGTTCGTCCCCGACCCGTACGGGCCGCCCGGGTCGCGCATGTACCGCACCGGCGACCTGGCCCGGTGGACCGCCGACGGCGGGCTGGAGTACGTCGGCCGCGGCGACGGCCAGGTCAAGATCCGCGGCGTGCGGGTGGAGCCCGGCGAGGTGGAGGCGGCCCTGACCGCGCACCCCGGCGTCGCCCAGGCCGTGGTCGTCGCCCGCGAGGGCCACGGCGGCGGCACCTCCAAGTACCTCGCCGCGTACCTGGTCCCGGCCGGCGAGGAGGCACCGGGCGACCTGCGCGACTTCATGTCCGCCAAGCTGCCCGACCACATGGTGCCGACCGCGTTCGTGCCGCTGGAGCGGTTCCCGCTGCTGCCCAACGGCAAGGTGGACCGGGCCGCCCTGCCCGCGCCGGAGTTCACCGGCGTCGCCCACCGGGCGCCCCGCACCACGACCGAGGACGCGCTGTGCCGCCTGTTCGCCGACGTGCTCGGCGTGGACCGGGTCGGCATCGACGACGACTTCTTCGTCCGGGGCGGCCACTCCCTGCTGGCCACCCGCCTGGTCAACCGGGTCCGTGCCGAGCTGGGCGCCGAGATCGGCGTCCGGACCGTCTTCAACGCGCCCACCGTCGCCCGGCTCGCCGGGCACCTCGCGGCGGGCGGACCGGCCCGGCCGCTGCTGAGCGGCCCGCGCACCCGCCCGGAGCGGGTGCCGCTGTCGTACGCGCAGACCCGGCTGTGGTTCGTGGACCGCTTCGAGGGGCCCTCGGCGACCTACAACCACGCCTTCGTGCTGCGCCTGCGGGGCTCCTTGGACGTCGCCGCGCTGCGCGGCGCGCTGCGGGACCTGGTCGCCCGGCACGAGGTGCTGCGCACCGTGATCGGCGAGGAGGACGGCACCCCGTACCAGCGGGTGCTGCCCGCGGACGAGGCCGCGCTGGACACCCCGCTCGTCGAGGTCACGGCCCAGGGCGCCGACGCCGCGCTGGAGGACGTGCTCGGCCGCCCCTTCGACCTCGCCACGCAGATCCCCACCCGCACCGCGCTGCTGCGGCTCGGCGCACACGAGCACCTGCTGGCACTGGTGATCCACCACATCGCCGTCGACGGCGAGTCCATCGCCCCGCTCGCCCGCGACACGGCCACGGCCTACGCGGCCCGCCTGGACGGCACCGCCCCCGACTGGCCGGAGCTGTCCGTCCAGTACGTCGACTACACCCTGTGGCAGCGCGAGCTGCTCGGCGACGAGAACGACCCCGGCGGCGTGCTGCACGCCCAGGCCGCCTACTGGCGCGGGGAACTGGCCGGCGTACCGCAGCCGTTGCGGCTGCCCACCGACCGGCCGCGGCCGTCCGCGCCCAGTCACCGCGGCGACGTCGTGGAGTTCGCCCTGCCCCCGCACGTCGCGGAGGCCGTCGAGCGGATCGCCCACGACCGGGGCGCCACGGCCGCGATGGTGCTCCAGTCCGCCCTCGCGGTGCTGCTCGGACGGCTCGGCGGCGGCGAGGACATCACCATCGGCTCCCCGATCGCCAACCGCACCGACGACGCCCTCGCCGACATGGTCGGCTTCTTCGTCAACACCTGGGTGCTGCGCGCCGACCTGTCCGGACACCCGTCCTTCGCCGACGTCCTCGGCCGGGTCCGGGACAAGGCGCTCACCGCGTACGACAACCAGGACGCGCCGTTCGAGCGGCTGGTGGAACTGCTCAACCCGGAGCGCTCCACCGCCTACCATCCGCTGTTCCAGGTGATGTTCGCCTGGCAGAACATCACCAGGGAGAACTTCCGGATGCGCGGCCTGGAGGTGGCCTGGGAGCCGTCCTTCACCGGCACCGCCAAGTTCGACCTGTTCTTCAACATGGGCGACATCCCCGGCCAGGGCGTGATCGGCCATCTCGAGTACGCCACCGACCTGTTCGACCGGGGCACCGTCGAGGACCTCGCGGCCCGCTTCGTGCACCTGGTCGAGCAGCTGGTCGCGGCCCCCGAGCGGCGGATCGGCCTGCCCGGCGTCCTGCTGCCGGGCGAGGGCGAGCGGCTGGACGCCCTCGCCGGGCCCGGCCGGCCCGCCCCCGACGCCACCGTGCCCGGCCTCGTCGGGGCGCAGGCCGCGGCCCGGCCGGACGGGACCGCCGTCGTCTGCGGCGACCGGGTCCTCACCTACCGGGAGCTGGACGAACGCTCCGAGCGGATGGCCCGCGTCCTGCGCGGGCACGGGGTGGGCGCGGAGTCCCTGGTGGGTCTGGCCCTGCCCCGTTCCGCCGACCTGGTCGTGGCGATGCTCGGCATCCTCAGGTCGGGCGCCGCGTACGTTCCGATCGACCCGCGCTTCCCGAGCGCCCGCCTCGGCCTGATGCTGGAGCAGGCCCGCCCCCGGCTGCTCCTCGCCGACGAGGAGTCGGCGGCCGCGCTGCCCCGGCACGACGTACCGGTCCTCTCCCCGGCCGCCCTGGACGCCGAGCCCGCCGGCACCACCGGCCCGCCCGCCCCCGTGCACCCCGACAACGCGGCGTACGTGATGTACACCTCGGGCTCGACGGGCGTCCCCAAGGGCGTCACGATCACCCACCGCAACATCGCGGCCTGCATGCCCTCCCTGGTGGCGGCCGTCGGCCTGGAGCCGGGCGGCCGGGTCCTCGCGGGCACCTCCGTCAACTTCGACGTGTCGGTGTTCGAGATCATGACGGCGCTCACGACCGGCGCCACGGTCGAGGTGGTCCGCGACGTCCTGGAGCTGGGCGAGCGGGACACCTGGCAGGGGAGCGTCGTCAGCTCGGTCCCGTCGGTCTTCGCCGAACTCCTCGACCAGATCGCCGGCAAGGTGCGGGTCGACACCCTCGTCTTCGCGGGCGAGCCCCTGCCCGCCGCCCTGGTGCGACGGGCGCGCACCGCCTTCCCCGGGGTGCGGGTGGTCAACGGGTACGGCCAGACCGAGACCTTCTACGCCTCCGCCCACACCCTCCGGGGCGACCAGGAGTGGGAGGACGGACCCGGAGCCCCGATCGGCACCCCGCTGGACGGGGCCCGGGTGCACGTCCTGGGCGAGGGCCTGCTGCCGGTGCCTCCCGGCGTCCCCGGCGAGCTGTACGTGGCGGGCGGCTCGGTGGCCCGCGGCTACCACGACCGCCCGGGACTGACGGCGGAACGCTTCCTTCCGGACCCGTTCGGTCCGGCGGGCGCGCGGATGTACCGCACCGGCGACCTGGCCCGCTGGAACCGTGACGG
>NZ_JBVISR010000034.1:0-7759 GCF_055575415.1 Streptomyces sp. NPDC034099 | reverse complement strand
ACTGCCTCGCGCAGGCCCTCGGGCGCGAACGAGAGGTAGGTGACGGTGCACATGCCACCGAAGCTCTGGCCGAGCACCGACCACGGTTCGTTGGTAGCGGTCCGTAGTCCCTGGACACTTCCAGGCGCCACAGCCGCGCATCGGAGATGTCCGCGATCCTGGGGGATGACTGGAAGCCGCAGATCGCCAAGAGCCCGAAGACCAGGTCGCTGTACGAACTGGTATCAGTGATGACGATCTCCGGGCGGACCGGCCCGTCCAGGTTGAACATCGCGTCCAGGATGCCGAGCGAATCCCTCCACGCCCCGCTCGGCACCGCGGGCCACCAGCGCGACAACGAGGGCATCCGGCGCCACCAGGACCGGAGGCGGCCACCCTCCCCCCTCCGAAGGGACGGCTGAGCCCCCGGTGCCGGTCCTGACACCCGGTACGACTGGAGACGTCTCTACGTCGACCCACAAGCGATCGCCTTCGGCAGGTACTCGCTCACCCTCGATCAGGTGGAATGGGTCAGCTATACCGCGACGCACACCGCCACGAAGCGTTTCTTGTACCCGACGACCCACGACAGCAGATGGGGGGTTCGCGGTGGGCAGGTACCCGTACGTCGGCGGCCCTGTATTCCGCGTGCGCTTCTACGAGTCAGGACGCCGAGCAGAGCAGCCTGAGAAGTGGACGTTCCTCGTGAACCTGACCAGGCAATACCTGGAGCCCCGATTGCTGACCGGTCTCGTCGTCCGGGGCCGTAGCGGAGAGACCGTCGGCGTCGGCGTGAAGGTGAACCAGGAGGGCATCGCGTGCGGCCGCGCAGTTGTCCAACGGCATGATCTGCATCTACCAGGCAGGTGTCGAGACGCCGGTGTTGAGTGTGCCTCTGAGCCACCCCAACGCCGGATTGATTCCGGATCTCATTGCCACGCTCACCCCGTGCTGCTAGGTGGCATGCACGAGACAGCGACTGAAGCGACCGAAGTTCCCAATAGCGGCGACGTGCAGCTCGGAGGCGTCGCCGGAAACCTCGGATTTCAGTCGCTTGAGTCGCTTCATCCTTCCCGGTGCCCTACTGACCTGGCGTTTTCGTCTTCTCCGGCAGCGACTCACCCCTGACGGAACGGTTGCCCAGCTGTCAGCTATCGCCGACACCAGGGGAACGGCATCGATCCGAGCGACTGAAGCGACCGGATCGCAAGCCACTCGCGGCAGTTGGAAACCCAGCCGCCGTTATAGAAGTCGTACGACCGCGCCGATCAGTTCCCCACGAGGTCGTACGGATTCATGGCGGCGGCCGCGATGACGGCGGCCAGAGCCGCGGGCTGGGACAGGAACGGAGAGTGCGACGCCTCGAGTTCGGTGACCGTGGTCGGGGAGACCGACACAGCATCGATTTCCCTGACGAAGCGGCGTTGCATCGCCGGAGGAATGGCGTTGTCCAGGGTGCAGACCACGTAGGCGTGCGGGATGCTGCCGTAGCGATGCTCGGTGACCGTCAGAGTCTCGCTGAGTATCTGGAGGGGGGCGTCCGGACTGAGCAGATCGATCGCGGAGTCCGCCGTGCGATCGTCGACGTCGTTGTAGAAGGCTTCCTTGATCTCGACGCGCCGATCAGGATCGCGGGGGTCGACGCGCAGGGCGCCGACCCCCGCGGGATCACCCACGACAAGCGACGGCACGTGGGAACCGGACATCTCTGGGCACAAGTTGTAGTCCCCGGCAGGCAATCCGCTCACCGGAGCGTACCCGGCCACGTAGACCAGCCCGCCCACCAGTTCCGGATCGAGTTCCGAGACCGCCGTAACGATGGTTCCCCCCATGCTGTGCGCCACCAGAAGGCAGGGCCGGCCGCCGCCGATCATCCATATTCTGTCCATGAGGTCCGCCGCCGCGGAGGATGCGGTGACATGTGCAACCGGTGACTGCTCGACATCGAAGGCCGTCCTGTCGAACGGGCGTGTCCCGTAGGCGCGTGGTGCGGGATTCCGCAGTCCGTGCCCATCGAGATCGACCGCCACCGACGGGACCCCTCGGGCAGCCAACTGCTCGACCACGGGACTCCAGCACCAACTGCCGTGCCAGGAGCCGTGTACCAGGATGACAGGCATGGGATTACTCAACGTCTTCCTCACTCGTGTCCGGCCGGGAGGGCGAGGAGGGCCAACACCTCAGGCGGCCGCTCGGACACCGCGTGCTCAGCACTTCGGGCGTGATCCCGTGTCACAGGTAGGACGGTCCGCCTGCGGGAATTGTTCCTCCGGTCGTCGTGACGGCGCACACATCCCGCACGCGGTCCGGCCGACGCCAGCGGGAGGTCGAGAGGGCCGGCCAAGAACGTGGGCCCCCAGACGGGCCATCGGACAGGGCCGTCGATCGAGCCCGTACACACGTCGACCGGGGTGCCGACGGGATTCGACGACGGTCTGTCACGAACTCCATCAGGCCCCGATCCGGCCGGCCTGTCCGGGACCGGCGATCAGCACCACGAACCAGTCCGTGAACGTCCAACCCCGGAGGACGCAGCGCGTGTCACGCGGCTTTGACCGTGCGTCCTCCACGGTGATGTCCGGCACCTCTCCCCCACGGCGTCACGCGTCGCGGCGTCCTGGAAGGAACTGATCGAGCACGGCTGCGAGGAACTTGGTGTGGTCTGGCAGACCGGACTCTCGCACCAGTCGGTCGATGATCGCCCGCTGGGCCTTGGTCGGCTTGTACTGCAGCTGAACAGGGCCGAGGCCGCGCAGGTCCGAGTCGTCTGGCTTGACGGTGACGGCGAACAGCTTCGACTGGAACTTGGGCGCGCGTCGCGCGTCATCCACGACCTGCGCGAGTCCCCTCTCGGCGGCCGCCTCAACGGCGATCAGCACAATCTGCGTGTGCGTGATGTCGTTCTGCTTACGGTACTTGCGGAACCGCGCCGCCACGTTCTGGGACACATAGAAGCCGACGGGCTTCGCGGTGTCCGCGTCGTTGAGCTCGGGCACATGATCCGGCTCCTGTACGGCCTCGCGGGCGGGCTGGGGGATCACCGGCGGGGCGGCCAAAGGGGTCGGCATCGGGGTCACCGGCGCTACGGGCTGGCTCTGCGCCGGGGCCGGGGTGGCCCAGCCGGCGAGCGCGCTCGACGAGGCCGCCGAGCCGCCGCCTCCACCTCCGCTGAACAGATTGCCGACACCTTCGTCGGACATGCTCTGCTCGTCGTCCGCGTCCACGCGCTTCTTGCCCTTGGGCGGGGTCATGCAGCTGCTTCCTTCCTCAGCTCGAGTGCCCTGGCGAACATCTCTTCGGTGAATCCTTCGTAGTCGGAGACCAATCCTTCGACGGTCTCAGGGATGGTCCGATCACCCTCCCTGCGCCGGTCGGCCAGCTCCTGGACCAGCAGCCCGCGCTTGCGCACGAGGCGTGCCACCGACTCCGTGTGCCCGATGAGGTGCTTGAACATGTGGGCGTCCTCGCCGAGCACCTTGTGAACCTGTCGCCGCACGTCGGCGTGGATGCCCGTGTAGGTCCGCCCTGTGTCGAACAACAGCACGCCGAGAAGCTCCAGGTGCGGGTTGAGCTGGCTGACGAACCTGACGTAGGAGAACTCCAGGCCGATCTGCGCGAGTCCATCCTCGGCTCCTCCGTCGCTCTTGACCGGAATGATCAGCCAGCGCGCAGTGGAGAGGGCGAGCCGCTGCAGCGACGGATTCTCGGGCGGGGTGTCGAGAATGATGATCTGGTATTCGTGTGCGATCGGCAACAGGCACATCAGCAGCCGCAGATACGCGTGCGGCCCTTCCTTCGCCAGCAGCGTGTGGAAGAAGATGCCGAACTCGTCGCCGAGCGCCGGACCGCCCATGACGACATCCAGATTCTCCCTCACGCCTCGCCTCGGTGTGAGGGGGGTACCGGTGCGCAAGGACTCGAGGAGCCCCGCTCCCCCGTCGTTCCACTCAGCCCGCTTGTAGCCGAGTTCACGCGCGATGTTGCCCTGTGCGTTGCAGTCGATGATGAGCGTTCGAAGCCCGCTGCGAGCTGCTTTGCCCGCAGCGTTGGCCGACACCGACGACTTGCCCACACCGCCCTTGCCGTTGCCGAACATGAAGATGTGCGACAGCGAGGCCCACGGGATCTGGGGCAGGTGCTGCTGGCTGTCGGGTGCCGCGAAGGGACTGGCCATGGGTCCTCTCTCAGTGTCGTTCAGATCCGGTGGGACCCGGGTGGAAGCGGGAAGGCTGGCGCACGACCAGACGCCGATACATCCCATTTGGCAAAGTTTGCACGGCCGAAAGTTCTCTCAGAACGATTCTGAGCCGCAAAACGCTCGACCCTGATGCCGAGGACCCCCCAGAACGCCCTCCCGGGAGGCGGCAGAGCCCTCCAACTTGCCATCCAGGCAGGTAAACCAGGGGTTGGGTGATAGCACTCCAACGCGGTACCCCGCATCTCTGCTCGCTTGATTGCCTGCTGTCTGACAACTCGACTCAGCAACTGCTCCACCAGTGGTGATTTCAACAGGGTCCACATCCGCTACATCCACAGATCCGTTCACCTCCAGCGACGTTGTGACACAAAGCGATGCTCAGGTTAGCAGGGTGATCACGCTACGGGTACGCCGACACGCGAAGCAGCAGACTCGGACGCCGAGGGGCACGCAGGCGACAGGGCCCGCCACCTCGTCGGCCCGCACATCGGCCCGCACTCCCCCACACTGGTGTGCCCAGCATCGCACCGTGAAGCAAACCGACAACCCATCAGCCGTACCGACCCACCATTCGGCCCACCGATCCATTTTCTACTGGGCGCGCGACGGTGCGGAGAGGCCGACGGTTCCACCGGCACCCCACGAACCCTGCACGCGGGCCTGTCGACAGGTCCCGCTGCCGATCGCCACGCTCGCCTGAATCCCTGTTCCTCACCAAGCCCGGCGACGAGTGTCCCGGCAAGCCGCCACATCGGCGTGCCACTCCCCCGCCAGTCGTGCTACTCACCTGGTCCGCACGCCAGTTTCCGGGCAATTCCGCACTCCAGTCAACTCTCTGACTCGCCGTCTCGTAGACGTCCTCATCAGCTGTCCCGCATGCAGGCTGAGCTACAAGCGGGCCTCTCTGCTGACTCGCTCCTGTGTAAGCACCCGCGCCCGCGCCCGCGCCCGGAATCCAGCCTACGAACAGGTATCTAACCCTGCGTGGAAACGTGCCCTGCATGGAGTGCGCTGGCAGGTGGCTCCATCGGCTTGGAAGTCGACCCGCAAGGAGATGACGCACATCGCTGGACCACGTGCAGCCTTGCAAGCACGGAACCTGACAGGAATACATGTCCCCCTGCTCATCACCAGAGCTACTCATGCCTGGACTTGCTTCCCGGCACTCCAGCTCGCCTGCGAGCCACCATCCACTCAGACCGCGATGCCTGTTTCCACCCGCGCCTACATGCCGACCGATCATCACGTTTCTAACCAGGTTTGCAACTTGACGTCCACACAAGCGCATGCCAGTGCCATTGACCAGGTAATGACTCAAGTTGCTTTCCGGGGATCTATCGAAGTGGGGAGAAGTATCGTGACACACACCTCGACCAGGGTGATGGGTCAGGCCCGTGCACACATTTGCCTGCAAGCTTGCTCCCATGTTTGCGACCTTGTTTGTTCTCCCAGGTCAAGTGGCCTATATGGGCTCTCTAGCAGGCTCCACCCTAGAGGTGCTAATAGCGGATAGTCCAGCATGCTGCACCTGATCCGGGAATAGCAGGGGGGTGCGATAGTGCTTGCCGTTGACTGCTTGGCCTCGTGGATGTGCACCACGTTGTGCCAGTACTCGCGCTGCGTCGATGACCAGCAGGTCTCCAGTGCCTGAGTCCCCGAACACTCGCTCTTCCGGTGCCTTCAGGCCTCGTCAGATCTTGGATGAAGCGGCACGAAGAGAGCTGCACTCAGCTTCACTACCGCAATGACTACTCCCCACCGGCCAAGCAATGCGTGCTTGAAGCCGCGCACACTAGATGGCCACCTGTGCGCCGTGCTGACTGCCACAGCGCTCCCCTCCGCTGGGGAAGCATGCCCTTGGAGAGTGAAGACTGGGTGCGAGCTCAAGGCCGAGCTGAATAGCGGATAGCGGCTACCGGCGAGCGTCCGCATGCTTCGAGTGCGTCGGCCTTCCCAGCAGTTGCTCCTACCCGGCCGACCTTTACGAACCTCGCTGGTCGCCGATCTGTGCGGGCCAGGTCGCTGGACGGTCCGGGCCTGACAGTGGGGACTCCACCGTCGCCGTTGCAGCCGAAGACCTGTCATCTGAGGCGATAGGCGCTGGCGACTTCGGTGCACGAGGCCGCTGTGAACCGCAGGCAGCCAATGGCCTCCGGCGACCCGTACCCTGACCGCCTGCGGGACAGCTCCCGCTCCCATCCGCGGACGTTCCCGTGGCCGGCCAGGTCGGCCCGAGCAACCACTGGATCGATCCAGACCACCCCGGGAGCCGCACCACCTGCACGCGAGGATGGTGCTGCGAAGCAGAACATGACATGACGATTGATCAGCCCAACGGGCGAAGGAGGTCCGCAGGCCACTGCCCGACACCGTGCCGTGCGGGGTGCCCGTTGGAGCCCGTCTCAGAAGCTACCCGTCGCTCTCCGTGGCGCCCCGTGCGTTCAAACAGGGTAGGCAGAATGTTCCTCGCCCGCACGACGTGCCACCCCACGGGTGGCACGTCCCGGCCGCTTCCGCGGTCGTCCGGCCACTCTTCAGCCACGAGGCCCACCCGTGCGACAGATGCCTTGCCGAATGCGCTATCGCAAGCGACAGCCGACGTCGGTGAGCACCCAGAGCCGGGGGAGTCATGCAGCGAGGACGCGCGTGAACATGCCTCCACAACCGGCACGGGCGTGGACGCGACTGCGCGCAGCTGACGCCCCGTATCTCGCCTCAAACGGCGTGGGGCGGAAGCCACGCAAGCCTGGTTGGGGCGCCTACCGTCGCTGCGGGTGGAGTCGGCGGACTGCCCGTGTGCCTCGGCACGGGCTCCCTGGCCGGCGGCACCAGGTCGGCCCAGTGAGGGGGAGTGGCGCCGGCTCAGCGGCGCGTCCGGCGGTCCTGGCCCGTCGGACGCGCCGCCTCAGGGGCCCGGTCGGTCGCAGCCCCGGACCCCGCCCGGTGGGGCTTCAGAGGGCGCGGGTCGGCAATGCCGCCTCGCGCTCTGAGAGGCTCTGAGAGAAGTCATTGAGCATTGAACTATTTGGCGGAATCGGGTGGGATCGGTCTGGAGCTAGGTTCCGCGCTAGTCGGTGGCGGCCACGGTGGGCAGGAGGGCGAGGGAGAGGATGCCGCCGGTGAGGACGAGGACCAGGTAGTCGGTGGCGGCGACCAAGAGACCGGAGGTCATCCCACCGGTGGCGCCCGCGATGGTGATGGAGACGTCGACCAGCCCCTGGGTCTTGGCGCCGCGGACGAGGGGGACGATGTCGGTGATGATCGCGGTGCCGGACATCAGTGTGAGGCGGCTCGACCAAAAGCCCACATGCTGGCCTGACCCTCTACCAGGTCCTGGACACACTCCAGGAGCTGCTGAGGTGCTGGACCGGCACCTGCACTACCTGCGGCTGGCTCCTCATCACACGCAGAACCCAACGAAGTACTACTAGGCCGAGTTCCAGGCTAGGCCGAGTAGGGCGAGGACTAACTGGCTCTAACAAAAGCGGCTGATCATGAGACGGTCGGCTGCTCTGCTTGTAGGTCTGGGTATGGGAAACCGTCAGTCGCGGCCGTGGATCGTGTCGGATGAACTGTGGTCGC
>NZ_JBVISR010000033.1:0-17830 GCF_055575415.1 Streptomyces sp. NPDC034099 | reverse complement strand
CCTCTGCACCCTCTTCGCCGAAGTACTCGGCACCGACACCGTCACCATCGACGACGACTTCTTCCACCTCGGCGGCCACTCCCTCCTCGCCACCACACTCATCAGCCGCATCCGCACGACCATCGGTGCCGAGTTGCCCATCCGGCAACTGTTCGAGACACCCACCGTCGCCGGTATCAGCGCCACGCTCGACCAGGAGTCGTCCCGTGCTGCCGTACGGCGTCCCGGTGTCACGGCCGGACCGAGGCCTGGACGGATCCCCGTCTCCTACGCCCAGCAGCGGCTGCGGTTCCTCAGTCTGCTGGAGGACGGCAGTACCGCCTACAACGCACCCGGCGCATTGCGGCTCACCGGAGCCCTGGACCAGGAGGCCCTGCGGCAGGCCCTCGCGGACGTCGTGGCCCGGCACGAGAGCCTGCGGACCGTCTTCGCCGAGGACGAGGGCGGCTTCACCCAGGTGATCCTGGAGCCCTACGAGGTGGCCCTGGGGTTCGACGTCGTCGCGGTGGACGAGGAGCGGCTCGGGGCACGGCTGGCGGACGCGGCACGGTACCCCTTCGACCTGGCCGCGGAACCGCCCCTGCGGGCCACCCTGTTCGAGGTCGCCGACGACGAGTACGTACTCCTGCTGCTCCTGCACCACATCGCCGGCGACGGTTCGTCGATGCGTCCGCTGGCTCGTGACCTGGCCGCCGCCTACGCGGCCCGGGTGCGGGGGGCGACGCCGGAGTGGGCGCCGCTGCCGGTCCAGTACGCCGACTACAGCCTCTGGCAGCGGGAAGTCCTCGGCTCCGAGGACGACCCCACCAGCGAGATCTCCCGCCAACTCGACTACTGGACCCACACCCTCGCCGGACTGCCCGACCAGCTCGAACTCCCCTACGACCGCCCCCGCAGTGAGGTGGTCACACAGCACGGTGGCCAGGTGTCCCTGCGGATTCCGGCCGAACTCCACGGGCGGCTGCACGAGTTGGCGCGGGCGACGCGCTCCAGTCTGTTCATGGTGTTCCAGGCGGGGCTCGCCGCCCTGCTGACCCGGCTCGGCGCGGGCACGGACATCCCCCTCGGATCGCCGGTCGCGGGCCGCACCGACGCGGCCGTCGAGGAGCTGGTCGGGTTCTTCGCCAACACGCTGGTGCTGCGCACCGACACCTCGGGCGACCCGACGTTCGCCGAACTCGTGGAGCGTGTGAGGGCACGGAGCCTGGAGGCCTACCAGCACCAGGACCTGCCGTTCGAGCGGCTGGTGGAGGCCGTCAACCCGGAACGCTCGCTCACCCGGCACCCCCTCTTCCAGGTGTGCCTGACCCTTCACAACACCGACCCGCGTGCCACGGTCGCCGAGGAGGCGCGGCTGCCGGGACTGGCGGTGGAGCTGGAGCGGCTGCCCATCGAGGACACCAAGTTCGACCTCAACTGGGAGCTGACGGAACACGTCGACGGCGTCGGGCGGCCCGCGGGTGTCACCGTCGACCTGGAGTTCTCGGCCGAACTGTTCGACCGCGGCACCGCCCGCTCGGTGGCCGACCGCTTCGTGCGCCTGCTGTCCGCCACGGCCCGCGACGCGGAGGTCCCGATCGGCGAGGTCGACGTTCTCGCCCCGGGCGAGCGCACGGCGATCCTGGACGAGTGGAGCGACGCGGCCCGGCCCCCGGTGGCGGCCGCGCTGTCCGGCTCGTCCCTGCCGCGGACGGCGGACGACGCTCGCGTGTACGTCCTCGACGACTCCCTGGCCCCGGTGCCGCCCGGGGTCACGGGGCAGCTGTATGTTTCGGGCTCCGGTCCGGCCGGTGACGCCGAGGAGCAGGAGCGGTGGCTGCCGTGTCCGTTCGGCCGCGCGGGCTGGATGTACCGCACCGGCACGTCGGCGCGCTGGTCGGCCGACGGTGAGCTGCGGCTCGTCGAGGTGCCCGGGCGGGCGCCCGCCGGCTCGGCGGAGGTGTGGCCCGCGCGTTCCCGCGGTCCGCGCAGCCCGCGGGAGCAGATCCTGTGCACCGTCTTCGCCGAGCTGCTCGGGGTCGCCTCCGTGGGCATCGACGACGACTTCTTCGACCGCGGCGGACATTCCCTGTCGGCGGTACGACTGCTCAGCCGGATCCGCACGGTGCTCGGTGTGGAGCTGTCCATCCGCCGGCTCTTCGAGAACCCGACGGTCGCCGGCGTCGTCGAGGCGCTCGACGAGGCGTCGGGCGCCCGCCGGCCGGTCACCGCCGTGGCGCGCCCCGCCCGGATCCCGCTGTCGTACGCCCAGCAGCGGCTGTGGTTCCTCAACCACCTGGAGGGGCCGAGCGCCACGTACAACATCCCGGTCGCGCTGGGCTTGAAGGGCGCGCTCGACCGGGCCGCGCTGCGTCTGGCGCTCACCGACGTCGTCGCCCGGCACGAGTCGCTGCGGACCCTGTTCGCCGAGGACTCCGACGGCGCGCGGCAGATCGTCCTGCCCGCCGACCACGCGACGCCGGAACTGACCGAGGTCGACGTGGCGCCCGGCGAGTTGCAGGGCAGGATACGTACCGCGGCGTCGCACCCCTTCGACCTCGCGTCCGAGCTTCCCGTCCGGGCCTGGCTGTTCTCCTCGCACGACGGGGAGCGGGTCCTGGTCCTGGTGGTCCACCACATCGCCGGAGACGGCTGGTCGATGGGCCCCCTCGCCCGCGACCTGTCGCTCGCCTACACCGCCCGCGCTCGCGGGGAGGCCCCGGCGTGGACGCCGCTTCCCGTTCAGTACGCCGACTACACGCTGTGGCAGCGGGAGGTGCTCGGCTCCGAGGACGCCCCGGACAGCGAGATCTCCCGGCAGCTGGCCCACTGGAAGACCGCGCTGGCGGATCTTCCGGAGGAGCTGGAGCTGCCGGTCGACCGGCCCCGCCCGGCACGGCAGTCGCACCGCGGCGGCCGGGTGCCCTTCGAGGTGTCCGCCGGTCTGCACGCACGGCTGGCCGCGTTCGCCAGGGAGACGGGCACCAGCCTGTTCATGGTGACGCAGGCCGCCCTGGCCACCCTGCTCACCCGGCTGGGCGCGGGCACCGACATCCCGATCGGCAGTCCCGTGGCGGGCCGCACCGACGCGGCTGTCGAGGACCTCGTCGGGTTCTTCGTGAACACCCTGGTCCTGCGCACGGACACCTCGGGCGACCCGACGTTCGCCGAGCTGGTCGGCCGGGTCAGGGGGACCAACCTCGGCGCCTACGGTCACCAGGACGTGCCCTTCGAGCGGCTCGTGGAAGTGCTCAGCCCCGTCCGCTCGCTGGCCCGTCACCCGCTCTTCCAGGTGCTGCTCGGCTTCGACAACAACCAGGAGGCGCTGGAGATCCTGCGGCTGCCCGGCCTCACGGTGGACGTGCACGCGCCGGAGACCGGACGCGCCAAGTTCGACCTGGCGTTCTTCTTCGACGAGCGCTACGGCCCGCACGGCGAGCCCGAGGGTCTGGGCGGGGCCGTCGAGTACAACTCCGACCTTTTCGACCGCAGCACCGCGCAGGAGTTCGCCGAGCGGCTGCTGCGTGTCCTGGAGGGAGCCGTCGCCGACCCGGAGCGGCCCATCGGCCGGCTGGAGGTGATGTCGCCCGCCGAACGTGGCCGTGTGGTGGACGAGTGGAACCGCACCGCTCACGACGTGCCCCCGTTGCCGGTGCCGACGCTCTTCGAGCGGCAGGTCGCGGCCGAACCCCGGGCGACCGCGGTGCTCGGTGAGGACGTCACCCTCTCCTACGCCGAGCTGAACGCCCGCGCGAACCGCCTGGCGCGTCTGCTGGCCGCCTCGGGAGTGGGGGCCGAGGACGTCGTCGCGATCGCCCTCCCCCGGTCGGCCGACCTGGTGGTGGCCCTGGTGGCCGCCCTGAAGGCGGGTGCCGCCTACCTCACGCTCGACATCTCGGCCCCCGAGCAGCGGCTCCGCGCGGTACTGACCGACTGCGGCCCGCGCGTCGTCGTCACCGACGTGGCCACCCGGCCCCTCCTGGGCGACGGGATCGCCCTCGATGTCGTCCTCGACGCCCCGGAGACGGACCGGGAACTCGCCGCGACCGCGGACGCCGACCTGACCGACGCGGACCGGGTCCGCCCGCTGGATCTCCGGCACCCCGCCTACGTCGTGTACACCTCGGGCTCCACCGGCACCCCCAAGGGTGTGGTGATGCCGATGAGTTCGCTCGTCAACCTGCTCGCCTGGCACACCGGAACGTACTGCGGCGGTGTCGGCACCCGCACGGCCCAGTTCCTCGCCGTCTCGTTCGACTTCGCGGTGCAGGAGATCCTGCAGGCGCTGGTCGTCGGCAAGACCCTGGTGATCCCGGAGGAGCACGTCCGCCGCGACGCCTACGAACTGGCCCAGTGGATCGCCAGGTACAGCGTCAACGAACTGTTCGCGCCGACCCTCGTGATCGACGCCGTGCTGGCGGCGGCCGCCGACACCGGTGAACGGCTCGACTCCCTCACCGACCTCTTCCAGGGCGGGGAGCAGTTCCGGCTCAGTCACGAGCTGAGGGAGTTCTGCGCGAGCGGCTGGCGGCGGATGGCCCACAACATCTACGGCCCGGCCGAGACCCACGCGGCCACCACCGCGACCCTCCCCGGGGACATCGACGAGTGGCCCACCGCCGCCTCCATCGGGCAGCCGCTGTGGAACGCCTCGGTGTACGTCCTCGACGCCGGGCTGCGGCCGGTACCGCCGGGCGTGCGCGGTGAGCTCTACATCGGAGGCGCTCAGCTGGCCCGCGGCTACCTCGGCCGCCCCGACCGTACGGCGGAACGGTTCGTCGCCTCACCGTTCGGGCGGCCCGGCGCGCGTCTCTACCGCACCGGCGACGTCGTGCGGTGGAACCACTGCGGCGAGCTGGAGTTCCTGGGCCGCGCCGACCACCAGGTCAAGATCGGCGGTTTCCGTGTGGAGCCGGGCGAGGTCGAGGCCGTGCTCGCCGACCACCCGGGCGTCGAGACGGCGGTCGTGGTCACCCGCGAGGAGTCCGCCGGCCCCACCCGGCTCGTGGCGTACGTGGTGCCGGAGGGCCAGGACGCCGACCCGGCGCTGGGCCGCACGCTGCGTGCCCACCTCGAGCAGCAGCTGCCGCACTACATGGTCCCGTCCTTCGTCGTCCCGCTCGACGAGCTGCCGCTCACCGCCAACGGCAAGCTCGACCGGCGGGCATTGCCCGCCCCCGGCACCGACGCGGTGGCCGCGGGCCCGCGTACCGAGCGGGAGAAGGCGCTGTGCGGGCTGTTCGCGGACGTCCTGGGCCTTGCCGAGGTGGGCGTCGACGACGGGTTCTTCGACCTCGGCGGCGACAGCATCATGTCGATCCAGCTGGTCAGCCGCGCCCGACGGGCCGGACTCGAACTGTCCGTACGCGACGTCTTCGAGCACCGGACCGTGGCGGCACTGGCCGAGATCGTCACCGAGACCGACACCACCGTCACGGAGGAACCCGGCGCCGGCATCGGCGACGTACCCCTGACACCGATCAAGCGGTGGCTGCTCGCGCGCACCGACGACCTGGACGCGTTCAACATGTCCGCCGTGCTGCGCGTGCCGGCCGGCCTGGACGCCGACGCGCTCATCGAAGCCGTACAGGCCCTGCTCGACCACCACGACGCACTGCGCGCCCGTCTCACGCCGGCTCCGGGGCGGC
The DNA here is from genome assembly GCF_055575415.1 of Streptomyces sp. NPDC034099. Lineage (NCBI taxonomy): Bacteria > Bacillati > Actinomycetota > Actinomycetes > Kitasatosporales > Streptomycetaceae > Streptomyces > Streptomyces sp. NPDC034099. The sequence continues at coordinate 12,203 of NZ_JBVISR010000033.1, read as the reverse complement.
GGCTGGAGGTCCGGGAGCCGGGAAGCGTCGACGCCGGCGCCCTGGTCCGGCGGGTGGACGCCTCCGGCGCCGACGGTGCCGGCCTCCACGCCCTCGTCCGGGAGGCGGGCGCGGCCGCCCGTGACCGGCTGCACCTGGGCGAGGGCCGGGTCGTGCAGGCCGTGTGGTTCGACCGTGGGCGGGACAGCGCCGGGATGCTGCTGCTGATCATCCACCACCTGGTCGTCGACGGGGTTTCCTGGCGCATCCTCATCCCCGACCTCGCCGAGGCGTACGAGGCGGTCTCCGCGGGGCGGATGCCCGCCCTGCAACCGGTGGGCACCTCGCTGCGCCGCTGGTCCCAGCGGCTCACGGACGAGGCCGTCAAGTCCGCCTGGGTCGCCGACGCGGCCTGGTGGCAGGACGTCCTGCGGTCCGCCGGGCCCCCGCCGGGCCGCCGGCCGCTGGACCCGGCGAGGGATCGTCAGGCAACGGCCGGCCGGCTGACCATGACCCTGCCGGCCGAGGTCACGGAAGCCGTCCTGACCCGCGTTCCCGCCGCCTTCCACGCGGAGGTGAACGACGTGCTGCTCACCGCGTTCGCCCTCGCCTGGGCGCGCTGGCGGCACGGCGGGCCGGAGCTGCTGCTCGACCTGGAGGGGCACGGCCGCGAGGAGCACCTCGTGGAGGGTGCCGACCTGTCCCGTACGGTCGGCTGGTTCACCAACCTGTACCCGGTACGCCTCGACACGGGCGGTGTGGACCTCGTGCGTGCCTTCGCGGGCGGGTCGGCGGCGGGCGCCGCCGCGAAACGGATCAAGGAGCAGCTCAGGTCCGTCCCCGACAAGGGCATGGGCTACGGCCTGGTCCGTCATCTCAACCCGGCCACCGCGGCCGGCTTCGACGGCCTCGCCGCTCCCCACGTGGCGTTCAACTACCTCGGCCGGTTCACCGCCGCCGACGGCGACCGGGCCGCCGACTGGACTCCGGTCACCGGCGTCGACGCCGTCGCCGGCGACCCTCCGCAGCTGCCGCTCGCCCACCCGCTGGAGCTCAACTCCCGTACCGAGGACGGCCCGGAGGGCTCCGAGCTGGTCGCGTTCTGGACCTGGGCCGAGGGGATCCTCGACGAGGACGAGGTGCGCGAGCTGGCCGAACTGTGGTTCCAGGCGCTGCGCGCCCTGGTCACGCACTCCGAGAACCCCCACGCGGGCGGTCTCACCCCCTCCGACGTCTCCCTGTCCTCCATCGGTCAGGACGAGATCGAGGCGTTCGAGGAAGAACTGGACGACCTGTTCGACGACTTCGACGACGAACCGCACGATTTCGAGAAGGAAGAAGAGGCCAGCAAGTGAGTCGCACAGCGCGGAAGATCGAGGACATCCTGCCGCTGGCCCCGCTCCAGGAGGGCCTGCTCTTCCACAGCGTCTACGACGAGGGCGAGCTCGACCCCTATGTCGTGCAGATGTCGTTCGACATCGACGGTGCGCTGGACACCGCGGCCCTGCGCACCGCCGCCGAGAAGCTGCTGGCCCGGCACGCCAACCTGCGGGTCGCCTTCCGGCAGCGCAAGAGCGGCGACTGGGCGCAGCTGGTCATGCGGGAGGTGCCGCTGCCGTGGACCGAGCGCGACCTGAGCGCTCTGCCCGAGGCCGAACGCGCCGAGGCCGCCGCCGGCCTGATCGCCGCCGAACGCGCCACGCGCTTCGACGTGACGCGGCCGCCGCTGCTGCGCTTCACCCTGCTGCGGCTCGGCGCCGACCGGCACCGCCTCGTCCTGACCAACCACCACCTCCTGCTCGACGGCTGGTCCCTGCCCGTCCTGATGGGTGACCTGTTCGCGCTCTACGACGCCGCGGGCGACGACAGCGCGCTGCCCAGGGTGCGCCCCTACCGCGACTACCTCACGTGGCTGGAGGGCCAGGACCGGGACGCCGCCCGCGACGCCTGGCGCGAGACGTTCGCCGACCTCGAGGAACCCACCCTCGTGGCACCCGGCGCCGACCGTGCCGCGGTCGCCGGGGCCGAGGTCCGGGCCGAGCTGCCCCGGGAGGAGACCGCGGCGCTCACCGAGCTGGCACGCGGCCGGGGTCTCACCCTCAGCACCGTGGTGCAGAGCGCCTGGGCGATCGCCCTCAGCAAGCACCTGGGGCGGGACGACATCGTGTTCGGCACCACCGTCTCCGGACGTCCGCCGGAGATCGACGGCGTCGAACGCATGGTGGGCCTGTTCATCAACACGCTGCCCTCACGGGTACGGCTGCGGGCCGCCGAACCGCTCGCCGGGCTCGTCGCCCGCGTCCAGCGCGAACAGGCCGCACTGACCCCGCACCAGCACCTCGGTCTGGCGGACATCCAGCGCACCGTGGGGCACGGCGAACTCTTCGACACCTCCATGGTGTTCCAGAACTATCCCGTCAACCGTTCCGGCACCGCGGGCACCGGCATCGGCGCCGCCATCAGCCTGGCCCCCGGCAAGAACCGGGAGGCCACCCACTACCCGCTGCTGCTGATCGCGGCCGCCCGCGACAGCATGACGTTCCGGCTCAACCATCGTCCCGACCTCTTCGACGCGGCCACCGCCCAGCAGATCCTGGACCGCTTCGTCCGTGTCCTGCGCGCCCTCGTCGCCGACCCGGAGCAGCCCGTCGGACGCCTCGACCTGCTCACCGACCGGGAACGCGACAACGTGCTGCGAGTGTGGAACGACACCGCACACGACGTCCCGGACGCCACGGTCCTCGGCCTGTTCCGCGCCCAGGCGGACCGCACCCCGCAGGCCCCGGCCGTCACGAGTGCCGGCCGCACCCTGACGTACGCCGAGCTCGACGCCCGCTCCAGCCGCCTGGCCCACCTGCTGGCCGAGCACGGTGCGGCACCCGAGCGGTTCGTCGCGATCGCGCTGCCCCGGAACTGCGAGACGGTCGTCGCCCTGCTCGCCGTCCTCAAGACGGGCGCGGCCTACCTGCCCGTGGACCCCGACTATCCGGCGGAGCGCATCGCGTTCATGCTGGAGGACACCGAGCCCGCGCTGCTGCTCACCACCCGCGAACTCGCCCCCGGCATCCCCGACTCGGGTGCGCCGCGGCTCCTCCTGGACGACCCGGCCCACACCGAGGATCTCGCCGCCCGTCCCGCCACCGCGCCCGCCGTGCCGATACCGCCCGGCCTCCCCGCGTACGTGATCTACACCTCGGGCTCCACCGGACGGCCCAAGGGCGTCGTCATCGAGCACCGCTCGCTCGGCGCCTATCTCCAGTGGGCCCGCGACGCCTACCCGGCGATGACGGGCACCTCGCTGCTGCACTCGCCGATCAGCTTCGACCTCACCGTCACCGCCCTCTACACGACCCTCGTCTCCGGCGGCCTGGTGCGCGTCGCCGACCTCGACGAGCGGGCCGCCGAGGGCCCCGGGGCCACCTTCCTCAAGGGCACCCCCAGTGTGCTCGCCCTGCTGGAGGCCCTGCCGACCGAGGCGTCCCCGAGCGAGCTGATCATGCTGGGTGGTGAACTCCTGCTCGGCGAGGTCGCCGACCGCTGGCGGGCCCGCCGCCCCGACGCCGACGTCCTCAACGTGTACGGAGCCACCGAGGCCACCGTCAACAGCGTCCAGTACCGCATCCCCGCGGGTGCGCCCGCACCCGCCGGACCGGTCCCCGTGGGCCGGCCCTTCTGGAACACCCAGGTGTACGTCCTCGACAGCGGGCTGCGGCCCGTCCCGCCCGGCGTCCCCGGCGAGGCCTACATCGCCGGCACGGGGCTCGCCCGCGGCTACTGGCGGCGCGCGGCCCTCACCTCCGAGCGGTTCGTCGCCAACCCCTACGGTCCGCCCGGCTCCCGCATGTACCGGACCGGCGACGTGCTGCGCTGGAACCACGACGGCCGGCTGGAGTTCGTGGGCCGCGGCGACGGCCAGGTCAAACTCCGCGGCTACCGCATCGAACTGGGTGAGATCGAGGCCGTCCTCGCCGGTCACGAGGGCGTGACCCAGGCCGCCGTCCTGCTCCGCGAGGACCAGCCCGGCGACAAGCGACTCGTCGCCTACGCGGCGACCGCGGGCGCCTCCGTGGCTGCCGACGCCCTGCGCGCCCTGGCCACCGACCGGCTCCCCGACTACATGGTGCCGTCCGCCTTCGTGGTCCTGGACGCCTTCCCGCTCACCCCGAACGGCAAGCTGGACCGCCGCGCCCTGCCCGCCCCCGACTACGGGCCGCAGGCGGGTGGCGGACGAGCCCCGCGCTCCCCCCGCGAGGACATTCTCTGCACCCTCTTCGCCGAGGTGCTGGGCGTCGGCCCGGTCACCATCGACGACGACTTCTTCGCCCTGGGCGGCCACTCCCTGCTCGCCACCAAACTCGTCAGCCGCATCCGCTCGGCACTCGGTGCAGAGATGGCCATCCGGCAGCTCTTCGAGACCCCCACCGTCGCCGGTCTGTCCGGAGCCCTCGACACCGGCAACGGCGCCGCACGCACGCCGGTCGCCGCCGTGCTCCCGCGCCCCGAGCGGCTGCCCCTCTCCCACGCCCAGCGCCGGCTGTGGTTCCTGCACCGCTTCGAGGGTCCCAGCGCCGCCTACAACTCCCCCGTCGCCCTCCGCCTCTCCGGGACCCTCGACCGTGCGGCGCTGGAGAACGCCCTCGCCGACCTGACCGCACGGCACGAAACCCTCCGCACGGTCCTCGCCGAGGACGCCGAGGGACCCCATCAGGTCGTGCTGGACGAGGTGCGCCCGTCCCTCGCCGTCGTGCCCAGCGACGCCACCCGGCTGGCCGCCGATCTCTCCGAGGCCGCGGGCCACGCCTTCGACCTGGCCTCCGAACCGCCCCTGCGAGCCACCCTGTTCGAGGTCGGCGGCGACGAGCACGTCCTGCTGCTGCTCACCCACCACGTCGCGACCGACGCATGGTCCCGGGCCCCGCTGGCCCGCGACCTGACGGCGGCGTACGCGGCCCGGGTGCGGGGTGCCGCCCCGCAGTGGGCGCCGCTGCCGGTCCAGTACGCCGACTACAGCATCTGGCAGCAGGTCGTCCTCGGCTCCGAGGACGACCCGGACAGCGAGGCCGGCCAACAGCTCGACTACTGGGAGAGGACGCTGGCGGACCTTCCCCAGGAACTGTCCCTGCCCTTCGACCGCCCCCGGCCGGCCGTGGCCTCCCATCGCGGTGACGTCGTCACCTTCGAGCTCCCGCCGGAACTCCACGACCGTCTGACCCGCGTGGCCCGCGACAGCCGCACGAGCCTGTTCATGGTGCTCCAGGCGAGCCTGGCCACGCTGCTGTCCCGGCTGGGCGCGGGCACGGACATCCCCCTGGGCACCCCGATCGCCGGCCGCACCGACGACGCGCTCGACGACCTGGTCGGCTTCTTCGTGAACACGCTGGTGCTGCGCACCGACGTCTCCGGGGACCCCACCTTCGCGGAGCTGCTGGAGCGGGTGCGGACGGCCGACCTCGCCGCCTACGCCCACCAGGACATGCCGTTCGAACGGCTGGTCGAGGCCGTCAACCCGGAACGCTCGCTGTCCCGGCACCCCCTCTTCCAGACGATGCTGAACCTCAACAACGCCGGTCCGGTGGAGGCTCTCGACGAGATCGCCAAGCTCCCCGGCCTGACCGTGCACCACGAACCCGTGGAGACCCACCGGGTCAAGTTCGACCTGGGCTTCTCCTTCGCCGAGTCCCACAGCACGACCGGCACGCCGGGCGGTCTGCGCGGCGCCCTCCAGTACAGCACCGACGTCTTCGACCGGTCGACCGCCGAATCGCTGGTGCAGCGGATGGTGAAGGTGCTGGAGTGGGTCGTTGCCAGTGGGAACGGCTCCCGGGTTTCCGAGGTGGAGGTGCTGGAGGAGGCTGAGCGGGAGCGGGTGCTGTCCGGCTGGCAGGGACCAACACACAGTCTGCGCGGGGCGTCCTTGCCCCAGCTCTTCAGTGAGCAGGCGGAACGGACACCGGACGCGGTGGCCGTGGAATGCGGTGACCGGAGGCTGACCTACCGGGAGCTGGACGCCTGGTCCGCCCGGACCGCCGGCTGGCTGCACACACAAGGCGTGGGCAGAGGTTCTTTTGTCGCGGTGAAACTGCCGCGCTCGGTCGAACTGATCGTGGCCCTCCTCGCCGTCACCAGGTCCGGCGCCGCCTACGTCCCCGTCGACCCCGAATACCCCGCCGAACGCGTCGCGCACATCCTCTCCGACGCCTCACCCGCACTCGTCATCGACGACACAGCGATGCTCGACCACGCCGCCGAGGCACCGCTGGCGGGGGTCCGTATCGATCCCCACGACCCCGTGTACGTCATCTACACCTCCGGATCGACCGGCAGGCCCAAGGGCGTCGTCGTCGAACACGCCTCCGTCGGCGCCTACCTGGAGCGGGCCCGCGCCGTCTACCCCGACGCCTCCGGCACCGCCCTGCTGCACTCCTCCGTCGCCTTCGACCTCACCGTCACCGCCCTCTACACCCCCCTCGTCAGCGGCGGACGCGTGGTCCTGACCGACCTCGACGAACACGCCGCCACCACCGGACAACCGACCTTCATGAAGGTCACCCCCTCCCACCTCGGCCTCCTCGAAGCCCTCCCCGAAGAGGTCTCCCCCTCGGGAACCCTCATCACCGGTGGCGAGGCCCTGCTCGGCGAAGCCCTCACCGCCTGGCGGACCGCACACCCCGACGTGACGGTGATCAACGCCTACGGGCCCACCGAGGCCACCGTCAACTGCACCGACTACCACATCCCGCCCGGCGAACCCGTTCCCTCCGGGCCGGTTCCCATCGGCCGGCCGTTCTGGAACACCCGCGCCTACGTCCTCGACAACCACCTGCGCCCCGTCCCACCCGGCGTCACCGGCGAACTCTACGTCGCCGGCATCGTCCTCGCCCGCGGCTACCACCACCGCCCCGACCTCACCGCCGAACGCTTCACCGCCGACCCCTACGGCCCACCCGGCACCCGCATGTACCGCACCGGCGACACCGCACGCTGGACCCCCACCGGCCAGCTCACCTACACCGGCCGCGTCGACGACCAGATCAAACTCCGCGGCTTCCGCATCGAACTCGGCGAAATCCAAGCCGTCCTCATGTCCCACCCCCACATCACCCAAGCCGCCGTCATCGTCCGCGAAGACCAACCCGGCGACCAACGCCTCACCGCCTACACCGTCGGCACCACACCCCACCCCATCTCCACCACCGACCTACGCCAACACCTCGCCACCCACCTGCCCGACTACATGATCCCCTCCGCCTTCATCACCCTCGACGAACTCCCCCTCACCCCCAACGGCAAACTCGACCGCCACGCCCTCCCCACACCCGACTACGCGGCCCACACCGAGAACGGACGAGCCCCCCGCACCCCCCACGAAGAAGCCCTCTGCACCCTCTTCGCCGAAGTACTCGGCACCGACACCGTCACCATCGACGACGACTTCTTCCACCTCGGCGGCCACTCCCTCCTGGCAACCAAGCTGGTCAGCCGCATCCGCACGACCATCGGTGCCGAGTTGCCCATCCGGCAGTTGTTCGAGACACCCACCGTCGCCGGTATCAGCGCCACGCTCACTGACAAGGCGCGAGCGGCACGCCGGGGCGTTGTCGCGGTGGATCCGCGTCCGGCACGGATTCCGCTCTCGTACGCCCAGCAGCGGCTGTGGTTCCTCAACCGCTTCGAGGGCCCCAGCGCCACCTACAACGCACCGGTGGCCCTGCGGCTCACCGGAACCCTGGACCGGGAGGCCCTGCGGCAGGCCCTCGCGGACGTCGTGGCCCGGCACGAGAGCCTGCGCACGGTGTTCACGGAGGACGCCGAGGGTGCGCACCAGATCGTCCGGGGCCCGGCCGACGCCCGGCCGGAGTTCACGATCGTGGAGACGGACGAAGCACGTCTGCGTGACGACCTGGCGGGGGCGGCCGGCCACCCCTTCGACCTTGCGGCCGAAATCCCGTTCCGGGCCTCGCTGTTCACCTTGTCCGAGGAGGAACACGTACTCCTCCTGCTGACGCACCACATCGTGAGTGACGCCTGGTCCCGGACGCCGCTGGCCCGTGACCTCACGGCCGCCTACGCGGCCCGGGTGCGCAATGCGGCAGCCCCGGAGTGGGCGCCGCTGCCGGTCCAGTACGCCGACTACAGCTTCTGGCAGCGGGAAGTCCTCGGCTCCGAGGACGACCCCACCAGCGAGATCTCCCGCCAACTCGACTACTGGACCCACACCCTCACCGGACTCCCCGACCAGCTCGAACTCCCCTACGACCGCCCCCGCCCCGCCGCCGCCACCTACCGCGGCGACCGCATCCCCTTCGAACTGTCCGAGGACCTGTACGCGCGCGTCAGTGAGGTGGCCCGGCGCGTTCAGGCGAGCCCGTTCATGGTGCTTCAGGCAGGGCTCGCCGCCCTGCTGACCCGGCTCGGCGCGGGCACGGACATCCCGCTGGGCACGCCGATCGCGGGCCGTACCGACGAGGCCCTGGACGACCTGATCGGCGTCTTCCTGAACACGCTGGTCCTGCGCACGGACACCTCCGAGAACCCGACGTTCGCCGAGCTGGTGGACCGGGTCCGTGAGCGGAACCTCGGTGCCTACGCCCATCAGGACCTGCCGTTCGAGCGGCTGGTGGAGGCCGTCAACCCGGAACGCTCGCTCGCCCGGCACCCCCTCTTCCAGGTGCTTCTCACGCTCAACAACACCGACTACCAAGGCGCGTTGGACTCCCTCGGTGACCTGCCCGGCCTCAGGGCCGAGCGGGAGCCGATCGAGTCGTCCGTCGCCAAGTTCGACCTGGCCTTCGGCTACACGGAGCGTCGCGACCCGCACGGCCGGGTGACCTCTCTGCACGGCGTACTGGAGTTCAGCACCGACCTGTTCGACCGCGTCACCGCCGGCGCCCTCATCGACCGGCTCCTCCGGTTCCTGGACCACGCGGTCACCACCCCGGACGTCAGAATCGGCGACATCGAGATCCTCGCCGGGGCCGAGCGCGGGCGGCTGCTCGAACTCTGGAACGACACAGCTCGTGAGGTGCCGGGGCGTTCGGTGGTGGAGCTGTTCGAGGAGCGGGTTGCCTCGAACCCGGCCGCTGAGGCCGTGGTCGCGGGCGAGGAAGCACTGTCGTACGAGGAGTTGGACGCCCGTGCGGAGCGGCTGGCCCGTGTGCTGGTCGAGCGCGGCGCCGACGCCGAACGGTTCGTGGCAGTGGCCCTGCCCAGGTCCGTGGACCTCGTCGTGGCCCTGCTCGCGGTCTGGAAGACCGGCGCCGCCTACCTCCCCCTCGACACCGAATACCCGGCCGAGCGACTGGCCTACATGCTGGACGACGCCAACCCCGTCCTGCTCCTCACCACCAGCGACCTGACCCCCGTACTGCCGGAGGAACCGGCCGTACCGCGGCTGCTGCTGGACACCCCCGAGACCACCGAGGCTCTGTCGCGGCTCGCGGGCGACCAGTCCCTGACCCGTCCGGCTCTCGCGAACCCGGCCTACGTGATCTACACATCGGGGTCGACGGGGCGCCCAAAGGGTGTGGTCGTGCCGCAGGGCGCGCTGGTGAACTTCCTGACGGCGATGCGTGACCGCTTCGAACTCGGCGCCGGGGACCGCCTGGTGGCGGTGACCACGGTCGGGTTCGACATCGCCGGACTCGAACTCTTCGTGCCCTTGTTGTCGGGCGCGTCGATCACGCTCGCGGAGCGGGATGTCGTCCGGGACCCGGTCGCGTTGTGCGGTTTGGTGCGGTCGTCGGGTGTGTCCGTGATGCAGGCGACGCCGAGCCTGTGGCGGGCGGTGCTGGCAGAGGACGCTTCGGCGCTGGCCGGGGTGCGGGTGCTGGTCGGTGGCGAAGCTCTGCCCGCCGACCTGGCCGAGGCGCTCGTCCAACGGGCGATGTCGGTGACCAACCTGTACGGGCCGACAGAGACGACGATCTGGTCCACGGAATGGCCGGTGACCGCAGACGGTGCACGCCGGCCGCGGATCGGCCGCCCGATCGCCAACACCCGGGTCTACGTGCTCGACGGCACACTGCGGCCCGTTCCGGCCGGAGTGCCGGGCGAGCTCTACATCGCCGGTGACGGCGTCGTACGCGGGTACCACGGCCGACCGGGGCTGACCTCCGAGCGGTTCGTCGCCGACCCCCACGGCCCCTCCGGCACCCGCATGTACCGCACCGGCGACCTCGTCCGCTGGACGGTGGACGGGGAGCTGGAGTACCTCTCCCGCGTCGACGACCAGGTCAAGCTGCGTGGTTTCCGGATCGAGCTGGGCGAGATCGAAGCCGTGCTCGCCGGACACGAGCGAGTGGCCCAGGCCGCCGTGCTCGTCCGCGAGGACCGCCCCGGAGACCGGCGCCTCGTCGCCTACCTCATCCCGGCAGCCGAAGCGGTGGAGACGGCCGAAGTGCGGGCGCATCTCGCCGCCCACCTGCCGGACTACATGGTGCCCTCGGCCTTCGTCACCCTGGACGCCTTCCCCCTCACCCCCAACGGCAAGCTCGACCGCCGCGCTCTGCCCGCGCCCGACCACGGGCCGCAGGCGGGCGACGGGCGGGGGCCGCGCTCCCCCCGCGAGGAGCTGCTCTGCACGCTGTTCGCGGAGGTGCTCGGAGTCGAAGGTGTCACCATCGACGACGACTTCTTCGCCCTGGGCGGCCACTCCCTGCTCGCCACCAAACTCGTCAGTCGCATCCGCACCGTCCTGGACACCGAGATCGCCGTGCGTCGGCTGTTCGAGGCGCCCACGGTCGCCGAACTGGCGGCCGTACTGGACAACGCGACCGGCCCGCGCAAGCCGCTTCGGGCGATCGTCTCCCGGCCCGCGCGTGTTCCGCTGTCGTACGCCCAGCGCCGACTGTGGTTCCTGCACCGCTTCGAGGGTCCCAGCGCCACCTACAACCTGCCCGTCGCCCTGCGGATGACGGGGACACTGGACCAGGAGGCGCTGCGGCTGGCACTGGCGGACGTCGTCGACCGGCACGAGAGCCTGCGGACGGTGTTCGCGGAGGACGCCGAGGGCCCGTACCAGATCCTGCGGGACACCGCTGAGGTGTCTCTCACGGTGACCGCCACCGACGAGGAACACCTGCACGAGGAAGTGGACCGCGCATCCCGCGCGCCCTTCGAGCTGAGCGAGGAACCGCCCCTGCGCGCCTTCCTGTTCGAGCTCGGCGAAGCGGAGTACGTCCTGCTCGCCGTCGTCCACCACATCGCGGGCGACGCCTGGTCGATGGGCCCCCTCGCCCAGGATCTGACGGCGGCGTACGCGGCCCGGGTGCGGGGTGCCGCCCCGCAGTGGGCGCCGCTGCCGGTCCAGTACGCCGACTACAGCCTCTGGCAGCGGGAAGTCCTCGGCTCCGAGGACGACCCCGACAGTGAGGCGGGCCGCCAACTGCACTACTGGAAGCACTCGTTGTCGGGACTGCCGGCGGAGCTTTCGCTGCCGTTCGACCGCCCGAGGCCGGCCACGGCCTCGTATGTGGGTGACCGCGTCACCTTCGAGCTGCCGGAGGACGTGTACAGCGGTCTGGTACGCGTCGCCCGGGATGGCAGGTCCAGTCTGTTCATGGTGCTCCAGACCGCGCTCGCCACGCTGCTGTCCCGGCTGGGCGCGGGCACGGACATCCCGCTGGGTACCCCGATCGCCGGCCGCACCGACGACGCGCTCGACAAGCTGGTCGGCTTCTTCGTGAACACGCTGGTGCTGCGCACCGACGTCTCCGGGGACCCCACGTTCAGCGAACTGCTGGAGCGGGTGCGGACGGCCGACCTCGCCGCCTACGCCCACCAGGACCTGCCCTTCGAGCGGCTGGTCGAAGCGGTGAACCCGGAGCGTTCGCTCTCCCGGCACCCCCTCTTCCAGACCATGCTCACCCTGAACAACACGGACCAGGGCGCGGCGTCCGCCATCGCTTCCCTGCCCGGCCTGGAGGTGAGCAGCCGACCGGTCGGAATCGGCGCCGCCAAATTCGATCTGTCCTTCCGACTCGCCGAACGGCGCCCCACTTCGGAATCCGAGTCCGCCACGTTGGGTGGTGCGCTGGACTACAGCACCGACCTCTTCGACCGGGAGACCGCACAGTCCATCACCGAGCGTTTCGTCCGCGTACTGACCGCCCTGGCTCAGGACCCGGACCTCCGGGTTTCCGAGGTGGAGGTGCTGGAGGAGGCCGAGCGGGAGCGGGTGCTGTCCGGCTGGCAGGGAGCAACACGCACCCTGCGCGGGGCGTCCT
>NZ_JBVISR010000032.1:0-21794 GCF_055575415.1 Streptomyces sp. NPDC034099 | reverse complement strand
CACGATCCACGGCCGCGACTGACGGTTTCCCATACCCAGACATACGAGCAGAGAGGCCAACAGCCTCATGATCAGCAGCTTTTGTTAGAGCCAGTAAGAGAAAGAAGACCAACAAGCAGAAGACCAGACCCCTCCGCCCCTGCGCCCGAGCCGCCAGTTCAAGGGGCTCCTCGGGGACGGGCCGACCGGACGCAGCGCCGCCCCTGGCCCACAGCTCACCCGCCGACGCTTCGCCGGCTGTCCCGCCGGTGCCTGCGGCTGATGAGATGCATTCCGGGATCCGGCTGCTGCTGGAGATCGGAGCCGCTCAGCCCGAGCTGCTGCTGACCGGGAAAGTGCTGACCGGTCAGGGCCGGGTCGTGACCGTGATGCTGGAGTCCGGCTGGACCAGCGCCCAGCTGCGCCACGTCATCGCCGGCCGTCCCCTGCCCGCCCCGGTGCGTACCAGCGTCGGCGCGATCATCGCCGCCCGCCTGCGCGCAGCCCAGGCATACCCACCACCCGCCACCCTCACCGGCTCTGCACACTCCGACGATGCCCTGGATGACGAACCGACCGCCACAGCGGCGATGTCCGAGCGGTCGTCCACCGGGCCCGCGGCCCGCACCGTCACCGAAGCCCTGACCTACCGCGCCCTGGTCGAATGCGCCGGCTGCGGCGTCCCCTGTACCGCACCCGGCGAAGACCTCTGCCCGGCGTGCCTCGACTGGCCGCTGTGCGCCACCTGCCCCGGCCCCACCCCGCGCCGCGCCCACCCCCACGGCGACGGACGCTGCACCACCTGTGCCACCGCCTTCACCGGCCCGACGGAGGGAAGTACGCCATGACCACCCCCAACACCACCAGCCAGCGGCTTCCCAGAACCGTTGCGCCCCTTCCAGCTGCAGCCACGGAGGTCGCCACGCCAGCGGCCGAAGATGCCCCTTCGGTCCACCCCGGCCGGACGGGCAGACAGCCGGCGGGCCGCATCGTACCCAGGCCGTGCCATCAGTCCTCAGCCGAACCCTCAGTGCCCGCTCTGAAGGAGGAAACCGATATGCCCCACCACGGGATTGAGCAGTCCACCAGCGGTGTGTACCTGCTCTTCGCCCACGAGGCCTACTACCCGACCGCCGGACTTGAGATCAACACCTCGCTCGTGGCCGCAGCCACCCTGCTGCACCCCCGAGTCCGCCAGCTCGACGGCACCCGCATCCACGAACGCCTCACCCGCGGCCGCCGCCCGGGCGAGATCGTGCCCCTGGCCACACTCACCCACGAACTCGACGGCGGCACGCTCTGGCCCCAGGTCGGCGACTGGCAAGGAGTCACCGCGGACCTGCTCCAGCTCGTCCACGACCACGGGTGCGACGGTCTCGGCCTGGGCCTGCCACCCATCGCCCGCGCCCTGATGTGCACCGGCCCGACCAGCGAGGTCCGCGCCTACGACCCGAAGGCCGAGGACTATCAGATCTTCGGGCCCGCCGACCGGATCGAGGTCCTGGTCGAGATCGGCAGGCAGCTTGCCCGGGCGGAAGCTGGCCGCCCTCTGGGGCCGGGGGACATTTCGCGCCCTGGGGGCGACACGGCAGGGGAGAAGATCTTCTACCTGCCCCACCCCCAGTAGGCATGGGTGGTGTCGCGCTACGACCTGCTGCAACGGTCCTGGCCCGTGAAGCGAGGCCGGTCCTCTTGCCGATCATGAAGACCGGTTTGCGGCTGGCGTTGGCCGTCCAGCCAAGCATGGAAGTGTCGTGCGGCCGAGGCCAGCTCGGCCGTGTGCGGGACCCGGAGCGCCCTGATGGTGCACTGCCAGGCCGTGTTCTGGCTGCAGCCCGAGCATTTCCCGTGGCCGGTTCGCATCCTTGCAGGGCAGTTGTCCTCGCTCCACCCTGTTTAGGTCACTCGTGCCTATGAGGGGGGAACCGTGCCATTCGGCAGCGGCGACAGGGCTCAGCTCCAGCAGATCCTCGACCAGCTCTCCAGACTGGCCACCGATGTCGCGGCCATCAAGCAGCAGGTGGCCGACCAGCAGCACACCCTCGACCAGCTCCGCCACGACACCACCGCAGCCATCAACTCGGGACTCGCCGACATCCGATCTGTCGCCCGTGACGCCATGACCCGCACCACCGACCTCGTGGGCGGCCGGCTCACTCACGTCAGCAACGAGATCGTCGCCATCCGAAGCGCTGTCACCCAGATCGACGGACAGCTCCGCGCCACCGCGCGCCACGCGACGGCCGCGCCCGAGCCGGCTCCCGCCGCGGACCCCGAACCGCCAAGCCACCCCCTCCCGGGCCCGGACCCTGAACCCGTAACAGACCCGGAAGCCGGATCCGATACCGAGGCGGAACCCTCCAGTCCTGACCCGGCTGTCCTGCGGGCTGCTGCCGGCATCGCCCACGCCATCGTCGAAGCCCACCGCGACACCTGGGCCTTCCTCATCCAGACCGCAGGCAACGAGCAGCACTTCCACATCCCGGGCAAGGTTGACGACCACGAAGGCTTCGTCAGTGTCCGCTTCTCCGGCCCCAGCCTCGTCGCTGCCATCACCAGTCTGAACCACATCGCGCAGACCGCGGCCAACCCGGTCACGCAAGCCATCGCAAGCCACATCCAACAGAAGATCACTACCGCAGTGCACGAGATCATCACCCACCCGAGCACCGACGGAGAGGGCAAACCCGTCCGCATCGTCATCGACGACCGTGCAGCACCCGCCCAAGCCGCCCACACCACAACAGCCGCCTGACACGCCATCAACCTGCCCGGCACGGGACACGCCCTCTTGGCCGTAGCCCACCGGAAGAGGGCCGACGAGAGCGGCGTTCGGCTTGGCGGCTCCGAAGCCACAGCATTGCGGTGCCCGCGCCACCACGCGCAGGCCCGCGTCGTCATCCGCATCTGCCACCGAGGCCCCACCCCGGGTGCGGGGCTGAAATCGCAGTGGCCCACGTATCCCGGATACGGCGCGAGCCACCGCGACCTGCCACGCCCGCGGCCTGGAGTTCACGTCTCCAGCGCGCGGGGGGAGGCTGGGCCGGCTTTCTTGTAGAGGCTTTGCACGTCCTCGACGATGTCGGTGTGGTCGTGCAGGTTGATGTCCAGGGCGTGGCCGATGAGTCCGAACATGTCGTGCACGAGGCGGTCGAAGGCCACCGGCGCGAGCAGGCCCGCTGGTGGCCGGGTGTCCTCCTGCGGGCCGGGTATCGCCGCCCGCATCCGGTACTCCCGGTCGGCCTGCTGGTGGGTTCTGTAGGTCTGTACTGCTTCGTGCAGGCGCGCCGGCCACGGCATCCGCGGGGGAGGCGGGGCTGGCCGGCCCTCGAAGACCGCGCCGTTGGCCGCCCGCTGGTAGGCGGCACGGGCGGCGGGCGAGTTGTCCGCGCGTTGCTGCAGGCCGGGCACGGCATGCAGACGCAGGGCCAGCGAGATGATCGGTGTGGCGTGGCTCGTGGCCCAGGTGTACTCGGTGCGGCGGTCACGTCGGGCACGGGCTTCTTCGACGCGTTCGGCCTGGGTGAGGACGTCACCAGCCACATCCTCGAGGTCATCACGCAGTTGCAGGAACCGGCGCTCGGCTGCCTGCCGGCTCTTGAGCTCAAGAGCGTTCCCGATCCTGCTCCATGTGATCTTGAGGGTCCGGGCGGTGCTGATGAGTTTGCGCTCGTCGGCTTCCAGCTTGTCGCGCAGCGTACGGATGACCAGGAGCGCGGCGAGCACGCTGGTTTCGTCCATGCCCGGGTCGCGGTAGCGGGCGCGCTGCACTACCAGGTCGTATTTCGCGGCGATGCTCGTCAGGTCGCGGTCGGCCACGGAGAACTCGCTGGTCACCCGGGCCAGTTCACCTTCCCACTCGCTGGGATCGTGCTCCGGCGGAGTGTGTAAATGCTGCCAGGCCGCTTCGCGGCTGAATTCCTCAACGGGGCGCGACTCTGTCGTCTTGCTGACGACGCTTTTTGTCGTCCCTCGGACGACGTTTTTTCGTGAGGGCATGAAATCTCCATTTCATGGCGGTGTGAAATCAGGTATCAGTCGTCCGAGCGCGGGTGATCCGCCTGCCGGCGGGCCCCCGTCCGGCGCCGCAGGGCGCGTACCAGAGCGCCGGTCAAGGCCCCGGTTGCCAGGACCAGCAGCCCGGCGAGGTACTCGGGTCCCGCCTCTCGCAAAATGTTGCTCATCACCACAGGTCAGCACGCGCGGACAGGGCCGCTGCGTGCCCCCCTCTCCAAGAATTCTCGGGCAGCGTGAAGCCGCCCACGGATAAGATCGAGCCGTCCCCCTCGCGCCACCTCGACAGGCTGGCTCCATTCCCCGAGTCCGCCCTCGGTGCAGACGAGCCGGCTACGACGCCACAATTCAATGAAGGAGTCGGGTATCCCGTCACACGATTCGAAAGAGCGCCACCCTCCGCCACCCCTTGCGGAAAAACCGCACACCCCAAATTAATCGGCATTGCGCCGATATGCGGCGACGGTGCGCACAGCTGGGCCGACTGTCCAGATTCCGGGGTAGAGCGTCCGCTGCATTGAGTCCGTAGGAGGTGGCTTCGCGGTGGCCATCCGGGCGAGTGTGGCCAGCACAGCCCCGATGATGAATGCGGCAGGGTCCGGCACCTCGGCTTCGAAGCACCGGAGACCCCGCGTTCGCGCCGCGGGTACGGGTACGTACCCGTAGCATGGGGGAATGGGAAGGAGTACGACTATGACTGATGCCAACGTTCGCATCCCCGAGGAAGCCAAGGACCGGCTCGCTGCCATAGCCGCCGCGGAAGGTCTGTCGCTGCGCGCCTACCTGGCGCGGATGGCACAGACCCTGCTGACGCCCGCAGAGCGGGCTGAGCGGGCCGAGAAGGCGCGGGCCGCGCTCAAGGAGTGGAACGGCTACGCTCCTACCGCCGATCAGGAGAGGGACCTCGACCATGAGCTGGACCGCCGTCTGGCACGGGTGACCGGCCGGTGAGCGACGCCATGCACATTGTCCTGGACGACACCGCGATGGCCGCGGCCGGCCAGGGCAACGTCCTTGCCTCCCGCCTCATCCACCGCGCCCACGCCGAGGCCGACTGGTTCCTCTACGCCCCCGCCTGCGCGTTGGTGGAAGCCGACCGTGCCCGGCCCGGCACGGCGGAGCATCTGGCGTCTCTGCCCGGCATCACAGTCCTCGACTTGGATCTCGCTGCTGTTCTGGCCGTGGCGAGGCAGAAGACCTGGGCGGCCGCGCACAGTCTGCACGCTGCACAGCCCACCCCCGACCGCCCCGACGGCGCGGTCGTCGCCACCACGGCCCCGGGCCGGTGGAGCGGCGAAGCGGTACGTGTCCTGGACCTCACCTGACCCGCTGGTAGGGGAGAGCTTTCGGGTGCTCCGCACGCCGCGGTGACACGCATTTGCTGTGCGGGCCGGCAGACGGACTCTGCCCATATCGGATGGGGCGGAGTCTCCTCCTCCCACGGTCACGGGGCCGTGCTCCGGCCGGCAGCGGAGTGGGTGTGGCACCGAGTTCGGAAACGACCGGCAACGTCAGCGCCTGCGGCCCAGCATGCTCGCCCGGATCATGCCCCCAGATCCCGTGTCACAGCACGCGCAGCGAGCCTGGCGCTCTGGACATGAGGTTCTCGACCCGGTACCGCTGCGCTCGTCCCCGCGCCCGCGGGGGTTGCTCTATCCGCTTCCGCTGTTTCCAGTCGCACGAGTGGTCGTCCCCGCGCTTGCAGGGGTTGCTCGCAGAGCACCACCCGCGGGTTCGTCCCGGAGCCGTCGTCTCCGCGCTCACGGGGGTTGCTCCTCCGCACGATCGACGGCGGCCTCGGCGCGATCGTCTGTTCAGCGCTCGCGGGGGTTGCTCGTCGTCCCCGCGCCCGCGCAGGCACTCGGCGAGCAGGCCGACAACGTCAGCAACCCCCGCGGGCGCTGGGACGACCGGGGTGGTCTCGACCTCGTAGGCCGCGAGGAAGGCGGGTGCAACTCCCGCAGGCGCGGTGACGACGGAAAAGGTCTGCGGAACCTTTTCCGACTCAAGGAGCAACCCCGCGGGCGCGGGGACAACCCGCAGTTCCGTCTATCTGCGGAACACTCCCGCTTCGGCGGGGAGGACAAACCGGGCCGGAGTAAGCCGCCGTTGTCGTACGGAACACCTCCGCGTCGGCGGGGAGGGCCCCTGCAGGCGGGGGGCGTCGGGCTTGATCGGCGGAACACCCCCGCGGCGGTGGGAAGGACTGTGGCATCCCAACCCGCGCCTGCGTGTCCTGCGGGGCATCCCGAGGCGGCGGGGAACGACCGCTACGACACCCACGCCGTGCTACCCGACGGAGTACCTCCGCGTCGGCGAGGAGGACCCGGAGTAGTCAACGCAACGAACTCGGGGTCCGGAACATGCCCCCTGCGGCGGGGAGGACACGGTGGCTGGCCAGGACAGGCCGAGTTTGTCCGGGACACCCCTGCGTCGCCGGGGAGGACCCCTTGTCCACGGTCACCTGGAACACGGCCTTCGGAACACCCACGCGTCGGAGGGGAGGGCGTGCCCGAGGCGCATTGGATCTGCGCGGACGTCGGAAAACCCCCGCGACGGCGGGGAGGACGACTGGCGGCAGACCCTTGGCAACTACATGGACGGAACACCCCGCGTTGGCGGGGAAGACTCCGACCCCAGGTTGAGTTCGCCGTTCCGCAGCGGAACACCTCCGCGTCGGCGGGGAGGGCCGGAGATAGCGGGCGGTGCGGAAGTCGTCGGACGGAACACCCCCGCAGCGGCGGGGAGGATGTCGCGCAGCCACGCAGCCACTCGGCGAGGTTCGGAACACTCCGTGTCGGCGGGGAGGGCGTCGCGCGGTGCACCTTTGTGCCGACGGAGACGACGGCCGGATCGTCGAGGGCGCCGCCATACATCACGGAGCACCTCCACGTTGGCGGAGACGACAGGCTCGGCAGCACGGGAGGAAGCTTATGGACCGGAGCACCTCCGCGTCGGCGGGGAGGACACCACGAACGGGAAGAACGCGGCCCGCCTCGGCGGAACACCCCGCGCCGGCGGGGAGGCCCGTAGAAGTACGCCTGCGAGTCGCCGGGGATCGGGACACCCCCGCCTGGGCGGGGAGGACGAGGCATGGGACGCGTCCTGGAAGCAGGGCGGCGGAACACCCCCGCCTCCGCGGGGATGACCGGGAATCGTTCACGTCCGGGTCGAACGAGGTCGGAACACCCCCGCGTCGGCGGGTAGGACGTGGCGCCACCGGGGGACCAGGAGCTGGTGTGCGGAACACCCCCGCGTCTGCCGGGAGGACACTGTCCTCATTGGGGAGTACTGCGGCCGGGACGGAGCACCCCCGCATTGGCGGGGAGGACTGGTACTCCAGCCTCAGCAAGAGCAAGGGCTACGGAACACCCCCGCGTCAACGGGGAGAATAGAAGAGCGTACAGGTCCGGCTCGTCGACCTGCGGAGCCCCCCGTCAGCGAGGAGGACGTGTCGGTCAGCTCGATCGCCTTACCGGCCTCCGGAGCACCCCCCCGTGTCGGTGGGGAGGACCACGGCCCGGCTTCCGGCAGGGCCGCTCCGGCCGGAACATCCCCGCGTCGGCGGGGGAGGACGTGCACTCCACGAGGATCATGCGCGGCCGGTGCGCAAGACCCCCCGTCGGTGGGAAGGACCCCTACGTCGAGATCGCCCGCCCCCGTTATGTTCTTCGCGGTCCTGCAAGAGGGCCGCTGGCCTCCGGGCCCGGCATGACTGTGTCCCCCTGTCGAACGGATGACCTGGGGGGTGGTGTTACCGGGCCCGGGAGGTGCCGTCGGAGACGCTGATGAGAGGTCCGGCCACTGTCCGGTCCGGCGCAATGCCGGACAGCTCGCGGGCGGCAGGTCTGCATAACGTGGATGCGCGCGTACGACACCGATGCCGAGGCCGGCACGTTCGACACCTCGAGAAGGGCGCGATGTTCGACACCGAAGACGTGGCCGTGTTCCTCGGCCTGGACGTCGGCAAGACGGCCCACCACGGCCACGGGCTCACCCCGGCTGGAAAGAAGGTCCTCGACAAGCAGCTGCCCAACAGCGAGCCGAAGCTGCGGGCCGTCTTCGACAAGCTGACCGAAAAGTTCGGCACCGTCCTGGTGATCGTGGACCAGCCCGCCTCCGTCGGAGCCCTGCCGCTGACCGTCGCCCGCGACGCGGGCTGCCAGGTCGCCTACCTGCCCGGACTGGCCATGCGCCGGATCGCCGACCTCTACCCGGGCGAGGCGAAGACCGACGCCAAGGACGCCGCGGTGATCGCGGACGCGGCCCGCACCATGCCCCACACCCTCCGATCCCTGGAACTGACCGACGAGATCACCGCCGAGCTCACGGTCCTCGTCGGCTTCGACCAGGACCTCGCGGCCGAGGCCACCCGCACCTCCAACCGGATACGCGGCCTGCTCACCCAGTTCCACCCCAGCCTCGAACGCGTCCTGGGCCCCCGCTTGGACCACCAGGCCGTCACCTGGCTCCTGGAACGCTACGGATCCCCGGCCGCCCTGCGGAAAGCCAGCCGCCGCAGACTCGTCGACCTCATCCGGCCCAAAGCACCGCGCATGGCCCAACGGCTGATCGACGACGTCTTCGACGCCCTCGACGAGCAGACCGTCATCGTGCCCGGCACCGGCACCCTCGACCTCGTCATCCCCTCCCTGGCCGCCTCGCTCACCGCCGTCCACACCCAGCGCCGGGCGATGGAAGCCCAAATCAACGCCCTGCTGGAGGCCCACCCTCTTTCCCCGGTCCTGACGTCGATGCCCGGCGTCGGCGTCAGGACCGCCGCAGTCCTGCTGGTCACCGTCGGCGACGGCACCGGCTTCCCCACCGCCGCCCACCTCGCCTCCTACGCCGGCCTCGCCCCCACCACCAAGTCCTCCGGCACCTCCATCCACGGCGAGCACGCACCCCGGGGCGGAAACCGGCAGCTCAAACGCGCCATGTTCCTCTCCGCCTTCGCCTGCATGAACTCCGACGCCGCCTCCCGCACCTACTACGACAAGCAACGAGCCCGCGGCAAAACCCACGCCCAGGCCCTCCTCCGCCTCGCCCGCCAACGCATCAGCGTCCTATTCGCCATGCTCCGCGACGGCGCCTTCTACGAACTCCGCGTCCCCCAAGCGACGGCTGCGTGCAACAGCCCATAGGCAGGTCGATCCAGGTCAACGCCTTATGTCGTCTGCCCACGCCGAGATATCGGCGGCAGCCCGCCGAACAGCCTCTTCCTGGTCCCAGGCGAGGTTCGCACAGGCCGCTGCGACGTTCGGCACACCGTCCGCTCCCACGAGCGCGTCATGCACCCCGGTCTGCAGCCAGTCAGCCTGATTGTCGTCAGCCTCGGCAACCGCGAGAGCAATGAGCCTTACAGCGGCCACCGTCCCCACCCGGGCCAGAGCCTCTGCCGTCTGCCGGGTCACCGCCGTGTCCTCGACATCCAGCAGCAGTCCCACCAGCGCTTCCGCAGCCTCAGGAACATCAACGAAGGAAGCAAGGTCGCGCCCGGCACGAACACGTTGCGCCCATGAAGGAGACGACGCCTCAGCCAAGGCCGCCTCCAACCCGCTCCTCATCTCTGGCACGACCAGACAGTCTCATGCCCCACGAAAAGGATCGAACCCCGGGCCAGGGCTGCACACACGCTTGACGAAGAACATAGAGGCACCCCCCCCCCCCGCGTCGGCGGGGCGGGCGACGCCTGGTACCTGCTCACCAGCGACCCGGCCGGAACACTCCTACGTCGGCAGGGAGGACATCAAGATCCTCGGGGACGGGCCCTTCGACGTCGGAACACTCCCGCGACGGCGGGAAGGACGGTCCTCGTCTTCATGGGCGTCGGCAAGGTCTGCGGAACACCCTCGCGTCGACGGGAAGCACACGCCGCGGCTTCCCAGCGGGTCGGAACACCTCCGAATCGGCGAGGAGGACCCGGAGTAGTCAACCGCAACGAAATCGGGGTCCGGAACACCCCCACATCGGCGGGGCCCCAGCACTGGCCTCGTCCACCACTGCGACGGCGGAGCACCTCCGCGTCGGCGGAAACGACGCGGAGGTGCAGTCTGCCGATCCGTCGAGTGATTGTGCAGACCGGGGTCGGCGGGGAGAGCGGGTACTTGGCCTGGACCAGCTGCTCGACCTTCGGAACACCCTCGCGTCGGCGGGGATGACGGCGAGGACGGCCTGTGGTTGGGCCCCGACTACGGAACACCCTCGCGTCGGCGGGGAGGACGCGCCACTCCTGATCGAGGACCAGGCGGGGACCGGAACACCCCCGCGTCGGCAGGAGGACGAGCAGTCCGGCCACGCTGGCCGCCCACTCGTCGGAAGACCCCTGTGTCGGTGGGGAGGACGACGCGGCGACGGAGACGGTCAGCGGCGACGACGGAACACCCCGCGCCGGCGGGGAGGACTCCAACAACGGCGTCCTGACGTCCCTGATCGGCGGAACACTCCCGCGTCGGCAGGGAGGACGCCGGCGAGGACGCCGAGCGCGTCGCGATCTGCGGAACACCCCTGCGTCGGCAGGGAGGACAGCGAGGCCGCGACCCCGGGCCGGGTGCCAATCGGAACACGCCGCGTCGGCAGGGAGGACGCTTTAGCGGCCGCCGATATGGCCTGACCGTTCGGAACACCCCCGCGTCGGCGGGGACGACCCAAAGCGCGCACACCGGTGCCTCGTCCTCGACGGAACACCCCCGGGTCAGCGGGGAGGACTCGAGGAGGTCGTGGCCGTAGGCGCTGGCGGTCGCCCCCGCGTCGTCGAAGGCCACGTCAACCGAATCATTCTGTGGAATCAGGCTTGTCAAGATTGGCGGGTATGAGCCAGCGGGGTGCGCGTCAGCGGCGCCGGGCGATGGTGAGCCCGTCGCGCACCGGCAGCATCACCGAGTCCACCCGCTCGTCGGCCGCGATCAGGTCGTTCAGGCGCCGCATCGCCAGGTGGTGGTCCTCCTGGTATGCGGGATCGAGGACGCGGCCGCCGAGGAAGACGTTGTCCAGCACCACCAATCCGCCGGGACGCAGCCGGTGCACGATCTCCTCGTAGTAGGCCGGGTAGTTGTCCTTGTCGGCGTCGATGAACGCGATGTCGATGACCGGCTCGGGATCAAGTGCGCGCAGCGTCTCCAGCGCGGGGGCGATACGCAGGTCGATCCGGTCGGCGACGCCTGCACGCTCCCAGTACGGCCGGCCGATCGCGGTCCACTCCTCGCTGACGTCGCAGGCGAGCAGCCGCCCGCTGTGTGCCAGGCCGCGGGCGATGCAGAGGGTTGAGTAGCCGGTGAAGACACCGACCTCGACCGCGAAGCGGGCGCCTGCCAGCCGGGTCAGCATCGTGAGCAGTGTGCCCTCGTCGGAGGAGACCTGCATGTGCGCGGCGTCGGCAGCGGCCTCACGGGTGGCGACGGCCAGCTCGCCGAGGACGTCGTCGGTCGGCGCGTGGTGGCTGAGCAGGTACTCCTCAATGACGGGGGCGGTGGGCTCCAGGTCGCAGCCGTCGATGGGGGTGGTCCACTCGACGCCAAGCTCTTCTCGGGTGGCGAAGCGCACCAGATGACGGGTGATGACGTCCTGGACCCGGGCCAGCGACTCGGCGTCAACTGCGGTGGCGGTCAGCTCCAGCCGGTCTGTCGTGGGCGTGAGGGTGCAGGTCCCGGCGGCAACCGTGATCGTGCCGCGGCCGTCGGAGGCGAGGATGGCGGTGGCTTTGTGGCCCATGTGCGAGACGAGCTGCTTGACGTAGCGGGCGGGGCGGCCAGTTGCGACACGTGCCGTAGCGAGCGGCATCGGACTCCTTAGGGTCTCCCGGAGTTAAGCGGCGAGATTCCTCACCGCTTTCCGGTGGGGATTCTGCGGCCGACACAGCGGAGTTGTCAAAAGTGTTTGGATTCATGGACACTTTCGCCATGGCGGAAGAACAGCTCCCCGCGCACGCGAACCAGGCCGGCCAGGAAGAGCAACTCCGTGACGAGCAGGACCACCTCGTGCTCCGTTCGGCGGAGCAGTTCAAGGCCCTCGGGCACCCAGTGCGTCACCGAATGGTCAACGTGTTGCGCCAGCGCGCCGCGACGCTGCGTCAGCTCGCCGAGGTGCTGGGAATGAGCAAGGGCACCATCGGCTACCACGTGCGCGTGCTGCGTGAGGCCGGACTGGTCCGACTGGCCGAGACCCGCCAGGTGCGGGGCGGCACCCAGCAGTACTTCGCGCTGGTCAGCCACGGCTTCAAGGTGCACCAGGACGCGGCGGTCGGGCCGGAGTTCCTGATCAACGCCGCGCTAGGCGAGATGCTGCCCAGCCAGCCCGACCAGCCCTCGCACACCGTGCTGCGCCACCTCTGGCTCACCGACTCCGAGGCGCACGCGCTGGAAGCCCGGCTGCGCGCGATGGCCGACGAGCCGCATTCGACCGTTCCCTCGCGCGGCGAACCGTATGGGTTGCTGGTCAGCCTCTTCCGCGCCGATGTGCCCAGCCTGCCGCCAGACGACGGGTCGTGATCCTCTGGCTTCGGCCAACCGTATGGCCGTGTCACCGCTCGCCGTCAGCGGCCCGGACTTCGATGATCGGCAGCAGTTGACGTGGGGCGGGGCCGGATGGTGTGGGGATGTCCGCGAGGCGTTCCAGGAGCCGGTTGAGCGCGGCTTGGCCATCGTCGACGGCGGCTTGTTCGTCGTCGGTCAGCGGGATCGCTGCCCGCATGCGTTGGAGGTTGTCCTTCGCCTCAGGAGCTGGGCCTTGCTCGACTCCTTGGGGGTGTAGAAGTCGCAGCGGGCGCAGGCCATGCGGTGCGGACACTGCTCGAAGAACGTGTAGGTGCAGTAGCCGTGTCCGAGGTCGTAGTGCTGCCAGGGCTCGCCGGTCGCGGCGGCGCCGGAGGCGACCGCGTCGCGGTCGACGAGGACCTCGATGGTGCGGACGTTCCGTTCGAAGTAGCCCGCCTCGGAGTACGCCTTGGACAGAGTGTTCGGGGTGATCTTCGCGTAGTACTGGGTGGACTGCGGTGATCGGTGTCCGAGCCAGGCTTGCAGTTCGAACAGCGTCATCGGTTCCTTGGCGTTGTAGAGCTGGCTGGCGATGGTGGACCGGGCTCGGTGGCTGGTGATGTTCCCGCGGACGTCGGCGTCCGGGACTCCGGCTTTGCGGCAGAGCATCGGGATGATCGTGTTGTTGATGTAGTGGGTGGAGACGCGGCGGGCCCGGATGGCGAACAGCAGGTCGACGCGCTCGCCGGTGCGGCGGTCAGTGAACTTCGGCTGATCCGGGCGGACGGCCTGCCAGGCATCGACGGCCTGGCCGAGGATCGGGTCGACCGGCTTGCTGAAGGCGGTGCCGGTCTTGTGGGGCGGGACGCCGAGGAGACAGACGGTGTCGCGGGCTAGGACCTTCTGTGAGTCACCGGTGATGGGGGTGCCGTCGTGCTGCCAACGGATGCAGCCCACCCTCAATCGGGCTATCTCGTTGCTGCGTTGACCGGAGAAACAACCAGGTCAGTGTAACCGCGCGGACCAGTTCGAAGGGGTAGAACTGCCCGGCCTGGGACTGCGGGAGATCAGCGGCTTCCAGGTTCAAACCCGCCCACAGAAGCTTCGCCCAGACCTCATCGGCGATCACCCGCGGGTCGGGGCCGAGGAGGGCTGTGATGCTGCGGGGGATCGCCAGCGCGCGCAGTGGGTCGAAGCTGCGGGGCAGCTACTCCCATTCCTGGCAGTCCCTGAAGAACGTCCGCAGCGCGGTGATCTGCCCGGCCTTGGTCGCCGATTCGAGCGGCTTGCCGAGACGGTTCCCCAGGCCAGCCGTCCGCTGAACGTAGTCACCGATCCTCATCTGGTCCACTGCGGCGATCCAGGTCGCGCAGGTCTGCCGCGTCCAGTCTGTCGGATCAGCAGCGTCGGGCTGTTCCGCGGCTATCCACCGGCCCACCCTGAGGAGGGCGGAACGCATGGCGCCGCGGACGCCCGGGGTGAGCGTAGAGGTGGCGTGCCAGCGATCGACCCATTGTTCCCACGTCTTCGCGCCGCCGGTCGCCCGTGCTGACTGGCGGCCAGTGATGGGCTGCGGAGGATCACAGAACCCGAGTTCGGCAACCGCCCGCTGCGTGGCGTGCAGTGTGTAGCGCTGTGAGCCGGCCAGCATCTTCTCGCGCCGGACCCGGTCGAACAGCGAGGTGTCGAGATCCTCCAGATGCGGGCTCCGGTTGAGGAGAAGCAGTTGGCAGACGACCATCGGCAGCAGTGTGTCGTCGTCCCGCCCCAGTTGATAGCCCCAGGACGCGAGGACCGCGCGGATGCGGGCGATCTCGCTGCTCACCAGGCCGCGTCCGAAGATCCGCCAGGACAGGGTGAGTCGCTGGAAGCTGCCGAGTCGGTGGAATTTCGTTGAAGGAGCCCAACAGGTAGGCGTGCGCGGCGAGATAGGGGCGGACCTCGTCGTTGACCCAGCCCGGTGCGTGCTGGTGGAACTCGGTCTGGTTGCGGCCGAGCAGATGGATCCACTCCTGCGGGGTCCATCCCCAAAAGGTTCGGCCGGTCTCCGCGCAACGTGTCAGCAGCACAGCGATCACGTCGAGCGTGGCGCGCCGACGGTGCGGGGTGGGTGGCGAGTCCAGAGCGGCGTTGACCGCCTCCAGCGGGACCAGCAGACGGCGGATCACCCGCCAGCCGGCAGCGAACGGGTCATGGTCCTTGAGCCGGCGCAGATTCCGCACCCCGAGTTCGCTCACTGCCAGTGCCTCGGCGGGCCGGATCTCGGCAGCAGCGTCGTAGTGGTCCGGGATGATCGGCCAGGACCAGCGTTCGGGCCCGTTCTCCGCAGGCAGGGCCAGCCGAGATGTACTCACCGTGCCACCTCCGGCGACGTGCCGTTCGGGGAGGTGAGCGCCTCTATTCGCCACGCGTGGATGTGCTCCATGCCGCGGGCGAGCTTGTCGGCCAGGTCCCGGCCGGACAGATGGATGTACTGAAGCGTGGAGTCGGTGTGACGGTGGCCGGCGAAGGATGAGATCGCGTGCAACTCCCAGACCATCCGGGCTAGATCGGTCAGACACAGGTGCCGGGTGGTGTGCGTGGAGAACTGCGGGACACCGGCCGTCACGGCGATCCGCCGTATCACCTTCGACCACGTCCACAGGCTCAGCGGTTGGCCGTAGTTGCGCCGTGATTCGGAGAGGAACGGCGGGCCTCTCGCCCGGCTGACCGTGGCCCGGTGGGCAAGGTAGGCCGACATCAGCACGCCGGTCGACGCCGAGTACGGCACCACCCGTTCCAGTCGGTTCTTCGTCGTCTCCGCGCGCACCCGCAACGTACGGTGAGCCGGATCCAGGTCATCGGTCCGCAGCGAGCACAGCTCTTCGCGCCGCAGGTCGGCATCGTAGGCCAGGGCCAGCATCACCCGGTTGCGGACCGGCTCCCCCCGCGCGACCTCCAAGATTCCCAACCACTGCTGTTCGCTGGGAATCCACGGCAGCTTCGTCAGCCGCGGCACCAGGCCACGCTGGTGCCCACCCCAACGACGGCCCGGCGTATAACGGCCCCGGCCCACCGGATTGGACTCCCGCAGTCCCTCTTCCATCAGGAAGTCGTAGAACAACCGCACCGGCACCAGCCGCTGCTGGATCGTGGCGTTCGCCAGACCCGACCCCGAATCGATCGAGACCACGTTCACGCCCCGACGGCTCGGCCGCGCAGTCAACTCCCTTACATAGATGGCAACATGAGCCTGACTGGCAGCGAGTGGGTCGACCCCCTCTCGTTCGCACACCACCAGGTACTCGGCCAGCCCGCGGGCGTAGGCATCGATCGTCCGAGGCGCACGGCCAAGATCGCACCACACTTGCAGCCAGCCCGCTGCCCTCTCGTGGCGCCCCAGCACCGGCCACTTCTCCGTCACTCCCACAGCGGCGCTCAAGCCGTCTCCCAAGTTCGTGGCTACACCAGGGAGACATGATCACCCCGGCAGATTCCACGTAACTTTTAAGGTGCGCAAACGCCAGATGTTCGGCCGGGCCGGCTTCGCCCTTCTCCGTAAACGCGTCCTGCTTTACTCGTGAAGCACAGGTCAGACCCTTTCCTCAAGGAGTCCGAAACCTTCCGGGAATCCTTCCAGGAACTCCCACCGTGCCGGGTCGGACTCGGCTTCGGCCATCTCCCCCAGCAGTTCGATCAACTCGTTCCGCTGTTCGCCCAACAGCTTGCTGACCACGTGGGCGACGCCCTCCATGACCTTGACGGCGTCGTCCGGATCCATCTGCTCGTCATCACTACCCTCCACGAACCACAGGACATCGACCAAAGCCTGGGTCAGGGCGTGAGTCAGAGACGAGTACACGGGCATCAAGGCGGACTCCCAGCAGGTCACGGCAGCAAAGGTCCGGCCATCCCACCACACACCACTGACATAACACTCAGTCAGCCCTCCACGGAAAGTGAGCCAGAACCGGTTCTCGTGAACAGAGCCAGGCACCGGGAACCCCGGCACGGGAACACCCCCGCGTCGGCGGGGAAGTCGGAGGGTGAGGATGGGCATCAGGCGGCCCTCTCGGAGCACCCCCGCGTCGGCGGGGAGGGCTCCGAGACCGACAGGACTGCCCCAGCGATCTTCGGAACACCCCCGCGTCGGCGGGGAAGACCGGCGCTCCTTCGTCAGCGACGGATCGTCCAGCGGAGCACCCCCGCGTCGGCGTGGAAGACCTGCACCCCGACGGACCTGTCCGCTGCGACGGCGGAACATCCCCGCGCCGGGGGGAGGACAGCCCGGACAACTGCCCCACGTGCCGCGGGATCGGAACACTCCCACGTTGGCGGGGAAGACACGTACAGCCCCGAAGACGGCGACGAGCAGGTCGGAGCACCCCCCGCGTTGGCGGGAAAGACGGCTGAGGGGAACACCGTGAAGCGACCCGCCAAGGAGCACCCCCGCGTCGGCGGGGAGGACATCCAGGACCACAACAGGAAGACCTGCGACGACGGAACACCCCCGCGTCGGCGGGGAGGACAAGACCGTTCAGGCCCTGTATCAGGACTCCCCCGGACCACCCCCGCGTCGGCGGGGAGGACGGGAAGGCGGCCCCCCCGGTCCTCCGTCCCTTCGGAACACCCCCGCGTCGGCGGGGAGGACATCGGACTCAAGAAGCGCGCCACACAGGACCACGAAACACCCCCGCGTCGGCGGGGAGGACTCGGCCGTGCTCCGACGGCTCCGACGTGCCGTCGGAACACCCCCGCGTCGGCGGGGAGGACGGGCCACGCCGATGGGGCAGGTCGCTCTGGAGCGGAACACCCCCGCGTTGGCGGGGAGGACACGGGATGAGTGCGCTGCGGAAGATGCTGAATCGGAACCCCCCTGCGTCGGCGGGGAGGACTCGAGGAGGTCGCGGCCGTAGGCGCTGGCGGTCGCCTTCGCGTCGGTGGGGAGGACCAGCTCGTCACTGTCAGGGTATGGGGCGAGGCCGGAACACCCCCGCGTCGGCGGGGAGGACGCCGGAATCGGCTCCCTCACCACCCTCTCCTACGGAACACCCCCGCGTCGGCGGGGAGGACCCGGGAGGCGGGGAGGCTGCCAGAGGGCGCGGGTAGAACACCCCCGCGTCGGCGGGGAGGACGCGGTCCTCTCCAAGAACGTGCAGCGCGCCAACGGAACACCCTCGCGTCGGCGGGGAGGACCCGTACAGGCAGTCGACCGAGACGACCGTCTGCGGAGCACCCCCGCGTCGGCGGGGAGGACGGGCAAGACCCGGGCCCGCTTCGACCCCGAGGCCGGACCACCCCTGCGTCGGCGGGGAGGACACTCTGGGCACCGGGCAGTCCGTCACCGTTGGTGGGGAGGGCGTGGCCAGCTCCGGGAGGCAGCGCCGCCACGAGCGGAACACTCCCGCGTCGGCGGGGAGGACGTCTGCGAAGACGTGACCGTCCGGGACTGCTACGGAACACCCCCGCGTCGGCGGGGAGGGCCTGTACGGCAAGGGTAAGAATGACGTCTAGGGCGGAACATCCCCGCGTCGGCGGGAGGACGCAAGCGTGCACTCGTCGGCCGTCAGGGGGTGCGGAACACCCCCGCGTCGGCGGGGAGGACCACGCGCCGTCGACAACGGCGTCAGGGTCGGTCGGAACACCCCGCGTCGGCGGGGAGGACAGCGTCGGGCTCATGCAGGTCATTGGCCCGACCGGAACACCCCCGCGTCGGCTGGGGAGGACCCAGCCAGCAGCAGAAGAACGAGGTGATCCACCGGAACACCCCGGCGTTGGCGGGGAGGACTGCGTGGGCATGGCTCAGGCTCCCTCGGCGGGCGGAACATCCCCCCGCGTCGGCGGGGAGGACGCGGACGTGTTCAAGGCTGCCCTGGACCGGATCGGAACATCCCCGCGTTGGCGGGGAGGACCTTGTCCGTATCCACCGCACGCAGCTCGACGGCGGAACACCCCCGCATCGGCAGGGAGGACACGGGATGAGTGCGCTGCGGAAGATGCTGAATTGGAACACCCCCGCGTCGGCGGGGAGGACTGAACGTGGGTGGCGCCGCGGGCCTGGTATCCCCCGGAAGGAATGCGTTCGGCTTGCGCCGATCGTCTGGAATCAAGGGGTGACGGACCCCTCGGGGTCCGTCACCGTTGGCTCAGATGAGCCAGCTGACGAGTTCGGTGATCAGGGCGCGGATTACCGCGCTGACCACTACGCGTGAGGTCTCGAGGAGTACCTCGCGGCGCAGGACGAACTTGTGCAGGAACCGGGACATTGCATCTCCAGAGCGCTGACTGGGTCGAGGTGACGCTCATCCCTCGAGAGGGTCGTGCGTTCTGCTCGGCGTTGCCGGCGCCTGGATATTCAATGCGGTTCCGCGCACCTCTCTGGGAGGCGTGCAGCGGTGTGTACTCTACGGCGGATACCCGTTGGTGGGGCGGTGCTTGAGGGTTTTACCCCCGTCGGCCTTTAACGAGATGTAGCAAGATGACCGGGGGATCTGCGGCCGGGTGTTTCTGCCGCGGCCCTTCGAGATGCGTCTGCACTGGATGCGTGACGAGGAGCAGCTCATGTCTCTGGATTCCCGCCTGTGGGGCAAGGCTGCCGGGCTGGGCAAGAACGCCGCCGGGGCTCACCGTACGCATCCTTTGATCTGTCATCTGCTGGATACGGCAGCTGTCGCGGAGGTCGTCTGGGATGAGTTGCTGACCTCGCGCCAGCGGAGCATGGTGGCCGGGGCGCTGCAGGTTGCGGAGGGGGAAGCGCGGGCGCTCGCGGCGTTCTGGGCGGGACTGCACGACATCGGGAAGATCAGTGTGCCGTTCCAGCTGCACCGCAATGGCCCGAAGTACGCGGACGGGCAACTGCTGGCGCAGGAGCTGGGCGGTGAGCACGGGTACGGGTTCGCGGCCGGTGCCGCGCAGGACAGGCAGTCGCATGAGGCGGCGGCGCACTGGTGGCTGGCGGGGGTCTTTGAGGAGATCGGCTATCCGTCGTCGAAGCGGCGTCCGCAGTCCCGGCTCAGTCACGCGGTGGCCCAGATGCTCGGTGGGCACGGCGGCCGCTTCCACCCGGTCGTCTACGCCAAGGACTACCGGTGCCCTGTCGCCCGTCACCCCGGTCTGGGCGCGGGCAGGTGGGAGGAGCAGCGCCGGGTTCACTTCGATGAGGTGCGCCGGGTGACGGGGGCGGCATCGGTTCCGCACGGGCGGATGACGCCGCGCGCGGCTGTCGTCCTGACGGGGCTGGTGACCCTGTCGGACTGGCTGGCCAGTATCGACGAAGAGATTCAGGCCAGGCTCAGGGAGGAGGGATGGGCCGGCACGCGGGACGACTTGGACGCCTACTGGCCAGTTGCGCGGGCAGCGGCTCTGCGTCTGGTGGAGCAGAGCGACCTGGCCGGGACGGGGTTCGCCCGGCCAGAGCCGGTCCAGTGCGCGGGTGAGACCAGCCTTGCGGCCAGTGTGGAAGCCCAGTTGCCTGATCTGGTGTCCGTGCACGGGCCGGGCTTGGTGGTGGTGACGGCTCGGGCGTCACAGGAGCGCACGCAGGGGGCTCTTCGTGCGGCAGCGGTCCTCGGGCATGCGGTGGACGCGCGCGGTCTGTTCTATGCGCTGCCGACCGGTTCGGCGGCCGACAGCCACATGGCGCAGCTGCATGCTTTTGCTGAGCAGGCCCTGACGGGCCCCTGGCGCTCGCTCCTGCTGCACAGCTCGTCGCGGTTGAAGCCGGCGGAAGCCGCGCAGCAGTGGGTGCATGCCTACGCGGCAGGTGACGTGAGTGCGGAGCCTGGTGAGGAGTGGGTTGTGGCAGGGAACAGCTGGCTCAATTCCCATCACCGCGCTCTCCTGGCGGCACTGGGCACGGGGACGGTGGACGAACTTCTCCAGGCGGTCATGCCGGTGCAGTTCAACGTGATGCGGCTCTTTGCCTTCTCCGGCAAGGTCGTCGTGGTGGATGAGGCCCATGCCCGCGGAGCCTGGGGGCAGAAGCTGATGCTCCGGTTCTTGGAGTGGGCCGCTGCGCTGCAGATTCCCGTTGTCCTGGCCGCGGTGGCTGCGGACAAGTCGGTGGACGCGATGCTGGCGGCCTATCGCCGTGGGGCTGGAGGCGGCAAGGAGGCGATGGTGCAGCCTCGCCGGCCGCCAGCGTGGTCGTTCGTGGACGCACAGTCCGGAACGGGGCACCTGCCCCGTCAGCCCGCGGGAACCGTCCATGCTGCCACGCTCAGTGTCGAGGTCGTCGATGGTGCGCCGTACGACGAGATCCAGGCGGCGCTTGCCCCCTTGGCCGAGGCCGGCAAGGGCCGGGCTGTCGTCTACCGGTCGACGCCTGCGGAAGCCATCCGTACATTCCGTCAGCTCTCGCAGGACCTGCCCGCTCTCGAGGTGACCCTGGTTCATGAGCAGATGCGCAACAAGGACCGGTGGCGGCGTCTCGCGGCCTGCCGGAGCATGTTCTCTCCTGACGCTGGCGTCAGCGGTCCTTCCGTGCTGGTGACGACGCCGATGCTGGAACACGTCAGGGGGCTGCGCTTCGACTTCGTCGTTTCGGGGCCGGTGCCGCTCGCCAGCCTGCTGACCCGTGCGGGACAGAGCTCAGGGGGCCGGCCGCGGATCGTGGTGCTCCGAGCGGACAGTACGTCCGAGCTGGACGATGTCGCGCTGGTGCGGCGTACTGGACTGGTCCTGGGGGCCGGCCGGACGATTTCCCTGCCGGAGGAAGTGCCCGCGTTGTTGGACGAGGTGTACGCCGATGAGCTCGTCGACAGGCTGGGGGAGGCTGCGGGGCGGGAGCTCCAGCAGCTCGACAACCGGCGGACGGTCCGGGAACGAAGGGCCACGGGTACTGCGGGCTGGCTGCGGGTGCCGGGGCCGTGGGAGCTCGATGGCGACCTCGGACTGCTGAGCCGCGACCACCCTGGTATGGAGCCCGGACTGCTTCCTGCCGTGCTCGGCGAGGACCTGGTGCATGTGGTGTGCCTGTACCCGGGGTCTCTCCTGGAAGAGGGGGTCCTCGAGGAGAAGCTTGCGCGCGATTCCAAGCGCCGACCGAGGCCGGGCCAGCTTGTCCCCTACCTGATCCCCGTACCGCAGCGGCTCGTCGACGGCGTGAAGGGCGACGCAAACAGCGTCTGGCGCGACATGGCCGCCCTCAAGAGCGTCCTGCGGCTGAACATGACCCCGGTAGACGGAGAGTGGGTGCGGACCGGCGAGGGGCACCGATTCCATGTGAGTGACCTGGGCCTGAGCGTCGATCAGTTGCCTTAGAGGTCCTAACAAAGGCGTCGGACGTGGCGGTGGGTGATCAGGCAGACGGCGAGGCCGAGGAAGGCTTCGTGGATGTCGTCGCGTCGTTCC
>NZ_JBVISR010000031.1:0-33530 GCF_055575415.1 Streptomyces sp. NPDC034099 | reverse complement strand
GGAGAGACGCGACGACATCCACGAAGCCTTCCTCGGCCTCGCCGTCTGCCTCATCACCCACCGCCACGTCCAACGCCTTTGTTAGGACCTCTAAGAGACCGACGGAGTCGCCGGGCGCGTGCGCGGCGAGGATGTCGGCGACCAGGAGGGCGGAGGCCAGAAGGGTGACTCCGGGGGCGGCCCCCATCTTCAATACGCCCGTAGCGGTCGACGAGCTGGCCGGTGAGGGGCGGGGGCAGGTACATGGCGCCGATGTGGATGGCGATGACGAGTCTGGAGGAGGCGGTGCCATGACCGCGGTCGTGCACGTGGTCCGGCGTCATCGTCCTGACCGCGGCTTCCTTGGCTCGGGCGACTGCGCGGGCCAGCAGCAACGGGTCGGACCGTAGCCACAGGGCGAGGACAAGTGGGGCCCGGCATGGCGGCGCTGGAGAGGGCAAAGGGCCCGGTCAGGTCCCGGAATACCCGGGTGCTCGGCGAAGGCGCCGGTGGAAGCGACGAGGTTCGGTCCGACGCCGCCGAGAGTGGTGGCGGCCTGGACGGTGGAGACCGCGTGCGCCCGGTGCCCTGCCGGGGCGAGGTCGGCTCCGGCGTACCGGGCTTGGAAGTTGGTGGCGGTACCGCCACTGTAGATGAACAGGGCGGTGAACAGCAGGACCGGGTTGTCCAGGTCGGCAGTGACGATGACGCCGACCGAGCCGATGGTGCCGGTGAAGTAGCCAGTGGCCAGGCCGGTGCGTCGGCCGCGGCCCTGGGAGATGCGGCCGATGGCGACGGCGGTGAGCGCGAAACCGACGGTGGACAGGGCGCTGGGCAGTCCGGCAAGGCCGGTGCGGAGCCGAGCATGTCCTGGGCGCGGAGGTCGCCGCCTGTGACACCCGCGGCCGGCCCGGCACCCCTGAGGATCTGGGAGGCGGCCCGGAAGCGCAGGATCCGGGCGGGGACACGGACGGGGTCGGGTATGGCGGCCGTCGTACCTACGGGCGCGGTGTAGTCATGTCTCTCTTCCGAAGCGGTGAACGGGACACCGCGGTGGGGCCCTCCGGCTCCGGCCCCCGGCCGGAGCCGGCAGGTCCTAGACGTCCGCGAGCGGTTCCCGCGGAGGCCACTCCAGCATGCCGTCGTCGAGATGCAGAGCCAGGCGGCGCCGGTTTGTCCGCAGCCGTACCGCGTCGTGCGCCGGCACCCGGGCTCGCTACTGCAGCACACGCCGAACTCTCGGTTCCCGGGGAGCTCGGCGAGCGGATCACCGAGCTCCCCGGCCGGTCCTCGGCGTCACCATCACCGACCAAGCCCACCTTGCCCAGCGGGGCGGCTGGGGAGGGGCAACGGGAGGGGCGCGCCTCGGAGGCCTTGCACGGCCGTTGGCGGGGCGGCAGGCAGGAAGTGAGGCCCCGCGGCGGTCAGGGCGGCGAACGGGCCTCAGAGAGGCCTTCAAACGGATTCCGGAGAGCAGGGCCACCGAAGCGGTCGGGCAGGGTGCGGCCCGTCGTATCCCGGAGAGCAGCGGCGGGCTCCATCGGGGCACGGGGCTGAAAACGCTCCGGCCCCGTTCAGTCCCGCTTCAGTCCCGTCAAGAAAAACCGCAGGTCAGCGGGCTGCTTAAGCTCCAGCAACGGGTCTAACGGGACTGACGGGACTGAACCTTCTTGTTCCTCAATCGTGTGCGTGTGCGTGTATGCGCACACGTGTACTAAAGAAGGGGTCACGTACGTACGTAGCTTATAAGGGGAAACCTCGGTCCCGTCAGTCCCGTGATCGTTTGGCATAGCCGCTCTGACCTGCACTTTTAGTCACGGGACTGAAACGGGACCGAAGGGGGACGGGACTGAACGGCTCTGAAGGTGCCCCAGTGGGCGCCCTCGGCAGAGACATGGGCACTCCCCGACTGCGGGACTAACGGGACCGAGGTTTCGCGACACGGCAACGGCCCCCGTGTACGGGGACGCTGGTGCGCTAGTCTCAAGGCTTCAACATGAGAAACTCAGTCCCTTCAGTCCCGCAGTCGGCCGGGATCACCCCTCTGAACAGGAAGTTTGTGAAGGGGCTGAGCAAGGGAAGACGAC
This sequence comes from Streptomyces sp. NPDC034099, assembly GCF_055575415.1. NCBI lineage: Bacteria > Bacillati > Actinomycetota > Actinomycetes > Kitasatosporales > Streptomycetaceae > Streptomyces > Streptomyces sp. NPDC034099. The sequence continues at coordinate 31,464 of NZ_JBVISR010000031.1, read as the reverse complement.
CGACGCTCGACAAGGACGATCAGTGGCGCGCCAGCCCTCGACAAGCTCGCCGCCCCCGCCAGGGGTTGTCGGCACGGTCAGTGCTGTCGCTGTGGCCCGGTGGTGCGCCGGGGCGGGCTGGCCGGTGCATCCCCTCGCCCCCCGGCAGAAGACCCCCGCGGCCAACTGCGAGGCCTGCCGCCAGGACCGGCACGCACCGGGAACTTGCCCGTGCACCCCCGAGGGCCGCTGGTGTCACGGCTTCCACGCCGCCACCACGTCCCCCGAACGGATCGAGGCCTGGTGGGGTGCCCACCCCCGGTTCGGCGTCGGTGTGTCCTGCGGGCCCGCGAACCTCGTCGTGATCGATGTGGACGCGCACGCCGCAGAAGTGCCCGACCGCTCCCGGCTCCTGCCGGGCATCCCCATCGGTCCTGGGGTCAACCTCACCGGCCTGGCCACGGGCTTCGACACCCTGGCGCTCCTGGCCGCGCTGCGGGGCAGGTCCAGCCCGGCTGAGGACACGGAGACGCTGCGCGTACGGACTCCGTCGGGCGGACTGCACATCTGGTACCGCAATCCGCGTCCGCAGACCCGCTACCGGTCGTCCACCGGCTCCAGCCCGAAGACCGCGCTGGCGTGGCAGGTCGACGTCCGCTCCGACAACGGGTACATCGTCGCCCCCACCACACGCACCACAGCGGGCGAGTACGCGCCGGTGGGGGAGACCCGGTACCCCGCGCCTCTGCCCGACTGGCTCGCCGCCGAACTGACCCGAACCGGTCACACCCCCATCCCAGCTGCGGCCACCGCCTCTGCCTCCGGGCCCGCCCCGGCCCCTCCGTCCCGGGCCCGCCGCCCCGCGGCCAAGTCGGCTACCCGTATCCTGGAGCCACTCCTGGACGAGGTGGCGCAGTGCGCGGCGACTCCCGAAGGGGCGAGCTTCACGGAGAAACTGAACCGGGCCGCCTACGCTGCCGGGGGACTGGTTCAGGGCGGACACCTGAACGAGGCCGAAGTGCGGGACCTGCTGCTCCAGACCGCCCGACAGGCCCGCCCGCACCAGGAACGCCGGAACCTGACCATCATCGAATCCGCTCTGTCCGCAGGCGCCCAGCGCCCGTTCCACCCCCGAGGACGCTCATGAGCAGCGCCGAGCACGGCCGGTTCGACGCCGTCGCCGCCGCCGAGCAGATCCAGCAGCAGAGCTTCGACCTCGAGCTGCCCGCCAGCCGTCCGGCCCCGTCCTCGGGACAACCGAGTCTGCCCGCACAGCAGACCGAGGCGCTGAGCGTCGTGGTCGTCGACAGCGGCGCCCCCACCGGACTGCTGCCCGACGAACTGACCGACCGCGCCAACGCCAAGCTTTTCGCCCGCCTCTACAGCGACCGCTTCCGGCACGTGGAGGGCCTCGGCTGGTACTCCTGGGACCAGTACCGCTGGAAGCGCACCGGCGGCGAGAAGACGGCGCTCTGGGCGGCCGGTGACATGGCGGAGCAGATGCCCGACACCGACCCACGTGGCGTCTTCAGCCCTCGCGAGCTGGCCCAGCACCGCAGGCGTACCCAGTCCACCGCCGGGATGAAAGCGCTCCTGCACCAGGCCCAGGCCGCACCGAGTCTCAGCCTTGACCCGGACGTCCTCGACGGCGACATCTACGCCCTGTGCACGCCCGCCGGGGTCGTCGACCTCAGGACTGGCGACCTGCGCAAGCCCGACCCGGTCACCGACATGCACTCGCGCGCCACCACCGTGGCCCCGCAGAAGATGCCGATCCCGCGCTGGGACAGCTTCCTGCGTGACACCTTTGGCGACGACGACAGGGGGCTGGAGACCACCCGTTTCCTGCACGTCCTGCTCGGCTACTCGATCACGGGCGATGTTGGCGCGCAGGTCTTGCCCTTCCTCTACGGCTCCGGTGCCAACGGCAAGTCCGTGCTCCTGGACGTCATGACCCAGATCCTCGGCGAGTACGCGAACGCGGCACCGCCCGGATTCCTCATGGAGAAGGGAAAGTTCGCCGAGCACTCCACTGAGTTGACCGAACTGCACGGCCGCCGCATCGTGGTGTGCAGCGAACTCAAGCCCAACGACAAGTTCAACGAGGCCCGCGTCAAGCTGCTCACCGGCGGCGACAAGATCACCGCCCGGCGCATGCGCCAGGACTTCTTCAGCTTCACGCCCACTCACAAACTCTGGCTGCTGGGCAATCACCGTCCCGAGGTCGGCACCGGCGGACACGCCTTCTGGCGCCGGATGCGGCTCATCCCCTTCGAGCGCGTCGTGCCGAACCATCGCAAGATCGACAACCTCGCGGTGGAACTCGTGCGCGACGAGGGCCCCGGCATCCTGCACTGGCTGATCGAGGGCGCCAAGCGCTACCTGGACACCCGCGATCCCCTGCACGGCCCGTCCGCCGTCCGGCTGGCCACGGCCGCGTACGAGACGACTGAGGACCACATCGGGCGCTTCATCGGCGAGTGCTGCACCAAGGGCCAGGACGGCAGGCCCAATCCCGACCTGCGCGTCGAGCAGAAGCTGTTGTACGAGACGTACTGCCGCTGGTGCGCGGAGGAGAGCATCAGGGCCGCGTCCAGCCGCGCCTTCGCCAGCCGCATCCGCCAGGAACTGGGTCTCTCCTCCCCGGCCGAGATGATCAAGAACAATGACCGTAAGCTCTATCCGGGCCTCGCCCTGCTGCCCGACCCCGCGGGAGGCGGCCGGTGAGGATCGCAGTCGCCCTGGGCCGGTGCGGTTCCTCCCCGTACCATGGTGTGGGTGACCACCGTGCGAGCAGTGGTCGACGGGGGCAGAGAAAAATTGGTGTGATCGCCACACAAGCAGGCCGGTGGGCGGCCGAAGAAATCGAGGAGGGTCCGCGGCCATGAGTTCGATGCTCCAGGACAACCAGCTCACCGACGAGGAAGTCGTGGTGTGGCTGGAGAGCACGGAGAACCTCGACTACGTGCGCCAGGCCCTCGACAAGTCGACACGGCGACGCGGCAAGCCGCGCTACGAGCGCGACGGCCGCATGGTCGGCTATGCAAACCTCATGCCTGACGCCGGCAAGGACCCCGACAGCGGCCTTTTCGAGCGACGCACGTTCTTCCTCCTCCCACACGACCGTCCGAACAATCCGACCGGACCCTACGAAGTGGGAGCACCCGGCGAGGCGGTGGACCCACGGACCATCTCGCCCGGCCGGGTCGGCATGAAGACGCCGCGATCCCAGAGAGGCTGTGCTTCCGAGACCGTCGCGTCGTAATTGCCGCCCGGCGACGACAGCGTCGGCCGGACAGAGGGAGGACGACGAGCTCATCCGTCGGCGATCATGGAGCGGACTCGGGGACGTCCGGCTGATGGCCGAATCGAGCCCGAAGAGCGGAGCCCTGGAACAACGATTCGCCAATTGTGGGTTGGCGGGATGAGCGACCACCTCGTGGAAGATGAGGCGGCTGCACAGGTTCGGGTGGCCTGGGCCCGCATCGAGACGTGGATGGCCGCGCATGCGCCCGGCTCGCTGGCGATGGTGCATCCAGCGGCGACCGAGAAACAGATCACCGCGGCCCAGACCGAACTCGGGATACCGCTGCCGCCGGCGTTACGTGCCCGGTGCCTGCTGCACGACGGATCCGTCGGCACCCGTACGGACGACTTCCAGGACGCCACCGACGGCTCCTTCGTCAACCATCCCGAGTGGCGCAAGACCGCGTGGCTGCCTCCTGGTTGCGCCTGGTACCAGCTCGACCGGATGGTCGCCAAGTGGCACATTCGGACCACGCCCGAAGGCGGCGGTCACGACCGCGCCCACCTTCCGCTGGCCGTGACGGCGGGCGACACCTGGTCCGGACTGTTCATGGACGCTGACCCCGAGCGGGCCTCCTTCGGCCGGATGGCCGCGTGGAGCATCGGGGCCCTGGACCACGTCGGCCCTCACCCTCCCGCAGCGGCCGGAGGAGATCGCCTCCGCCCTGGAGACAGGCCGGTGCCTGCGCGACGCGAACGGCGCGGACATGCCCGAACTGCGGCCGCATCTGGACGAGGAAGACGGCGCGCTGGCCTGGGGCGACCCGGAGACGATGGAGGAAGAGGACTGGACGGTCCATCACGGTCCCCAGTGACAAGCGGGTGGCCTCCGCCGAGCTTGGGCCCCAGTGGTCCTCGCAACACCACCTCATTCAGGTGGCGGTGGCCAGCTGAACTGCTTGTGCCGTGCCGTCTCGCTGCCCTGGTGCGGATGCAGCAGGCACTGTCGGGTGGGCGCGCTGCGTGCGCCCGTACAGTTCGATGCCGCCGGCTTCGCTGGCGGCTGCCAACACGCCGGTCGACTTCGGTGATGGGAGGGGAAAGTAGACCGGTCGTATAGACCTGGGTGTCGGAACGTTTCTGACACCGGCGGAGCGAACAGGCCCGTGATCTCCATGCGCTGGACCGTTCGCTACGGGCCATCGGGGTTCATCGGCCCGATGGTGACGGTCAGCGACCTGCTGATCCACCTGCCCGGCCGCCTGCGCTGCTCCCTCATCTGGGCTCAGAGCATGACAGCGCGACTATCCACCGACACGAAGCGTCGACTGGGCCTTTCGTCGCAGGCCGCAGGCGTCGTCATCCTGGTCGTCGGCATGTACACCGCCAACCTGCCGCGTTCCTCATCGGCGGTGTGATCGCGGGCATCGGGGCGGGCGTACTGTTCAAGGCCGCTCTCGGCATTGTTGCCGCCGCGGCCGTCCCGGCCAAGCGCGGTGAGGCTCTCGCAGGGCTCTTCCTGATCGCCTACCTCGGGCTGACCCTGCCGGCCGTCGGTATAGGCGTGGCCACCCTCAGTGCCTCCGCCACCACGGTCATGACCTGGTTCGCGTCGATTCTTCTCGCCCTGCTCGCCACCGTCGCGGTCCTGGCGCGGCGCCGGCCGGCGACTCGCTGACCGGGCGGCAGTACTCCCCGATGGCGCAGTTCCTCACCGCAGGAAGACACGGTACGAAGATCCCCACTTGTGGGGATCTTCTCCGTCGTGGTGAGAGGTCTACGCAATTTACGCCGACGCGAACGGGCCGCCCGGGCCGGGACAGTGTTCCGGTGAAACGACGCACAATGCTGAAGGCCCTCGGGTACGGAGTCGGAGGTTCGGTCGTCCTCGCCGGTGGCGGTCTCGGTGTCTACTACTACACGGCGAAGCTGGACACGGTCGGCAAGGTCTCCTTCGACAAGGCCCTGTCGATCCCGCCGCTGGCGGAGTCGACGACCAACGCTTCGGGTGCCCGGGTCTTCACGCTCGGCATCCAGTCGGGCGAGACCCGGTTCAAGACCGGGGCGGCCACCCGCACCTGGGGCGTGAACGGCACGTACCTCGGTCCGACGATTCGCGCGCGGCGCGGCGAACGGGTCGAGTTCGCGGTGAGCAACGGCCTGGACCAGGACACGTCGCTCCACTGGCACGGGATGCACCTGCCCGCGGCCATGGATGGCGGACCGCATCAGGTCGTCACGGCCGGAGGGACCTGGCGGCCGCGGTGGACGATCGACCAGCCCGCCGCGACGCTCTGGTACCACCCGCACGTACACGGATCGACCGCCGATCATATGTACCGGGGCCTCGGTGGGCTGTTCATCGTCGATGCCGAGGACACCGAGGTGCCGCGGCTGCCGTCCCAGTACGGCGTCGACGACATCCCGATGATCGTTCAGGACAGGGCGTTCGACGGGGACAACCAGTTCGAGAAGCGGGTACCGCTGCTCGGCGGCGCGCTGGGCGTGATAGGCGACGAGGTACTCGTCAACGGCACGATCGGTCCGTATGTCGACGTCACGACCAGGCTCGTGCGGCTGCGGCTGCTCAATGGCTCCAACGCCCGCCTGTACAACCTCGGGTTCTCCGACGACCGGACGTTCACGCTCGTCGCCACCGACGGCGGCCTGCTCGCCAGGCCGTGGAACACCGAGCGCCTGTACCTCTCGCCTGGGGAACGCGTCGAGATCGTGGTCGCCTTCAAGCCGGGAGAGCGGGTCGCACTGCGCTCCTACCCGTCCGAGTACGGCGGCACCCTGGGACGGATCAACGGCTTCGACGACCAGCTCGACATCTGCCAGTTCCGGGCCGCGGCCACCCTGTCCGACAGCCCCGACATCCCTTCCACACTCGGTGCCGCGCCGGATCTCGCCGGCGAGAAGGCCGCACAAGAGCGCTCCTTCGCACTCGAGTCGGACAAGATCAACGGCCGGTCTATGGCGATGGACCGCATCGACTTCGGGGTCCGTGTGGACACCGTCGAGGTGTGGGACGTGGTTAACGACAACGGCTTCATGCACAACTTCCATGTCCACGACGTGCAGTTCCAGGTGCTGACGGTCGACGGCGGGAAGCCGGAACCACACCTTCAGGGCTGGAAGGACACCATCCTGCTGCCACCGGGAAAGCACTTCCGGCTGGCGCTGCGCTTCCGCGACCACACCGACCCGAACATGCCGTACATGTACCACTGCCACCTCCTACAGCACGAGGACAACGGAATGATGGGCCAGTTCGTGGTCCTGGACGATGGCGAGAAGGCCGGCGTCGTGCCGCAGCAGTCGCACCACCATTCCTGAAGTCGCCACCACACGCCGCACGAGCAACCACTGAGGGTGACCGACTGGAGGACCCTCGACCGGCCCGATGACCTACTCGCTGTAGCCTCTGGTCTATGCAGACGCCGGTTCCCACTCCCCGTCCGCTGCTCGGCAGGAAGTACGAGACGCAGAGCCTTCGCGAGCTGATCGACACGGCACGGGCAGGCTGCGGCGGCGTCCTGGTCCTGCGTGGCGAGGCGGGGATCGGCAAGAGCACGCTGCTGGAGCACGCGGAAGGGATGGCGTCCGGATTCCGCGTGTTGCGCGCGAGTGGGTCCCAGCTCGAGGCGGAGCTGCCCTTCGCCGCGCTGCACCAGCTCTGCCTTCCGGTGCTGGGCCACCTGACCGAGCTGCCCACCGAGCACCGCCGGGCGCTCCGGGTCGCCTTCGACCTGGCGTCCGGGACGCCGGACGTGTTCCGGGTCGGTCTGGCGGCCCTGGGTCTGCTGACGGCAGCGGGCCGGGAGCGCCCGGTACTGTGCGTAGTCGACGATGCGCACTGGCTCGATGCGGCCTCGTCGAAGGCGCTGGCGTTCCTCGCCCGGCGCGTCTCCGCCGAGTGCGTCGCCATGGTGCTCGCCACCCGGCCGCCGAACGAGACGGGCGAGCTGGACGGCCTGCCGGGGCTGAGTGTCGACGGGCTGAGCGACACCGACGCACGAGCACTGCTCACCGCGCAGAACCACGAGACGCTCGACGCACAGGTGCGTGACCGGCTCGTGGCCGAGGCGCGGGGGAACCCACTGGCCCTGCTCACCCTGCCCAGAGCCGGCGGGTTCGCCCCGCCGCGACTCGCCTCGGTGCCGACTCGGGTCGGACACGAATTCCGGGCCGTCCTCTCCCGTCTGCCCGTGCAGGCGCGGCTCCTGCTCACGATCGCCGCGGCCGACCCGACCGGCGACCCCGGACTGCTCTGGCCCGCCGCACGCGGTCTGGACATCGACCTGCCGACCGCCGGTGCGGCTGCCACCACGACCGGCCTGGTCGAGTTCGGCACCCGCGTGCGCTTCTACCACCCCCTGGCGCGCGCTGCAGCATACGACGCCGCCTCCACGGAGGAGCGGCGCCTGGCTCATCGGGTGCTTGCCGACGCCACCGATCCGGTCGCCGACCCCGACCGGCGTGCATGGCATCGCGCCCAGGCCACCGCCGTACCCGACGAGGACGTGGCCGCCGAGCTGGAGCGCTCGGCCTCCCGGGCCCAGGCACGCGGCGGCGCGGTCGCCACGGCCGCCTTCCTCGAACGCGCGGCGGAGCTGTCGCTCGACTCGGTACAGCGGATCGAACGGACCCTCGCGGCCACGCGCGCCCACCTCGACGCGGGCGCGCTCAACAAGGCGGCCGCACTGCTCGGTGCGGCCGACAACTCCAGTCCGGACGAGCTCCAGCAGGCGGAGACGGACCTGCTGCGGGGCAGGATCGCCCTGGCCCGGGTCGACGACGGCGGGGGTCTGGCGTGGATGCTGCGGGCCGCGCGACGGCTTGCGCCCCTGGACTCCGGGCGCTCCAGGGAGAGCCACCTGGAAGCACTCGAAATGAGTCTGCTCGTCGGACGCTCGAACGGCGTGACGGACGCGGTCCTCGCCGAGGCGAGGTCCGCTCCGCCGCATCCACCGGACATCCTCGACGCGCTGGACGTCCTGGCCGTGCACGGGCACCGGGCGGCCGTCCCTCTGATCAGGGAAGCCCTCGACGGGCCGGAGGGTCCCCTGTGGACACGGCACCCCGCGCTCGCGATCATCCTCACGGCCGAGCTGTGGGACCCGGACACCCACGAGCGGATCATCGAGTGGCTGCTGAAGTCGGGCCGTGAGTCGGGATCACCGCTCGTCCTGCGGCTCGGTCTCGCGCAGGCCGCCACCGCCGCAGCGCTCACCGGCGACCTCGACAAGGCCATGGCCGTGATCGCCGAGGAGCAGGCGATCGCCGACGCGACCGGTACACCTCCGGTCACCTACCACCGGCTGCAACTGGCCGCGATGCGCGGACGCCGCGAGGAGGCGTCCGCGCTGTTCGAAGCCGTGCTGGCGACGGCCCCTGCCACCGGGCAGATGATCTCCAACGTTCACTGGGCGAGCGCCGTGCTCAACAACGGCCTGGCCCGCTACCCGGACGCCCTGGATGCCGCACGACGTGCCACGGCCGACGGGGAACTCTTCACCGCGGGGTTCGCCCTGCCTGAGCTGGTGGAGGCCGCCGTACGCTGCGGCGAACAGGCCGCGGCCGCTTCCGCGCTGGCGTCGCTGACCGAACGCACCGAGGCATCCGGAACCCCCACGGGCCTGGGGATCGCCGCCTACGCGCGAGCGCAGGTGACGGGAGCGGAGAGCGACTACCAGGAGGCGATCGCTCATCTCACCGGCACCCCGATGCTTCCGTACCGGGCCAGGGCCCACCTCCTGTACGGGGAATGGCTGCGGCGGCAGGGCCGCAGGCAGGACTGCCGACCTCAGCTGCGCACCGCGCACGAGCTCTTCTCCGGCGCCGGGCTGGAGGCGTTCGGCCGGCGCGCAGCCGACGAGTTGCGCGCCACGGGTGAGACGGCGCGCAGCCGCACCGATCACGCCCGCGACCAACTCACCATGCAGGAGCTGCACATAGCGCGGCAGGTCGCCACCGGTGCGACTTCGAAGGAGGTGGCCGCCCGGCTGTTCATCAGCCCACGGACCGTGGACGCCCACCTGCGCAACGTCTACCGCAAGCTGGGCATCAACTCCCGCAGGCAGCTCAAGGACCGTGCCGACCTGCGGCCCGCCGACCAGTGACCTGGGCGTCCTCGAGCCGCGCTTGACACACGGCCGTCCGATGCCGGAAGGCCGGTGCGGGACATGTTCTCTCTGCGTCCCGGGACGCAGAACAGCAAGAAACACCGCGAACAGGAATTGTGGCGGGACGAGACGTTCCTGGACGATCTGCGGCGGTGGCGGGACGAGACGCCGGAGAGCACGTCGGTGGCAGGTCAACGCGCTGACCCTGGCCTGTCTCAGGGTCGGGGCCGTCTTCGCGCCGCTGATCACGACGGTCCGGGAGCGTGAGCTGGAGTGCATGCTGCGACGGCTCGGTGTCTCCGTGCTCGTCACGACGGACCAGTGGGAGGGTTTCGACCACGCGGCCGCGGTGGCTGCCATGGCGCCCCGGCTTCCCGCCCTCAGGCACCGGGTCGTCCTCGGTTCCACGGTGAGGCGTGACGAGATCGATTTCGTCCGGTACTTCCAGGACACGCCGTGGGAGTGTACGCATCCCATGCCGTTGGAGGATGCCTGGCAGGATCCGGACCGTGTGGCCTTTGTGATGTTTACGTCCGGCACTTCGGTGCCTCGAAGGGGATCCTGCACAGCTGCAACACCCTGTCCGCCTCCTTGGCCCCTCGCGTTGTCGGCAGCCGGTTTTCGGGCCAGGACCAGTGCGGCACGCAGGATGTGTACCCCCATGCATTGACCCATGTCATGGGAGGGTGGGTCTGCTCGGGGCGCTGCTGACAGGCGGGACATGTGTCATGGCGGATGTCTGGGACCCGGCCGGCGCCTTGGAGTGGATGGAGGAGACGAGGACCACCGTGCTCCTCGCCGCCCCGATCTTCGTTTCCCAGCTCCTTGCCGCTGCGCCACCGGACGCGTCCGCCCCGTCGGCCCTGCACATCGTGTGTTGCAGCGGGGCGCCGGTCCCCGTCCAGTTGGCAGCCGACGTGCGGGCGGCACTGGGGGTCCCCTGCGTGCGGCATGGGGGATGACCGAGATCCCCTCAGGTACCGCGACCACTCCCGCGGACTCCGACGACCGGGCCGCCCGGAGTTCCGGGCGCGCCGCGCCGGGCGTCGAGATCGACCTGCGGGCCGACGGGGAGATGCACGGCGAGAACCCGGGTCGGTTCTTTGTCCGCGGCCCCGGACTGTGCCTGGGCACGCTGGGCCGTGACGGGGGAGAGGTCGTGCTCCTGGAGGAACGCAACGACGGCTGGGACGACACCGGGGATTTCGCTCTTCCCGACGGAGGCGGCGGCATCCGTCTGGCCGGGCGGGCCGTGGACAGGATCGGCGCCGGATTCATGATCCCGGTCCTGGATGTCGAGGACGCCCTGCGGGCCATCCCGCCGTGGCGGACGTGGCACTCTTCGGTCTGCCGGACGGGTCGGATCGCCGACATCACCGCCGGCAAGCACATGGAGGGCGTCCGCCTCACCCGCTGGCTGCTCTCGCCGGTGCCGACGTTCCTGCTGTGGCGGCGTATGAAGCTGTGGGAGCTGCGCTCCTACGAGCAGGTCATCAAGCTGGAGCAGGAGCGGCTGGTCTACCGGTCCCGGCTGCGGTCCCGCTTCGGCCGCGCCTGGCGCGCTACGGCGTCCCGCTGGCGCAGGCCGGCCCCGCCGGGCGGGCGGCCGCGGGCATCGAATCGGCCCTGCTCCCGCCGAAGCCGTCTCCCAGCCGCGTCCACAGCAGGAGCTGGCCAACACGCCTGAGGTATCGCTCGGCCCGTCGAACGAGGTGAGGGGCTACTGAGGTTTTCGGGTTGTCGTCGGGTGGTGACGGTTCATGGTCCCTGCAGTATGCCGATGAGGTGAGGTATCCAGAGGGCGGGGGCCTGACCGCTGAGCGTCGGGCATTTCGTGAGGGGATCCGGCTTCAGGCCGGGCAGAGGTTCGCGGCGGGGGAGAAGACGGCGGTGATCGCGAAGGATCTGCGGGTGAGTGTGCGGTCGGTGGAACGCTGGCGTCGTGCCTGGCGCGAGGGCGGCATGGAGGCCCTGCGCTCGGCGGGTCCGCCGAACTGCCCGACCGTCAAAGACGGCCAGTTCGCCGTGCTCGATGAAGGACTCGGCAAGGGACCAGCAGCTCACGGCTTCGAAGACGAACGCTGGCCCCTGGCCCGGGTCCAGACGGTGATCCGCCGGCGTCTGGGGGTGAGCCTGTCGGTGGCGACGGTCTGGCGGCTGCTGAAACGGCACGGCTGGTCCTGGCAGGCACCCGCCCGAGAGCACTCGAGCGCGACGAGCACACGGTGGAGCTGTGGAAGAGGGAGGTGCGGCCGCAGGTGAGAGACTCGCGGCGGCGTCCGGCGCCTGGATCGTCTTCGAGGACGAGGCAGGATTCTCGATGACTCCTCCCCGGGCCCGCACCTGGGGCCAGCGCGGGCAGACCCCCGTCATCCGCGTCCGTGGCAGGTCCCGCCGCCGGACCTCGGTCGCCGCGTTGTGCTGCTACAAACCCGGTGAAAAGAGCCGCCTCATCCACCGGCCCCGCGCTCACCTCCGCCTCAAGGGCGCACGCAAGAGCTTCTCCTGGCAGGACTACCGTGACCTGCTGGTCCGCGCGCACATCCAGCTCGGCGGGCCGATCGTGGTGGTCTGGGACAATCTCAACACCCACCTGGCCGCCGGGCTGAAGCGGTACGAGGCCGAGCACGACTGGCTGACCACCGTCCGCCTCCCGCCCTACGCACCTGACCTCAATCCTGTCGAGGCCGTCTGGTCGCTGGTACGCAGGGCGATGGCCAACACCGCCTTCGACACATCCGACGACCTCGACCGCATCCTTCGCCGCGAGTCACGCACGATCCAGCTCCGACCCCACCTGGTCGACGGCTGCCTCACCGTCACAGGTCTGGCTATCACCCCACCGACCCGCCATGCCTACCCATCCCGACCACCTCCGGGACAAGGACGCAAGTCTTCTCGCCGAGCTCACCGCAGCCCCGAGATGACCCAACTGGCCTCCCCTATTCGCGAGTTCGCCCGTCTCCTCACGCCCGCCACAGGCAATGACAAGAAACTCACCGCGTGGATCGCCAGCGTCCGCACGGCCCAGTTGCCCTACCTCCACGCCTTCGTGAACGGTTGAGAACTCGACCGCGCCGCCGTCGACGCCGGCCTCACGCTCCCGCACCACAACGGGCGGACCGAAGGCGTCAACACCCGCACCAAACGGATCATGAGGCAGATGCACGGACTGGCTGGCTTCGCCCTCCTCCGCCACCGCATCCTCGTGCACTGACCGCCACCCTTCGTCACCACCGATTACGGGACGGGGCCGAACGGTTTACAGTCCCACGACTGGACGATCAAGGCCTTGCGTGACACCCGCGAATCCCGCCGACCCCTCGCACTCATCGGTCTCAACTGAACAGAGGCGGGACATCACGCGACGACCCCGAACCCCCTGGCCGACCCAGCGCTCCTTGCGTCGGCAGAATCAGGTGAACCGGAAGAAGTGCATCTTCGTTCTAGTTACTGACTGATACGGCACGCAAATTGGGCCATGGAGGACTGTCCTGCTCTCGTCCTGCAGCATACCTGATCTCGTCTGACAGTTTCCAGCAAGCGAATTGGATCACCTGATGCCCAGTCAACGCCCGAACTACTCTCCTTCTTCCATCTCAAGTGACTACTACTCTGACGGCTCTTTCCAGGATAACGACCATACTCATGAAGATTTCATCGTGCACTTCTCGAGGTATGCAAGGGAAAGCACCTTCAGTCCGCAGGAGACAGTGGGTTTCGGAACGAGTCGATTCGGCCCGAGGCCGGAAGAAATATCGGTAGCGAACACCGGGACGGCCGCCGGTTATCGTCTCGCTTATCGTGAAGACTTGGAGCCCTTGTATCGATTTGACACTCGAAGGCCGGAAGTAATTTTCAATGAAGGATTTCGACCTCATAATGGCCGTCGTCCCAGTAGTCTTCAGCATTATCAAGTGGAGCATACGGAGACTGCACTGGTAAGTACCACGCGCGATCCCGACCCTGGAGACGAAGCAGCAGTTCCGTCACGGGCATACGACGATGACGGAATCACGTACCGCTATACCGTCGATGCTCCCGGGGGGTACGAATTCATGACCAGCTTGGGGCGCTCGGCCTATGTTAATCAGCAGGAGATTGCTTTCTGGAAGGGCATTAGGCCCGAATATATTTCCCAAGTATCTGCCATTGACAGGGGCGGGAACCTACATTGGACGCGGAACAATCCCAACGCTCATGGAGCCAGTCGAGTCAGGGAGGCGCGCGAACAGAGGAACCGGGAATACATCGCCGCGATGCAGAACCCCTTTGCCGCCCATGTGCAAAGACATCATCCTGGCGAATCACACCGACAACAGTCTGCTGGTCAGCAAGAGCGCAGGCAACAGACAGCGGGTCAGCAGTGGAACTGGCAACAACCCACTGGGCCCACTGGTGGGCGTGGCCCCCGATAAGAGACAGTGTGCTTTGTTCCTGCATGAGGGACCGTCAGCTTGCTTGGCGGGCCCCTTTTGGTCAAGCCGCGGTCACCGTGGCCGCGAACAGGGGTTGTTAGACGTCATTGAAAATGCCTACGAGTGCGGTAGTTTGGGCAGCTTCGTGCCGACATGATCGGTAAGCGTGCCTGCCGACGGCGAGGTGCATATTTGGGGCGGCTCCTTGCCGACGAGGGGTACGCGAAAGGCCCTCCCGGTATCTCTTGGGCGAGCGCCGGGAGGGCCGTGTAGCGCGCGGCGGCGCTGTGCTCACTGACAGCGCCCAACCCTGTTCGACCTCGCCGAAGCTTTCCGCTGGTCAGAACATCGCACCGTCTCCAAGACGGCACTGATCTTCCTGCACGGCAACCGCTACCAGGTCGATCCTCTGCTCGTCGGCCAGCGAGTCGAGCTGGTCTTCGACCCCTTCGATCTGTCGTTCCTGCGTGTCAGGACGAACAGCCAGGACGCCGGAACCGCGCTGCCCTTGCAGGTCAGCCGCCACTCCCACCCCAAGCCCGGCCCGAGACCCCCGCCGAGGAACCCCGCCCGACCACCGGCATTGACTACCTCGGCCTGATCGACACTGCCCACAAGGCCGAGCTCGCCGACAAGGTCAACTAAGCAGCCTTCGGCGAGCCGAAGCCTCCCACCCGTCGATCTCACCGACCTGACCGGCGAATGATCCACAGGGGGACTGTAAGACGTTCGGTGTAACTCCCGATCGTGGAAGATGCATCGATGACCAGTGAGAACGTGTCCGGATCCGAGGCTGTCGAGCCCGTGGAGGCTGTGCGGGCAAAGGCTGCGGACGGCCAGTTGATCGACGAGCTGGTGGGCCGGGCCCAGGCCGAGGGTCTACAGCTGACCGGCGAGGGCGGGCTGCTGCGGCAGTTGACGAAGCGGCTGCTGGTGTCCGCCCTGGAAGGCGGGATCACCGATCACCTCGGCTACGACAAGCACGACCCGGCTGGCAAGAACGGTGGCAACTCCCGCAACGGCAAACGCTCCAAGTCCGTCCTGACCGATGTTGGACCGGTGGAGATAACCGTGCCCCGCGACCGCGACGGCTCCTTCGAACCAAAGATCGTCAAGAAGCGGCAGAAGCGCCTGACCGGCGTCGACGAGATGGTCGTCTCGCTGGCCGCGAAGGGCCTGACCACCGGCGAGGTGCAGGCGCACCTGGCTGAGGTCTATGGCGCCGAGGTCTCCCGGCAGACGATCTCCACCATCACCGACAAGGTGCTGGAGGGCATGGCCGAATGGCAGAGCCGTCCCCTCGACGCCGTCTATCCGGTGGTCTTCATCGATGCCATCCACGTGAAGATCCGCGACGGTGCGGTGGCCAACCGGCCCATCTACGTGGCCTTGGCGGTCACTACGGAGGGCCGGCGGGAGATCCTGGGTCTGTGGGCCGGGGACGGCGGTGAGGGCGCCAAGCACTGGTTGCACATCCTCACCGAGATCAAGAATCGCGGTGTCAACGACGTGCTGATGCTGGTCTGCGACGGACTCAAGGGCCTGCCCGGCACGATGGCGTCCACGGACACGGTCAGCGCCCGGCTCAGCCGCAACGGTGAGAAGGCGGCCGACCTCGCGGACGCCTGGAGAGACGTCCAGGTGCCGGCCGGCGGCGCCGAATACCGACTGAGGCTGAAGACCACCCGCACGTCCGAGGAGTGGCGCTACGCCACGGCCACCGACACGTCCTGGTCGTTCCGTTCCGGTCCGACCGCCGAAGCGGCGCCGCTGCCGCTGCTCCAGGTCGACTACCGGGTACCGGTGGACGCCCGCAACAGTGTGGGGCGGGGCCGCGTGCACTCGCTGGGGTTGACCGTGCGCCACACCAGGACGGTCTCGGTGCGCCGCGGGGGGTCAGAGCCCGATTCGAGGTCTCCTACGACGACGGCGGGCACTTCACCAGGGCGACGACCAGGGCCCACGGCGCGGGCAGGTTCGCCGTTATCGTCAAGAAGCCGCTCGGGGTGCGGGGCGACGCCTTCGTGACGCTCCGAGTCACCGCCGAGGACGCGTACGGCAACGAGGTCCAACAGACCGTGACCAGGGCATACCTGCACCGCGGCTAGCGCGGCAGAGCATGGGACGGGACGGGGTGCCGATCACCATGGCACCCAGTCCCGTCGGGCCGACGCGCTTGGTGGTGAACCGGACCAGGCCGTTCGCCGTAGTGGGTGGTGGGGAGACGTCAAGGTGTCCCACGCTCGGAGCCTCCACCCGTCCATGAGCGGTTCACGACCCGGAGGCAGAACAAGGCAAGGAAAAGCAGTGCCAGTTGTACGCACCACCGGAGGTGGCTGGTGACCGCGGTGGTGGACATAGCCGGAGCCACCGTGCGATACGGCGGGGTCACGGCCGTGGACGGCTTCACGCTCGCCCACTCGGACGGCGGTGTGATCGGGCTGATCGGCCCCAACGGCGCCGGCAAGACAACGTTGTTGAACTCCCTGTCCGGCGTGGTCCCTCTCGCGTCCGGCACCATCCGTGTCAACGGGCACGATCTGACCGGTGCCGGACCGGTGCACACCGCCCGCCTCGGCGTGACCAGGACTTTCCAGAACCTCCAGGTGTTCGGCTCGCTGACCGTGCTGCAGAACGTCATGTTGCCGCGCACCGGCCGGAGCGTGAGCGTCTCACTCGGCCACATACTCGGCCTGCCGGCCGCAGGGCGGAGGATCGCCGCCGAACACCGCACCGCCTACGCACTGCTCGACAGAGTGGGGATGACCCCGTACGCGCACCTGTCCGCGGGCAGTCTCGCCTACGGGCTCCAGCGCCGTGTGGAGATCGCCAGGGCGCTGGCGGGAGACCCCGCTCTCCTTCTGCTGGACGAACCCCTCGCCGGCCTCGCGCGTGCCGAGAGTACTGATCTGACGGATCTGTTCACCGCGATCGCGGCCGAAGGCGTGACCGTGCTGCTGGTCGAGCACGATGTCGCGGGCGTCCTCGCGGTGTCGGACCGTGTGCTGGTCCTGGACCATGGCCGGCTGCTGGCCGACGGCACGTCCGAACTGGTGGCCGCGGACCCCGCGGTGCGCGCCGCCTACCTGGGCGAGGAGATGTGACCGGATTGCTGCGGGCCACCGGGTTGGTGGGAGGATACGGTCGGATCGAGGCGCTGCACGGCGTGGACGTCTCGGTGGACGCGGGGCAGGCAGTGACCGTGGTCGGGCCCAACGGCGCGGGCAAGTCCACCCTGTTGCGAACGGTCGCGGGTCTGTCCCGCGCCTGGCGCGGCACCGTCGAGTTCGACGGTACGGATGTGACCCGCTGGCCGGCCGAGAGGCGGGCGAGGGCGGGCCTGGTGCTCGTCCCGGAGGGCCGGCGCGTGTTCGCCGGGCTGAGTGTCGAGGAGAATCTGCGGCTGGGCGGCTACGGGGCCGGGCGGGCCGCGGCCACGTCGGGGCTGAGCGCCGTGTACGACCTCTTTCCCGCACTCGTGGCCCGCCGTCGGCAGCCCGCGGGCACGCTGTCAGGTGGCGAGCAGCAGATGGTGGCGATCGGCCGGGGCCTGATGAGCCGTCCGAAACTCCTGCTGCTGGACGAGCCGTCCCTGGGCCTCGCCCCGCAGGCGGTCCGGCTGGTGACCGAGGCCCTGGTGGAGCTGGTCGGCCGCGGCACCACGCTGGTCCTGGTCGAGCAGAGCGCCGCCGTCGCGTTCCGCGTGGCCCGGCGGGGCCACCTCATGGAGCGCGGGGCACTCGTGACGTCGGGTCCGGTGGACCGGCTGCGCGAGGACCCCGCGGTCCTTCGCGCCTATCTCGGAGGGCCCGTCGGATGAACGCCCCCGCACCGCCGTCACCCAGGATCGGAACCCGGTAGTCACGCATGTCGCAACTGTTCGACTTCACGCTCTCCGGACTCGGCGCCGGCACCACCTATGCCCTGGTCGGGCTGGGCGTGGCCCTGGTATTCCAGGTCACCGGGGTGATCAACTTCGCGCAGGGCGACTTCGTCATGCTCGGCGGACTCGGATTCGCGGTGCTGCACGAGTCGGGCGTGACGCTGTGGGCGGCGTCCCTGATCGCCATCGCGGCCACCGCAGTGGTCGGCGCCCTGCTGAGCCTGCTCGTCATCAGCAGAGCAAGCGGCGCCGACACCGAACGGCTGATCATCCTGACGATCGGCGCCTCGGTGACCCTGCAGGGCGCGGCGCTGCTCGCGTTCGGCGCCGACTCCCACTTCGTGCCGGCCTTCTCCGAGGGACCCCCTTTCGATGTGTTTGGCGCACATGTACCCCACCAGTACCTGTGGTGTGCGGTGGCGACGGCGGTGGCGGTCGCGGCGATGTGGGTGAGCCTCACCAGAACCCTGCCGGGCACCGCGATGCGCGCCACGGCCATGGACCCCGAGACGGTCCGGCTGATGGGGGTTTCGCCGACCCGGATGAGCCTGCTGGCGTTCACCGCGGCCGCCGCACTGGGGGCGCTGGCGGGAGTCTTCCTGGCACCACTGCAGCCCCCGGACGCCTCTGTAGGCATCCCCTTCGGACTCAAGGGCTTCACCGCGGCGGTGCTCGGCGGACTCGTCTCCCCGGCGGGGGCCGTGGCCGGCGGGCTGCTGGTCGGCCTGGCCGAGGCATACGCCACCGGGTACCTCAGCAGCGAGTACAAAGACACGCTCACCTACGGGTTGCTGCTGGCGGTGCTGTTGGTCCGGCCGACCGGGCTGCTGCGCCGGGGTTCGGTGGTCCGGGTATGAGCGCCTCGCGACGGGTGCACACCCTGCTCGGCTACCGAATGGCCCCGTACGCGGCGTTTCTCGCGCTCCTGCTGTCGGTGCCCGCGGTGTTCACGCGGGTGCCTTTCTACACCATGTCGGTGGCGGTCCTGATTTGCCTTCAGGCCATCGCGGCCCTGGGGCTTGTGCCCCTCGTCGGCCGCGCCGGACAGATCTCCCTCGGGCAGGCCGCCTTCTTCGCCGTGGGAGGGTACACGTCCGCCGTTCTCACCACCCGGTGGCAGGTCAACGCCCTGCTCGCGCTGATCGCCGGAGCCGTGCTGGCCATCGGCGTGGCGTACGGCGTGGGGCGGTTCATCTTCCGTGCACAGGGCCAGTACCTGGCGCTGGCGACCCTGTCGTTCGGACTGGTGGTCGGTTCCCTCGCCAACCAACTGCCGCTCACCGGCGCCTCCAACGGCCTGTCGGGGATCGACCCGCTGGCACCCTTCGGCCTGGCACTCGACACGGATCTGTCGGTCTACTACCTGGTGGCCGGCGTCCTGCTGGTCTCAGTACTGGCCGTGGACGCGCTGTTGCGGTCCCCCGTGGGGGATGCGTTGAGTGCGTTGGGCGACAGCCCCGTGGCGACGGAGGCGGCGGGCGTCTCGGCCGCCTCCCTGCGCCGTGGCGCGCTGGCGCTCGCGGCGGGCCTCGCCTCCGTCGCGGGCAGTCTGTATGCCCACTGGTCGTCCTTCATGGACCCCAGCCAGGCTGGGCTCCTCAACTCCGTACAGCTGCTGGTCATCGCCTCGGTCGGCGGGCTGCGCACACCGTGGGGTGCCCCGGTCGGGGCCCTGGTGATCGTCACGTTCTCCGAGGCCTCCAAGGACTTGATCCCGCGGGTGTTCCCGTCCGCCACCGGCAACTTCGACATCGTCGTGTACGGGATCGCGTTGATCGTCGTGCTGCTGTTCCTGCCCAACGGGGTGGGCGGCGTTCCGGCCGTACTCAAGAGAAGAGAGAAACAGTGATCAGGACACGTACCACCCGGGCGCTCACCGGCGCGGTCCTCGTCGGTGCCCTGGGGCTCGGCGGCTGCGCGGCCTCGGAGGACGACGATTCGGCGGGCGGGAAGGCCGGGGGAGGTGACGTCGTGATCGGCGCCAGCCTGGAACTGTCGGGCCCTACGCAGAGCATCGGTACGGCGTACAAGAAGGCCCTGGAACTCCAGGTGGCCTCGATCAACGAGCGGGGCGGTGTCCTGGGCGGCCGCAAGCTCAAGCTGATCGTCAAGGACAACCAGACCAAGCCCGCCCAGAACATTACGAACGTCAACGACCTGATCAACAACGAGCACGTCGCGGCCGTCGTCACAGGCGGCTGCTCGGCGTGCACCGTGCCGGTCACCAGCATCGCGGAGAAGCGCCAGGTGCCCCTGATCTCGCTGGCCTCCGCGACGGCCATCACCAAACCCGTGGCGGAGCGGCAGTACACCTTCAAGATCTCGCCCAACCCCGCCCAGGACGCCGACGTCCTGCTGGCTGCCCTGAGGAAGAAGGGGGCGAAGAGCATCGGCCTGCTCAACGTGGACAACCCGTACGGGCAGGAGGGCCGGGCCGCCGTGAACGCGGGGGCGAAGAAGACCGGCCTCGAGATCACCGGCCGGCAGCAGTTCGGCCAGGACGACAAGGACATGAGTGTCCAGGCGAAGCGGCTGGTCGCCGCCCGCCCCGATGCCGTGGTCGTGTGGGCGGTGATGCCGGCCGCCGGGATCATCGCCAAGAACCTGCGGGACGCGGGCTACGACGGCGGTGTCTACCTGGACGCCGGCGCCGGCGCGGAGCTGTTCGTCGAGGGCGCTCAGGGTGCCGCCGAGGGAGTCCACATGGTCTTCCCCCGGGTCCTGGCGATCGGCGACGAGACCTCGGACGGTGAGGCTGTCCGCACGCAGAAGGACTGGGTCGAGCGGTACACGGCCAAGTACGGGAACTACTCCGGGTTCGCCTCCTTCGGGGCGGACGCCGCGCTGATGCTGCGCGATGCCATCGACAAGGCGAAGGGCACGGACGGTCCGAAGCTGCGCGACACGCTCGAAACCCTCGGCTTCGACGGGGTGTCCGGGCCGATCCGCAACACGCCCGAAGAACACTCCGGTCTCCAGCCCGAAGCCCTCGGCGTCCTGGTCGTGCGTGACGGCGACTGGAGTCTGGCGAACTGACGTCCGTAAATGGTGAGGACGACCGGACCGGGTGACCGACCCGCCGTCGTCACCGGGACGGGGCACCGGCGGTGAGAGGCGGTGGACAGAGTCGCGGGGTGGAGACCTCCCGCCTGCTTGACGGCCAACTCAAGTTCCGGCACCTGGTCCTGACCGACGTGCTCTCGCGTCGGGGAGCGTCGTTGGCGCCGCCGCCATGACGCGTCCCGCCGCGACCCGAAGCCTGCACGAGTTGGAAGACATCCTTGGGGAATCGCTGTTCGAGCGCGGCCCCGGGCGTCACCCCGGCGGTGTTCGGCGCGGCGTTCACTCAGCACGCGTCGATCCAACCCTGGAAGTCGATGACCTCGGGAATGTTGGTCATGAACCACCTCCGTGCTGTGCGATGCGGGTGTGCTGGGGGCCCGGTTTCAGGCCGCACGCGTGAGTCGGCGTCGGAGGATGCCGGCGAGGGGCGTTTCGACCGCTTGGTGCAGCGCGTAGGCGGCGGCGCACATGGTGATGCTCACGGCCGCGAGAAGGACGTGGGGTTCCACGCTGCCCTTGAGGCGGTTGAACAGGACGAAGCCCGTGTAGGCGTGGAGTAGGTAGAGCGGGTAGGTCAGAGCTCCGATGTTCACGAACCAGGGCCTGCCGAGGCGCTGTGTCCAGCCCATCGCGATACCCACCATGATCAAGAAGATCACCGTGACAACAGCCGTGACCACGGCTGGGTCGAGGGACTCGCCGTAGCGGTTTTCCACGGCGTCGGCGAAACCGGTGGCCCGGTGGAGGGCGTTGGCGTAGGACGCGAGGACGAGGAGGACGGTGGAGCGCGTGGGACCGTACTTGGTGAGGAGGCACAGCGCCATGCCGGCAATGAAGTAGTGTGCCCACTGTGACTGCACCGGCACTTCGAGCAGCCGTGAGAGTGACGCGGGAAGGTAGCCGGTTCCGGCGACGCAAGCCGCGCCGAGCCACAGCCACATTGCCACGGTGACGCGCCGTCGGGTGAGCCCCACGAGAACCAGTGCAAGGACGACGGCGTAGAACCGCAGCTCGGCCCAGAGTGTCCAGTACACGACATCGACGTTCTCGATGCCGAGTGGAGCGTTGAGCATGGTCAGGTTGGCGAGGTACTGGGTGGCCGAGACGGGGAATTGGCCCGCTCCGAGGGCGACGCACACGATCGCGGTGAGGGTGACCGCCGCCCAGTAGGCAGGGTAGAGGCGCGACACGCGTGAGACCAGGAACCGGCGTGGTGTGCGATTCCACGCGCTCAGAAGGACGACGAAGCCGCTGATCATGAAGAATGCGTCGACTCCGAGGTATCCGTAGCGGGTGACCTCGCCGATCCGCGGGAACGACAGGCCGCTCAGTCCACCGGCGGGCCCCGAGAACGTGTAGTGGTAGACCATGACCGACAGCGCCGCGACGATCCGCAGCGCGTCGAGCTCGTACAGGCGCCGTGTTCTCGATGTGGTCGTGGATGGCGTGGTTGTTGCCGGTCGGGGTGCGGTCATCGTGGGCTGTGCATGGCTGCGGGGCTGTTGGCCCGGGCGATGGCGGTTTTGATAAGGGTGTCCAGCAGGCGTTCGTAGGGCAGGCCGGAGGCGGCCCAGATGCGTGGATACTGTGAGGCCGCGGTGAAGCCGGGGAAGGTGTTGACTTCGTTCACCACGGGGTGGGTTCCGTCGCGCAGGAAGAAGTCGACACGGACGAGGCCGGAACAGTTGAGTGCCTCGAAGACGTCCACCGCCATGCGCTGGAGTGTCGTGGTGATGTTGTTGTCGAGCTGTGCGGGAATGGTGAACTGGGTCGCCTTGTCCTCGTATTTGGCTTCGTAGTCGAAGAACGGCTGTCCGCCGTGGACCGCGATCTCCAGGGGCGGTCCGGCCTCCAGCCGGCCGTCCGGATGCTCGAGTACGGCTATGTCGATTTCCCGGCCGTGTATCGCTTCCTCCACCAGGACTTTCGTGTCCCAGGAATGAGCTGATTCGAGGGCCGCGTCCAGGTCTTCCCAGTTCTCGACGCGGGTGACGCCGATACTGGAGCCGGCGCGTGCGGGCTTGACGAAGGCGGGCAGTCCCAGGCGCAGGCGCTCGGCATCGGACAGGGGACTGTTCATGTCCCTGAGCAGTGCCCAGTCGGCGACGGGCAGCCCACTGGATTGCAGGATGCGTTTCGTCGCGTCCTTGTCCATGGCGATGGTGCTTGCGCTGACGCCGTTGCCCACGTAGGTCACGTTCGCGGCTTCCAGGAGGCCCTGCACGGTGCCGTCCTCGCCGAAGGGACCGTGCAGCGCCGGTACCACGGCATCGGCCGCCGCCAGGTGCGGCAGCACCGAGCGCAGGCTGTTCCAGGCGCCCATGCCTCTGCTGGGTGTGACGTCGGTGAGGTCCGAGGCGGTGTAGGTGCCTTGGGGAAAGTCGGCCGGGCCGGGCACCCATTCCCTGGCCTTGGAGATGCGTACCGGCTGGACCGCGTAGCGGGAACGGTCCAGGTTGCTGACGATGCCCGCGGCCGACGCGCAGGAGACCTCGTGCTCGCCGCCGGGTCCGCCGAACAGGACCACGACACGGGTACGCGTGTCCTTCCGCACCGCTGGCAATTCCTCGGCGTGCAGGTAGCGGCGCGGGACCCGGGGGCCGACTCCGGTGAGGATCTCGTGCGGGATGGTTCCGGCCCAGTCCGCCCACTCGGTGGCAGTGGGCTCGCCCCTGTCTCCCGGGCCGAAGACCACCGCGTCCTCGCCGACCGCGACCTGATCGTTCCCGGTGTCGACGACGCACTGGTCCATCGCGATCCGGCCGGCTATCCGCCGGCGGGCCCCATCGACCCAGATCTCGGCGGAACGCGACGCCCTGAAGGGCAGCCCGTCTGCGAATCCCAGCGGCACGAGCGCGAGTGCGGTCGTGCGCTCGGCGACGTACTCGTGCCCGTAGGACACGCCCGTGCCCGCCTCGACGCGGCGGCTCATGATGACTCGGCCACGCAGGGTCATCGCCGGACGCAGCCCGAACTTCTCCCCCTTCACCGGTTCGATTCCGTACAGGCCGAGCCCCGCGCGTACCAGGTCGTAGTGCGTGCGAGGAGCTGCCAGAGCGGCGGCCGAGTTGGCCAGGTGCAGCAACTCGGGCCGGAGCCCGGCGGCGCGGGCCTGTTCCACCGCCGTCTCGAAGGCGTGGACCTGACGGGGAACACATGCGTGCCGGGGATCGTCGGGGTGGACGAGATGTGACCAGATCCCGCGTATCCGCAGCAGACCCTGGCGTTCGAACTCGGCCGCTGCCTCGAGCAGCTCGGGCCAGTCGGTCGCACTGGCGCCGTTGCGCCTCAGCCCTGTGTCCACCTTGAGATGGACGGCCCCCGCGATCCCGGCCTTCTCCGCGCAGGCAGCGATCCCCGCCAGGTGTGCGAGGGAGGAGGCCGACAGGTCCACGTCCCGTCGCAGCATCTCGGTGACGTCGTCACCCGGCAGATGCATCCAGGCCAGTATCGGAGCCGTGATTCCCGCCTCACGCAGCTCCAGTGTCTCCGGCGTGGAGGTGGCGCCGAGCCAGGTGGCTCCGTGGGCGAGTGCGACGCGCGCGACCTCAACGGCCCCATGCCCGAACCCGTCGGCCTTCACCACCGCCATCAGAGCACCACGCGAGCGCGCCGCCAGGACACGGGTGTTGTGGGCGATTGCGGAAAGATCGATCACGGCCTCGGACAGCCGGTGCCGGGCTACCTCAGGAAGAGGCTCGGCGCCTTTCAGGGAGAGGCCGGCAGGTGGATCACATTCGGCTTCCGACCTTGCTGAGGGCGACTGACGCGACATCAAAACTCCATAAGACTGGTGAGAGCGGACGTTCGGAACTATTCGAGGTTCGTCATTCGTCAACGGAGAATCCGTCGAGTCCGCGATGAGTTACTCCCGTTCGGGATACGCATGACCGCACGCGAACGTTGAACCTCGCGTTCTCGAACATGACCAACCTAGGTACACAGTCCGTCCACGACGATGAAGCCTGCACGACCACGGCAGTACAGCCTGCCCTACCGGGAGGGGCACGTACGACTGTCCGCACCTGCGCTCCCCGTGGTGCGGAGCCGCGGCGACACTCCCTCCCTCCTTTTCAACATACGAGGAAAAGCCCGCGTATACCCCATGTAGTCGTCGCCCGAGATGGGAAAGCACCATGAAAGCCTGGCGCGGAACGGGAGCGAGCCGTCGTGACTGTGAGCGGTAGTCCGCCGCAGTGGCCTTGTGGGCGGGCCGCGACGACCGACCCGGAGCCCACCGGTTCTCGAACCAAGCGCGAGGTAGAGGCCACCCACGATGTCCACGGCGGTGGACTCTTCGGGTCCGCGTTCAAGGCACTGGACGACCGCCGACTCGCCGAGGACGTGGCCCAGGAGTCCTTCGTCCGTGCCTGGAAGTCACCCAGCGGTTTCGGCCCGAGTCAGGGGTCGATGCGTTGGCTGTTCGCCATCGCATGCAATGGCGTGGTGGACGCCATGCGGCGGCGCAAGGTCCGCGAGGGACCCGGCTACTCCTCGTGGGACGCCGTGTACGAGTCGTCCCCGGCGTTCGACCCCGTCGACCAGCTCCTGGAGCGGATCCAGCTCGCGGAGGCGCCGGAACGGCTGAGCCTGCAGCACAGGGAGGCAGTGGTGGAGGTGTACTTCGGCGGTCGCTCATGTACCGCACTGGGCGTTCCGGCGTCCACCATGCGCAGCCAGCCGTACTACCGCGTGCTGCCGCAGCGGCTCATCCTCGAAGAGAACGGATGCCCCGCACCATGAAAGAGTCATGCGTCCCTTTCCGGTCGCTCCTGACCGAACACCTGCTGCTCGGGACACCCCTGCCGGAGGAACTCTCCCGGCACCTCGACCAGTGCCCCCACTGCGTCGGAGAGGCAGCCGAGACCGACGACGTGGGGCGCACCCTGCGACGGGTCGACCCGTTCGCCGACTGGGGTACCGCGCCGGAATGGTGTGCGCGTCCGTCGAACGATCTCGGGGAGAGGATCTGCCGGGGCACGGCTGCGGTGAAGCTCTCGAAGACCGCTCGGGTCGGCCCCGGGCGACGGATCGCCCTCGGTGTCGCCGCTGCCTTCGCCGCAGCCGCCGCGGTGGTCGTCCCCTTCACCCTGGCAGATCAACAGGGGACAACATCATTCGCCACGTCAGCCGTGCTGATCCGGCACGGTGAGATGATCGACCGGCCTTGGGGAACCGAGGTCCCAGTGACGCTGGCGGGCCTCAAGGCCGGTTCGGCGTACCACCTGATGACCGTCAACGCCGACGGCGCACGTGTCCCCGGCGGCAGCGTACGGGCGGCGAGCGCCCAGCAGTTCACCTTCCACATGGTGACGTCCATGAGCCAGGACACCATCACCGAGCTGATCGTCGAGGACGATGAAGGGCGCGTTGTGACCCGTGTTCCAGTGTGTCGTTCCCCGGTCTGACCGGTAACAGCCGCGGTCGCCCGAATAGCCGGCGGCCCGAGGAAGGTCAGGCGGTCCCCAGCCTCTGCCCAACTGGCGGGTGTGACCGGGCGGATCAGCCGACGGCGTGTGGGGCCACTAGTCTCGCCGTCTCGGTTGGGCTGAGCTTCTGGCCGCACACTGATGTCCTGTGGATCGGAGCGGCGGAGGGCTTGGAAGCCCAAGTCACGAGCGCGGAGGACGCTCCATCATACCGTCCTACGGGGAAGACCCGACGTTCCTCGAACCCGCTGAAGATGCTGCCGCCGGCAAACGTCCGAGACATGGCGCGCGTGCCGGTTGGGATCGCTCAGGTGCGTAAGACGGTCTCCGGCTTCCGGCCGGGCGTCGTTCTCGCAACGGGCGGCTACGCCGCCGTGCCGACCCGGTTGGCCGCCAGAATGTGCCGAGTTCCGCTGTCCTGCACGAGGAGACCGTCCGCCTCGGTCTCGCCGGCAGACCACGCCGACCGTACCGTCATGTGCGGTCCACCCCGGCGGGTCAGGGCAAGATGGACGAACGGGCTGCGGCAGCAGTTGCCCAGACACACGGCGGACAGGTGCTGGGGGCTGGGAGACCGAAGCGGCAAGCAACGCCGTCGATCACAGAATCCCGCGCTGCGCGCTCGCCCGGCTCGCGATGGGGCCGCTGCTGGACCTTCCCGAATGTGGGCTCGGGAAGGTCCAGGGGCGAGTCGATCCTGTGTACACGTCCGTGCGGACCTACGCCGGGTCGCCGCCCTTGCTGATCCAGGCTTGAACGGCGCCGGTTTCGGCGGTGACGACCAGGTAGTCGTCACGCCCGTCGCCGTCGATGTCGAACTGCACGCCGTCCGGGTCGCCGACGTTGCCGGAGGCGATTTGCCCCCGGGCGATCCAACCCGGCTAGCCGTTGTCGTCGCCACCCGCATTGACCCAGGCAGCCACCGAGCCGTCGGAGGAACTCAGGTTGAGATAGTCGGCCCGCTGTCGCAATTGACGCCCGCGAACAGGATGTGATCGGCGTCAGGAACCCCGGAAGCGATCCGGCCGCCGTCGACCCATCCGGGCCTGCCGTCCCGGTCACCGCCGAAGTTGATCCCAAGACTGCACCGCGCTGGTGCGGTGGTTGACGATCAAGTAGTCGTCGTCCCCGTCCGCATCGATGTCGTCCAACCGGACACCGTCCCCGTTCGCGACGCTGTCGAAGCCGGCGGCGATCTGCCCTCGGGGGATCCAGCCGGGGTGGCCGTCCCGGTCGCCGCGGGCGTTGATCCAGGCCCGGATCGCGCCGTCGTTTCGGCGCAGCAGGTAGTCGTCGCGGCCGTCACCGTCGATGTCGGCAAACCGTACGTTGCGGCGGTCTGCCCCAACGCCGGAGGCGACCTGCCCCTGGGGGACCCATCCGCTCTGCTGGTCGCTGCACGTGTCCCAGTCCTCGAGCCAGCCCGACTCAGTGGCGCCGAAGATGGCGTCGAACCTCTCGGCCATCTTGTCGTAGCCACGGTCGTTGGGGTGCAGGGTGTCGTCGAGATCGGCCGTCATCACCTCGTTCATGTCCACCAGCCCGACGTGTTTGCCGGCTTCGGCACGTGGTCCGAGGCGTACAGCGATTACGTCTTCGGAGGCGCGTGGAGGTCTGCATGCTCTGGGCCCGGGGGGATTGTCGGCGACGGCGTGGTCACCAATTGCGGCCTCGACCGGCCCACCGCCTTCTCCGAGTTCGCCGATCGGCTGCCCTATCTGCGGGAACTGATCGCGAGCGTCGCCGACCTGGACCGGCTGAACTTCGTACGCCTGGCGAAGGTGCAGAACAGTGTGATCACCCCGCATCGGGATCTGCTGGAGCTCAGCGAGCTCTCCGACGCGACCCGCAACGCCCACGGGATGCACATCCCCCTTCTCACCAACGAAGACTGCTTCTTCAACGAGGGCGACACCGTTTTCCGTATGCGTAAGGCGAGGTGTGGTTCGTCGATGCCTCGGAGATCCACTCGGTGGCGGTGCTCTCCTCGCAGGAGAGGGTGCATCTGATGTTCGACTTCGTGAACGTGCCGTCCGCGAAGCCGTTGATCACGGTCGAGGGCGAGAGCCCGGACGCCGGCATTCCGGACGACCGGACAGTGAAACGACCGCCGCTCACTGACGCCGACCATGCCAACCTGATGCGGCTTGCCGACGTGCTGACACTGGTGACGGTCAACGAAAATCTTCAGCATCGTCATCAAAAAGCACTTCCGGCACGGCGGGGGGTGAGAATTTGGTCTGGAATGCCATGATCGATATTGCGTGCGCTGCCGAGGACCCGGCCGTTCTGCCGCATGTTGAGGAACTCCGTCGCCACTACACTCTGGAACGCTCGGCCTGACAATTCGTAGCGGTTCAGCAGGGGGACCGGGCTGCGGGGCTAATGTGTTCTCAGCAGGTGATCTTGAGGAGCGCGGTGGCGTGGCTGGCGTGTGCCCGGTAGTGGTCGGCTGCGGCGGCGATGTTGGTCCAGCCGGCCTGGCGCATCAGGCCGAGGGGCGAGGTTGCGCGGGGTGACCACGGCGCGGGGTGTGTTGCCGGCGCAGACCTTGGAAGGGCCTTAGTACTCCAGCTGGACTTCTGTATTTGTCTTGGTCAACGGCTTGGCGTTGGGGAGTGTAGCGGGGGTTCGGTATGTGCGGGACGGTCTTGGACCGACCGTCCCACCAACGGGTGCCCGCGCCGCATGTAATGACAACGCCGCGAGCAGGCCCCTTCCGTGATCCACGACGTACCGATTGCGACCGACCTCGCCCGCGACATCATCCGTCGCGCTGGCCTCCCCACTCCCCATCGCTTGGGTCACTGCGGATGCCGCATACGGACAGGACTCGCACTTCCGGCGTTTCCTCGAGGACCACGGCCTGCCCTGTGCCGTTGCCAGTCGTGCCGGGGCCCGGAGGACAGCAGCCCCATCGCAGGACCGCAGATGCTGCTGGACACCCTTCAGGTCGGAGACGGTGTATTTGCCCGGCGCCAGGTGGCGGACCGGTGGGCGGTGCCGCCGAGCAGGGCGGCGGCACAGTGCGGGTGCACGGCCGCCAGAAGGCGTCGGCCAGGCACTCCCGGTCGGTCGTGAGCGCCTCCGCCCGGTGACCGGCCCCTCGCCGGTGTCGTTGCGCAGCGCGAGGATCTGCACCACGACGGGCCGGCCGGACAGGCACTCCCTCGAGACCGGTGCTCACCAGATCGGCACGGAACCTGTGCTCCTCGTCGTCCGGCAGCCCGGAGCCGGAGCATGTGAAGAGCCGGGCGGGCAGCCGCTCCTTCCCACAAGCCGTGAATCTCGTTGAGTTTCGACACGCCGTGAACGTAGGCTCACGCACGCGGCACGGAGTCGTGCGCGCTCCGGGTCGTTCCAAGTCAGGTCGGCGACGTCCGGTCGAGGACCCAGCAGGCGTTGGTGTCGGAGGAGTCCCCGTAGGCCGCCCCCACACCCGCCTACTTGACCGACTGACAGCTGGAACCGGATTCCGGTGTGGCGGGAGAACAGGGCGGTGCGCTCCGGCCCGGTCGCAGACGCGGGACGATGCCGCCGTTCACCCCACCGCGATCGGCCGGGTCAGGAAGCAGCCCATGCGCGCAGCCGGCGGCCGATGAGCCCGACACCCAGGGAACCGGCGGCGGCCTCCCGCACCAGGGCGACCGCCTCCTTCGGCGGATAGTCGAGCCGGCACCCGTTCAGGGCGAGGAACGCCTCTGTGGAGTGCCAGGCGAACGCCTCGTTGGAGTGCTCGAGGCACGGCAGCCGCACCAGCGTCTGGAGCAGCGCGCCGGCCTTCAGGTACAGGGAACCGTAGATGTCCCGTTCCAGGGCCCGGGCGTTGACCCGGGCGGCCGCCGCGTAGAGCGGGCCGTAGTCGTCGACCTGGGGATCACCGGGCAGCAACTCGGCCGCGTGCAACAGGAAGGCCACGTCCAGCGGATGGAACGGCTCGTTCTGGCTCACGCGGCGTGGCCCCGCCCCTCTTCGAGCTCTCGCCGCGCGTCCAGCTCCGCACCGCGCTGCCGCTCGGCGGGACCGGCCTCCTCGGCGAAGGCGCCGCCGCTGCGGGCCATCGACTCCCGGAAGGCGTCGAGGAAGCGCTCCTCCACGGCGGTGGCGCGCGCGTACGCTGCGGACAGGATGTACTCCTGCAGGCTGACGCCCTCCTGTCGCGCGGCCGCCTCGATCGCGGACCGCTTGGCCGGATCGGGAAAGCGCAGGTTCATGGCTTTGGGATGCGACATGGTACCGATGGTATCGCCGATACCGTGCGAGGGCCAGGACGAGGGAGGGCACGGTCGGCCGATGACGGCCGGCGCGTCCGCCGTGCTGAGCCCGGGCGGGGCACCTCCCGGCGGGTGAGCCCGGCCCACAGGCAGCGGAACAGTCGTTGTCACCCTCTGGGCCGACCACAGATGTGGCATTCCGGCGTGAGGACCGCAAGCGCATCATCCACCCGGCGCTCGGTCCGGTCGAGGACAACTGCCTCAGCCTGTTCAGTGAGAATGGCCGGCAGCGGCTGCTCCGGTTCACCCTCGCGGTCGGTACCCACAGCGTCAGCCTGCTCGGTCTGCTCGCGGTCATCGGCACTCAGGAGATCGCAGAGCAGCCGCACTGAGCAGGCCGTGGCTGGTCGAGACACCCTGCCGGTACGGTGCCAGGTCCACCGCACCGGCCGCCCTCGCCGAGGGGCTCAGCCGTAGGGGCGCCCCTACGACGAGGAACAGGCCCCTTGGCTGTCCGCGGCAGGCCACCTGCTGCGCCAGGCCGCGGCCCGGGACATGCCGACCCTGGGCTGCCTCGGCATGGAACTGCTCCGGTGGC
The DNA here is from genome assembly GCF_055575415.1 of Streptomyces sp. NPDC034099. Classification (NCBI taxonomy): domain Bacteria; kingdom Bacillati; phylum Actinomycetota; class Actinomycetes; order Kitasatosporales; family Streptomycetaceae; genus Streptomyces; species Streptomyces sp. NPDC034099. The sequence continues at coordinate 506 of NZ_JBVISR010000031.1, read as the reverse complement.
CTGCGGAGGCAGGGTCCGGCGCTCCGAGCGGCCGGGGGTGGGCCTGTACGAGCTGACGCCTCTGCTGCCCGCGTCGAGGAACGAACTCTTCGTCCCCCTCACGAGGCCGGACACGCCCCCGTGCGCCGTGCAGTGGCACTGGGAGGAGCCGCGGTCCTGCCCGAGGCCCCGAAGGCAGTCCCTCCTCACCAGCGCACGCTGCGCCCACCAGGCTTCCCGCATGGGGACGTCGGTGTGGGGCGTCCAGTTCCACCCGGAGGTACTGGCCGACCACATCGCGGGCTGGGGCGCCTCCGACGACGGACCGCTGCGGGCCCTGGGGCGTGGACCCGTCCTCAGCGGTCGCCCGCGTGGCACGCGAGGAGGAGCGGCTGGGCGCGCTAGAGATGTATTGACCCGCAGGGTTGTTTGCGCGGCTGATCGGTGGGTGGCCGCCGAGTGCGGTGTGGCGGCGGTGGTGGTTGTAGGTGTGCAGGAAGTCTGTCAGGGCTGCGGTGCGTTCGGTG
>NZ_JBVISR010000030.1:0-37010 GCF_055575415.1 Streptomyces sp. NPDC034099 | reverse complement strand
ACTCACTCGCGCCTACCGGCCGCAGACCAACGGCAAAGTCGAACGCTTCAACCGGACCCTGCTCGACGAATGGGCCTACCTACGGCCCTACACCATCTCTAGCGCACGTCCTGGAACTTGTCCGGGTACAAGGTGCGGGCGATCTGCTCGACCGCCTCCGCGTTGGCGACGCCCGGAGTCGTCATCCTCTCCGACCGGATCCGCTGGAACCTGTGCTCCTTGACGGCGCTCAGGCCCCGGGTGGCCGGGAAGGACTCGAGGAACCGTTCGGCCTCGCCGAAAGCCTTCTCGTCCGCTTCGGCGCTGCCCCGGTTGCGTACGGTCAGCTGAATCCAGTCGGGGTTGTTGGTGACGATGTCCTCCCAGCCGGCCTTCTCAAAGGCGCCGTCGCAGTCGCGGAAGATGTTGCGGCCCCCGGCGAGGGTGATCACGGCGTTGGCCACCTGTTTGCCGCACACCGCGCTGGGCTGCTTGGTGCCTGCGTCGAAGTCGAAGACGAAGTAGGTGGGCCGCCCGGCGTCGGGCACGGCCGCCACCTGCTCCCCCACCGTGTCCACCTTCTGGCGCATCGCGGCCACGATCTCACCGGCCCGTCCGGACGTACCGGGAGGGTCCCGAGCCGTTCGACGTCGTCCATGACCGCGGACAGGTCCTTCTGGGGCCCGGGGCGTTCGGCGGCGCACGCGGTGGAGAGCAGCTGCACCACTTTGATGCCGGCCGCGTCGAGCTCCTCGGGGTGGGGAAAGGCGGCGGTGCCGTTCGCCGGCCGGAACGTCTGCAGGTAGGCGTCCGCACCCGAACCGAGCAGCTTCTCCTTGGGGATGACCGTCCGGCCGAGGACCGGCACGTCGGACGCCTGGCCGGCAAGATCGGCGGGCAACGCGTCCTTGTCCGGGGGGAATCCGGTGCCGATCAGCTTCGGGCCCGCCCCGAGCCGCAGCAGGATCTCCAGCCCCGACGCGTTGCTTGTGACGATCTTGCCGAGGGGCGAGTCAAACGTGACCTTCTCGCCGTCGCAGTTCTCCACCGACACCGGGGATCCGCCCCGTGCGGCCGACGATTCGTCCGCGCCACCGCCCCCGCCGCACGCGGTGGTGAGCAGCCCCTCGGTGAGGACGACGCCGCTGTTCGGGCGCCACAGTCCGGACACGTTCAACCTCCATGGTCGCGTGCGATCAAGAAGCCCTGTCAGCCGGCTCCGCACAAGGGTCGTAGTGGCGAGGAGCCGAGTTCCCGGCCCGTTCGGAATCTTCTGACACCCGTGGAGGCCGCCCTCAGGCACCGACTCGCGCCGCCTCCGCCTCCGCGATCAGTCCGGCCAACGCCGTCCGGGCCCGCGCGACGCGGGAACGGACCGTACCGACGGGACAGCCGAGGACGGTGGCGGCCTCGGCGTAGGGGAAGCCCAGGAGCTGGGTGACGACGAAGGCGTCGCGTCGCTCCGCGCGGATCGTCGCCAGCAACTCCCTGAGGGCTACGCCCTCCTCGAAGCCGGGGAGGTGACTGGGCTGGGCCTCCTCGGCCGCATGGCACCAGTCCCCCTGGTCGGTGCGCCGGGGCCGGGCCGCGGCGTACCGGAAGCTGTCGGCCACGGTGCGCCGGGCAATGGCCAGCAGCCAGACGCGAGCGGCCGAACGTCCCTCGAACCGGGGAAGGCCGATCAGCGCCCGCACGAAGACCTCCTGGGTGAGGTCGTCGACCTCCTGCGGATCGGGACTGAGATGGGCCACGAAGGTCCGCACGTCGTAGTAGAGCGTGCGGACGAACAGGTCGGCCATGCGGGCGTCGCCGTCCTTGGCGGCCAGCGCGAGCCGGGTCGTCTCCGCGTCAGAGGCCGCCGTGTACCGCCGCCCGGAGCGGCCGGGGGCGGAACACCGGCCGGAGCGGGGCCGTTCGGGGGTCATCGCCACCAAGATCCTCTCGTCGGGCAGGTGCTGTCTGCGGGGTCTCCTCCCCATCGGGGAGCTCGGCCCCGGGTGTCGTGCGGGTCTACGCACCGTTGCGACGAAACGTTGAAGCGGCCCGGCGTGCGAGTCGCCCGTACGCCGGGCCTGTGACGCGCGCCACGTGCCCGTCCAGGAACTCACGCCTCAAGCTCCCCGACTCCTCAAGAAATGGCGCTCAATCCGTTCGACGCCGCACACCGCGAGCAACCTGGAGAACCTGTGACGGCCGAGTCCCGACAAGAGTCCCCGGAGGCAGGCGCATCGGCCCGAGCGCTGGCGCCGTCCCCGGTCCTGTACGGCTTTCTCCTGCTGCTGGCGCTGATGTTCGCGGTGTTCTACGCCGTCGGGTCGGCCGCCGGCCCGGTCTCCCCCGGGATGTCGGGTTCGTCGGACACCGGTGTCGTGTCGCCCGGGAACGGCGGCGAGGCCGGAGGGAGCCAGGACGATATGGACGGAATGGGCTGAGGAGAGTTCCGATGGACACCGAACCCGCTGCCTCCGGCCCCCTCACGGTGACGACCGACCTGGCCGTCGGCGGCATGACCTGCGCGGCTTGTGTGAACCCCGTCGAGAAGAAACTGGGCAAACTGGACGGCATCACGGCAAGCGTCAATCTGGCGACCGGCCGCGCCCGGGGGGAGCACCCCGCGAGCATTGGCGCCGAGGCACTCGTCGCGGCCGTAGAGAGGGCCGGCTACACCGCCGAGCTCCCGGAGCCGCCCGGCGGGGCGCGGCCCGCAAACGACTCCGGCGACCCCGTCGGTGCGACCGGCGCGGCCGAGGACGTGGCCGACCGGCGGGAACGCCACCGGCTCGTGGTCACGGCCTTGCTTTCGGTGCCCGTGCTCGCCGTGTCCATGGTGCCCGCGCTTCAGTTCGTCCACTGGCAGTGGCTGTGCTTCACACTCACCGCCCCGTCGTCTTCTGGAGCGCGTGGCCGTTCCACCTGCGGGCCCTGCGGGGGCTGCGGCACTCGGCCGCGACCATGGACACCCTGGTGTCCCTAGGTGTGGTCGCCTCCTTCGTGTGGTCCACGTACGCGCTGTTCCTGGGCGGTGCCGGGGAGCCGGGCATGGAGATGGCCTTCTCCCTCCTGCCCGGCGCGGCCACCGACGCCCCGGCGATCTACCTCGAAGCGACCGTCAGCGTCCCGTTGTTCGTGCTCGCAGGCCGCTTCCTGGAGGCACGGGCCAGGCGCGGAACCGGGGAGGCGCTCCGCTCACTGGCACGGCTGACGGCCAAGGAGGTAGCGGTCCGCGAGAACGGCACCGAGCGGCTCGTCCCCGTGGAGGAGCTGACCGTCGGGCAGGTCTTCGTGGTCCTCCCCGGTGAACGGGTGGCCACCGACGGCCAGGTCGTGAAGGGCAGTTCCGCCGTGGATCTGTCCCTGGTCACCGGCGAGAGCGAGCCGGTCGAGGTGGGCCCGGGCTCGGCCGTGGCCGGCGGAGCGGTCAACGCCGGCGGGCTGCTGCTCGTGCGGGCGACCGCGGTCGGCGCCGACACCCAGCTCGCCCGGATCGCGCGGCTGGTGACCGACGCCCAGGCCGGCAAGGCGAAGGCGCAGCGGCTGGCGGACCGGGTCGCCGGGTTCTTCGTTCCGGTGGTGCTGGCGCTGGCCGTGACCACGCTGGGCTTCTGGCTGGGCGCGGGAGCCGACGCGCAGCCGGCCGTCACCGCGTGCGTCGCCGTCCTGGTCGTCGCCTGCCCCTGCGCCCTCGGTCTGGCCACGCCCACCGCGCTCATGGCCGCCACCGGCCGCGGCGCGCAGATCGGCGTTCTCGTGAAGGGGCCGCAGTCCCTGGAGGGCCTGCAGCACCTCGACGCGGTCGTACTGGACAAGACCGGCACCCTCACCTCCGGGCACATGAGCGTCGCCCGGGTGACAGCGGTTCCCGGCGGACTGGACGAGGGCGCCGTACTGCGGCTGGCCGGTGCGGTCGAGCAGGGCCCGGAGCATCCGCTGGGCCGCGCCATCGCCGCACACGCGCGCCGGGAACTGCCCGGAGAGGACCTGCCCGGAGAGGACCTGCCCGAGGTGCACGACTTCCGGGCACTGACCGGGCGAGGGGTGTCCGGGCGAGTGGAGGACCGGCGGGTGGAGGTCCTGGCACCCGGCGACGACCTGTCCGGCCCGCTGGCCGAGGCGCTGGCGACGGCCGAGAAGGCCGCCCACACCCCGGTACTGGTGCGGGTGGACGGGCCGGAGCAGGCGGTGATCGAGGTCGGTGACGTCGTACGGCCCGGCAGCTACCGGTCCGTGGACCGGCTTCGGCGACTGGGGGTGCGCCCGGTGCTCGCCACCGGGGACCGCGAGGCGCCCGCACGGGCCGTCGCGGACGCTCTCGGTATTGCCGACGTGTATGCGCGTCGCAGCCCCGAGGACAAGGCCGGTCTGGTGCGGGAACTGCGGGAGCAGGGCTACCGGGTGGCGGTCGTCGGCGACGGTGTGAACGACGCCGCCGCACTCGCCGGCGCCGACCTCGGCATCGCCATGGGCAGCGGCACGGACGTGGCCGTCGGGGCCGCCGACGTGACCCTGTCCCGTGGCAACATCGATCCCCTGGCCGACGCGGTGCAACTCGCGCGGCACACCCTGGGCGCCATCCGGACCAACCTGTTGTGGGCCTTCGGTTACAACGTGGTGACCGTGCCGCTGGCCATGGTCGGCCTGCTGAACCCCATGCTCGCCGCCGCGGCGATGTCGCTGAGTTCCCTGCTGGTGGTCGGCAACAGTCTGCGGCTGCGCGCCTGGCCGTCCGTGCCCGCACGGAGGAGGCTCTGATGACCGGCCCGAAGAACGGACTCTCCCGGCGCCGCCTGCCCGACACCGCGCTGGCCGCCCCTCGCCCCGGTCGTCGCGTGCGGCGTCGCCCTCGGTGGTCTGACCGCCTGGACCGGTGCGGGCGGGGCCGGCGGCCCGGCCGTGCGGACCAACGTCCCCTACGGCCGGGTCTTCCTGCCATTCGGCGAGACGACGGAGACGTCCGCCTACTTCGACATCACCAACACCGGTGACACCGACGACCGGCTGGTCGCGGTGGCCTACTCCGGCCGGAAAGCCGATCTCAGCCGGCACTTCACGACGCCCAGCGGTGCCGCGTCCAAGAAGTCCCTGGACTCGGTCGGCGTCTCGGCCGGCGGCAGCCTGTCCATGTCCCCCACGGTGTGGACGTGACACTGACGGCATGGCCCGGCTGGCGCCCCGGCGATCTCGTCCGCTTCACCCTGCGCTTCGAACGCCGCGGCAGCGTCGACGCCCTCGCGGTGCTCACGCCGTCGGGTGCCTCACCGGCATGAGCCGCCTTCGGCCACAGGCGTGCGCCGACCGCTCAGCGGCCGCTGCGGAGCCGGCGCACCGCCAGTACGGTCGCACACACCGCTGTGACGACGCCCGCGACCAGGTGCACCCAGGTGCCCGCCCCGGCGTAGGAGGCCACCGTGTTGCCCACGACGCTGACCACGAGGACCACCCACAGCGCGGTGCGGACCACTCCCCCCTCGCCGTCCTTCCGCGGTGTCCCGCCACGCACGGAGACCGGCGGAAGGTGTGCGGGGTCCGGGTAGGTCATGGCTGCTCCGTGAGGGGTGAGGAGAAACGGTGTGATGCCTTCGACGCTAAGGAGCGGCGTACCGCGTGCCGATCCCTCAGGCGGCCGGATCGGTGGTACAGCAGGCTGTACCCTTTCCTGCCGCCCCTCCGCACACGCCGTTACGGCGCATAGGGTGACGACGTACTGGAGGGCCGGTGAAAGGCGAAACATGACCGCCCGGCACAAACACAGACCGGCGGCCCCGAGCGGGACCGGCTCGGGTCAGTCCTGGAAGGCGGCCGTCGGCAACAGCCTGTCCGCCGCGCTCGCCGCACTCAGGCAGCTCGTGGGCGGCTTCGGCACGGCCGTGCTCGCCCTGGCTCTCCTCGGCCTTCTCGCGCTGACGGCCGTTGCCTGTCTGGTGGGCGTCGGTCTGCTGCTCGCGCCGGCCGTCCTGCGCGCCGTGCACGCGCTCGCCCGCCGCGAACGTGCGCGCCTGTCCCGCCACGGCGTCGAGATCGTCGCCCCGGATCCGGTACCCACACGGCTGCGGCTCGCCCTGGCCGACGACACCACCCGTCGTGAGCTGCGATGGCTGGCGGTCCACGCCACGTTCGGTCTGCCCAGCGGCCTGCTCGGCCTGCTGCTGCCGGTCTTCGCCGTGCGTGACACCACCTTCCCACTGCTGTGGCCATTCGCCCCGTCGGGCGCCACGAGCACGTCACTGGGATTCGGAACCGCCGACTCGTGGGCGCAGGCCAGTGTGGTGTCTCTGCTGGGCGTGGGGTGGATCGCCATCATCCTGGGACTGGGACCCGGCCTGGCCCGCCTGCAGTCCCGGCCCGCCATGCGCCTCCTCGCGGCCGGTCCGGGCACCGACCTCTCCCTGCGGATCGCCGAGTTGACCGCGACCCGGGCCGCCGCGCTGGACGCCCACTCCGTCGAACTGCGCCGGATCGAGCGGTCCCTGCACGACGGCACACAGAACCGCCTGGTCAGCGTCACCGTGCTGCTCGGAGCGGCCCGCCGCATGGTGGCCCGCGACCCCGCCGGCGCGGAAGAACTCCTCGAACGCGCCCAGTCAGCCGCAGAACAGGCACTGTCCGAGCTGCGGGCCGTCGCACGCGGCATCCTGCCGCCCGTACTCGCCGACCGGGGGCTGGCCGGAGCGCTCTCCGGCTTGGCCGCGAACAGCCCCGTGCCCTGCCGGACGGATGTCGACCTCCCGGAGCGATGCCCCGCCTCGGTCGAGGCCAGCGCCTACTTCGTGGTGGCCGAGGCCCTCACCAACGTCGCCAAACACAGTGGCGCCGCCAGCGTCGCCGTCACCGTGCGCAGCCGCGGCGGACGGCTCCTGCTCCGTGTCGAGGACGACGGCCACGGCGGCGCCGACGAGGCGGGCGGATCCGGTCTGACCGGTATCCGGCGCCGTATCGCGGCACACGACGGTGTGCTGCGCCTGACCAGTCCGCACGGCGGACCGACTGCTCTCGAGGTGGATTTCCCATGCGGATCGTGATGGCGGAGGACGACCCACTGCTGCGCGAAGGCCTGGCGCTGCTGCTGCGCGCCGAATCGCTGGACGTGGTCGCCAAGGTGGGCTCGGCCGACGAGGTGCTCGACGCAATCGACGCCCACCGGCCCGATGTCGCCATCCTCGACGTGCGGATGCCACCGACCCACACCGACGAGGGCATCCGCGCGGCCGTCGAGGCGCGCCGCCGCCACCCTGGGCTCGCCGTCCTCGTCCTGTCCGCGTACGTGGAGCAGAGCTTCGCCACCGATCTGCTCACCGACGGTGTCGGTGGCATCGGCTATCTCCTCAAGGAGCGGGTCGGGCGAGTGGAGGAGTTCCTCGACGCGTTGCACAGGGTGGCCGCCGGCGGTACCGCCATCGACCCCGAAGTCGTCTCGCAGCTGTTCACCCGCTCACGGCAGGACGTACGCCTGGACCGACTGACACCGCGTGAGCGGGACGTACTGGCGCTGATGGCGGAGGGATTGGGCAACATCGCCATCGCCCAGCGCCTCGTCGTCACGGACGGAGCCGTGCACAAGCACATCCGCAACATCTTCGCCAAGCTGGACCTGGCGCCGAACCAGCAGGTCGACCGGCGGGTGGCCGCGATCCTGCACTACCTGGAGAACGCCCGCCGCCCCTGACCTGCCCTCTTCGCTGTGGACATCATCCCGGCCGGTGCGGGCCGGCGACATCGATCATCACGCTCACCCGTCGTCCCCAGGGCTGTCGGATGGTCTCGGTCCGCTCGGCCAGGCAGCCGACGATGTCCAGGCCGCGCCCGCATTCTTCGTGCCCGGGCGGCTCCGGCCGCTGGGACGGCTCGCCGTGATCCGTGACGTCGATGCGCAGGGTGTCTCCGGCCAGGGCAAGTGCGACCATCATGTCGGACCGGCCATGCCGCACCGCATTGGTGGCGAGTTCGCTCACGATGAGCACGGCCGCCTCGCACTCCTCCCCCCGCACTCCCCAGTGCGCCAGGACAGCCGCGGTGAAGTGGCGGGTCGCGCCGACACCTTGCTCGCGTGCCCGCATGACCACTGTGGCCCGCCTGGGGACCGGGCCGGGCAACGGATCGGTGTCACCGCTGCCGGGTGACAGTGCCGTGTGGGACATCGGGTTGCCTTTTCAGGAGTCGGGGCAAGACCGTGGCCGAGTGTTCTGGCGGGCAGGACGGGGTGCTACGCCTGCGAGCCGTCCCGCGCACCGCGCCGTCGAAGTACGGCGGCGGTGAGGGCGGCGGCCACGGCGACTCCCGCTCCGATCAGCGCGATCAGCGGGAGGGACGGCCCGGAGTCGGAGTCCTCAGTGGCGGCCGGTGCGGGTGTCGCCGCATCCACGGAGGGCGCGGGGGCGGATGCGGAGGTGCCCGGCTGCTGGGCGCCGTCGGCGGATCCGGGCGGCGGGCTGGCCTCGGGGTCCACGACGAGGACCGGTGCGGGGAACTCCGGTTCCTCGGCACCGGCCTTGGGCTGGTTCCACGCGACGGCGGTGCCGTTGGAGTAGGTCTGTTCCGTGTTGAAGGTCAGGGAATACCGGTCCGGAATGGGGCCGACATTCGCCTGGAAGGTCTCGCTCTGGGCCGGCTGGATCTCGTGTCCCTGCTCCGCCGTCCACACCAGTTGGGTGCCCTTGCCACCCTTCCCGGGGAGCGTCTCCTGGTTCCATCCGTCGAGCTTCGGCACCGAGGTGACCATCAGGTCCTTCGGGACCTCGACCGTGATCCGGACGGTGGTGGCCTCCGCCAGTTCGCTGGGTACGCGGAACTGCAGGGTGGCGGGCTTGCCGGGGATGACATCTCCGATGACCCGGACGTGGGCCGTGGCGGCGCCGGCCGAGAGCAGGACCGCGCCCGCCGCCCCGGCGACAGTGATCAGTGGGGTGATGTGCCGTCGAGTGCGGCGGGACATGGCAACGTCCTCTCAGGTCGGTGTCGGTGTCGAGGTCAGCAGCAGTCGCAGTACAGGAGGTCGGCGGTCTTCACACCGTGGCTGTGACCGCTGGCTTGGGAGGCGAAGGCCGCCTTCTGGACGGGGGTCACCGCGCCCTTGACCTCGACGGCGATGCTCTCGCCGTTGAAGTTGCCGAAGGACAGCGCCATGGGCGTCTTGCCCTCCTTGTCGGTGGGGAACGTCCGCAGGAGGGTCTTCTTGCCGTCGGCGGCGACGGAGTAGGCCTGGTAGACGGTGTCGGCCTTGAGCCCGCGCGCCTGGAGCTGAATCATGTCCAGTCCCGCCACGGGGCGGATGGTGGCTTCCAGGACGCGGCCCTTGACCCGGTCCAGGGTGTCGCCGCGCTCGCCGTTGGGCAGCGTGGTCGGCACGTTGTGGGCCTGCTGGCCCAGTCCCTGCCGGCCGAGGTTGGGAGCGCTGCCGGGCCGGTTGGTGGCCCGGGGGGCGTAGACGATGGCCTGCGGTTCCTGGCCGGAGGCGATGGTGTCGACCACCTTGTTGGTGACCGTGTCGATGACGTCCACCGCGTCGGACTTCTCCAGGCCGATGTAGAGGCGAGAACCGTCGCCGCTGGCCCAGGCGCCGTGCGGGGCGTGACCACCGTTCTTGATCTTGGTGATGAGCTGCGGGGCGCCGTCGGTCCGCTTGTAGACCCAGGTCTCGTCGAGCCCGCCCATCGTCAGGTAGACGAACTTCCCCTTGCGGTTGTCGACGAACTGCGGGTGGTTGGTGTCGGGGCCGGTGTTGAGCACGGTGACGACCTCGTTGCGCTTCAGGTCGAGCACGGTGATCTTGCCGTCACGCTTGTGCGAGACCCAGATCCGCTTGCCGTCCGGGGAGATGGCCTGGTCGGAGGAGAAGGTGGCACCGAGTCCGGTGATGCGCTTCGTGATCTTGTGGGTGCGCACGTCGATCACGTCGACTTCGGCCTTGGTGGTGAAGTTGACGTACGCGTGCCGGCCGTCGGGGCTCATGAGGACCTTCGAGGGGCCGTCGCCGACGCGTACGGTGCCGGTGACGCCGCCGTGCTTGGTGTCGACGATGGAGATCGTGTCGCGGCCGCGGTTGGCGACCCAGAACTCCTTGCCGTCGGCGGTGAAGCTGCCCTCGTGGGCGGCGCGGCCCACATCGGTGGTGTTGAGGACCTTGTTGGTCCTGGTGTCCACCATGTGGACGGTGTTGCTCGTGACGCTCACCACGGCCAGCAGCCGGTGGTCCGGCGAGTAGGCGAGGCCGTGCACCCCGGAGTCGCCGCTGTACTGCGGGCTGAAGGTGCTGCCCACGCGCTGGTCGCCCAGCGCGATGGTGCCCAGCGTCTTGTTGGTCGAGGGGTCGATCACCGACACCGTGTTGGACGACTGGTCGGCGGTGTAGAGCCGGTCCCGGCCCGAGATCGGGATCGGGCGGTGCTTGTCCGTGGCGACAGTCTTGGTCCCCGCGGCCTCGGAACTCGCCTGTGCGAGAGAAGCGGCCGCGACACCGCCGCCGCCCACTCCCAGTGTGGCAATGAGCATCCATGTTGCACGACGCGCAGTAGACATCTTGGCTCTCCGTTGCTGTTGGCTGTTGTTTCCGGGCAGGGCCGACCGCCGTCGTTTTCGGGTACGGCGGACCGTCCGAGCGCCCGGTGTTTGCGGCGTCAGTTGGTATGAGTGTGGTTTCCGGCTGTCAGGCCGGCCGGGACGCGGTCGGCGAGGGCGCCGACACGCGGACGTGAGTCACCACGCGCCCCGATTCGTCCTCGACCAGCAGGGCGGTGATGGTGTCCCGGCGCATGGCGGTCATCATGCGGGTGGACACGTCCGCGTCGGAGTCGGCCCGTACGCTGCCGCCCGGCATACGCGTGCCCTCGGCGTTGACGGTCATCATCCGATAGGTCTCGCCCTTCTTGAGCCCGGACAGCACCACCGGCACCTCGGTTCCTCCGGGGCGCTCGACCATCCCTCCGTCACGGACGAGCACCACGGACGCCGTCGTCGTGGGAGGCGGCTGGTCCTGGTCCAGCGTGAGCGGAACGACCACCGCGGCCGCCGTGACGAAGGCTGCGGACACGCCCAGGGCGATGCGGCGCCGGTAACCGGGCCGGGAGGCGGGCTGCCGGGTGACCACGACCCGTCGGATACGGTCGCCGAGATCGCCGGAGGGCCGTGGATGCACCGCCGGGACCCCTTCGCCCGTCAGGTCGGCGAAGGGGTCGGCCCGTCGCAGTGTGCGCACCACGTCCTCGGTCTCGGCGGCCTCACGGGCGCAGTCCAGGCACTGGTCGAGGTGCCGGGAGAGTTCCTCGGGCAGCGGGGTGCCGAGCAGCAGGTGTTCGGTCAGGAGCGGCCGATACGGGACGCATGCCTTGTTCATGGTGCCAGCCACCCGTTCTCCTCGAGGATGAGCCGCAACGACCGCACGCCGTAGTACAGCCGGCTGCGCATGGTGGACGCCGGGACTCCCAGCTCCTCACCCAGTTCGGCGCAGGTACGACCGCCGAAGTACACCTCCACCACCGCCTCCCTGTGCTGCGGGCTCAGCCGCTCCAGCGCCTCCCCCAGCTGGATCCGCTCCAGGAGCTGATCGACGGGGTCGAACGCCGAGGACGACTCGGACACGGCGTCCCACGAGGAGTAGCCAGTGCCCTCGCGGACCTTGCGCCGCCGGATGGCGTCCACCACCGCGTTCCGGGCGATGGCGAACAGCCAGGTACGCATGGATCCCTGCCCCGGGTCGAAACCGCGGGGCGACTTCCAGGCCCGGACGAAGGTCTCCTGGACGACGTCCTCGGCGAGCTGCCGGTCGTCCAGGGCCTTGAACGCGAACCCGAAGAGTTCACCGCCGTAGAGATCGTAGGCGGCCTGCACCTCGCGGTCGGTGCGCAGCGCGGTCGGCTCCACGTCCTTCGACGCGAACCGTCCGCGCAGCCACTTCACGGGGCTACCGCTCACCGACACGGCCGTCCGTGTCCGATCCGTGCCAGGGGGCCATGATGCCGTCCATTTCCGCAGACGATGTGGTCACCAGGGGATACGCGACCTTCGACATTAGTGTTGAAGGAGCTTGGAAGTTTGTTGGTACGACGGAAAACACGCAGGTCACATACTTGCATTCGCTGATCCTCGGTGCCGCGGGACACATGAACGGCCCGCGCACCGCGGGCAGCGGTGGCACGGGCCCGGTCACAGTCACTGGGGTGCCGGCGATGCCGACGCGACGGTCGCACTGGCGTCGCGGGGGCAGCCGGCAGTCGTCGGCCGCGGTCAGACCTCCACCGGCTCACCGACAGGGCCGGCGGTCTTGTCCCGGTCCGTGAACCGGCCCTCTGACTTCGCGATCACGAGAGCGGCGAGCGAGTTGCCCGTGACGTTCAGACCGGTCCGTGCCATGTCGACCACGAAGTCGACGGCCAGCAGGATGGCGATCCCCTCGGCGGGCAGGCCGATCGTCGCGCCCGCGGAGAAGAGCACGACGACCGACGCCGAGGGAACGCCCGCGATGCCCTTGGTCAGCAGCATCAGCACCAGCAGGGTGGTGATCAGACGCGGCACCGTCAGCTCCACGCCGTACGCGTGGGCGAGGAAGACCACCGCGAGCCCCTCGTACATCGTGGCGCCGTCGGCATTGAAGGAGTAACCGAGGGGCAGGGTGAACGAGGACACCTTCCGGTCCACGCCGAACTTGTCGAGGCGCTCGATCAGCGGGGCGAGGACCACCTCGGAACTGCGCGTCACGAACGACAGGAACAGAAGGTCCCCGACCGCGCGCAGCATTCGGACGTACGGCACACGGAACACGACGGCAATGACCGGGAACAGCACGACGAGGACCACGAGGACGGCGGCGTAGAAGACGAGGACGAACACCGCCAGCTTCAGCACCAGGTCCCAGCCGTAGTGAGCGGTGTTGTACGCGACGAACGCGACGACGGCCAGCGGGGTCAGCTTGATGATCCATGTGATCATCTGGAACATCGCGTCGGCGACGACGTCGAAGACGGCGACCACGGGCTTGGCCTTGTCACCGATCTTGGTCAGCGCCATCCCGAGGAAGACCGCGAAGAAGAGGATCGACAGCAGCTCCCCCTCGCCCGCCGACGCGAAGACGTTCTCGGGAATGATGTGGAGGAACAGGTTCTTCAGATCGACACTCCGGCCTATTCCCTCGGTGTCGGCGGGGTCGACAGATCCCAGATTCGCACCCTTTCCAATACCGGAAACAAAGGCGGCGAACAACGTGAAAGCCAGAATCATTGTCGTGACGATCTCGAAGTAGAGAAGCGCTTTGGTGGCCATACGCCCCACGGTCTTCGCGGACTCCATGCGCGCCACGGAGACGACGATGAGCGGGAAGATCAGCGGAACGATGGTCATCTTGATCAGCCGGATGAAGCCATCTCCCACGATCTTCAACTCATTGGAGAAGGCGGGCGCGGCCACGCCGAGCAGAGCGCCGACCACGAGCGCGATCAGGACCTGCACACCGAGGGGCGGCATCCCGATCCATCGTCGCCGGCTCTCGACGGGCACGGCATTCTCCGCGACGACTGTTCCTGAATCCAACATGCGCAAAAGGTCCTTTCCCTTGCCGGTGAGGAGACATTTGGCGGGATCGAACCCCTCAGGTCAAGGAGAAGAACGGTGTCATGCGCTCTGCGCATGGCCGTTGCCGAAACAGACATTGGACAGCGGATCACCCGGCGGCTTAACTGTTGACACATTCGCCCGAGGCCACCTGATGAGGAGCATTCCATGGTCCAGACGGCACGTTTCGCGCGGTTTCCTCTGGGACACTTCCCGACCGCCCTCGAACCGATGGAGCGGCTGACCGACCACCTGCGGCACAGCCATGCCTCGGTGCCCAACCTGTGGATCAAGCGCGACGACTGCACGGGGCTCGCGACCGGCGGCAACAAGACCCGGAAGCTGGAGTTCCTGGTCGGTGAGGCCGTCCAGCAGGGCGCCGACGTGCTCATCACCCAGGGCGCCACACAGTCCAACCACGCCCGGCAGACCGCCGCGGCGGCCGTCCGCGCCGGCATGGAGTGCAAGCTATTCCTGGAGAAGCGTCAGACGCGGGATGAGGAGTACGAACTCTCCGGCAACGTGCTCTTGGACGAACTGCTCGGGGCGGAGGTCGTCGACCGCGTACCGGCCGGGACCGACATGCAGGAGGCCATGGAGATGCTGGCCGACGAACTGCGCACGGAGGGCAGGCGCCCGTACGTGATTCCCGGCGGCGGTTCCAACCCGCTGGGCGCGGTGGGCTACGTCCTGTGCGCCCAGGAACTGGAAGCCGCTCCCGTACCCGTCGACTGGGTCGTGCACGGCACCGGCAGCACGGGAACCCAGGCCGGCCTCGTCGCCGGGCTGCGGGCGATGCACAGCCCGGCGAAGGTGCTCGGCATCAGTGTGCGGCAGCCAGAGGAGAAGCAGATCTCCGCCGTCCTGAGTCTGGCGGAAGGCACGGCGGCTCTGATCGGTGCCGAGGGCGCGGTCACCCGGGACGACGTCCTGGTCGACGACCGCTGGGTCGGCGGCGGCTACGGCGTGCCGACGGACTCCATGGTCGAGGCGGTCCGCCTCGTCGCCTCCACCGAGGGCGTCCTGCTCGACCCCGTCTACTCGGGCAAAGGATTCGCCGGTCTGCTCGGCAACATAGCCGAGAGCCGCTTCGCCACCGACGACAACGTCGTCTTCCTGCACACCGGCGGGAGTGCGGCGCTGTTCGGCTACCGGTCCACGTTCCAGACGCCATGAGCGGTCCCGAACACCTGGTGGGCATCCTCGGCGGCATGGGCCCGGCCTCCACCGCCGAGTTCTACACCAAGCTGGTCCGGCGCACACCGGTCACCCGCGACCAGGACCACCTCCGGGTCGCGATCTGGGCCGACCCGACCGTCCCCGACCGTGTCGGGGCCGTGCTCGGCGGCACCACCGACCCCTACCCGGCCATGCTGGAAGGTGCGCGGCGGCTGCGCGGCCTCGGTGCGAGTGTCGCCGTGATGCCGTGCCACACCGCGCACGTCTTCCTGCCCACCCTCGTCAGTGACTCGGGGCTGCGGTTCCTGGACATGGTCGCCGAGACGGTGGCCGAACTGGAGCGCCGGCCCGGCGCGACCGGCGGTGTCGGCCTGCTCGGCACCCGCGCCACACTGGCCTCGGGTCTCTACCAGAACCGGTTGCGCGAGGAACGGTTCGACGTCGTGCTGCCGGAGGAACCGACGCAGTGGCAGGTCGATCTCGCGATCAGCAAGGTCAAGCAGGGCAATCCGGAGGAGGCCGGCCAGCACCTCGACAACGCGGTGCGCACGATGGCCCGCACCGACGCGAGCCTGATCGTCCTGGCCTGCACCGAACTCCCCCTGGCGGCCAGCCACCTGACACCGTCGGACGGCACAGTCCTCCTCGACCCCACCGATCTGCTGGCCGACGCGGTGATCCGGGAGTGCGGAGGCACGCCGCCCGCGACGGGCGGGGACGAGGCCGGCTAGGGAGCTGGGCTCCCGACCGGGGCGGGGGGCCGGCCGGGAGAGACCGACCGGGTGCTGTCCGGCGACCTGACACGCAGGACAGCACCCGGACCGGCCCCGGTCAGGAATCGGTCATCGCGAGTTCGGCGGCCCGGTGCCAGATGGCCGCCGCACGCGGGGGCACCTTGTCGCTCGGCACCCGGTACAGCCGGATCTCGAGTCTCGCCGTCAGCGACGGGTCGCCGATCTGCCCCAGGGCACCGGCGGCCAGCTCGGCGCTCACCAACCTTTCGGGCAGCCAGCCGACGCCCAGACCCGCGCCGATGAGCGCCGCGAGTCCGGAGGTGAAGTCGCTCTGCGCGACGGGTGTGAGGTACAAGTCCCGGTCCGCCAGGACACGCTCGGTCACCCGGCCGAGGAAGGCGCCCTGACTGTGCGTGACCACAGGGATGGGACGAGTCGCGGTGCCGGGCAGCGAGAAGTCGGGCTGTCCGCCCCGCACCGAGGTGTATGGGGCGAGCACGTCGTCCGCCAGAACCATCCACTCGACGTCGGCGACCGGAATGCTCAGCGGCAGGGACGGATCCGCGTAGGCGAGCAGCAGGTCGCAGCCTCCGTGGAACAGCGCGTCGTAGGCGTCGAGCGTGTTGGACGGCAGCAGGACACAGGGCACGGGCCCCTGTTCACCGCAGCGCGCCCACCACTGGGCGAAGAACGTCGTCGCCAGCGTGTGGGTGACCGCGACCCGCACGGCACCCCGCGGTGCCCGTTGCCGCCCGCGGATCTCGTCACGGACCACGCCGATGGCCGCCACGGTCTCTATCGCGCCGGCCCGGACCTTGACGCCCGCCGGCGTCAGACTCACGGGGTAGGTCGAGCGGTCCACCAGCGGCTCGCCGAACCAAATCTCCAACGCCCGGATCCGGCGGCTGAAGGCGGGTTGGCTCACGTGCTGCGCCTCCGCAGCGCGCGTGAAGCTGCCGTGCTCGACGAGTGCGAGGAAGCTTTCCAGCCAGCCGATGTCCACGGCCGGAGTCTAGCCAGACGCCGCGCAGAGGACCGTGGGCAAGCCAACAACAACGTTTGGCCAAGGGCTTGCGGACAGTATTGATTCCACTCTCCCTGTCCGGGACGGGAGTGACCCCCACACGACCGGCGGCACACGATTGGGCACCACCCATGCACGGGATCCCGCAGGAGGGCGTCCCCACCGCCCGCACCCGGCGTCCCGTCCCGGACGCCGACCGCGACGGCTTCGTCCGGGACGTCTACGACCAGTACGGACCCTCGCTCCTGGGCTACGCGGCGCGGCTGCTGGGAGGAGACTCACACAAGGCGGAGGACATCCTCCAGGAGACCGCGACCCGCGCCTGGACGCACGCGGACGTCTTTCGTGGTCATGACCAGCACCTGCGCCGGTGGCTGTTCACCGTGGCCAGAAACCTGGTCACCGACCATCACCGAGCCGCCGGCCTCAGGCCCCTGAAACTGGTGCCCGCCGACGAACTCGACGCCGTCTGGGAGCGCCCGGACCACGAACTCACCCTCCACGTGGTACGCAACGCGGTGCTGGATCTCAATGAGCAGCAGCGGACCGTGATCGGGCTCGTGTACTACCTCGACTACACGGTGTCCCAGGCCGCGGAATACCTCGGCATCCCGCCCGGCACGGTCAAGAGCCGCGCCTTCTACGCCATACGCGCGCTGCGCAAGGCTCTGGAGGACCGGGGTGTGCTCGAGCCGTGAACGCCCGGGCCGGAGTGGAGTGACTGAGATACGCCGCGAGGAGGACAACGAAATGATCAGAATATGGGAACTCTCGTTGGGCCGGAAGAGTCGCCTACCGCCCAAGGAAAACATTTCGGTCCGGGACAAGCCCGCACAAGAGGAATCGTTGCCGCGTGGACCACGGTTACCGGTGCCTCTCCAAACCATTCTGACGCTCCGGCACAGAGATCGGCTGTTCCCCTTCTGGAAGTCCAAATACGGCCGTATGTTCACCCTGACGCTGGCCCCTGGCAACCGCCGCACCGTGGTGGTGTCCGATCCCGAGGTGATCCGGGACATCTTCACCGGCCCGAGCGAGGTGTTCCATCCGGGCTGGGGCAACGAGTTCCTGCGGCCAGTAATGGGGGACCGGTCAGTTCTCGTCCTGAACGAACAAGAGCACTTGGCTACCCGTCGTCGGCTGCTGCCGGCACTTCATGGACCGGCCCTGCGCGGGTATGTGGACGTCATCAGCGCGTTGACCACGGACGTGATCCGGGGCTGGCCCTGCGGGGTACCCCTTGCGCTGCACCCGAGGCTGAACTCGCTGAGTCTGGAAATCATCCTTCGAGTGGTGTTCGGGGTCTCCGTCTCAAGCCGACTCGACCGGCTCCGGGCGCTGTTGTCCAAGGTGCTCGCTGTGGACGGCCTCACTCTCCTCTGCGGATCGTACGCGTCGTTACGGAAAACCGGACGATGGCGCAGGTTCGACGCCATCCTGAAGGCTGCGGACGAGGTGCTCTACGACGAGATGGCCACCCGACGTGCCCAACCCGACCTCGCTGATCGGCACGACCTCCTGTCGAGGATGCTGAACGAAGACCCGGCGCAGGACGATGTGTACATCCGCGACCAACTCGTCACCCTACTCCTGGCCGGATACGACACCACCGGAACCGCTGTCGCCTGGGCTCTCTATGAGATCGCTCGCCAACCGACGGTACTCGCGGCAGCGCAGAAGGCCAGCGACAACGGGGACAACGCCTACCTCACCGCCGTGTTCAAGGAGAGCGTCCGGCTTCATCCGGTGTTCTACGAAGTAGCGCGCACGTTGACCATTCCCGTGCGCGTCGGCGACTGGTGGTTGCCCGCCGGCACGTCGGTCATGCCCGCCATCGGTGTGGTGCATTCCGACGGGGAAGTCCACGATGCCCCAGAGGAATTCCGGCCCGAACGTTTCCTGGGGAAGCAGCCGACAAGCGGAACGTGGATTCCCTTCGGGGGCGGCGCTCGGCGGTGCGTGGGAGCGGGATTTGCACAGGTTGAGGCAGTCGTCGTCATGCGCGAGATCCTCCGCCGATACGACCTCCAACCCGCTACCCGGCGTGCTGAACAGGCACAGACGCACAACATCACATTCTCCCCCGATCGGGGTGCTTCGGTCTTGCTCACGCCAAGGCCCAACAGCTAGAGGGACGTCATGGGAGCATTGATCTGTGGGCTCAAACTAACCCACGACGGGGCACTCGCCGTCATCGCGGACGATCAACTGTTGTTTTCGGTGGAGGCCGAAAAGCTGGACAACCGACCCCGCTACTCCGCACTGAACACGAATGCCGACCTCACCGAGGTGCTCCGTCGAGGTGGCTTCGGACCGTCTGATCTGGACGCCATCGCGGTCGACGGCTGGGGACGACGGGGCGACGTCAGCCAGGTGGCGGTGATCGACGACAACGGGACGGCTACGACCGTCGAGGTCGCCGACTACCGGGATGAGCCGCTGGAGGATCCTCTGCAGCGCGAGCCGAACCGGGCACCGTTGTTCAACGGGGAGCCGGTGGTCTTCCGCAGCTACACACACGCCACCGACCACGCGCTCGCCAGTTACTGTTCCAGTCCATTCGCCGCAATCCGGCAGGCCGCGCTCATCATGGTGTGGGACGGCGGAATGCCTCCGTGTGTCTACCACTACGACCCGAACGCACGGACTCTCCGGTTTCTCCGATCACTGACCACTCTGGTTGGTGGTCTGTACCCGGTGTTCGCTTCTCACCTGGCACCGTTCCGTTCGGCCGAGGGCCCGTCGGATCAACGTAACGAGAAGCTTGAAACGCTACTGCTCCCCATCTCGGGAAAAGCGATGGCGTATTCCGCACTCGCGAAACCGAATGCCTCGATCGTCTCCGCCATGGAGGCCTTCACTAGGTCGATGCCAATGAGAGACGCTATGCATCTCTACAGGTGGACGCGTGCGGTCCTGAAATCACCAGAGGCCGCAGACGCCTCCGCTGCCACCTTGGCGGCATCCATGCAGCAGTACCTCGGTATGACCCTCCTCGAGGGCCTCAGTAAATTCCTTTGCGACACACCACAGTACCGCGGGCTACCACTGTGCTTGTCGGGAGGGTGCGCTCTCAACATCAAATGGAACGCGGACCTGCGTGGAGCTGGCCTTTTCGACGAGGTCTGGGTGCCCCCCTTTCCCAACGATTCAGGGTCGGCGATCGGCGCCGCCTGCGCGGAAATGATCCGGGTGACCGGCCAGAGCGCGATGCGCTGGTCCGTGTTCGCGGGTCCGGCACTCCCCCCGAACGAAGGTGCACCGGCCGGATGGGACCGCAGGCGATGTTCACCCACCGAGCTGGGTGAACTGCTTGCCGCCACGGGCGAGCCGGTCGTCGTGCTGGTCGGCCGCGCCGAGCTCGGACCTCGCGCCCTGGGCCACCGAAGCATTCTTGCTCCTGCCAATTCTGCCGGTATGCTGGAGCGACTGAACGAAATCAAGGGCCGAGAGGGATACCGACCGGTCGCACCCATCTGTCTGGTCGATTCTGCGCCCGAAATATTCGCACCAGGAACACCCGATCCGTACATGTTGTTCGAGCACAAGGTACGCATGGAATGGGTTACCAGAGTGCCTGGCAATAACACACGTCGACGGCAGCGCCAGGTTGCAGACCGTGGATTCAGACAATGAAATACTCTACGAGATCCTTAACGCCTACGCTGACCGCACCGGAATTCCCGCCCTGTGCAACACCAGCGCGAACTTCAAGGGTTCCGGGTTCTTTCCGGACGCCGAGTCCGCACTACGGTGGGCCGGCACCCGTTACGTCTATGCCGACGGAGCGCTCTACACAGCGAAAACGTCGAACGATGTCGGCAAGAAAGGATGACCGGTAGGCGAGTTCCCGGTCTCGCAGCCCTGGCTGCACTCATACCCAGCACACACCCATACGGTCAGCTCGCCCAACTGCGAGCACTGTCGCCGTATTCAGCACAGCCAGGGCTCATCGTTGTGGCGAAGTACACACACTGCGTCGACCTGCTGCGGCACCCTGGCGTGAGTTCGGCCCGCAACGAGGCAACCCTGTTTCGCGCGGAGGCGCCTCGAAGTCGGAACTTCCTGAACCTGGATCCACCAGACCACACCAGACTGCGGCGGCTGGTCACTCGCGCATTCACGCCGCGGGTGGTGGCGGCCTTGCAACCACGGGTCCGCGCAATCACGCACGACTTGTTCGAAACTGCCGCCCAAAAGGGCTCCTTCGATGTCGTCTCCGATCTGGCATCACCATTGCCGATGTTCGTCATATGCGAACTGCTGGGTGTGCCGACAACTGATCACGGACAGTTCCTCGAGTGGTCCGCAGTCCTGTCGCGGACACTCGACCTACCCGAACTGTGCGACATCGATCCTGCGGAGACCGCCGCAGCGGCCCGTACCCAGCGCGAGGTCGTCCGGTACTTTCAGAAACTGGTGGCTCTGCGTCGCTCCGCACCAGCAGATGACCTGATCAGTCACCTCGTGCAGATTGAGGACGACGGCGACGTGCTCAGTGAGAACGAGTTGATCGCGACGTGCGTGCTGCTCATCAGCGCCGGTCACGACACCACCGTCAATCTCATCAGCAACGGAATCCTGGCCCTGTTGAGGCACCCGGAACTGATGGTCTCTCTGGCCAGGGACCCGGCGTTGACGCCGACCGTGGTGGAAGAAGTACTTCGCTACGATGCGCCGGTTCAGGTCTCGGCGAGGGTCGCACGCGAGGACATGCGCATCAGCAGGACACCGGTCGCAGCGGGGGACCTCCTTCTGTTGCTGCTCGGCGCGGCGAACCGCGATCCATCAGTGTTCGACCAGCCCGACGCCTTTCTTCCCGGCCGCCGGGCCGCCAAGCACCTGAGCTTCGCGACAGGCCCGCACTTCTGCGTCGGCAGTGGCCTCGCCCGCCTGGAGGGAGCGATCGCTCTCGAAGCCGCCGCGACCCGCCTGGTCATGCCGCGGCTCGACACGGGTGGCCTGACGTACAAGCCCAACCTGACTCTGCGGGGACCTGCACGCATGCCCCTGTTCGTCGAAGGAATCCGAGAAGGAGGACGACATGGAACGGATTGACCAGGAAGTCGTCGGAAGCGACATCGTAGAGATGTTCCTGCGAAGCGTTCAGCGACAGCCGGACGATGCGGCGATTGTCATGGTCGAGGATCCCGACCAGTTGGCCGACGCGAAGTCCGTCACCTACCGGGAACTCGATGCACAGGCGCGAGCCGTGGCTCATCAGCTTCGTCAGGCATGCCGAGCGGGTGATCGCGTGCTCCTGGTCCATCCGTCGAGGCCGCAGTTCGTCGCCGCGTTCCTGGGTTGCCTCTACGCCGGCGTGATCGCTGTCCCCGCCCCGCTTCCCAACCGCCGGCGGCGTCAGCAGAACAGGCTGACCGGCATCGTCCGGGACGCCGAGGTGTCGGTGGTGCTGACCGACTCGCCCAACCGTCCCGTCTTGGAGGAATGGCTGGCGACAGATGGTCTGACAGACCTTGTTCTCCTGCCCACTGACACCATCGACCCAGTCGGTGACGACGAACCCCCTCGGTCCAGCGGACCGGACACCATCGCCCTGCTGCAGTACACCTCCGGTTCGACGGGCGACCCGAAGGGCGTGGTCATCAGTCACGGCAACGTGTTGCACACCATCGCCGCCTCGCTCTTGATGAGCGAGTGGCACGCGCCGCTGCGGGTGTGTACCTGGCTGCCTCTCTACCACGACATGGGACTGATCGCGACAGTCCTGGCTCCGCTGACGAGAGGCGGCAGCACTGTGCTACTCGACCCGATGACGTTCATTCGTCAACCCGCCTCGTGGCTGCGCGCGATGCACCACTTCGACGCCAACGCGTCGGCAGCACCGAACTTCGCCTATGAACTGTGCACACACAGAATCCGGAACGAGGAGATCTCCGGCGTGGACCTTTCCGGGGTGCGGCGGCTGTACAACGCCGCCGAAGCAATCGACGAGAAGGTGCTCTCCGCCTTCTCCACGCGCTTCGCCCGCTACGGGTTCGACCCGGAGGCGTTCGTGACGTCATACGGGCTCGCTGAGGCAACCCTGACCGTCGCCGCCCGGTTGAACAACGGCGTGCGGCTGCGAACGGCCGAAGCACCCCAATCGGGCCCCAGTTCGCGCAGGCTCGTGAGCTGCGGTGAAGCGAGGTACGCCGAACTGCGGATCGTCGATACCGACACAGGTGAGGTCCTGCCTGAACAGACGCCGGGCGAAATATGGGTACGTGGACCCGGCGTAGCACGCGGCTACTGGCGTCGAAAGGACCTGACGTACAAAACATTCGGAGCTTTTCTGTCCACCGGAGAGGGGCCGTTTCTACGGACCGGGGACATCGGATTCCTTGAGGAGGGTGAGCTTTACGTGTCTGGACGGAGCAAGGAAGTCCTCGTCGTTCACGGACGGAAGATATTCCCACAGGACATCGAGTCGGAACTGCGGTCGGTTCACCCTCAGCTCGGCGGCTGTGGAGCGGTCTTCAGTCCGCTACAGACTTCCGGCCAGGAGACGGTCGTGATCACCCACGAGGTCGATGACGCTTCCCCGGAGAAGTTCCCAGAGCTGGCAGCCGAGATGATCCATACCGTTGTCCGTGAGTTCGGTGTTCACATCCACAGTGTCATGCTGTTGCCTCCGGGCGCGGTCGCACGTACTACCAGTGGAAAGGTACGGCGTACGAAGATGCGCGAGCTATACCTGGCCGAGAAGCTGACCCCTCTGTATGTCCAGGTCCTGACCGTGTAACCGTAGGGAACCGAGCATGAGTGAAGAACATCAGGTGACTGAAGCCGACGCTGTCCGCACATGGCTGAGGTTGCAGATATCAAGACACATGCGAATGCCACTATCATCGATTGAAGACGACGCGCCCCTGTCGAACTACGGAATGGACTCAATCACCGCCATCACCCTGGCGTTCGAGATCGAAGACAATCTCGAAGTTGAATTGGACACCGAAATGTTGTGGAAGTACCGGACCGTTGACCTGCTCGTTGAGCTGCTACGGTCGCCGACTTCTACTTCGCCGGAGACCTGACCCTCCTCTGGTTTCCCCGCAACTGCGGAGACTTTCACCCTCTGGACCCACCGCCGCCTGAGTCCGAGGGCACCGGGAGTTCATGATCGCCCTCTTGTCCCGTCTGCATGCATCTCGATCCACTCCACGGAGGCGAAAATTCACTGCGGATCGAGTGAACCGAACCGCTCCCTGGGCCGTTGTGCCGAATGTGGGAAGCCGGATGCCGCACTCGCCTGTGGGGGCGGTGCTTCCGGCAGGTGACGCCACGCACGGTTCCCCGGCCGGGCGTGGCACGGTCCTGGCGGGTTATTGCCGCATCTGCCAGGGCCGGGGGCCGGCTGAGCCGGCCGGTGGGGACACCGATGGTGCGGTGTCCCGGGCCGGCTCAGCCAACACACCGTCCCGGCGCGTCAGTACGCCGTCTCAGCCGACGCTGGTCAGCGGCAGTCCCACGGCAACGCACAGCATGATCGCGGCCGTCACAGCGGGCGCCCACCGGCGAGGCCCCCGGTCCTCCTGGCCGTCGTGGTAGAGGAAGGCCGCGGCGGTGAGCAGGAAGAGCCCCGCGGCGGCGACAGCCCCGGCCACCGTCAGGTATCGCGCCGTCAGCAGAGCCACGCCGCCCAGCAGTTCGAGCGCCCCGATGCCGCGGCACGCCGCCGGTGAGAAGCCGCAAGCGGCGGCTGGGGTTCGCAGGGGTCCCCGGCCGACGAGCTGACCCGTGCCGCTGACTACGAACGCTCCTCCGTACAGCACGGTCACGGCCGTCAACGCGATATTCACTTGGCTGGTCTCCCTCTCGCGGCGATGACGGCCCGGGCAGCGGTGCAGTACCGCCCGGACCGTCATCGCGTCAACGGTGGGAAACGTCCCTCGGTTCACGCGGTTTGAGGGAACCTCCGCATCACAAGGAGGACGTCAGGTACTGCAGGAGAAGACTGGTGACCGAGATCACGGCCCACAGACAGGCTCCCAGCAGCAGGGGTCTCGGTCCGGCACGGCGCAGTCCGCACAGGCCGGTCGTCAGGCCGATCGCCGAGAGCGCCACAGTGAACATGAAGACGCACAGGGTGGTCATGCCCGGGTGGGCCCGGGCCGGAATGAGTCCGAGGGTGTTGACCAACGCGGTCAGCAGGCACCCGACGAGGAACCACGGAACCAGCTTCAGCACGTTCAGCCGCGGTCCGGCACCCGGACCGCCGGTGCCCGCGGCGAAGGCACGGCGTTTGGTCAGCGCGGCCAGCCACAGGCAGATCGGGATGATCAGGGGGGCCCGGGTGAGCTTGACGACGACCGCGTACTGCCCGGCCTCGTCGCTGTACGTCGCGGCGGCGGCGACGACCGAGGACGTGTCGTTGACCGCGGTTCCGGCGAAGAGTCCGAAGGCCTGGTGACTCATGTCCAGCAGATGGCCCAGGACCGGGAAGACGAGTACCGCGGCGATGTTGAACAGGAAGATCGTCGACACCGCGTAGGCGACCTCGGCGCTAGCGGCACCAATGACCGGCGTGACCGCCGCGATGGCTGAAGCACCACAGATGCTGCTACCGACACCGATCAGGGTACGCAGGACGCGTCCGATGCCCGGCCCGAGCCGCTCCGCTGGACGCCGCACGGCCGCCAGGACAACGCCGATGACGATGCCCCGCAACCGGGCCCCCGACCACAGGGAACCAGCCACCCGCCGCGGTGGCCACCGCGGCGACCGCCACCGCCACGGCCAGGCCCGGCAGCCGGTCCACGAGACGCCGCGACCACGAGCCTCCAGGTACCGGCGCGGCCGGCGCACCGGAACCAGGTCGGTAGCCCTCTCATGGTGGGGGGGGTCATAAACAAGGGGAATGAGTGCACGGGCTGACTCGCCGGTCAGCCGTTCCTACGCTTGCGGCATGAGTGGTCTGCCGGATGGGGAAACGCTGCGGCTGCTGGTGCTCGTCGGAGAACTGGGCAGCCTGGGCAAGGCCGCCGCCGAGCTCGGCATCGCCCAGCCGTCGGCGAGCAAGCGGGTGGCGACCCTGGAACGCAGGCTGGGTCTGGCGCTCATCGAACGCACCCGGCGCGGCTCCACCCTGACGACGGACGGTCAGACCGTGGCCATCCGGTCGCAGCGCGTCCTGGACGAACTCGCGGCGCTCATGGCCGACGTGGGGACCCAGCGCGGCAGGCTCAACGGGACCCTGCGGGTGGCGGCCAGCATGACGGTGGCGGAGTACCTGGTGCCGGCCTGGATCGGCGAATTGTGCCAGGACCACCCCCATCTGCAAGTCGGTCTGCAGGTCACCAACAGCGAGCAGGTCCCGGAGCTGCTGCGCAGCGGCGCGGTGGAGATCGGATTCATCGAGTCGCCCCACGTGCCCCGCGGACTGACCTGCAAGACGGTGGCCACCGACCGGCTGATCGTCGTCGTGGCGCCCGCCCATCCCTGGGCATGGCGCCGCAGACCCCTGGTGGCATCCGAACTCGCCGCCACTGCCCTGGTCGTCCGCGAACGTGGCTCGGGCACCCGGGTCTCCTGCACGCCGGCCCTGCGCCGGGCCGGCGTGCAGGAGACCCGCCCGCTGCTGGAACTGGGCTCGGCAGCGGCCGTGCGGGGGGCCGTGATCGCGGGCACCGCGCCGACGGTGATCCGCGAACTCGCGGTGGGCCCGGACATCACCGACGGCCGGCTCGTGCAGGTGGACGTCGACGGGGTCGAACTGCGGCGTGTACTGCGGGCCGTGTGGCCCTCGGGCCGATCTCTGATCGGCCCTGCCGCCGACCTACTCGCCGTCGCGTCGCGGCGGGCATGACCGGGTACGGCCCGTCCGGTCGGGACGAACCGTACCCGGGCGGCACAACCCTCTGGGGGGAGTAGGGGCATGCCACTGCGGGCGAACGCGACACCCACGCAGAGAGATACGCACCTCCCCTGCCATATGTTGAAGGCGACCGCCTCACAACGGCAGGGTTATGCCCAGCTCCCTCATCGCGATCGACGGGGGCCCGCCCTCCGAACGCTCCGTCTTGTATCCCCTGACACGTGCGTCGAGGGTGCGGGGATCGACGGCCTCGGCCGGCGCGCCCTTGGTGTACAGACCCTCGGGCTCGGCATCGCGGTCGTGTGGCAGCAGCCAGAACACCCGCCGCCGGAACGTGCCGGAGGACCGGGACGCCTTCGCCCTGGGGCTCAGTCGGGCGTATCCGACCATGCGTCCGTCGCGGTGGTAGGCCGGTTTGCCGCCACGGGTGGGCAGCCGGTCGAGACTCTGGCGAACGTAGTCGAGCAGCCCGATGTCCTCCAGCCACACCAGCTCGGTCTCATGGCTGATCTCGTCCTCAGTGATCAGGGAACTCACGCCGCCGCTTCCCCCTCTTCCTCGGTGAGCAGGCCAATACCCGGGTAGTGCTTGCGCTGGTTGGACAGAATCATCTCCTTCGGCGAAGCCAGCCCGACCAATTCCCGAGTGCGGGTGGCGAACGCACGTGAAGTCATCGCGGGCGCACCTTCACTCTGGCACCACACACGATACGCGGCGTAGAGAGCCGTCTGCTCTGCACGCAGTTCGCTGCCGAGGCGGCAGCACTCGTCGTAGAAGCGGCCGGCGTGGTCCTCCGTCTCCGCGTAGGCCGTCGTGGCGATCCGGACCCGCTCGGGTCCGGTCAGGTCACGGTCACCCGAGAGGTAGCGGCGGGCCCCATCGATGAGCCACCCGAGGATGCCCGGGCCCTCCTCGGTGACGAGGATGTCGGCGAGATTGTCGATCTTCCGGTCATCGGACACAGTGCGTTCGAAGGGAATCAGACGCATCCGGCGCCAGAAGGCGAAGCCGCCGGTGCCCACTTCGGGGCGGTGGTTGCCCAGCAGCCACAGCTTGTGCGTGGGCTGGAAGCTGAAGAAGTCCTGCCGCATGCGGCGGGCCTTGATGCGGTCCCCGCCGGTGAGCAGCTTGACCCGTGCCTCGTCGAACTTGTCGCCGTGCTTGACCTCGGAGCAGACGATGACTCGACGGCCGTGCAGCTCCGCCAGGTCCGTCGGGTGGCCCTCGTAGGGGCGGGCCATGAGAAATCCGGGCGGAGCGGCGTCGGCGTAGTCACCGAGGAGTTTCATCAGGACGTCCAGCAGGACGCTCTTGCCGTTCTTGCCGTAGCCAAAGAGGAACGGCAAGACCTGCCCACCGACGTCTCCGGTGATGGAGTAGCCAAGCAGCAGTTGGAGGTAGGCGATCACTTCCCGGCCCTCGGCGTCGTCGCCGAAGGTGTCGGTCAGAAAGCGAACCCAACGCGGCGCGGGTCCGTGGTCGGGCCCGACGGACGTGGACCGGGAGTGGAAGTCCTTGTTCGGGTCGGGCTGCTTGACCAGGCTGGTACGCAGGTCGACGATGCCGTCGGGCGTGCACAGGGCGTAGGGATCGGCGTCCAGCAGGGCGGCGTTCAGGACCATGCCCGGGGCGGACTTCGCCTGGGCGAGCATCGCGTTCATCCCCGTCGTGGACAGGGCCCGGCGGCGGTGCGTCTGCAGGGCCTGGGCGGTGTGGATGCCTCGCGGGTCCTGGACGGTGATGGCCTCCGCGAGGTCACCGGCCGCCCAGAGCACGGTGTCGTCCTCGTCGATCTGCCAGCGCGTGGTGTCCCAGCGGTACCAGCCGATCCCGGGGACGTGCCGATAGTCACGGCCGTAGAGCTTCACGAAGAGCTTGGCGTTCCCCCGGTCGGTGAGGGTGTCGGGCAGCAGTCCCGATGCCGTCGCCTCCCCGTACGCGGCCGGCTGGCCACCGGACTGGATGGGCAGCGGCACCGCCGTGCCCTGTGAACGGATCTGCGCGGCGACGGCATCGGGGTCGAAGTCGAAGAGAACCTCGTTACGGGGCGATGTCATGGGCGCCTTCCCCGTGAGGGCAGTGGATGCTCGCGACCTGCCGAGAGGCCGCTGCTGATGATTCCTTCCGCCCGGCGTTCCTGCCCTGGGCGCGCGGCTGCGGCGCTCTCCCGCAGAGCGCGTCGTGCGGCCTCTTCCTCGATCCTGCCCGCCGCGACGAGGCCGCCGAGCGTGTACGCGGCCCGATTGAGGGCGTCGGAGAAGCCCGCGCCCTCCGAGACTCTGCCGCAGGCCTCGACCGGCGCTAGGACGGCGGCGAGCACCCTCTGAGTGCCCGTGTGGGCTCCTCCTGCGGCGAGCACCGCCTGTTTGGCGCGGAGCGGCACGGGCCGGGGCGCGGGCACGGCGGAGGCGGACAGGTGCCCGGTGCGCTCCAGTTCCTGCTCTAGCCAGACGGGGAGGACGGCGGGCTCGCGCACGTCTCCGACGGTGGTGTAGACACCGTCCCGGGTCCGGGTGCCCGGAGCGACGATGTAGCCGCCGTGTGCTCGTACGTCGACCTGCCAGGCGAGCGCGCGGCCCGAACTCGACCCGGAAGAACAATGCCAGCGCCTGTTGGCCGTGGCCCGGTACCAGACGTGCAGGCCCCCCGAGGGCGTGCATACCCGCAGCGTCGTGTCGTCGTCCGCAGGACTGGGGCGACCACGAAGGGCTGCGAGGACCGCCAGTGTGTGAAAGCCGTTCGAAAGCCCCGTCAGGTCCACGTGGTCCGCGATGGGAATGCCCGGCAGGATCCGGTTCCGGCCCGGGGGTTGGGTGGTGTGCGCGTCGATGTCGATGACGACCAGGCGGGCGGGCCCGCATGCAATGCCGATACCCAGCCCAGGCCGGCCACCCCACCACTCGGCGATGCGTCGTTGGTCGAGGGTGGCCGCGTGGAAGCCGTGACACCACCGGCCCTCGGCGTGGCAGGGACACTGTGTGGGCTGGTGAGAACCTTCGCGGCAACGGGCGCAGTTGGCCACCGGGGTCTTGCACCAGGGGGCGAGCGGATGCACCGGCCAGCCACGACGAGCGAACCAACTCGCGGTGGCCAGTGCGTCCTCGGTGGCAGCGGCAGAGCCCGGTCGCTTGGCTTTGTTGGAGGAAACCCGTAGCTCAACGGACACGCACACCCCTTATAAGCGACCGAAGCGACTCAACGACAGACAGAGCCTATCCAACGTGCCGCACAAGGTCGTGGAACGTGATCCCTTAATGCCCTGCCTGCCGGGGCAGACGTTCGAGCCGCGGGCTCCGTCCAGCGACTGAAGGAACATCAGCAGCGACTCAAGGCTGTTCAGTCGCTCTCTACAGTCTTCTGAAAAGAACCAGGTCACAGGCATGCAAGAGCCAAAACAGCGACTGAAGCGACTGAAGGACCCTATATATGACGCACACGCCCACACATGAGGACGTCATATACCCGTACCTCCAGTCGCTTCAGTCGCTGCAAGCTTTCGACAACCCGTCTGACCTGCACTTTTACCTTCGCGGCCGCAGCGACTGAACAGCCGCTGAGTCGCTGTTCCTCGGTCGCTGCCCTGGCTGGCTTGTCTTGAGGCTGGGTAAGGGATCCGAACTGAACCAAACAGCCAGGGGCCACGTTCCAGTCCCTGCGCGCCTGTGCCTGTCTGCTGCCTGGCGCCACGCCGTGACCGGCTCCCGCCTTCGAAGGATTGCGCGACAGTGAACAGAAAATGCACAGTAGCCCTCTGCGTAAGCGTCCTTACCGTGTCTATGGCTACGGGTTGCGGAATTATCGGCAGTGATGAGAACCGCGTCACGCTGGGCACTACGGCCCAGCTCGAGTACAGCGCTGACGCCCCCTCCCCGCTGGACCCCGCGGCTGCATATGACCTGGGTGCATGGAACATCATGCGCAACGTGTTCCAGACTTTGCTGAGGCCCCCGCTGATGGCCGGCGGCAAGCCGTCTCCCGAGGCAGCGGAGCAGTGCTACTTCACCGATGGCGAAGAGACCGAATTCTCCTGCACTCTCCGTGACGGCCTTGAATTCTCTGATGGTGAACCAGTCACGTCCAAGGACGTCAAGTATTCTATAGAACGTGTGCTGCGGATCAAGTATGCCGGAGGGCCTTTCGGTCTGCTGGAAAACGTGTCGAGGGTGGAGGCACGTGATGACCGGAACATTCTTTTCCACCTCAAGCGACCGGACGCCACCTTCCCCTACAAGCTATCCACACCCGTCGCCAGTATCGTCAGCGACAAGTACTATCCATCATCCAGGGTACGAAAGGGCTTTGCGGCCGACGGAACGGGTCCGTATACCATGAAGGTGACTTCAAAGGGGAAACACGGAGAGTCGATCACATTCGACAAGAACCCCCGGTACAAGGGAACTCTCAATGTAAAAAACACGGGCATCGATCTCAAGATCTTCAAGAGTGTTGAAGACATGAGCAGGGCCCTCAAGAGGACCGAAATCGATGTGATCACCCGCGGTTTCACCTCCACTCAGGTGCGCGAACTGCAGTGGCGAGAAGACGACACCATCAACCTCTACACGCTGCCGAGCCTTGAAATCCGCTACCTCGTCTTCAACCCCAAGAATCCAGTTGTCGCCAAGAAGTCTGTTCGGCAGGCGATGGCACAGCTGATCGACCGCTCGAGCATCGTACAGAAGGTCTACCCCGATACCGGGAAGGCGTTGAACTCCATCATTCCGGCGCACATGTTCGGGCACGTGAGTTCGTTCTTCAATAAATATGGCGAACCGAATATCGAAAAGGCGAGGAAGCTGCTGGCCGCCGACGGAGTGAGGACGCCGGTACACCTCACCCTGAACTACACGACCGACCACTATGGGTCGGCCACCAGGCAGGAGTTCAAAGAGATAGAGCGCCAACTGGATGAGTCGGACCTGTTCGAGGTGGACATCATGGGCACCGAGTGGTCTCGATTCGGGACTGAGCGGCTGGGGAAGGACTACCCGGTGTACGGTATGGGATGGTTCCCTGACTATTCGGACGCCGACGGCTTTCTTTCGCCATTCCTCGGTAGGCGCAACCACTTCGAGAACGAACCGAGCCCGCGTGTACGCGACGTACTGCTTCCCCGAGAGCAGCGGGAGAGCAACCGTGCTCGTGCCGTCGAGGACCTGGAGGCTATCCAGGATTCAGTCGCCGACGACGTCTGGTTCCTCCCTCTCTGGCAGGGAGTGCAGTTCGTCGCTGCGCAGAACTACGTCACGGGTGTGGAACTGGCCGTCAACAGTTCCTCGGAACTCCAACTGTGGGAGCTACGGCGGGGTCTGCCGTCCGAGTGAAGCGCCTTGGCCAGGACGTCGGCGAACTCACTGCCCTCAAACGGGACGGCTAGCATCGTTGCCGCCAGTGTGAGGGGTGCTGTCCGTCCTCCTCCCGGTCGAGACTGGAGCAGGACTCATGGGTTAGTTTGTGATGGCTGCCACGGATGCCGCCGGTAGCCGGCTCGCGGAGTGTGTAATCGCCGTGGCGCCCAACCTCGACGAGGCCGCTGAGTACGGCAACAGACACGGGGTGAACTATGTGTCGGTCCGTCATGGCCACGACGTCACCCTCTATGGAAAAGATGCCACTGGCACCGGGTCGGTCCTTGTCGCGCTCGAGCTGCCGGCCTGGATGCCCATGCTCGCCCTGACCGGCCGGGCGAGGCTCTGGGAACCGTGTCGCTTGCGGTTCCGCCTGTTCTCCGCAGCCGGTCAGCCCGTCACCAACGGTCGGCGCAGGATTCTACGCCTTGCCCGGCACTGGCCCTGGACCGGAGAGATCACCGCCGTCCTTGAACGGCTCGCGCTCCTGCCCGACCCGACTGACCAGCAACCCACCGTCCCTGCGACAGCAACCACCCGATCCGGGCAGTGAAACGGCGCCCACTCGACGCGACAGCCGGGCCACCGGCCTGCACGGCGTCAGTTCCAAAAAGGAAAAGGGTCTACCGACGGAGTCGGTGGACCCTCAAGAAAGATCGAGGCTAAGGGCTTGCCGGGAAACAAGTCGTGGCTTCCAGCTGCAGGGCTCGTTGTTCTGGCATGGGCAGACCGGAGGAGATCGAGGGGCAGCACCGCCGCCAGGCCGTTCTGGCGGCGAAGTTCTAGGTGTTGTTGCCGCATCTGGACGAGCGTCAGCGTCGGCTGGCCATAGGGGCGGGAGCACTGTCGTTGGGGCATGGTGGGATCAGGCTCGTTGCTGCCGCGGTCGGGGTTTGAGAGGGCACGGTCTCGCGTGGGGTGGCCGAACTATGGTCTGGCCAGGCACTGTCGGGGCGGGTCCGTCGTCCTGGTGGTGGTCGGAAGAGGGCAGCGGACCTTGATCCGGGTTTGCGGCCGGCTCTGCTTGCATTGGTCGAGCCCGACGAGCGTGGTGACCCGATGTCGCCTCTGCGGTGGACGACGAAGTCGACCCGGAAACTGGCAGCAGCTCTGACCCTGCAGGGTCATCGGGTCTCCGCCGACACGGTCGCCGGCCTGTTGCGGGAGGAAGGCTTCAGTCTGCAGGCCAACGCCAAGACCGTCGAAGGCGCTCAGCACCCTGACAGGGACGCCCAGTTCCACTACCTCAACGAGCAGGCACGAGACCACAGGGACGCTGGTGACCCGGTGATCAGCGTGGACAGCAAGAAGAAGGAACTGATCGGCGACTACAAGAACGTCGGGCACGAATGGCAGCCCGCAGGGCAGCCCGTCAGGGTCAAGACGCACGACTTCCCCGGCCAGGCCGAGAAGGCGATTCCGTACGGAATCTACGACATGACGGCGAACACCGGCTGGGTCAGCATCGGCACCGATCACGACACGGCGGCGTTCGCCGTAGCCTCGATCCGGCGCTGGTGGCAGGCCCGCGGCCGACACGACTACCCCTGCGCCCGCCGGCTGCTGATCACCGCCGACGGCGGCGGCTCCAACGGCTACCGCACCCGCAGCTGGAAGACCCAACTCGCCGATCTCGCTGCCGAGACCGGCCTTGAGATCAGCGTGTGCCACCTGCCGCCCGGCACCTCGAAGTGGAACAAGATCGAGCACCGGTTGTTCTCCCACATCACCATGAACTGGCGCGGCAGACCCCTGACCAGCCACGAAGTCATGCTCCAGACCATCGCCGCGGCCACCAGCCGCACCGGCCTCACCGTCCACGCCGAACTCGACAGCGGAGAGTACCCTACCGGAATCCGCGTCAGCGACGACGAGATCGCCGCTCTGCCCATCACCCGCCACCGCTTCCACGGCGACTGGAACTACACCCTCCACCCCCAGCATCCGACGGACGCGGCGACCACCGCTGGCACGCCGGACGAGACTCAGACGGAGAGACCGGCTCGCCTCACGCGGCGTTCGCTCCGGGACCCGGAACTGACCGGGATGCCCCGCCGGCAGCTCAACGAACTCATCGACGTGTTGGCTCCAGTGATGGAAGTTCAACGCGAGCAAGTGCTCCGCACACGTCGAGGCCATGAGCGCCTGGTGGCCCCTGGCACCGGTGCCAAAGCCAAGCTGACCTCAGCCGACCGGATCCTGGTCACCGTGCTCCACCTGCGAAAACTCGCAACCATGGACCTCCTGGGCCAGCTCTTCGATACCACCGCCATGACCATCAGCCGCGCAGCGAAAGACGTCCGCCCGCTCCTGGAAACCCACGACATTCACATCCCTGCCTCGACCGCCCGCTTCCGCACACCAACTGACATCGCGAGGTTCCTCGACCCCGACAAAAACAAGATCAAACCGACGTGTTGATTCCCGGCAAGCCCTAAGGATCTGCGCTGCTGGCGAGCCATAGAGACGGCCATGACCGTGAGCGCTCCTGGATTTCCGACATCGTGTCGGATCCATGCAACGAAGGCTGGCTAGTCCTGCGAACTGGTGTCCGTTAGGTATCGGCGTGTCGCTTGCGGCGAACAAGGGGCCGGGAGTGCACGCCGCGGTGTGCACGGACGCGGCGACGGCGGCCGGGGCACGGCGCTGGAATGACGCGAACGTGCTGGCCCTGAGCCTGCGGCTGACTTCCGAACAAGCCCTCAGCGAGATCTTCCAGACCTCCTGGTTCGAGACGGGCCGAGCCCGGAGCCCGGGGTCATCGCGGCGATCACGCTCGTCGAGCGCCGAATCGCCGCGGGGCCACGATCTATCGCTCCGCCTGCGCGCCGACACGCATCCAAGCCGTACCTCGCGCCCGGAGCCAGAAGCATGCGAGCCGCGCCAGGGTGAAGACACCCACCGCGACCCACAACCAGGTCAGATCGCCGTGCGCCGCGAACAGGATCGTGAGCAGTCCGAGGAACATGGCCGTGCGCGCCAGCGACGAGCTCACCGCCTACCTGCGGCGAGTGCACGGCCGTGTCATCCGGATCGGCCGCGAGGCGTTACGGTGCCTGCTCGCCCGCCGGGGCGTCACCTTCCAGCGGACCAAGACGTGGAAGGAGTCGCCCGACCCCGAGCGCGACACCAAGCTGAACCGCATCGAGGAGGTGTTGGAGCGTTTTCCGGACCGTGTCTTCGCGTTCGACGAGTTCGGGCCCCTGGGTATCCGGCCCACCGCCGGGTCGTGCTGGGCCGGCCCGAGCGGCACCCCGCGACCTGCCACCGAACCCACGGGGTGCGCTACTTCCACGACTGCTACTCGATCGGCGACGACACCCTCTGGGGCGTCAACCGCCGCAAGAAGGGCGCCGCGAACACCCTGGCTGCGCTGAAGCCGATCCGTATGGCCCGGCCCGGCGGCGCCCCGATCTACGTGATCCTGGACAACCTGTCCGCCCACAAGGGCAGCGACACCCGCCGCTGGGGAAAGAAGAACAAGGTCGAGTTGTGCTTCACCACGACCTACGACTCGTGGGCCAACCCCATCGAGGCGCACTTCGGACCGCTTCGCCAGTTCACCATCGCGAACTCGCACTATCCCAACCACACTGGGCAGACACGGGCCATGCACGCCTACCTCTGCTGGCGCAACGCCAGCGCCCGCCACCGCGATGTCCTGGCCGCCGAACGCAAGGACC
Source organism: Streptomyces sp. NPDC034099 (assembly GCF_055575415.1). Classification (NCBI taxonomy): domain Bacteria; kingdom Bacillati; phylum Actinomycetota; class Actinomycetes; order Kitasatosporales; family Streptomycetaceae; genus Streptomyces; species Streptomyces sp. NPDC034099. Next base: position 1,713 of record NZ_JBVISR010000030.1, on the reverse strand, counting down.
GCGCCCGCATCCGCAAGCGAGAAAGGGATCCGCTGGGGCAGACGCCCCCTCGCCACCGCAGCCTGAACGATCCAACGAATCTACGCGGTCACAGCACTGGCGAGCAGGGGCTCACCGGGCAGGCGAACCGCTCGTGACCATGGACTCATGCGGGCGAGAGCATCTCCTGAAGGATGCGCTGCAGCTCGGTCCGGTCCTGCGGAGTGATCCTCGCCAGCCTGCGGTCGTACTCCGCCGCGAGGGCTGCAAGTGCACGATCTCGTGCCTCTGTGCCCTCAGCGGTCAGTACGAGCCGGTGACGCCGCAGGTCCGCCTCGTCGATCTCGCGGCGGATGAAGCCCTTGGTGACGAGGTTGCGGACGTAGACCGTCACGCTCGCCTTGGGCAGCAGCAGTGCCGTTGCGATCTCGGCCGGGTACGGCGATGCCTCCACCTCGGCCAGGACGAAGAACTCCTTCGTCTCCAACCCGAGCTCGGCCAGCTCCTCCGTGCAGGCATCCATCACGACTGCCAGCAGCCGCTGGTTCAGCGTCCACAGCTGCGCCCCGTCGACCGACATGCGGGCCCTCCATCCATGTGATACAGTTTGGTACTAGTTTCAGATCGTACAAGATGGGTTTTGTACTGGACTTCTATGGAACAACACTCTCACGAAGGAAGCCGGGCATGATTCAGCACCTCCCGATCCCGCGCGGTCCCATGAACCTCGCCGCGGACCTCCACCTGCCCGGCAACGCCGACAGCTGCGCACCGCTGCGCGCCGTGGTGCTCTCCACCCCGGGCAGCAGCGTGAAGGAGCAGATCGGCGCCAACTACGCCTCCCGTCTCGCCGCCCGCGGCATCGCCGCGCTCGTCCTCGACCCCGCCCATCAGGGCCAGAGCGAGGGCGAGCCTCGCGACCTCGAAGACCCCTACCGCCGAGGTGAGGACATCTCCTACGCCATCGACGTGCTCACCACGACCCCCGGCATCGACCCCCAGCGCATCGGCGTCCTCGGCATCTGCGCCGGTGGGGGCTACGCCGTGCACACCGCCCGTACGGATCACCGCATCAAGGCGGTCGGCACGGTCGTCCCCGTCAACATCGGTGCCGCGTTCCGCAGCTTCTCCCCCGACGGTCCGGCCGCATCACTCGACGCCCTCGCCGACGCACGGACCGAAGAGGACCGCTCTGGCGAGATGACCCGCGTGAACTGGCTGCCCGATACCCTTGAGGACGCCACGGCAGCGGGCCTGACCGACATCGACACCACTCAGGCCGTCACCTATTACCGCACGGAGCGCGGTGGTAACGAACACTCCACGAACCGGCGCCTCCTGCGCAGCGACTCCCTCCTGCTGGGCTATGACGCCTTCCACTTGGCCGATCAGCTCATGACCCAGCCCCTGCAGGTCGTCCTCGCCGGACGCATCGGCAACACAGGCTCCTACGACATGGGCATGCAGCTGTGGAAACTGGCCCCCAACCCGGTCGACCTCATGATGATCGACGGCGCCGGCCACTACGAGATGTACGACGAGCCCGCATACGTCGACGCCACCGTCGAAAGGCTCACCAACTTCTACGTCAACAACCTGTAAGGCATCCAACCCCGCGAACCTATGCGGTCACAGCACTAGCCGGCCCGCGGCCCACACTGCGGCCAGCCAGTAGACTCGCAGGCCGATTGTGCGGACGAGTAGCGCGAAGTTCGCGGTGAGTGAGGCGCGGAT
>NZ_JBVISR010000029.1:0-38170 GCF_055575415.1 Streptomyces sp. NPDC034099 | reverse complement strand
CGGTGGGACACGAAGACCTCCGTGCGGTGCAGTCCTAGACAGCTCCACCACACCGGAGGTCTTCGCCATGATCAAGCCCCATCGGCGTTAACAACACTCGTGATCAATACAGCTAGATGGTGACGGCGTCGTCGTCCACCGACGCGGCACGCGAGAGGGGGTCGCGGCCGCCCGAGTCCGACGACTCGGGGCCCAGGACCGTCCCGTCGGCCTGCTGCTCGCCGGCCTCACCGTGACCCTGGTGCTGGCGCTCACCGCGGCCGTGTCCTGGGGCTCCTCCAGCGTGCCGTTCGCCGACGTGTGGTCCACGGTGCTGCACCGGCTGACCGGCGAGCAGCCGCGGCCCGGCACCCAGGACCTCATCGTCTGGCAGCTGCGGGTTCCCCGCGCTCTGCTCGCCGCCCTCGTCGGGGCGGGACTCGGCGTCGTGGGCACGGCCGTCCAGGCGCTGGTACGCAACCCGCTGGCCGACCCCTATCTGCTGGGCATCTCCAACGGAGCCTCGCTCGACGCCGTCGCCGCCATCGTGCTCGGCGCCGGCACCGGAGGACTGCTCGGGCTCGGGGTCTCCTCGGCCGCCCTTCTCGGTGCGCTCCTGTCCTTCGCCCTGATCTGGGCGGCGGCCCGACGCGGGGGCGGGTTCTCCCCGCTGCGACTCGTGCTGGTCGGCGTGGCGATCGGGCATTCCTGTCCGGGTTCACCAGCTATCTGATCCTCAGGATCGGCGATGAGCAGCAGACCCAGGGCGTGCTGTTCTGGCTGCTGGGCAGCGTCGGCGGGGTCCAGTGGAGCACCCTCGCCCTACCGGCCGCGGCGGTGGTCCTCGGCCTGCTCGCCCTCCAGGCGCGGGCCAGGGCACTGAACGCCCTGCTCCTGGGCGACGAGACGGCGGCTGGCCTCGGCGTGGACGTGGCGGAACTGTTCGTCGTGACCAGTGTGCTGACGGGTGTACTGGTGTCCGTCTCCGGGGCCATCGGCTTCGTTGGGCTGATGGTGCCGTACCTGTGTCGGCTCGTCATCGGCGGAGACCATTGCCGGTTGCTGCCGGTCTCCGCGCTGACCGGTGCCGTACTGCTGGTCGTGGTCGACATCGTCTGCCGCACGGCGCTGCCGTCGATGGAGCTGGCGGTGGGCGTCGTCACTGCCTTCATCGGCGCTCCCGTACTGCTGTTCCTGCTGGACCGTCGACTGGAGCGCGCCTGATGAGGATCGAGGTGGACGGCCTCCGGGTCGCCTACGACGGCCGCACGGTGGTTCCGGGGTGTGCCTGTCCGCCGCACCCGGACAGATCACCGGACTGATCGGACCGAACGGCAGCGGCAAGTCGACGTGCTGCGCACCGTCTACCGGCATCTGCCTCCCGCGGCCGGCCGGGTCCTGCTCGACGGCACGGACCTGGCGACCCTGCCCCCGGCACGGGCCGCGCGTCATGTTGCCGCGCTGCCCCAGGAGCGGGGCGGCGACTTCGAGCTGGCCGTGCGCGAAGTGGTGGCGATGGGGCGTATCCCGTACTAGCGGGCCTTTGCCGGTGAGGACGACGGGGACCGGGCGATCGTCGCCGACGCCCTGAGCCGGGTGGGCATGGCGCCCTACGGCAGGCGCCGGTTCTCGGCCCTGTCGGGAGGGGAGCGGCAGCGGGTGCTGCTGGCCCGCACCCTGGCCCAGGACCCGGACGTGCTCGTCCTGGACGAACCGACCAACCACCTGGACGTACGCCACCAGGTGGAACTGCTGGCACTGCTGCGGGCCCAGCACCGAACGACCCTCGTGGCGTTTCACGACCTGAACGCGGCCGCCTCCGTCTGCGACCGGCTTCATGTGTTGCGCGCCGGTGAGGTGGTCGCCTCCGGCACACCGCTGGAGGTACTCACTCCCCAATTCATCGCGGACGTCTTCGGGGTACGGGCCGCGGTCATCGAGCATCCCCTGACGGGCGACCCGCTGATCGCGTTCGACCACATGGCCACCGCGGCTTCCGGCACACCGCTGCAGATACGGGCCCAGGCGGCCGGACGCGGTCGCCAGGATCGTGCCCGGTGTTCGAACTCCGGGCAGCGCTCCACTCTGGTCGCCGAACTCCCGTCCCACCAGGTGCGGCGCTCCGTCGACACCGGGGTTGACGCCGCCGCAGAGGACGACCCCACCCGTTGCCCGGTACTGGTTTCCGCCTCCGGCAGGGACACCGGGTGTCATGCGAAGCAGCAGCCACGCGTGGTGGCACAGCCTGTACCACCAACCGTCGTGCTGTCTTCATCGTGTCGGATCGGCGGGATGCCTAGGTTGGCGAGTGGTCGTCGAGCAGTCCGCGCACGTGAACGCCCTTGTGGGAAAAGGGTGTTCGATCCGCGTCTCCCGCGGCAGCCGCGGGTCGACAGCCACTTGCCAGCAGCCATCCACCAAGAAGGCCGACGATTCATGAGACCAGCAGGGACACAAGTACGAACCGGGCGGGGGACCGCCGGGCACGGTCCAGCAGTCCGGGCTTCCCGTGCCCCTGACCGGCCCCTCCGCTTGACGCACCGTCCGTCACCGTCGCCCGGCGGAGCGCTCCGTTGCTGATCGACGACGTGAGCCAGGCGGCTCAGTACTCCATGGACCTGATCGGCATCTTCACCTTCGCCCTGTCCGGGGGCGTCCTCGCGGTGCGCAAGGACTTCGACATCATCGGTACCGTGATCCTTTGCGAGGCGGCCGGTCTGGGCGGCGGGCTCTTCCGGGACCTCGTGATCGGCGTCCGGCCCGTCGCCTTCAGCGATCTCGGATACTTCGTGACACCATGGGCGGCGGCGGTCATCGTCTATTTCGGCCACCGGCTCCACCGTGGCGGGGCGGGTCGTGAGAGCCGCCTCTTCGACCTGGGTGACGCGGCGGCACTCGGCCTGTTCAGCGTCACCGGCACTATCAAGGCGCTGTCGCATGATTTCAACGTTCCCGCTGCGGTCGCCCTCGGCGTGGTCAGTGCCGTCGGCGGCGGCGTACTGAGCAGCCTGCTCGCACTCGAAGTGCCGCCACTGCTGCGCTGGAACACCGACCTCTACGCGGTCCCCGCACTGGCCGGCGGTGCCGTGGTCACCCTGTTGCAGGCCACCGGGCTGCTGAACGCCCTGACCGCCTTCGCCGCGGCTTTCCTCGGCTTGGGTCTGCGCATTCTCGCCCAGCGGCGCCGATGGCGGACTCCGCGGTCGCACTTCTGGCGCGATCCCTTCGTGGGACCGCGGCTCCTGCGGGCAACGGACCCGCCGAGCGACAGCGCGCCGCCGGAAACCGGCACGGCCGACGAGGTGAGGACAGTCGTCCCGCCCCTGTGGGAATCGCCGACGCTCACGCTGCGGACCCGTCATGGCCACCGCGCTGCCACGCCTCGGCGCGACGAGTCCCGGCCACCGGACCCACGGCTCGTACCGCGGCGCCCCGCACCCCGGTCGCCGCAGGAGCGGTAGGGCACGCTTCCGGACCGACCGACGTAGTCACGGCGGGCACGGAGAGGGCGTGCGGTGGCGTGTGGCGGGGGCCCCGCACGCCCGTGGGCGCGTCACCGCACGGCCGGCACCACCCGAGTCGTCGACGGCCCGCCCGGCAGCGGCTGTACGCCGGTGAGGACTGCCAGCCCATACCGTTCGCCCTGGAGTTGGCTGCCGAAGAACGCGGTCGCGTAGGCGGTGAGCGCGTCCTGCTGCCGGTCGGGGGTCACCTGCCGGTCCGGGCAGGTGCTGTCGTCCTCGCCGAACAGGAAGGGCGGCGTCCAGGTGGTGTTGAAGAAGTTGTGGTTCGCGTCGTGGAGCGACACGGAGTAGCCGGTCGCCCGGTTCCTTCCCGTGACGTCGTCCAGGTACTCCTGTCCGGCCTCGCGGACCGCTCCGTCGCAGCCGCTGGTGACCACGGCGAACGGGAGCCGGGTGACGAGGGTGTCGCTGTTGTCCCCCTCGGGGTCGTCGAACTTGACGGGTGCGAGTGCCAGGACGGCACGCACACGCACCCCCGTCGGCCATTCGCCGCGGTGCTTGTCTGACGCCTGCCGCATCACGCCCTTGCCGCCGCGCGGGTGGCCCAGGGTGCCGACGCGGGTCATGTTCATGTGACCGGCGAAGCGCGGTGCGACTGGGTGCCCTGCCCCGTCGACGAGCCGGTCGGCCAGGGGGCCGCCCCGGCTCGCCGCCAACTGCTGCCAAAGACGCAGGTGTTCGTTGACGAGCCGGGCGCGGTCGCCGTAGTCGAAGGACGCCTGGTTGATGCCGTCGACACTGATCGACGCGGCCACGAAGCCGCGGGCGGCCAGGGCTGCGCCGAGGTAGTCGTACCCGCGATGGCTCGGGAACGGGCGGGAGCCGGACGGACAGGGCCAGGTGGCGGCATCCATTGCGGTCGCAGGCCCACCACGAACCGTGCGCCATGACGATCAGCGGTGCCCGGCCGGTGAGGTGCCGGGGGTAGTACACCACCGCGCGCACTTCGCTCACCGTGCCGGTCTGCGGATCCCGGAAGGCCGTGTCGCCCAGGTCGTACTCGGCTACGGCGACCGGGTCCCGGTTCTCCCGGGTGGCGGCGGGCGCTTGAGCGCCTGTGGATACAACGCTGGTGAGGAGTAACAGTCCTCCCAGCAGACGGAGCATGGACCGTACGGAAGTTCTCATGCCGGGTAGGAGGGCGCGGACATCACGGGCGTTGTCTGTGCGCCCGGTCGTGCCCTTTTCGCCCGGACTCCGAGAGCGACACCTCTGTCCGTAGGTCCGTCAGTGTGTCCGGATCGGGGCGGCCGTCCATCTCCTGGCGCCACAACCGGTGTTCCCGGTCCGCCCACCTCCGTGAGACCGTCCCCCGCCACATGCCCTCGCGAGCCCCGGTGTCACCGGCTGCCTTCCAGATGTGACCGGCCACTACCACACCGATCGACAGAGCGAGCCAGTCGTGCACGAACGTCGCGCCCATACGGACCGGCAGGGAGACGAGCTCCGGGAACCAGAGCAGCAGCCCCGTCGCCACCATGACCAGACCCGCGCCCGCCGTCCACGAGGCATAGACCTTCTGGCCGGCGTTGAACTTGCCGGACGGGATGTTCGAGGTGTCACGGAGCCGGACGGCGGCCTTCAGCCAGCGGCGGTCGTGGACCGCGAACCGATTGAGCCGACCCAGGTCCGAGCGCAGGGACCGGGAGGCCAGGCCCAGCAGCACCGGCACGGGAAGAGCTATCCCGGACCACTCGTGCACGACGGTCACCAGCGGGCGGCGGCCGACGAGCTGGGCGAGGGGTGAGATGTACAGACACGCGGCGGTGAAGATGCACACCCCGGCCAGGATTGCGGTGGCGTGATGGGTCCAGCGCGCCGCGGCGGTAAAGCGCAGCAGCCTGCCGGTCCGGGGGAGGGCGGCCCGTTCGGTGGAGTCAGACCGTGGGGGCATCGTTACGTCCGTTCGAGCGTCCCACCCACGCGTCCACGTCGTAGCCCCGGCGCTCCCAGTAACCCGGGATCACCTCGTCGGTGACGGTGATGCCCGACAGCCACTTCGCGGACTTGTAGAAGTACATCGGGGCCACGTAGAGCCGTACCGGGCCGCCGTGGGCGTGGGTGACCGGCTTGTCCTCCATGCTGGTGGCGACCAGTACGTCGGGCCGGCGGGCCTGGTAGAGCGTGAGGCTCTCGGTGTACGCGCCGTCGAAGCAGGTGAACCTGAGGGCCCTGGCGTCCGGCGACACGCCTGCGGCGTCCAGGAGGGTGGACAGGCGTACGCCGGCGAAGGGGGTCTTCGGCACCCGCCATCCGGTCACACACTGCACGTCGCGGACGATCCTGGTCTGGGGCAGCGCAGCCAGGTCGGACAGCCGGTAGGTCATCGGCTTGTCCACCATGCCGCCGACCTTGAGACGGTAGGTCGTCTCGTCCTGTTCCGGAGTGGAGGAGGTGACGGTGTAGTACCGGAAGCGATTGCCCGGAAGCAGGTCCGACAGCCCCGTCGGATCCTTCTGGGCCACGGTGTCGATGCCTTTGGCGACCAGGTTCTGAATCGGACCTCCGGCCGCGACGCCCACGGCGCCCAGCCCGAGTATGCCCAGCAGCACGCGCCGGCCCACCGGGGCATCGCCGTGGTCGGCCCCGGGGTGCGGGAGTGGGGACGGCACCGGGGAGTGAGAGTCGCTCATGCCTTGTATACGTACGCCCGCGACGTCGTGTTGAACAGACGCCGCGGTGGTGCGGACGGAGGCCGACGGGCAGGCCGGCGCCGACGGGGCGGACCGGCGCGCGAACGCCTCAGTCCCGGCGGCACTGCGCGGGGGAGTCCTTCGTCGCTCGGTCCTCGTACGAGTCGGCCGTTCCGCGGTCCACGTGGAACGTGGTGAGCGTGGTGACGGGTGAGGCCGGGTCGCGGCGGTCGTCGATCACTCGCATGTGCGCGCTGAACCGCTCCGGGGTGACCTCGTACACGTCGTAGCCGTAGCGGTTGCCCTCGAAGTACTTGAGCTGGGGGTTGGCCGCGCCCATCACCGGGCCATTCGCCTTGTTCCAGTCCGGCGGGTACGCGCCGGACGTGACGGAGTGGGCGGTGAACTCCGTTCCCACGACCGGGGAGGACGTGTCATCGAAGTCGGTCCTGATGTCGTCGACGAACGCGGAGTGCCAGTCGCCCGTGACGACGACCAGATCCTCCAGGTCGCTGTCGTGCACATGGCTGAGGACTTCCTTGCGCTCGGCGAGGAGGCCGTCCCACTGGTCGGTGAACATGTACGGGCCGCCGGGCGAGCCGCGGAGCTGGCTGAGCATGATGGAGTTGGCCCATACATGCCATGCGTCCGGGCGCGGTCGACGACGTGCTTGAGCCATTCCTTCTGCTCGGCACCGAGGATCGTGCCGTCGGCCAGGTTCTGCGCCGAGCGGTGGGACCGCAGGTCCAGGATGGTCAGTGCCAGCAGGCCGCCCCAGCGGCGGACCCGGTGGATCTCCGGGTCGGGCAGGGCGACGTCACTGTCGTCGCGGTGCGGCATGTGCTCGTACCAGGCCTGGTAGGCGGCGGCCCGGCGCTGCATGAAGGGGGCACCGCCGCCGGTGCCGGAGTAGTCGTTCGCCGTCTCGTGATCGTCCCAGGTCAGGAACCAGGGGTGGGCGGCGTGCGCCTCGCGCAGTGACGCGTCGCCCTTGTAGAGGGCGTGACGGCGGCGGTAGTCGGCGAGGGTGAAGACGGTGGGGCTCTCGTGGTCGCGGACGTGGTCGGCGGGGACACTGCCGACCTGTCCGTGCTCGTAGATGTAGTCGCCGAGGTGGAGGACGAAGTCGACGTTCTCCCGGGCGATGCCGCGGTGGGCGGCGTAGAAGCCGTCGTGGAACGCCTGGCAGTTGGCGGCGGCGAAGCGGACCTTGCCGACGCGGCGGGCCGGCGCGGTCCGTGTGCGGCCGACGCGGGAGGTCCGGCCCAGCGCCTTGAATCCGTACCAGTAGCGGGTGCCGGGCCGCAGGCCGTTCACGGGCACGTGGACGCTGTGCCCGAGCGTCGCGGAGGCCGGAGCGGTGCCGTGGGCGACGATGCGTCGCAGCCCTCGGTCCAGGGCGACGGTCCATTCCACTTCGACCACCTCGGGCAGCGGCTGTTCGGCGGCCAGGGGTTCCGGCGCGAGCCGCTTCCACAGCAGGACACCGGTCGGCCGGGGGTCGCCGGACGCGACACCGAGGGTGAACGGGGCCGGGTCGTAGCCGGCACCGAGAGCCTCCGCGGCCTCCCGCGCCTGAGCCGGTGTCAGCCCGGCGCTGAGCGGCCACGCCAGATTGAGGGCGCCCGCGGCAGCAGCGGTCTTGAGCAGTCCGCGTCGGTCGATCCTGGTCACTTGTCGTGTCCCCTCGTGGCCGTCAGGTGCATTGATATCCCGTCGGCGTCTCCGTCGTTGGAGGTGCCGCCGCCGCTGCGGGTGAAGACGAGCAGGACCCGGGCGGTTCGGGCGCCGGGCGGCACGGCGGCGGACGTGGTCCGCTCCAGGAGCCCGGTGCGCGCACCACGTTCGGCGGCGGTGACCGGGCCGAGCACGCTCAGCGCCACCGGTGTCCCCGCCCGGTCGCGGAACTCGACCGACAGCCGGGCACCGTCCTCCTGGTCGGCGTATCCGCCCAGCCAGGCGGTCAGCCGGTAGCGCACCCGCCCCGCGTCGACCGCCGCCCTGCCGCCGGAGCCGAAGAACGGCAGCCTGATGTCCTGCACCAGCGCGGTACGCGGCGAGTTGCCACCGCTGAAGAAGCGGCTGCCGCGGCGCGCGGGCCCCGGGTCCGCGGTGGTCGGATTATCCGCCGCCCACGGAGTACCCGACGAGCGCGGGGGCGCCCTGGGCGATCCGCCAGCCCGGCACGGTGCCGACGGGCTCGGCGCTTCCGCCGAGCCCTCTTTCGGCGTCGCCGTTGACGACCAGGTTCACAAGTGCCTCATGAGTGCGGAAGTCGGTGTGGACAAGCACACCAGCGGGAGGTGAACCGGGGGAGTACCAGAGGCAAATGCCGTCGCAATCCGGCCGTTCGCCGGCGGCCATGAACCGCTCTCCTGCTCGGACCGTTCCCGAAAGGGCGGCAAATTGTCGCCAGTCCTGAATTTTCAGGAGGAGCAGTGAAAGCACATCTCTTTCGCCGGAGGCCCAGACCCAGGCGCCTGACCAGCGTGAGCATCGTGCTGGCCGTACTGGCCGCGACCTGGACCCTGATCATCGCGCGTCCCCCGGCCGCGACGGCGTCCCCGTCCCAGGAACGCGCGGACCTCGCGCAGTGGTGGGCGCCGGTGCATTTCCAGGATGTCGACGCCACCGGCGAGACCTCTCTCGGCGGTAAGTCCGACCACCTCACGAGCTATGACTTCGACGGCGACCGGAACGCCCGCAACAACTGGGAGAACACCGGTCGGTTCCCGCTGAAGGCGAACGTCTACTACTCGGTCGTCGAGACCAAGGACTTCGCGTATCTGCTGTACACCTTCTACCACCCGCGTGACTGGTCGGACGGGCTCCTGGACAACCCGTTGGAGGACCTGCATGAGCACGAGAGCGACGCCGAGGGGGCCCTGGTCGTCGTGGCACGCGACGGTTCCGCCCACGGCACGCTCAAGGCAACCCTCACCGTCTCGCACTCGGACTTCTACTCCTACGTGCCCGCGGGCGGCGACTGGCGCAGCGGGGCCGAGGACGTCGACGGTGAACTCCCGCTGAAGAGCAGCCCGCACACCGACGGCCACGACCGTCCGTTCACGGCGCAGCAGCCCAACACCCATGCGGCGTACAGCGCGACCGACCTTGCCGAGCTGCGCCGTGAGTACGGGAAACGCGACGGGGTCCTCTACTACCCGGGAGACACGGCCGAGGAGCCCGACGGGCCGACCGACTGGGACGTGCAGTACGCCCTGACCGACGTGTTCGCCCCCGGCGGCATGTGGGACAGCCGCAACCGCACCTCGTTGTTCGCCAAGCCGGACAACTTCGCCGGGGACGACAGCTCCAATCCCTACGGCGCCGCCTGCGGCGACGGCGGTGTGGCGGGGCCCGGCGTCGGCGAGTGCACGACCGACTCGGCCAACCCGCCGTGGGCCTGGGACGACAAGGACGACAAGGCCGGCCGGGGATATCTCGCCAGCAACCCCGCCGAGTTGGTGTTCGACTACTTCGACTGGCCGGGCAAGCCCGCCTCCCCCGACCTTACCTACACCTTCAACCCGTATCTCGGAGTCACTCCGCCCGACCCGGAAGAGCCCGTGGACCTGTGGCGCACCATGGCACTTGGGTCCTCCACCACCTATGGACAGCGCGCGGACGGAAACGGTTACCGGGACACCGCCGACGCGGGCTTCCGCCGGTCGGTCCGTGACGTGGACTGGGTCGGTTCCGTACGGGTGGGGACGATGCCGGACCGGGACGTCGAAGGTTGGCCGGGATACCGGATCAGCGAGATCGCTGGCAAGGCGCAGTGCTCCGTCAAGACCTACCAGCCCAACCTCATCACGCTCATAGCTGGCGGCAACGATGTAATCCAGGACTACCACCTGGATGGTGCCATCGGGCGGCTCGGCGACCTGGTCAGGCAGGTCAGCGCCGACGCCCCCGGGGTGACCGTGCTCGTCGCCGGGGTGCAGCCCTTCCGTGACGCCGGTACGGACGTGCGGGGGGACACGTTCACCAAGCAGGTCCCCGCTCTGGTGCACGACCTCGCGGAGGACGGCATACACGCTGTGTACACCGACATCACCGGACTGGGCCCCTCCGAGGTGGGTTCCGACGGCATCCACCCCAACGACCAGGGCTACGAGAAGATCGGCGACGCCTTCGTCGACGCGGCCCGCCAGGCGAAGGACAAGGGCTGGATCCAGAAGCCGAATCCCCAGGCGCCGAACGCGGGGTCCCACCCGTGCGGGCTCAAGGACGACGGCTCCGGCGCGGGCGGTGCGGAGCCGACCAAGCCGGACAAGCTGGGGCCGGGATGGGACGACCGAGGTGTCATCCAGGACCGGCAGTTCCCGTCATCGAACCGGTTCTGGATGGTCGACATCAACAAGGACCGCAAGGCCGAGTTCGTGACGGTCGACAAGGACCAGAACTTCCGGTTCTGGTGGAACGGCGGCCCGTCGGGCGAGAAGTGGGTGCCCTTCGTCGAGGGCGAGAACTCCTACACCCCGTCCCCCGGCGCGGTCGGCAACCAGTTGCGCTTCGCCGACATCGACGGTGACGGCTTCCCCGACTGCATGGTCGTCGACCTCACCGGCAGGGTGAGCGTCCACACCTGGAAGGGCGACAATGCGCCCGGCGCGCGCATGTGCATGAACAAGTACGACGGCGTCGGCAGTGTCTTCTCGAAGGGTCCCACTGGCGACAGGCTGGACATCGACCCCAACACGAAGATCCGGTTCGCCGACGTCACCGGCGGCGGGCGCGACGACTACCTGCTGATCGAACCGAACGGTACGACAACCGCCTGGTACAACAAGGGCTTCCAGGCGAAGGATGGCCGCGAGTACCTGGACTGGACCGCTCCGCAGAAGATCAGTGGCGCTCTGGACCTCCCCAGGGAGATCAGGTACGCCGACATCAACGGGGACAAGCGGGCCGACCGGATCCTGATCACGGCCAGGGGCGGAGCCCGGGCCTGGATCAACGAAGGCAGCACGGGCGCGGGCGGAAAGTTTCGTGACATCGGCAGGATCGCCGTTGCCGCCGAAGTGCCGCCGAAGGACATCCAGTTCGCCGACATCGACGCGGACGGCAAGGCCGACTTCCTGCGTATCGGCTGGACCGGCGTGGCCCACGCCTGGCTCAACAAACTGACACCGGACTACTTCAAGGTGTTCCACCCCTAGACCCGTTGAGGGGCCGTACGGCCACCGGCCGGGCAGCCCCTCAACGGTGCACCTCTGTCAAGGAAATTTAACACTGCCAAATTCTTTCTTCGATGACTAGCGTGATCAACTCAAACGCATCGTCGAAGGGAAGGCCCATCATGGCCACATCGCACATCCGGCGCGGCGCGGCTGCCGTACTCACCTTGGCCGCGGTCGCCACCACCGTCCTGGTCGGCCAGGCGACGGCGAGTGAGGACCGGCCCGCTGCCGTCACGGCGTCGTCGCAGTCGCCGGCGGCGGCCGGTACGGCGGCCAGGTCCGAGCGCATTCCCCGCATCGCCGCGGCATGGCAGTCCGCGTGGACGAGTGAGGACCCGAACGCCCTGTCCGACCTGTTCACGAAGACCGGCATCCTCGTCGACCTGTCGGTGCCCTACACCTCACATGGGCGCGAAGAGATCGCGGAGTTCAAGGAGATCACCGAGCGGCTCATCCCCGACGCCGATCTCGAGATCACCGACGCGTTCCGCAGCGGCGATCGCGTGACGATCCGGACCGACTACTCCGGAACCCTCCCGGGGGCTTCCAAGTCGTTCAAGGTACAGATGGCCACCATCCTCGAACTCCGGCACGGAAAGATCGCCGTCAACACCGACTACTACGACAGGGCCACGATGCTCCGGCAGTCCGGGCTGCCCGCCGACTGGCGGCCACCGACCCAGCCCTGACCCGGCACCTTCGGCCGACGGACACCTCCACACTTCCGTCACACGCCTCTACCATCGCTGCGCAGCCCGTGGCGGCCGAACAGCGTGGCAGGAGTAGCGATGTCCGTCCAGGACGCGCGTGCTGGGGAACCGGGCCGGTGAGAGGGAGGCGTGCCGCAGGTGACGGCGTCGTGGTGCCGTGGGCGGAGTTCGGGGCGCAGATGCGGCACCGCCGCCGTTGAGCGAGACTGACGCACGTCAACTGGGCCGACTGGTCTGCTATCACCGCAATCTGATCAGCATATGGGAGAGCCCCTACGTCGGCCGACAGGCCAGGGTGACCGTCGCGTCCACCGAGGACACGTATCCGCAGACGAGCTTCGTCATCGACGACGTGACTCTGCAAGGCAGCTGACGGCTGCCCGATGAGCAAGGGGCCCGGATCAGGAGTACGGGGGCGGGCCCGGGTCCCGTCCGTGCTCCCGCGCATGACGTCACGGCTGCGGCAGCCGTACGGTGAACACGGAACCGGCACCGGGGATGCTCGCCACCGAGACCGACCCGCCGTGCGCCTCGGTCAGCTTGCGGACGATGGCCAGGCCGAGCCCGCTTCCGCCGGTCTGCCTGCTGCGGGACTTGTCCGCCCGCCAGAAGCGGTCGAAGACGTGGTCCAGGTCCGCCGGATCGATCCCGGACCCGGAGTCGGCGACCTCCACGACGAGGTCATCGCCCTCCCTGCGGGAGCGCGCGACGACCCAACCACCACTCGGTGTGTGCCTGATCGCATTGGACACCAGATTGCCGACCACCTGACGCAGCCGCACCCGGTCGGCGTCGGCCTCGAGATTTCCGGCCGCCTCGATCCGCAGCGCCACACCTGCCGGGCCGGCCGTGCCCCGGTGGGCCGCCACCACCTGTTCGAGCAGGTCCCGCACGTACAGCGGTTCACGGTGCAGCACGAGACTCTGGGCGTCCGCTGCCGCAAGGTCGCGCAAATCGTCGATGACGTGCTGCAACAGCACGGCCTCCTCCAGCAGGAGCGCGACCAGGTCCTGGTCCACCGGCGTGAGACCGTCCTGCGCGGCCTCCAGCCAGCCCCGCATGTTGGTCAGCGGCGTGCGCAGCTCGTGGGCCACGTCGCTGACCAGGGACTTGCGTTGCCGTTCGAGTAGCTCCCTGCGGTCGGCGAGGTCGTTGAATGCCGCGGACAGCCGGCCGATCTCGTCCCGCGTCGTCACCGGGACGCGCACGGTCACGGCGGCGGGGTGCTCGGCCGCCCTGATCAGGGCCCGCAGCGGACGCACCAGCCGCCCGCCCACCAGGGCGGTCAGGGCGGCGGCGACGGCCAGGACGAGGCCGGCGGCACCGGCGATCCGCATCGTGTTCGCTGTGGACAGCCGGAAGCCCGAGGCGTCCTGGCTGTCGTGGTCACCGACGAACAGCAGCGCGGGAGGGGAGACGTAGGCGGCAAGTTGCCTGCGCCGGGCCTCGGCGACACACTCCTGGGCCGCGCGGTCGGAGTTCTCCGGCCCCTTGCCCAAGAGGACCCAGGAGAAGTCCGCCCAGACCACGAGACCGTCACGGCCCTGCTGTTTCATGCACTCCGTGGCCAGCCCGTTCAACTGGTCCAGTGGCAGCCTTTCCGACCGCAGGGGCATCCTCAGCTCGAGTGCCTGGCAGACGAGGCTTCCCCTCAGGCCGGCGGCGGGACGCATCGTGGGGCGCCCGCTGGGCAGGGTGGTGAACTCGGCGGTGATGCCCTTGCCGCGCAGGCACCGGTCGATCCGGTCCGCGCTGCGCCGGAGTTCCTCCCGGTCCCTGGCCGACAGCAGGAACGGGCCCACGGCGCGCGGATCGATCGGGCCGGCGTCGGACAGGATCGGGTCCAGCCGCAGCGGGTCGACCAGCGCCGTCGGCCGGTACGGCAGCCGGACACCCCGCTCGGAGCCGGCTACCCGGGTGCGCGCCGGTGTGGTCACCGTGATCGCCCGACCAGTCCGCGCAGCGAGATCGCCGACCAGGTCCTGCACGCCGCCCCAGTCGGTGTGCGTCGAGGCGTAGCCGATCAGGGCGTCGTAGACACGGGTGTCGTCCTTCAGCGACTGCCCCTGCTGGGTGCGGATCGCCCGTGTCGTGCCGGCCACGGCGAGCCAGGCCGTGGCGGCCACCGCGCAGACGGCGACCAGTAGCGATGCGGTCAGCAGACGGGCGAACAGGCCGCCGCGCGGCCACACCCTAACGCGGCGCAAGCCCGCCCTCCCCGCGGACACGGCCCGGCATCAGTTTGTAGCCGATCCCGTAGACGGTGATCAGGAACTCCGGGCAACGCGGGTTCGGTTCCAGCTTCTTGCGCAGATGCATCACGTACATGTCGATGGTCCGTTCCGACACCGAGGTGTCCCAGCTGCCGGTCCGGTCGAGGAGCTGCCTGCGGGTGAACACCCGGCCGGGCTCCGCGGCCATGGCCGCCAGCAACGCCAACTCCCCGCGGGTGCAGGCGACCGGACGGCCCGAGGGGCCCACCACCTCGTGGTGGAGTGGGTCCACCGTGAGGGGACCCACTCGCAGGACGCCGACGTCCGGCCCCGGTGCCGAGCGTTTCACCCGCCGCAGCAGCGTACGGATCCGGGCCATCAGCTCCCGCGGACTGTAGGGCTTGGCCACGTAGTCGTCAGCGCCGAGGTCGAGACCGAGCAGCAGGTCGTTCTCCCCGGACCGCGCCGTCAGCATCAGGACCGGCACGTCCGACTCCTGGCGCAGGATCCGGCACACGTCGTGGCCGTTGACCTTCGGCATCATCACGTCAAGCACCAGCAGGTCGGGCCGCAGCCGGCGCGCGGCGTCGATCGCGGCCCGCCCGTCGCGCACGACCGTCGCGTCGTGTCCCTCCGACCGCAGGTACATGCGCAGCAACTGTGCCTGTCGTTCGTCGTCCTCGGCGACCAGGATGTGTGCGGTCATGGCGGTGACTATAGGACGGCGCCCGGCGGGGGCCAGGACGCTGACAATCTCGCTACAACTCGCTGAAACCAACCTGATGCCGGTGTGAAACCTTCTGCTCCCATGATGCGAGTCACAGTGCACGCCGCCGGGGACGCCAGCGCCTTTCATCGGGCCGGGGAGCCCGGGCGGTGATCGGCGGGGAAACCGAACCGATACCGGTCGTGGAGCCCCGGACGGCCGTCGAGACCCTGGCGGACGTGGACGCGTCGGCCGTGGAGTCCGCGCGGAGCGGGGCGCACGCCGCCCCGCGTAAGCGCCGTCGGCGCATCCGCACCGCAGTGGCCCTGACCGTGCTGACGCTGACGGGCGCGGGTGTCGCCGTCGCGGCGCCCTGGAAGTCCGGGGCCGGGGCGGCCCAGGCCGAGCCGGAGCCGAAGACCAGCACGGCCAAGGTCGTCCGCACCGACCTGACCGACACCCGGATCCTCGATGGCACCCTCGGGTACGGCACACCGCGCACTCTCAACGGTGTCGGGAACGGCACGGTGACCTGGCTCGCCTCGTCCGGCACCACGGTCTCCCGGGGCGAGACGCTGTACCGCGTCGACGACCGGCCCGTGCCCGCCCTCTACGGCAACGTCCCGATGTACCGGCGACTTGAGACCCCGAACACCGTGGGACGCGACGTCCGCGTGATCGCCGACAACCTGCGGGCCCTGGGCTACGACATCGGCCGTCAGCCCGGACCGGGGGAGACCGTCACCGGCCCGGTTCCCTCGACCGGCACCGAGCGATCGCGCGGCACCGTACCGTCGGGCACCGATCAGGACACGGGCCCGGGCGAGGGCACGCCCGGGAAGGGGGCGCAGCCCTCGTCCGGACCGTCCGCATCCGGTCCTCCGCAGCCCGGTGCAGGGTCCGGTGGGAACACGGGCACCGGCACGCCCTCCGAACAGCAGCCCGACACCGGCCCGATCAAGATCCGCTCCGAGGACGGCGTACTCACCCGGTCACTGATCGACGCGGTCAAACGCTGGCAGACCTCCCTCGGGGTCCCGGCCACCGGTGTGATCGAGCCCGGTGACGTGGCGGTGCTCGCGGGCGCCGTCCGGGTGCAGGGCGCCGAGGTCCAGCCCGGTGACCCGGCGGACGGGCCCCTGCTGCGGGTCACTCCCACCACCAAGGCGGTCACGGTCGACGTCAACGCCTCCGAGGTCGGCTCCGTGAAACGAGGAGACGCCGTGACGGTACAGCTGCCCGGCGGTCAGAGCGCCGCCGCCAAGGTGGCCTCCATCGGCAGCTCGGCGAAGACGCCGTCGTCCGGGCAGGGACTGCCCGGGGAGCTGCGCGTGACCGTGACGGTCGTGTTCAAGGACCCCGGCCGGGTGAGCAGCCTCAACTCGGCGGCCGTCCAGGTCGAGTTCGGCTCCGCGTCCCGCAGCAACGTGCTCGCCGTTCCCCTCACCGCACTGCTCGCACTGCGCGAGGGCGGCTACGGGCTGCAGCTCGCCGGCGGCCGGCTGGTCGCCGTGGAGACGGGGCTGATCGCCAAGGGGATGGTGGAGGTCAGCGGTGACGGGATCACCGAAGGCGTCCAGGTGGTGACCGCGTCATGACGGCGGTGCTGTCGGTCCGGGACGCGGTGGTCGAGTACCCCGGCGGAGTCAAGGCGCTCGCCGGTGTGTCCCTGGAGATCCAGGACGGCGAGTTCCTGGCCATCGTCGGGCCGTCCGGTTCGGGCAAGTCCACGCTGCTGAACGTCATGGGCACCCTCGACCAGCCGAGCAGCGGCGCCGTCCTCATCGCCGGACACGACGTCACCACCCTGCCCGACCGGCAACTGTCCGCGCTGCGCGGGCGCTGGCTCGGCTTCGTCTTCCAGCAGTTCCATCTGACCGACGGACTCTCCGCCACCGAAAACGTAGCCACCGGCCTGCTCTACGCCGGAGTACCGCGCAAACGCAGAGGGCCCATGGCGCGCGCCGCCCTGGAACGGGTCGGCCTGGGCCACCGCGTCGACCACCGGCCGCACCAGCTCTCCGGCGGCGAACGGCAGCGCGTCGCCATCGCCCGCGCCCTGGTCCACGAACCCGCACTGGTCCTCGCCGACGAGCCGACCGGCGCGCTGGACACCGCGAACGGCGTCGCGGTGCTCGAACTGCTCACCAGGCTCAACGAGGAGGGGACCACCATCGCGCTCATCACCCACGACCGGGACATCGCCGCGAGTCTGCCCCGGCAGGTGGAGATCCAGGACGGGCGCATCGTCACCGACAGAAGCGAGGCCCACCCGGGCAACCGGGCCGGTGTCCTCACCCCCGGCACGCGCGGCGCCCTTGGGAGCGCGTCGTGACGGCCGGCCGACGGCGCCGGTCCGCGGCCGGGCGGCAGGAGTCCGCGGCGGGGGGACACACCGCCGCACCACTCGCGGCCACCGCCTCGACGGACCGGCCCGAGACTCCCTGGACCCGCCCGGTCAGGCTCTCCCCGGCCGACCTGCTCCGCCTCGGTCTGGTCGGCGTTCTGTCCCGGCGGATGCGGGCGGTGCTGTCCGCCATCGGCATCTCCATCGGCATCGCCACGATGATCGTGGTCACCGGCATTCCGGCCTCCAGCCAGAAGGCCCTCGACGCGGAACTGACCGCACTGGGCACCGACCGGCTCCAGGCGGTCGCGGACCGGGACGCGGCGCAGGACGGCACCCCGGCCTCCTTCCCCGAGGAGTCGGCCGCGATGGTGGACCGCATCGGTGCCGTCAAGGCCGTCACCGCCGTGGCCAACACCCACACGTCCGTGCGGCGTTCGGACAAGCTCGGCCCGCTCGACGAGTCCGGCCTGACGGTACTGGCCGCCCGGCCCAACCTCCTCGACGTCGTCAACGCCACGGTCGGCTCGGGCCACTACCTCACCAAGGTCACTGAACGGTTCCCCACCGTCGTCCTCGGCTCGGGCTCCGCGACCCGCCTGGGCTTCTCCGAGGTGCGTCCCGACGATCCGCCGCCGCTCGTCCTTCTCGGTGACCAGTGGTTCAGTGTGACCGGGATCCTGCACTCCGTGCCGCTGGCTCCGGACATCGACCGGGCCGTCCTGGTCGGCTGGGACGCCGCACGCCGGTACCTCGGCTTCGACGGCCGTCCCACGCAGTTGTTCGTCCAGGCGGACGAGGAGCACATCGCGGACGTACGCGCGGTGCTCCCCGCCACTGTCAGCCCCGAGTCCCCGAGCGTCGTCCTGGTCAGCCGCCCGTCCGACGTCCTGGCGGCCAAGCGCTCCGCAGAGGCCACCTTCTCCGGGCTGTTCGTCGGCCTGGCCGGCCTGGCGCTGCTGGTCGGTGGCATCGGTGTCGCCAACACGATGGTGATCTCCGTGCTCGAACGCCGCCGCGAGATCGGACTGCGCCGGGCCCTGGGCGCCAACCGGGGACAAATCCGGGGACAGTTCCTGACCGAGTCGGTCGTGCTCTCCGGCCTCGGCGGACTGACCGGGGTCGTCGTCGGCGTCCTCGCGACCATCGGCTACGCCGCGTTCCGGGACTGGCCGGCCGTGATCCCGCTGGAGGCGGTGACCGGCGGGTTCGCCGGCGCGGCGCTCATCGGCGTCGTGGCCGGCGTGTACCCGGCCGTCCGCGCTTCCCGGCTGTCGCCCACCGTGGCGCTGGCCACCACCTGAACAAGGAGTCGACCACCATGCGTGATGCCAAGCAGACCGTCCTCGGGTCCTACCGGGCGGGCCTCGCCCGCCGCCTCGCCGTGGCCGCCGCGCTGGCCTCGCTGACTTGGCTCACCGCCTGTGGCGGGGGCAGCGGCGACTCGCAGTCGTCCGGCGAAGCCGGTGACGACAAGGGCGTCGCGAGCGTGACCGGCGGAGACAAGAAGCCGAAGAAAGAGGCGGCGCAGGTCGAACGTCCCCTGATCCGTCCCGACACCTCGGAGGAGGAGGAGTGGAGGCTGGTGCAGGTCTACTACGACTGCCTGGCACAACAGGGCCTCAAGATGCTCAAGAACCACGGGGGCGAGTACGACGGCACCTACAAGGGGATCGACGAACAGGTCGAGAAGGACCAGGCGAAGATCTCGGCTGCGAAGAAGACCTGCGCCGCCAAGGAGCCGGAGACGCTTCCCCAGCGGGCCGCCAGGGAGGACCCCGAGTACCAGGACAAGTACGACAAGTGGCTGGAGTGCATGCGGTCCCACGGCATCAAGGTCGAGGCCGCCCCGGACGATCCCGGCAGCTTCGCCTACACGGAGGGCCTTCCTCCGGCGGACAAGGCGAAGTGGGTCAAGAAGTGCGAGTCCGAGGCCTTCGTCGCCAAGTAGGCACGGGCCCGCGGACCGGACGACCGCCCGGTGATCCCTTCGGAGGCCTCCTCCTCTCGGAAGACCGGTGAATCCTTCAACACCACGGCACCTTGCCGCGTATCCCCCAACAACGCCATTGTTCGGCGCCCTCACGCGCCGCAGGACGGAAAGCTGAAGGAGAGGTCTCTTGGAGAATGAGGGTTTACAGCCACCCGCGGCACCCGCTCGTGAGCTGCGTCGCAGGACCGCGCTGCTCGGTATCGGGGCGGTGGCAGGAATCGGGGCAGTGGACGTCGGTGCGTTCGCGTACGTGAGCGGCCGGGTGACGCCGGACAGGCTGACACCGGGCCGGCTGGCGGACGGGTTCGAGACCGTGTTCGGCAAGCATCCGGGGTTCAGACGCAACCACGCCAAGGGGGTCAGTGTCACCGGGGAGTTCGTCGCCAACGGTGCCGGAACCGCGGTGTCGGAGGCCGTGGTGTTCGAGGACGGCAGACGGACTCCGGTGACGGGAAGGTTCTCGCTGTCCGGGGGAGTGCCGGACGTCGCCGACGCCACGAAGACCGTACGCGGGATGGCGCTGCGCTTCGACCTTCCCGACGGCGAGCAGTGGCGCACCGCGATGATCAACCTGCCCGTGTTCCAGGACCGCACCCCACAGGGCTTCCACGACCGGCTGCTCGCGTTCAAGGCGGTGCCGGGCACGGGGGAACCGGATCCGGAGAAGAAGGCCGCGTTCCTGGCCGAGCACCCCGAGACGGTCCGTGCGATGGAGCTGGCCAAGAAGCACCCGCCCACCTCGGGCTTCGCGGACAGTACCTTCAACGGACTCAACGCCTTCCACTTCAGCAACAGTTCGGGCAGCAGCGTCCCGGTCCGCTGGTCGATGGTCCCCCTCCAGCCGGTACGTGCGGCGGCCACGGGGCCGATCGGCAGGAACGAACTGTTCGAGACGCTGATCGGCGCGCTCACCCACGGGCCGCTGCGCTGGCGGCTGATGCTCACCATCGGCAGCCCGGAGGACCCCGTCGACGACGCGACCACCCCCTGGCCCGGCAGCCGCCGCAAGCTCGACGCGGGTGTCCTGACCCTCACGTCGGTCCACACCGACTCGTCGGGCAGCGCGCGGGACATCAACTTCGACCCCACGGTGCTGCCACGCGGCATCAAGGCGTCCAGCGATCCACTGCTGAGCGCCCGCTCGTCCGTGTACGCGCGGTCCTTCGCGCGGCGCACCGGGGAGCCGGACACGACGGGTACGGTCAAGGTGGCCGGGAAGCACGATGACTGATGCCGCGGCCGGGGCCCCCGCCCTCCCCGAGGTTCCCGTCCCGCAGGTTCCGGCCGGTGCGGGCGCACCGGAGCGGTTCACGCTCTTCTCCCGCTGGCTGCACTGGGTGATGGCCGTACTCGTCGTGGCCATGCTCTTCATCGGCGCGGCGATGGTGGCCTCCCTGGCCGACTACCGCCTTCTGGTGTCGGTGCACAAACCCCTGGGCATGGCCGTTCTCCTCCTCGCGGTGATCCGGTTGGTGAACAGGCTCACCCATCGTGCGCCCCCGCACGCCAGGTCGATGGGCCAGGGTGAACGCAGGGCGGCACTGGCGTCCGAGTGCCTGATGTACGGCCTGATGGTGTCCCAGCCGCTGGTCGGCTGGGCCATGGTGTCGGCGTCCGACACCCCGTTCGTCGTGGCTGGCGTGCACGTGCCTCCCATCGCGCCGGCGGACCCGTCGCTCTACTCCGGCCTGCACCAGACCCACCTGGTGCTGGGCTACGCGCTGTTCATCCTTTTCACCCTGCACATGCTGGCCGTTCTGGTCCACGTCCTGGTGTTGCGGGACGGGCTCCTCGGCCGGATGACCCTGTGGAGGACATCCCGCAAGAGCGGGTGAGAGCGGGTCACCCGCGGGGGCGGCACGGCGCCCCGGCACAGGTCCCCGGCCCCCGGCTTCGCGCGGACGCACGGAGTCGGGGGCTGTGCTTCGTCGTCCGCCACGAATCCGGGCCACTCGCCGCGCACCTACCTTCACGGCATGTCGAAGCTCAACGAGATGCGGACCTGGTGGGCGGAGCGGCTGCCCGGGCTGCTCGCCCAGTACGACGTGCCGGGCGCGGCGGTGGCAGTGGATCTGGGCGGGGAGGTAGCGGAGCACGGCACGGGGTGCTGAGCCTCACGACGGGCGTGGACGTGGACACCGACCCGCTCTTCCAGATCGGCTCCATCACGAATCTGTGGACGGCCATGCTGGTCACCCAACTCGCAGACGAGGACTTGATCGACCTCGACGCACCGGTATGCGACCGGCTGCTGGAGTTCCGTATCGCCGACGAGAGCGCCGCGGCGCGATTACCCGGCCTCACCCACGCCGCGTACGGTCCGGACGGGCGATCCTGCACCGGGCCGCGGTCGGGCACCTGTGGCCCGGCCCCGGTGAATCGCCGCGGCCGGCCCCCGTGTGGGCGCTGGCCCCCTCGAACGCACCCGTGGGCTCGATGCTCGCGATGCGTCCGCGCGTCCTGCTGGCCTTCGCCCTTATGCGCCTCGACGGCGGTACGGCCGCCGACGGCAACGCCGTACTGGGCGAGGCCGCGGTACGGGCCAGGCGGGAGCGTCAAATAGAGCTGCCGCGGCTCGGCGTGATGGGCCACGCGTGGGGCCTGGTCTGGGAGATCTTCGACGGCGTCGGCACCGACGTGATCGGGCACGACGGAACCACGATCGGACAGGTGGCCGTCCTGCGGCTGCTGCCCGAACACGACCTCGCCGTCACCCTGCTCACCAACGGCGGCGACCCCGTCGGCCTCTACCGCGAGATCGTGGGCCACGTGCTGCGGGAACTGACCGGCACGGACCTCCCCGCGAATCCAGTGCCCCCGGCCGCTCCCCGGACGGTCGACGCCGACCGCTACACCGGTACCTACGCCTCGCGCCTGTTCGACAACACCGTCAGCCAGGACGACGAGGGCCGAGCGGCCGGTGCGGCTGGGCCGTAAGGGCGGGCTGGCGGCGTACTGGGACTGCGACCGCTCGGCCGGACTGCTCCTGCTGCTGTTGGCCCTGCCCCCGTCCCGGATCTGTGCGCTGTGCCGTGACGATGTGACGATGTCCTAGACGACGGCACCACACTGCGGCTGCGCCTGACCGCTCACCCGGTGGAGACACCGCCGCCGCTGGACGGCATGCTCCGCGAGCTGGGTGCCCCATCCGGTCGGCAAGGCCCATCGCCTCGATCCCAGCCCGAGCCGCCGGCTGTTCCCCGGCCCCCGGGCGGCCCGGCCCATGGAGCCGGTCAGTCTGTCCCGCAGGCTCAAGGCGCTAGGCATTCGGCCCCGACCCACCCGAAACTCCTCCCTCATGGGGCTCGCCGCCGAGCTACCCGCCTTCGTTTCAGTCGGCTGTTCGGCTTCAGCTAGCAGACCGCCGCGAACTGGATGGCGGAGAGTGGCGGCAACAATGCCCACTACGCCGCCCACCGAGCCCGCGGCCACACGGCCGCGCGAATCATGAGCCGCCACGACGCGACGGCTGATGGGCGCCTAGCCGACCACGGACGCGCCCTCCTCGCGCGCAAGGACTCGGTTGCGCGGCCACCGAAGGGCTGAAGAAGCGCTCTGCTTTATGTGAGTTTCGTGTGAATCTTTGCCTCACGGATGGGGCCTCCTACTTCCGTACCGGTCAGGGGCTCGGCTGCTCCCATGGAACGTTCACATTCACCAAGATCGGACTCAAGTCGGCAGACGACAGTGGGGCGGTGCGCGTGATGGCCGCGTGCACTACTACCGACTCTGGAGCGGCGATGATCGAAGTGCGTGGGCTGACGAAACGCTACGGCGGCGTTCTCGCCGTGGATGATCTGACCTTTTCCGTCCGGCCCGGGGAAGTGACCGGTTTTCTGGGACCCAACGGCGCCGGCAAGTCGACGACACTGCGCATGGTGCTGGGCCTGGACGCTGCCAGTTCCGGCACGGCGACCGTGGACGGACAGTCGTATGCGGCGCAGCCCGCGCCGCTGAAGGCCGTCGGGACGTTGTTGGACCCCGGCGCGGTGCTGCCCAGTCGCACCGCCTTCCACCACCTTTTGGCGCTCGCGGCCGGCAACGGAATCGGGCGCAGCCGGGTGGACGAAGTCCTCACGGACGTGGGCCTGGAGAACGTCGGCCGGCGTCGTGCGGGGACGTTTTCCCTGGGGATGCGTCAGCGGCTGGGCATTGCCGCGGCGCTGCTGGGTGATCCTCCGGTGCTGGTCTTTGACGAGCCGCTCAACGGGCTCGACCCGGAGGGCATCGTGTGGATCCGCTCGCTGATGCGCAGGATGGCCGCCGACGGACGCGCGGTGCTGATGTCCAGCCACCTGATGAGCGAGATGGAGCTGACCGCTGACCATCTCATCGTCATTGGCCGCGGACGGCTGATTGCCGACACGAGGATGAAGGACTTCATCGCAGCGCATTCCGAGCGGGAGGTCCTGGTACGTAGCCCGCAGGCAGGGACGCTGCGCGGCTTGCTCGCCGCAGCCGTGCAGGTGCGGACCGCGAGCGGCGACACGCTGGTCGTGACCGGTCTGGAGGCTGCGGAGATCGGGGCTGTGGCGTCGGCTGGCGGGATTGAGCTGCACGAACTCGCGCCCCGCCCGGCCTCGCTGGAGAAGGCGTTCATGGCCATGACCCGGGATGCGGTGGAGTACCAGGCGGAGAAGGAGACAGGACGATGAGCCCGAAGACGAAACACGCGCCCGCCAAGCAGAGCAGCCGGCGCTCCCTCACTCTCCGAGCGACGTCCGGGCGAAGGAGCGGCCGCGGCTCCAAGGCGATGTTCCGGCACTGTCTGCACGCCGAGTGGATCAAGATCCGCACGATGCGGTCGACACTGTTCGTGATCCTGGGCACCCTGGCGTTCTGCATCGGTCTCGCCGCGCTGAACGGATCATCCGCCGGCCGTGAGTTCGCTGACCTGAGCCCCGCCGACCAGGCGTCCTTCGACCCGCTGGCCACCAGCATGCGCGGCTACCTGCTCGCGCAGATCGCGCTCGGTCTGCTGGGTGGGCTGGCCATCACCTCGGAGTACGGGGCGCGCACCATTGTCCCGACGCTCACGTCCGTGCCGCACCGCGCGCGAGTTCTGGCCTCCAAGGCTGCGGTGCTGGTGGCCGTGGCGCTCCCGGTCGGGATCGCCGTGTCGCTGGCCGGGTTTCTGGTCGGGCAAGGGGCACTCTCCGGTGCGGGCGCGCCGCACCTGGGCCTCTCAGAAGGTGTGGCGGTGCGCGGCATCCTTGGTGGGGGACTGTATCTGGCACTGGCCGGGCTCTTCGGCCTGGCTCTGGGCACGGTGATCCGCTCCACGACAGCGACCGTGACCACGTTGTTCGGGGCGATGCTGATCGTTCAAGCATTTGCTCCGGCCCTGCCGGGCCGGGCTGGCGACTGGGTGTTGAAATACTGGCCGCCGATCGCCGGCGGGCAGATCATCACCAGCCATCAGGACATCGCACTGCTGAGCCCCTGGGCCGGGCTGGGCGTCATGGCCGGCTGCGTGGCTGCACTGATGACGGCGGCATTCGTCGTCTTCCACAGGCGCGACGCGTAGCGAGTGAGACAGTGGCGGCAAACGGTCACAGGTCGAGGACGGGTGCCATGAAGGTGACGCAGCGCCTACTGCTGGTGGAGGACGAGCCCACGCTGCGCGAGCTGCTGTCCGCCAGCCTGCATCTGGCCGGGTTCGAGGTGATCATGGCCGAGACGGGCGCTGAGGCGTTGCAGGCGGTCACCGAAGAGCACCCTGACCTGATCGTCCTGGATGTGATGC
The DNA here is from genome assembly GCF_055575415.1 of Streptomyces sp. NPDC034099. Classification (NCBI taxonomy): domain Bacteria; kingdom Bacillati; phylum Actinomycetota; class Actinomycetes; order Kitasatosporales; family Streptomycetaceae; genus Streptomyces; species Streptomyces sp. NPDC034099. The sequence continues at coordinate 13,133 of NZ_JBVISR010000029.1, read as the reverse complement.
TGCCCGACCTCGATGGCTTCGCAGTCTCGCGGCGCCTGCGCCAGAACCCCGCCAGCCCGGGAACCGGACACCCACCGATCCTGTTTCTGACCGCGCGGGACGCCGCGGAGGATCGCATCAGCGGCCTACGGGCAGGCGGAGACGACTACGTCACCAAACCCTTCAATCTGGAGGAACTCATCCTGCGCATCCAGGCCGTGCTGCGCCGCACCAGCGGCATGCGGTCTGACGGACTGCTGGTGGTGGCAGACCTGGAACTGGATCCCGAGAGCCGTGAGGTGACGCGCGGCGGGCAGGCGGTGCAGCTGTCTCCGACCGAGTTCAGCCTGTTGCGCGTGCTGATGGACAACGCCGGGCAGGTTCTCTCCCGCGATCAGCTCCTGGACCAGGTCTGGCACTACGACTTCGATGGAGACAACTCGATCGTCGCCTCCTACATCAGCTACCTGCGCCGCAAAATCGACACTGGTGAGCCGAAGCTGATCCACACGGTGCGCGGCACCGGCTACGTACTGCGCAGGCCCCGCGCATGAGCGCATTGCTCATGCGCGGGACGGTCAGCCGTCTGTCGCTGCGCGGCCGGATCGTGATCATTGCCCTGTTGCTGGTGATCACCGCACTACTGGCCAGCAATGCCCTGCTCGTCACGCTGCTGCAGCGCCAGTTGGTCCAGCAGCTGGATGACCGGCTGCACACCGCCGCCGCGGCGGCAGCGCAGATGCCGGAACAGATCGGCGGCCCGGACGGGCCGGCGCAGGCACGCGATGCGGTGGAGCACGGACTGACGGGGGATGTCTACGTCGCTCTCCTCGACGCCAACGGGCAGGTGCAACGCATCCTGTCCCCGGCCACGGGCAGCGCCCCGCAGCTTCCCGCCCTCCACGCCGCCGCCCGAGCCCGTGACGGGAACACCTTCCAAGTCCCCTCTCAGGCCGACGGCGATGACTGGCGGGTGGCCGTCGCACGTTTCGTCCCTGCAGCAGGCGCGGAAGGAAAGGCTCCCTGCTGCGTCGTCGTGGCAGGATCTTTGGACCCGGTCAGTTCCACGATCCGGCACCTGGGCGTGTGGATGCTGGGGATGGATTCCCTAGTTCTCATCCTGCTGGGTGCCGTCGCCTGGTTCGCCCTCGGGGCCGGACTGCGGCCCCTGCGGAGCATCGAGACCACCGCGGCGGCCATCGCCAGCGGGGACCTGTCCAGCCGCGTCCCGCAGCCACCCACCACCCGCACAGAACTCGGCCGCCTATCCGCCGCCCTCAACGGCATGCTGGAGCGCATCGAAGCCTCAGATGCCGCTCAAACGGCCACCAATGCGCATATGCGCACTTTTATCGCGGACGCGAGCCACGAACTGCGCACCCCCCTGTTCGGTATCAAGGGCTTCAGCGAGTTGTACCGAATGGGCGGCATGCCCCAGCGCACCGACATCGACGCCGCCATGAGCCGCATCGAACAAGAAGCCAGTCGCCTGGTGCGCATCGTCGAAGACCTGCTCCTCTTGGCTCGCCTCGACGCAGAAGCTGGAACGGATGCGCGCCTGCCACTGCGACTCACACCGATGGACCTACGCACACTCGCCGCCGACGCCCTGCACGACCTGCGCGCCCTGGCGCCCGACCGGACCGCCACCCTGACCGGTCCAGGCGGCGGCCCACCCCGAGGCGCCCCGGTACTCGGCGACGAAGCACGCCTGCGCCAAGTCACTTCCAACCTCGTTGGCAACGCCATCGCCCACACTCCGCCCGGCACCCCGGTACGCATCGGTGTCGGCACGCTGGAAGACCAGGCCGTGCTTGAGCTGAGTGATGACGGCCCCGGCATGAGCACCGCGCAGGCCCAGCGCATCTTCGACCGCTTCTACCGTGCCGACACCGCCCGCGGCCGTACCCCCACTGGCGGGGCCGGCCTTGGCCTGTCCATCGTCCGCTCCCTGGTCAGCGCCCATCACGGCCGTGTCGAGGTGCAGACCGTCCTCGGCCAGGGCACCACCTTCCGCATCTTGCTGCCCCAGCACACTGAAGAGCCCGTCACTCACTCTCCTCCTCGCAAAGAGGCCTGACCGCATGGGCCACCACCGCTCCATCTGATACGGCACACCGACCAGGTGTGCCCAGGCAGAGCAAAGCGTCTCCCGACACCTAGATGTATTGACCACGAGAGTTGCTTACTCGGCTGATGGGTGGCTGCCCGCCGAGGGCGGTATGGCACCGGGGATAGTTGTAGCTGTGGCGGAAGTCCGCCAAGCTTCGGTGCTTCGGCGTTGCTGGAGTACGGGCACACGAACGCCCATTCGTCTGCCGGCCCGGACCCGGGCGAGCAGAAGCCGACGGCCTTGAATGGTCAGCGGGGCGTTGGGGGGACGTGCACCTCTGCTGTGGTGCGGGAGTTGAAGAAGCTGGGTGGGGGACGCCTGATTGCGTCTCCGGCTGGATCGGGTGCCCGAGCAAGAGAGTGTGGGGCGGGGTGAGGCTGGCCGCTAACCTGTAGTCGACGGTCCAGGTTGGCAGGTGAAGTGACCTCTGCGGGCGTGGCAGGCCAAAGGCGGATGCCGCAGGGCCGCGAGGCTCCGTCCTGCTCTTCGTCGATCACGAGGGAGATGTCCGGAGCAAGGAGAAGCGCTTAGGCGGCGCCCGATTGTGCCGGATTGTCGGGGAGCTGCCAGTCGCCGCCGCGGTCTTCTTTCGAGTAGCGCGCGACGAGGTCGGGAACGTGCAGGAAGCAGGCGAGCCTGGTGACCGTTTGGAAGGTGGTGATCGCGCGCTGGGTCGTCGGCATGGCCAGTCGCAGGAGGCGCGGGTTGACCTCGGCCTGGATCTTGTCGACGAAGGGCCGCAGTACGGTGTCGTAGTTCGCGAGTGCGGTCGGCAGGTCGTCAGGGTGCTGGTTGATCTCTCTGGCCAGGACGTGGGCGCCGACCAGGCCGCCGGAGATTCCCATGCCGCTGTAGGGGGACGCGCAGTGCGCGGCGTCGCCGGTCAGGACCACGCGGCCCTTGGACCAGGTGTCGGTGCGTACCTGGACGATCTCCTGGGAGTAGAAGAACGGGCTGGTCTTCATGCCGTCGATGAAGCGCTGGGTCTGCCACCCGGCGTCGCGGAACCTGTTGGCCCAGAACTCCTGCTGACGTTCGACGGACCGCCGGTGAACGGCGGAGGCTTCCTTGGAGTCTTCCCGCAGCACGAAGTACGCCTGGGTTTCGGTCGGGTTGTGGCTGCGGCGCATGATCTGGCGGCCGCCCGGAACCATGTAAGTGTCGCGGATGTTGCTATCGGAGGCGATGCGCGGGACGAACCAGTACGCCATGTGGATGCCGACCCGCCAGTACGGGTCGGTGTCCTCGGGCAGCATCGCCCTCCGGATGCGTGAGCCTTGCCCGTCCGCGCCGACCAGGAGGTCGAACTCGCCCGACGACCCGTCGGAGAAGTGGGCGACGACCTTGTTCTCGTCCTGCTCGAAGCCATCCACGCTGAGGCCGAAGACGTACTCGGTGTCGTCCTTGGTCGCGTCGTTGAGGATACGCACCAGGTCGCCGCGCATGATCTCGTACTCGGACGTCAGGGCCTGCCGTCCCTGCCCCGAGGTATTGGCCCTGATCGTCGCCCTGACTGTGCCGCGGGAGTCGATGAAGGCGACGCCCGCCTCGTCCACGAGTTTGCCACGGACCTCGTCGAGGAGACCCATGCGCTGGACGGCCTCGATGCCCTGGCCCCGCAGGTCAACCTGGGCTCCGGTGGCCCGCAGTACCGGGAAGCGCTCGACCACGGTCACCCGGTGGCCTCCCCGCGTCAGCCAGAAGGCCAGCGCCTGTCCGGCGATGCCGCCACCGGCGATGAGGACGCGCAGAGACCGCCTGCCCGCATCCTGTGTCATGCCCATCACTCCAAAATCTATCACTGAATGGTTTTCCTTTCAGGGTTATCTATCAGTGATAGTTTGTCAACGTGACCAAGATGAACAGTGAGACCGTCGTCGCCGAGGCACTAGACCTGCTCGACGAGGTCGGGCTCGACGCCATTAGCACACGTCGGCTGGCCAAGCGACTCGGCGTCGAGCAGCCATCTCTCTACTGGCACTTCCGCACCAAGAAGGAACTCCTCGGTGCCATGGCGCAGGCCGCAATGGCACCCCACGCGAGCGCGCCGCTGCCCGAGCCCGACGACGACTGGCGCGACTGGTTCGTGGAGAACACGCGCAGCTTCAGGCGCACCTTGCTGCTGCGTCGTGACGGTGCACGACTCCACGCCGGCACTCGCCCCGCCGCAGACCTCGACCGGATCCGCCACAAGCTGGCCTTCCTCGTCGTTGCCGGAGTGCCCGAGCGGGACGCGCAGATGGCGATGCTGGCGGCCGGTCGCTTCACGGTGGGCTGCGTGCTGGAGCAGCAGGCGGACACCGGCCCCGACGACAGTGCGGATCTCCCGGCCGACATGCCGCGGATCGATCACGAGTCGGCCTTCGAGGCAGGGCTGGGCCTCGTCATGGACGGCTTGGCTCAGCGCATGAAGGCATAGGAGCGACCTGCCGTCTGCAGCGCTCGGGACCCCCGCCACCATTGCCGCCCTGCCCTCCCGGCGTGGATCACCGGCAGGGCCCTGCCCTGCGTCATCGCCCTCGCAGGCTTCGGCCGGCACCTGCCGGTACGGACGCGTCCTTGGGCTCTCGTAGGACTCGCCGGCTGGTAGATCCTCTTCAACCCCCGGCCACCGACAGCCGCAGACACGCCCCCGCCCTGAAGCCGCATCCTCCGCCGCCCGTCACAGACCCCCGCCGTCCGGCACCGCGTACCCGGACGGCCCGCCCATCACGATCCAGGTCCGCAAGCGCGGCGCCAGCTTCACAGACATCCGCACGGTTGCCGCCGGCCTCAAGCCTGACCACACCGCAGCTGGTCACCAGCGCGCCCCGGCCCCAGAGCTGCCGATGGGTGCGTTCTCCAGGGTCATCGGCATGCCCAGACCTATGGCCGCCTCGCGATGCCGGCCCGACCGCTCAGGAACATTCCGCACGTTGGAACATCCCGCTGTACCAGCGGTTCTCGGCGACCTTGCTGATATAGGCGCCGAGCTTCACCATGGTGATGGTGAACCCCTTCGACGACTTCGTCTCCGGTGCATCCGCGTTGGCCGTGGTCACCCGTCGCGCCGGACAGGGCGTGGGCGGCGAGCCCGGTGGTGGTGATCATCACGTAGTCCTGGTAATACACGGTCGTGCTCCTCATGTTGTAAGGAGTAGTCGATCAATTCGTGTGCGTCATCCCTCCGCACGCCTGTACGGCTCGTCGCCGGCGAAGTCCTCGGAGCCCATGTTGGCGATGTAGAGATTCGTGCTGACGATCACAGCTGCGTCGGGCGTCACCCGGAACTGCGTGACGAACCCCTCCTCGTCCTCCTCGAAGGGCTGACCGCCCCCCTCGGTCGACACGGCCAGCAGCGGATGACCCGGCTCGCGCATGGTGGTCCGGTCAGCAATGAAGACCGCCTCGGGCACGCCCAGGTCGGACAGGGACGTGTGGACGTCTTCGAGCACGTCCTCGATGGTGGCGTCGGCATGAGTGGTGTCCTGGTGCCGTTGGAGTTCGAGCCACGTACCCCGAACCACGCGCTCCTGCGGGAGGCCGTTCGCCGGAGCACCTCCTGCGGGGTGCTGTCCCTCACCACCGCGAGTAATCGCGCCCTTCCCCGACCAGGGCGCCGAACCAGGCGGCCAGGTCCGTGTCCTGCGGTATTCGCGGCTCGCGCACCAGAGCCCGCGTCACCGAACGGCCGGCGGACGACCATACGACGGCACCCGCCTCGTCACGCAGCTCCGCGGTGCCGCGCAGGACGACCAGCTCGGTACCCGGCCCGGCGGATCTCCTCCAGCACCGTGCCGTTGCCCGCGAGCGCAGGAACCCGTCGTCGTCGAGCACCAGGACGTTCGGGTGATCGTAGAACCTGTCCCCGTGCGAGGTGCGCCCCTCCACGACCATCCGCACCACGCGACCGTCGTGGAACAGCACGGTCGATCCGTCATCGCTGGTCAGCGACTGTCCGGACAGACTCTCGCCTCGGCGCATCGTGGGATCCCCGCGCCACCGTCCGGGCGCCTGCGCCCGCCGCGGGCACCCGGGGACCCCGAACTCCACACCGCGGCGCCGTCCGCGCCGGTCAGGGCCAGCTCACCGTTGTCCCGCAGCTCCAGCCGTCGCACGCCCAGCCACGCAGTACTCGTGCTCCACAGCTGGCTGCCGCGGTGGTCCCAGGCCACAAAGCCGCCGTCCAGCCCCAGGCACAACCAGCTCGAGGACGGTGCGTCACTGATCCACACGTGCTCCCATGTGACGCTGTCGCGTGCCGCGAACGGCGGATCGTACACCGAGTGCAGCGCCGTGAACCGCCCCGACGGCGAGGTCAGGGACTGCATCGCCGTACCGCAGAAGGACGTCCGACAGCACGGAACCGGACAACCATGGATACCTCACTTGCGCTCGAACTTGGTTCTCCCACCTTGCGAAACAACGTTCTCGCAAGGTCCGTCACGGCGGGTTCCCGCACCCACGGGCAGCGCTCTGTCCGCACGAGACGACCCGTTCACGGTGCGCCCGTGGAGGATGCCGTGAACCGAACCGGCGGCGGCCCCGTTCGGGCGGGGGAAGGGCTGGCGACCTCACGGAAGGACTTGTCTTGCGTTTTCCTCACACCGGCTCCGGCGGCCGGCACAGACCCCGGACCTCCACAGCGTTCCTGCTCACCGCGGCCCTCAGCACGACGCTCCTGGCCGGGGCACCGGCAGTCTTCGCCGCGGACGGACGGACGGCCGCCTCGGGTGTGGCGGATCCGGGCACCGACATCACCGGGAACGGTGGTGCCGTCACCGTCCAGTACCCCGAGGCCGGTGACGAGAGTGAGCAGAAGCTCATCGACGACGACGTCACCACCAAGTACTACACACCGCGTGCGTCCGTCTGGATGCAGTACCGGTCGACGACCGCGGCCGCCATCGATCGCTACACCCTGACCTCCGCCAACGACGCGCCCGACCGTGACCCGCGTGACTGGGTGCTGGAGGGTTCACAGGACGGCACCGGCTGGACCGTGCTGGACAGCCGTGCGGGGGAGGCATTCTCCGGCCGGAACCAGACCCGTGAGTTCTCCGTCGCCGCCGCGACGGCGCACACCTACTACCGGTTGACCGTGAGCCGGAACAACGGATCCCCGGGCTTCCAGCTCGCGGAGTGGGAACTGCGGGCCGCCGCCCCCGGCGCACCGGCCGCCCCCGGCGACCTGACCGCGTCCCTCGACGGCGAGGCGACGGGCCTGCTGAAGTGGAAGGACGGTTCCGGCACCGAGACCGGGTTCCGGATCGAGCGTTCGCAGGACGGATCGCCTTTTGCCCAGATCGGCACCGCCGATGCCGGGGCGCGGTCATTCAGAGACCCGGGGCTGAAGACCGGCATCGGGTACAGCTACCGCGTCCGGGCAGTGGGGACGGACGGCGAACCGTCCGGATACTCCGGCACCAGCGACTTGAGGACAGGCGTCGCGGACATCACCGATCTGCCGGGGACCGTCTCCGACCGGTACGCCAAGGACGGAAACGAGGGCCACGACAGGAGCGCGGACAACAGTCCCTACACCAAGTACCTGGGCTGGGGTCCGGTTACCTGGCTCCAGTACGGGACGGACGGGCGGTCGAAGGTCACCTCGTACACCGTCACCTCGGCCAATGACGCGCCCGACCGCGATCCGCGGGACTGGGTGCTGCGCGGTTCCGACGACGGTGTGACGTGGACGGCGCTGGACACCCGGTCGGGGCAGGAGTTCTGGGGCCGCTTCCAGAAGAAGTCCTACTCCTTCACCAACACCGGCTATTACCGGTACCACCGGCTGGACATCACGGCCAACCACGGTTCCTCGTCGACGCAGCTGGCCGAGTGGGAGCTGACGGGGACCGCCAACACCGCCGCGTCGGTCACCGCTCCCAAGACACCGACCGCGCTGACCGCGACGGCCCGTTCGGGCGACCAGGTCTCGCTGAGCTGGGCCGGCGATGCGCGCATCGAGCAGTCGTTCCGACTGGAGCGCTCCGTCAACGGCACGGACTGGAACTGGTCCAAGACCCTGCCGACCGCCACGACGAGCTACACCGACCTCGGGCTGCGGGCCGACTCCACTTACCATTACCGGCTGCGCGCGCTGAACGCCGGCGGCGCGTCCCCCTACACGGCCCCGGTCAGAGTGAGGACCCCGTCGTCGGCGCTGCCGGCGACCTGGCAGGAGCACTGGCTCGAGCACAACCAGCTGCTCACCAAGGTGTACGACGGCAATGACGTGGTGATCTACTTCGACCGGGACATGGACCGCTCACAGACCTGGGTGAACGACTACGTCAGCCGGCTGTGGAAATACACGAAACAGACCTACGGAGACTTCAGCAGCGGGCGTCTGGTCGCGGTCTTCCACAAGGACAAGTACGGCGGTGGCCATCCGGCGACCGTCTTCGACGAGAGCCACGACTACCGCAACGTGATCGACGTGGGATACGGCGACTGGCGCGAGACCGACGGCACGCTTCGTGACGTCATCTCGCACGAGATCGCCCACGTCGTGGAGGGCGCCTCGGGCGGCGTCAAGGGATCGCCCGCCTTCAGGTTGTGGGGCGACAGCAAGTGGGCGGAGATCTATCAGTACGACACCTACTTGGGCGCGGGGCTGACCGCGGACGCCCAGCGCTACTACGCCAAGGTCATCGACCAGACGGACGGCTTCCCCCGCGCGAACACCGCGTGGTTCCGGGACTGGTTCTGGCCGATCTGGCAGAACCACGGCAGGAGCCAGGCCCTCGGCTCCTTCTTCACGCTGCTCTCCCAGCGCTACGCCCAGCACAACGGGTCCTATACGAAGGACATGAACATGGGGGAGTTCATCCACTTCTGGAGCGGTGCGGCCGGCGTCGACCTCGCCGGCCGTGCCAGGACCGCCTTCGGCTGGACGGACGAGTACGAGGCACAGCTGCGCCAGGCCCGCGTGGACTATCCCGGCCTGCCCTACAGCACGGCCTGACCTGACCGACCGGAGGGGAGCCGGGACACCCCACCCGGCACGGTAGCGCCTGTGCTACCGCGTCTCGGCAGTAGAGGGGATCGATGCGTGGTGGGCTCCCGAGGGAGGCTGATGCATGTCAGCAGGAGTGTCCAGCAGGGAGTTGCCGCGTGTCTCAGCATCGTGCCCCTAGGTCTCGTTTCCGTCGCCGGTCGGCCATCGCGGTCTCCGCGCTCGCGGTTCTGGGCGGGGTGGTGGCGGTGGGTCTGCCCTCGGCGAGTGCCGATCAGGCTCCGGCCAGGTCGAACGCGAAGGTCCAGCGGAGTCTGGACGATCTGGTGCGCGACAACGGCTTCCCCGCCGCGCTCGCCTCGGTGCGCGACGCGAAGGGGCACACCCGCAACTACACCGCCGGGGTGGGGGACCGGGAGAAGAAGAAGTCCAGGGTCCCGGTCGACGGACAGATTCGGATCGCGAGCACCACCAAGCTGTACACGTCAACCGTGGTCCTGCAACTGGTGGGCGAGGGCAGGATCGGTCTGGACACACCGGTGGAGACCTACCTGCCGGGTCTGGTGCGCGGTGACGGCATCGACGGCCGGAACATCACCGTGCGGCAGCTGCTCCAGCACACCAGCGGGCTGCCCAACTACACGGAGACCATGCCGAAGTTCTCCGAGTGGCAGCACACCTTCGTCGGGGACTACGACCTGCTCGACATGGCCTTCAAGGAGAAGGCGTCGTTCTCCCCGGGCAAGGGCTGGGAGTACAGCAACACCAACTACACCCTCGCGGGCCTGATCGTGCAGCAGGTCACCGGCCGTCCCATCGGCGAGGAGATCACCGACCGGATCATCAAGCCCCTCCGTCTGCGCCACACCTACTGGCCCGGCGAGGGCGACCAGACCATCCGTGAACGCCACCCGCACGGCTACGCGTTCGACACGCCCGGCGGGCCGCTCATGGACGCCACCGAGGTGGATCCCTCCTGGGGCGGCGCGGCCGGGCAGCTCATTGCTCGCCCCAGCGACGTCAACCGCTTCCTGACCGCGTTGATGAACGGCAAGGTCCTCAAGCCCGCCCAGCTCAAGGAGATGCGGACCACCGTCGAGACCAAGGGCCTGAACGACGGCTGGCGCTACGGCCTGGGCATCGTCGAGATGCCGCTGAGCTGCGGCGGTGTCGCCTGGGGCCACGGCGGCGACTTCGACGGCTACGAGAACCGCAACGGTGTCACCGACCAGGGCAGGGCGGCCACCGTCGCCGTGACGGCCCTGCCCTCCACCCTCGAGGGCGCGGAAGCCGTCAACACCGCCCTCGACACCGCCCTGTGCACGCGCTGATCCGAACTCGCTCACCGAACGCTTCCGCTTCCCGCAAGGAGAGACCCATGTCCAAGCCCAACCGGCGTCGCACGCTGCTCGCCCTGAGCGGAGTCGCCGCAGCTCTCGCCCTGTCCGTGCCCGCGGTCAACGCGCTGGAGACCGACTCCGCCACCCCCGCCGCGCACAGCCAGGACGCGTTCAAGGGCCGGACCGACGCCGCCGTCCGCAAGAGCCTGCAGTCACTGGTGAAGGAGGACGGATTCCCCGGCGCGCTCGCCTCCCTGAGCGACCCGGGCGGCCACGCCCGCAACTACACCGCGGGGGTCGGCAACCTCAAGACCAAGTCCAAGGTCCCCACCGACGGCCAGCTCCGCATCGCCAGCAACACCAAGATGTTCACCGCGACCGTCGTCCTCCAGCTGGTGGGTGAGGGCAGGATCGACCTCGACGCGCCGATCGAGACCTACCTGCCGGGCCTGGTCCGCGGCGACGGCATCGACGGCCGCCACATCACCGTACGACAGCTCCTCCAGCACACCAGCGGACTGCCCGACTACGACGAAGAGGTCGTCAAGGACTACCTGACCAAGCAGCAGCACCGCTACTTCGAACCCCGCGAGATCCTCCAGTTCGGCCTCGACAAGAAGGCCCTGTTCGCTCCCGGCACCGGTTGGAGCTACAGCAACACCAACTACGTCCTGGCCGGCCTGATCGTGCAGAAGGTCACCGGCCGTCCCATCGGCGAGGAGATCACCGACCGGATCATCAAGCCCCTCGGCCTGCGCCACACCTACTGGCCAGGCGTCGGCGACCAGACCATCAAGGGCCGCCACCCCCACGGCTACTTCGCCACCGCCCCCAACACCCCCTACACCGACGTCACCGAGCAGGACCCTTCCGCCAGCTGGGCCGCGGGAGGGCTCATCGGCACCCCCAGCGACCTCAACCGTTTCCTCACCGCGCTCCTCGACGGCAAGCTCCTCAAATCCGAGCAGCTCAAGGAGATGCAGACCACCGTCGACGCCCCCGACCTCGACACCGTCGGCGACGGCCACTACGGCCTCGGCATCGCCACCTTCAAACTCAGCTGCGGCGGCTATGCCTGGACCCACGGCGGCAACGCCCCCGGCTACACCACCCGCAACGCCGTGACCAAGAACGGCCGGGCAGCCACCATCGCCGTCACCGCGCTGCCCACCACCCTCCCGGCCGCGGAGCACATCGAAGCCGCCCTCGACACCGCCCTCTGCACCCGCTGACCCGGCTGCCGCGCACTCGCGCACCCGCTGCTCGACGCGAACGCTGTCACCGCGGCATCCGTCCCAAGCCCTGCCGGAACCCCCATCCAGCGGGGTTCCGGGCTGCTGGACCGGCTCCCGCTGCAGGTGTCGACTCGGCCTACTGCGCGCTGTCGTGTCATCGGCCCGGGCGTATTCCATTATGTGTGCCACCTCCCGGGCCCTGTTGGTCCCCTCGACGCGGTCGACGAGGTGCAGTGCCATGTCGATGCCGGCCGAGATGCCCGCGCTGGTCACGATGTGCCCGGCGTCGACCCACCGCTGTCCGGTGCGTACCTCGACGCCGGGGAACGCGGCGAGGTCGTCCAGCACGCTCCAGTGGCTGGTCGCGGGCAGCCCGTCGAGGAGTCGTGCCGCCGCGAGGACCAGGGCACCGTTGCAGACGGACGCCAGGAGGGTGCCCGTGCCCGCGAAGGACCGCATCCGGGCCAGATGGGCCTGGTCGTTCCGGAGCTGGTCGATCCCGGAACCGCCGGGATGAATGAGGAGGTCCGGCCTCGGGCCGTCGTCGACGGCGCCGTCGGGGGTGACGGCCAGTCCCAGGCTGCACCGCACGGGCTTCCCGTCGAGGCTCGCGGTACGGACGTCCACGTCGAGGTCGGTCAGCTCCTGCCAGAAGCGGAGGATCTCCCACGGGCCGAAGGCGTCCAGCTCCTCCACACCTTCGAACAAGCTGACTCGTTTCCGGGCCGCCGGCGTGGCTGCGGGCCGGTGACGAGTACGACACCGGCGAGATGGAGAAGCCCGGGAACTCGTGGTGGTCCTGGGGCGACTACTACACCGAAACCATTTGGCCCATGAGCGAGTCCCTAGCGCACTGCTAGGAGTCCCATGCCGATGTAACGGTCGGCCGTCGCCACGCTGGCCACGGCCCTGTGTCTGCTCATCGCGGCGTGCGGCTCCTCGTCCGACACGGCGGCCGACACCACCGACAAGGCGGCCGGACAGACATCCGGCTACCCGGTCACCCTCGACAACTGCGGCCGGAAGCTGACTTTCGAGAAGGCGCCCGAACGGGTCGTCGTGATGAACGGCGCGTCTGTCGCCGAGGTCTCCACACTGCTCGCCCTCGGCATCGAGGACAGGATCGTCGCGAACCAGCAGGGCTACGGCAGGTCCGAGGTACCCGGCCGGGCCGACGCGATCAAGAAGCTCCCCACCGGCGGCGTCACACTCAACGGAGCCGGTGACATCCCCCGCGAGGCCATGCTCGGGCTCCGTCCCGACCTCGCCCTGTCCGTAACCTCGTACGGCTTCGAGCAGAAGAACGGCTTCGCCACCCGCGAGCTGTCGGCGACGGTCATCCTGGAGGGGTCGTCGTCGCAGCCCTGCGGGGAGACCTCAGTAGCCGGTGCGGGCATCGCGGAGTCCTCCGCGCGGATCTACCGGATCTCGCTTAGAGGTCCTAACAAAGGCGTTGGACGTGGCGGTGGGTGATGAGGCAGACGGCGAGGCCGAGGAAGGCTTCGTGGATGTCGTCGCGTCTCTCC
>NZ_JBVISR010000028.1:0-39814 GCF_055575415.1 Streptomyces sp. NPDC034099 | reverse complement strand
CTGGGTTTGATGCTCCGTCCGCTGCGCTCCCGGCCGCTGCGCTCCCGGAGCTGTCAGGGCTACGCCCTGACAAGGGTCTTCCGCTTCGCTCCAGACGTGGGCGGGTCCGCTGCGCTCCCCCGCCTAACGCTCCGTCCGCTACGCTCTACGCTCCCGGAGTTGCGGGGACACGTCCCCTCAGGGTGACCTCCGCTACGCTCCAGTCGGTCATCCGGCTCGTCAACGCCGACCTTGGGACCGCTGCTGTTGCTGCTGTTCCTGGAACGACTGTGCTGGAGGGTTACTGCGCCTGTCACCAGAATAAGCACCACCCGTCACCCGACTACTGGACGGCCCGTAAGCGTTCGCACTACCAGCAAACGGATTATTAGCACTCGCCGCGGATACTGCACCCTCCCCCCCATACAGGCTACTATTCAACAAAGTACTATCGAAGACAAAACGGCCCGGTGCAGACTCTATCACCAGAGGAAAATTCTCGCCATGCTTAACAAACTCCCGCCACGCTTTATCACCCTGGCTCCTTCTGGGCGTGTTCTCAGGGTCCAGAACCCACCGGCCATAATCTGCCTCTATCAAATAGGGGCCGAAACCTTTACTTTCCAAAGCGTCAGCCGTTTCCGGCCCCAAAGTCGACATCGGTTTCCCGTCGGGCCTGCGCATACTTGCTCTTTGCACATACTCCCCTACTTGACTGTAAGGATAAACAGCCCCACGTCCGGGGGGCAGGACAAGCTCCCGTTTGTTATTCATAAAATACCCATCCGCCATACCCCGCAGCTCACTCGCAATCTCGCTATCACTCAGCGGCCACATACCTACTCCTTCACCTATGACACCAGCGGGCACATCCCACACCCCCCACAACGCAGCAGCCACCCAACAGGTTCACCGGACCCTCACCACACCAGCTCCGTAGAGTGCATCAAGTTTGATAGGTGCATGTAACGTTGGGGGAAACATAGGACACCCTCCAACCATCCGGAAGCACTCCCTTGTCCGAGAGGAACGGCGGCAGATGAGCGGCCATGATAAATCCATGGGAACGCCCGAGCCGAGTAGGGGTTCCCTCCGCAGGGAACGCCCGAGCCGAGTAGGGGTTCCCTCCGCAGATGAGCCTGCATCAAGCAGGAGGGCATGGCGGCAGTGAGCGAGGCCCTGGTGGGCATCGCGGACCGGGAGTGGTCCCGACGCGGCGGCCGGTCGGCCGGGGCCGCTGAACTGGGCGTACACATCGCGGACGTGAGGCAGCGTGAGCGCGTCGACCTGGTGCGGCTGGAGCGGTACGTCCGGGAAGCCGTCCTGCCGGCCACATACCCGCACACCACCAGGCGCCGCCAGGCGCTGGGCGAGGCCGGCGGTCTGTGCACCGCGCGGACCCGGAACGCGGACGGGGACGTCATCGTCTGCACGCTCGATGCCGGGCACTACGACCCGGACGACAAGCCGCCCTTCAAGGACGGAAAGCCGGGCGGGTGGCACAAGGCGGATGCGTCGATCTGGAACGACCTGGACGCGGCCTGCATTCCGCACGCGGCCCTCTGAAGAGCCCACACGAATTCAGCACTCGGGGAGACACAGAATGTCAGCGATTCAGCTCAAGGAACACCAGGTAGACCAGCGCGCCGCGTTTCGCAGGTGGGTGGGATTCCCTGCAAGGTCATCTGTGCCCCCGCAGGGTGCCCGGGCCACGATCGTGTCAGCGACCGGCTCGGGCAAGACGATCACGGCCGCCGCGTGCGCGCTGGAAGCTTTCGCTGACGGCCGGATCCTCGTGACCGTGCCGACCCTGGACCTGCTCGCCCAGACCGCCCAGGCCTGGCGCCTGGTGGGCCACCGCTCCCCGATGGTCGCGGTGTGCTCGCTGGAGAACGACGCGATCCTCAACGCGCTCGGGGTGCGCACCACCACCAACCCGATCCAGCTCGCCCTGTGGGCCGGGCACGGGCCGGTCATCGTGTTCGCCACGTACGCCTCCCTGGTGGACCGCGAGGACATCGACGCTCCCGTGGGCCAGCGGAAGGTTCGCGGGCCGCTGGAGGCCGCTCTGGCGGGCGGAGAGCGCCTCTACGGGCAGCAGATGGACCCGTTCGACCTCGCCATCGTGGACGAGGCCCACGGAACCGCCGGTGATCTTGGTCGTCCGTGGGCAGCGATCCACGACAACCAGCGGATCCCAGCGGACTTCCGGCTCTACCTCACCGCGACCCCGCGCATCCTCGCCGCCGCCCGGCCCCAGAAGGGCGCGGGCGGCCAGGAGGCGGAGATCGCGACCATGTCGGACGACCCGGAGGGCACCTACGGCGCGTGGCTCGCGGAGCTCGGTCTGAGCGAGGCCATCGAGCGCGAAATCCTTGCCGGATTCGAGATCGACGTCCTGGAGATCCGCGATCCCTCGCCGGTCCTCGGGGAGTCGGAGGCGGCGCAGCGGGGCCGGCGCCTGGCCCTGTTGCAGACCGCCCTCCTGGAGCACGCCGCCGCGCACAACCTGCGTACAGTCATGACCTTCCACCAGAAGGTCGAAGAGGCCCGCGCGTTCGCGGAGAAGCTGCCCGAGACGGCTGCCGCGCTGTACCTGAACGACGCCTCCGACGCCGATCTGGCCGCCGCCGACAAGCTGCCGAAGTCCTCCATCGACGCGGAGTTCTACGAGCTGGAGGCCGGCCGTCACGTCCCGCCGGACCGGGTGTGGTCGGCGTGGCTGTGCGGCGACCACCTCGTGTCCGAGCGGCGCGAGGTCCTGCGGCAGTTCGCCAACGGCATCGACGCGGCCGGGCGCCGGGTCCACCGGGCCTTCCTCGCCAGCGTTCGCGTGCTCGGGGAAGGCGTGGACATCACCGGCGAGCGCGGCGTGGAAGCCGTCTGCTTCGCGGACACCCGCGGCTCGCAGGTGGAGATCGTGCAGAACATCGGCCGGGCGCTCCGGCTCAGCAAGGACGGCAGCACGAAGGTGGCCAGGATCATCGTGCCGGTGTTTCTGGAGCCCGGCGAGGACCCGACCGACATGGTCGCCAGTGCCTCGTTCCGCCCCCTTGTAGCGGTCCTCCAGGGCCTGCGCTCGCATGATGAACGACTCGTCGAGCAGCTCGCCTCCCGCGCCCTCACCAGCGGCAAGCGCAAGGTCCACGTCCGGCGTGACGAGGACGGGCAGATCGTCGGGGCCGGCGGCGAGGGCGACGGCGAGGACCAGGAGGACGACGACACGCAGGCCGCCGCCGAAGCCGCGCTGCTCCACTTCTCCTCTCCCCGGGACGCGGCGACCATCGCGGCGTTCCTGCGCACCCGGGTCTACCGGCCGGAGTCCCTGGTGTGGCTGGAGGGCTACCAGGCCCTGCTCCGGTGGCGGAAGGAGAACGAGATCACCGGCCTCTACGCCGTGCCCTATGACGTCGAGGTCGAGGTCGGCGTCACCAAGGACTTCCCCCTGGGGCGCTGGGTCCATCAGCAGCGGAAGGCGCTACGGGCCGGGGAGCTGGAGGAGCGGCGCAAGACGCTGCTGGACGTACCCGAAGCCGGGATGCTCTGGGAGCCGGGCGAGGAAGCCTGGGAGAACAAGCTCGCCGCGCTCCGGTCCTACCGGCGGGCCATGGGACACCTCGCGCCGCGCCAGGACGCCGTGTGGGGCGAGGGCGAGGCGATGGTGCCCATCGGGCAGTACATGGCCAACCTGCGCCGGAAGGGCGGTCTCGGGAAGGACCCGAAGCGGGCCGCCGCACGCGCGGAGCAGCTGGCCGCGGTCGACCCGGACTGGAACTGCCCCTGGCCGCTCAACTGGCAGCGGCACTACCGGGTGCTCGCCGCTCTGGTCGACGCCGACGGCCATCTGCCCTACATCGCGCCGGGCGTCACCTTCGAGGGCGATGACATCGGAACGTGGCGGTGGCGGCAGCAGGAGCCGGGCACCTGGGCGCAGCTCCTGCCCGAGCAGCGGGAGCGGCTGACCGCGCTGGGCGTACAGGGCGCCACCCTCCCCGTGACGGCCGCCGCCCCGGCGGAGCTCCGTCCGGCTCTGGCCGCAGCCCTCAAGGGGCCGAAGAAGGCAGGGAGCAAGGCCGAGGCGGCGTTCCAGCGGGGCCTGGCAGCCCTGGCGCAGTGGGTGGAGAAGGAGGGACAGCGGCCCGTCCCTCGCAGCACGGTCGTGGAGGTCACGGTCGACGGCGAGGCGGAGCCGGTGCCGGTGAAGCTGGGGGTCTGGCTCTCGAACACCAAGTCGAGGCGGGACAAGCTCACCGTGGAGCAGCGCGCCGCCCTCGCCGCGCAGGGCATGGAGTGGGCGGGTGTGGTGCCGGCCATCGAGGACGCCCCGGAGCCGTCCGCAGCGCAGCCCGCGCCGTCGGCGGCCCCGGAGAAGCGGCCGGTGCGAGAGCACCACGAGGAGTACGACAAGGAGCTGTAGGAGGGCCGGAACTGAACTGCACCTGCTGGTCCATCGAGCGGTTCGGGCCACCCTCCGAGCTGGAGAGCTACTGGGACAACCTCTGACCGTCCCCCCGCCACCGTGAGACCCCGGGCCCGCCGACAGGGTCGGGGTCTCGTGCTGTCGGGGGTGGCTGGTCGGTGCTATCCGCCCAGTTTCGTGACTAGCTGAGCAAGTCTCTGATGCGCGATCGGCGCATGACTCATCGGTTGCTCACTGTCCTGTTCCGCGGCTAGGGAGATCGTGATGGAGGGAGGAAGCAGGGACGGGGGCTCCGGCAGCAAGGTTGCGCCCTTCGGCCAGGGGTGTCCTGGCTGCCGGTAGATGGTGTCGTGGCACAGGGCCAGGGCCCCGCGGTTCGCCTTGCTGGCCTTCTTTGGCGTGAGTCGTTGGTCAGCATGGCGGTCAGGTCGCGGCGTGAGAATCAGCAGGAGGTGAGGGGCCAGTGGTGCAAGCAGTTCTGCATCGTCAGGCAGCACCGGCGGGTAGGGAGAGAACGATCCATCCACCTGCTTCACCACGACTCCCCCATCCGCCAGGAGCAGGAGCGGGCGATCGGCGCGCAGCAGGACCATCTGCCAGTTCACCAATTTCTGCTCCACCTGATCAGCGGTTCTGAGCTGCTGCCGCAGGTCGCGCCGTGGATCGAGAAGCTTCTCCATGGCAGGAGGGTTGCGCATGATGCTTTCGATGACGCGTCTACGGTCTCGAGGCGAGAGGGACTGATCGGCCCCCTCGTCCATGTGCTTCGTGATCTCTTGGGCGGTGATGAGCGGTAGGAGGTGGTCTTCCACGTGCTTGCCCAGCTTGCGGAATGCCTGCGAGCGAGCCAGTTGGTGAGCCAAGAGACGGATGAGTGCGGATTCTTCGCCATGGGCTAGCGGCCAACGGCCTGCGCGTATGTTTTGGAGGACTGCGGCAGCAGGTCCTTCAACGTCGTCGGCCAGGAACTTCTCGACCTCCTGACCATCTTGCCCTTGCTCCGGCATGGGGTTGCTATAGAACTGGCTGACCACCGTGGCGTCTATGACTGAGCTGGGAAAGTCCCGGCCGGCTGCTCTGCGTCTGCCGGTGAGGACTCCGTCCCGTGCAAAGCCCTCCAACCACACTTGTGGAAGCAGGTGGTGGCGCCTGGACACGTTGTTTCCCATAGCGGCCAAGGTAAGTGGACACGATGGCCAGGCGTAGAGAGTTTCGTCTGTTGACCGAAGCAGTACGGCTCGACTGCCGATCACGGTCGACGGCGTAGCGGGGCCGGTGCCGGTGAAGCTCGGGGTGTTGGCTCCCGAACACCAAGTCGAGGCGGGACAAGCTCACGGCGGAGCAGCGCGCCGCCCTCACCAAGTGGAGGGCTCATCTCCGTCGGCCCCACTCCCCACTTCGCCGCCCGGACGCTCCAGCGGCCGGGCAGCGCGGAGGCGAGCCGACGTGCAACAACGTCAAGGGCGCCCGACCCCCGCCGGGCCGATCTCCGCCCCAGCCCTGCCCCATCCTCTTCTCCCGGATCGTGTGCGGCGAGGGAGGCTCCAAGGGGGATATCGGCCTTCCGACCAAACCCCAACGGCCGTGCTGACCAGTGAAAACAACAGAACGGCCAGACAGGTTACGCAGCAGATGTCGCAGGGGTTGTCGCAGCAGTTAGTGCAGGAGATGTGGGAGGGGTTGCCGCACTCCTCGCAGTCAGTCCCGGCGGGACCACCAGCGGCGCCACCGACCCGCTTTGTGCTCAGCGTCTTCAACGCCCGCGGACGGGAAAGCTGTCCGAGTCACGGCAGGCTCTGGGAACGCCCGCACGGGACGGGGAATCGCCGCCCCTTCCGAAGCAGAAGGCCGCACCACCAGGGTGCGCCGCAGGTCCTCAATATGGGCGCTGCGTTCTCGCAGGCGTGCCTCGAGGTGCCGGGCTTCGGCCTCGGCGAGCCAGCGGGCGCTGCGTTCCTCGGCGAGCGCCAGGGCGTGCGCGTGGCGCAGCCGCTCCAGCTCGGTCTGCAGGACCGAAGCCGATGTATCTGGTGCGGTGTCTTGCTACGTCCCGGCCGGTGGCGGACCAGCGGCTCTCGATTTCACCGAAGCGGGAGTGTTGAAGCGGAATCCGGCAGCACGTAGATCATCCCCGGGGATGAGCCAGCCGCAGTCGTCGTCGAGCACCGCCCCGGGTAGCTCGCCGGCCTCCCGGCGGCGCCGGATCGTCGAACGGCTCACGCCACACGCGGCAGCGGCTTCACGCTGAGTCAGCAGAGGGGAAGTGGTGCTCATGACTGCGTATCCTCCCCGGCGGCCATCCCTAGCAGCGCCGCGACGCGCGCCCTCCCTGTCCGGCGTCGGCCAGGCGTCTGCGACTGATGCCGACAAACCGCACATCTCAGCTCGCGCGCCCCGCGCTCCAGCGCTCTGGGCGAGGCACCGACGCCACGGCGCTGCCATAAGGGCGTAGACCCTGCCATGGTCGGGCCTGTGGTCGGGCCGTTGACCCGACATAGTCGGGCCCGTGGTCGGGGGTACATCGGCTCGGGCAGCGGACCGAACACGGGCGACACACCTTCTAGGAAGTGCTCCCAGGCTGCTTGGGCTGCATGGGCGAGCGCCGTGGCGCAGCGATGGGGTGGGGATGCTGCAGAGTGGAGCGGGCATGCGCACAGGTATGCCCCGACAGCTCAGGCGGTGACTCGCGTGTCCCTTCCCACATGTTCCGGACGATCTTCCACCCACGTCGGAGAGGACCGGGCTGCTGAGCTGGAACGGCTGAGGACGGAGAACAGACAGCTCCGCGAAGCGGTCACCTCCCACGCCGTTGTAGACCAGGCCATCGGAGTCCTCGTCGTCCTGGGCCGGATAAGCTCCGCAGACGGCTTCAGCGTGCTCCGCGAGGTCTCCCAGCACACCAACCTCAAGCTTTCCGCAGTGGCCACGCACATCATCCAGCACGGCCGGGGAGCCGACCTCCCCGAAGCCCTCCAGGCGGAATTGTTTACCGCGCTGGGCCGCCGGCAGCCCCCCGGGCAGGCTGACCAGCACCGGCTCGCACCGTGACCTTTCGGCACAACCAGCCGTTGAACACGCCAGTACGTACCTGGCCTCCCCCGTTGGCCGGCGTGCGTGCACGCAGTAGGGGGCCCGAAACCGATTCCGGTTTCGGGTTTTCCTGCTGTGCGGGCCGCGCACGACCACACACGTCTGCCAGCCTGTCACCGGCCGATCCGGCAGCAGGGCACCCTACGATCTTGAACGCCTGGCCCGTCCCACCTGCGTCCCCTCGCCTGGACGGGCCAGGCACAAGTGAGCAGTCCAGGGCCTCAGTGTCCGGGCCTCATCGAGGGCGCGGACGAATTCGGCAGGTACACCACTGTTGGGCAGCTCGGAGGTTACAACCAGTGCCGCTATCGAGAACACCTCCAGCCAGCTGAGCGAGGGCCGGCCGTAAGGAGACAGGCCAGCGCCTGGTGGAAGGGAACCGGTGTGACATGGACGCTCCCGGAACCGATGCTGAGCACGCTTGCACCCGAACCTGATCTGCGGCCGGGTTGGGCGGGTGAGCCCAAGCGGGACGGATTCCGGGCTGCCGTCCTGGTCAACGCGGGCCGGGTGGTGCTGCGCTCCAGGCGCGGCACGGAAATGGGGGCGGCGTTTCCGGAGATTGTGGCCGGGGCCGTGCAGCTGCCAGATGCGACCGCGATGAACGGCGAGCTGGTCGTATGGGACGCCACGGGCCGCCTCGCCTTCGAGCGCTTGCAGAACCGGCTTGCCCGGCGCGGGCCCGGTGCGGACCGGGCAGCTGAGGAGTGGCCGGCTCACTTCGTGGCGTTCGATCTGCTCAGGCTGTCCGGGACCGTGACGACCGGATGGCCGTACCGCAGACGTCGGGCGGCGCTGGAGTCGGCGTCCGCCGCCCGCCGACTCTTCGCGCCGTGGACGCTGTGCCCGTCGACCACCGACCCGGACACCGTGCGCGAGTGGCTGCCGTGGGTATCGGTCGGGATGGAGGGCGTGGTCTTCAAGCGGCTCACCGATGCCTATAAGCCGTCGGTGAGAGGCTGGCAGAAGTACAAGGTCCGCGAGACGAGTGAGGCGATCGTCGGCGCGGTCACCGGCAACCTGACCCAGCCCCGGACGCTGCTGCTCGGCAGATACGACGTCGAAGGCCGCCTCCAGTACGTCGGCCGCACCACGACCCTCGCCCGAGCGGCAGGCACCGCGGTCGCCGGCCTGCTCGAGGCGGGACGGCGCGGGCACCCGTGGACGGGCTGGTCGTTCTCCGCCGGATGGGGCAGCCGGGAGCAACTGGACGTCACGTTGGTCAAGCCCGGCCTGGTGGTGGAAGTCGGCGTCGATGTCGCCCGTGATGCCTCCGGCCGGTGGCGCCATCCCACGCGCTGGCACCGCGCCCGCCCCGACCTCTCCCCCACCGACATTCCCCGCCTGACATCTGCGCCGCACGACGGCGGCACGCGCGGAGGCTCTGGCCGACGCGCAGTCCGCTGAGCGCGCCCCGGTCCCTGGCCGCGGCCGCGTCGCCCATCCCGCGCGTCCCTTCCTCTTTCACTCCAGCCAAGGGACATGGGCAGAGCAGCCGCAACGGGGATGTCAGCAGGCCGACCGGTCAGCAGGCCGACCGCGGCAAAACGGTGTGGTGACCTGCGCGGACACGGGGGCGGTCCTGTGGGCCGCGTAACACCCAGGCGCAACCCTTGTCGCAACCCCGTGCTCCTGGTCGACCGAGGCGGCGGGTCACGCGGCCCGGACGGTTCCCCGGGCGCGGGCCAGCTGGCGCGGCTCGTAGCGCGCCATCGGCACCGAGGGGGCGGTCTCCCAGTAGGGGTGCCGCCACAGCCGTACGGACAGGCGCAGCAGGCGGCGGCGCAGGGCGGTGGTGTCGCGAGGGCGGGGTGCGGCGAGCGTGTCGTAGGTGGCGTTCCAGGCGGCTTGCGTCTGCACCAGGTCGTCGGGGAAGTCGGTCGCGTCCATACCGTCATTAGATCGCTTGTTCGAATTGCGTGTCACTTCGGACACGCCCACCCCTGGCGCGGCAGATCGGGCGCGGACCAGCGCGGTCGGCCTCATGGTCGGGTCCCGGACGCCTTGCGCGGAAGCGCGCCCCCTTGTGGTCTGCGTCGGCTATACCGGGATGGATCCGATCACCTCGCCCGCCGTAGTAGATGGAGTCCACCGCCTCATGACCGACGCCGCGAACGCCGCCTCCACCAGCCGCGCCAACCGCGTGATCACGATCGTCGCCGTCGTCATCGGCCTCGCCTTCACCGGCTTATGGACCTTCATCTCCATCCCGCAGCTCATGGATTTCATCGGCGACCGGGACATCACCGCGCCGCTGTTCCTGGCCATCTCGGTCCTTGCCGGTCCCGCCCTGTTCTGGTCCTTCATCGGCATCGGCATCGGCATCAGCGCGCTGGGCTGGGCTGGGCTGCCGGACTCACCACCACCGGCATCTTCATCACCCTCACCTACGGGTCCCTCGTCGCCGCCTCCGACGGCCACGGCTTCTCCTACTGGCTGTTCATCGCTCTGCTCGTCGCCTGCAACATCGCCGCCTTCTGCGTGATCCCCTACGTCCTCGTGGGAGTGTAAATCTAACGGCGGATCCGATGATCATGGGAGAGACGTCAAATGACTGAGACCGCCGTGGAGTTGGAGACCGTGGAGCCTGTCGAGAGCCCCCAGTTGGGGCAGCCTGTGCCCGTGTCCGACGAGCAGCTCGTCGCGATGCTGGTGGAGCGTGCCCGGTCGGAGGGGCTGCAGCTGACCGGGCAGGGTGGGCTGCTGCAGCAGCTGACGAAGCGGGTGCTGGAGTCCGCTCTGGAGGGCGAGATCACCGATCACGTCGGCTACGACAAGCACGACGCGGCCGGCAGGAACAGCGGCAACAGCCGCAACGGCACCCGGGCCAAGACGGTACTGACCGACGTCGGCCCGGTCGAGGTGAAGGTGCCCCCGCGACACCGCCGGCACCTTCGAGCCGCAGATCGTCCGCAAGCGGCAGCGCCGTCTGACCGGCGTGGACGAGATGGTGCTCTCGTTGTCCGCGAAGGGCCTCACGCACGGGGAGATATCGGCTCATCTGGCCGAGGTGTACGGGGCGGAGGTGTCCAAGCAGGCCATCACCACGATCACGGACAAGGTGATGGAGGGCATGGCGGAATGGCAGGCCCGCCCGCTGGACCGCGTCTACCCGGTCGTCTTCGTGGACGCCATCAACGTGAAGATTCGCGATGGCTAGGTCGCCAACCGGCCCATCTACGTTGCGATGGCCGTCACGGTCGAGGGCACCCGGGACATTCTCGGGATCTGGGCCGGTGACGGCGGCGAGGGCGCCAAGCACTGGCTCCAGGTCTTCACCGAGCTGAAGAATCGCGGAATTGAAGATGTCCTCATGCTCGTCTGCGACGGGCTGAAGGGCCTGCCGGACGCGGTCGAGACGGTCTGGCCCCGCACGGTCGTCCAAACGTGCATCGTTCACTTGATTCGCAATAGCATCCGCTACTGCGCCCGCCAGGACTGGGACAAGGTCGCCAAGGATCTCAAGCCCGTCTACACCGCGCCGAGCGAGGCCGCCGCCACCGAACGGTTCCTGGAGTTCTCCGAGAAGTGGGGCACCAAGTATCCGGCCGTGACCAAGCTGTGGTCCGACGCCTGGGCCGAGATGGTGCCCTTCTTGTCCTTCGACGTCGAAATCCGCAAGGTCATCTGCAGCACGAACGCGATTGAGAGCGTGAACGCCCGGATCCGCAAGGCCGTTCGGGCCCGCGGCCACTTCCCCTCAGAGGCCGCCGCGCTGAAGTGCGTCTACATGGCACTGATGAGCCTGGACCCGACCGGCAAGGGCCGCCGCCGCTGGACGATGCGCTGGAAGGCACCCCTGAACGCCTTCCAGATCGCCTTCGATGGCCGCCTGACCCCCACCGACCAGCGATAACCCAACAACCAAGATCAGCCGTTAAGTTGACACACCCGGCCGAGAACGATGTCCGCTTCGTCTTCCCGCGCGAATGTGGTGATCGGCATCGTCTCGTCGACGGCGCGGATCGCGTGGCAGTCGTCCAGGCCGCTCATGCCGGGCGGCATGAAATGCAGCACCACGGCGTGGGGGAAAAAACGGCCGCAACCGCGCCAGTCCCTCTTCGCCCGTGTCGACTGCGGCGGTTTCGCATGCCTGCCGTCTCAAGGGCGAGCAATGCCGTCCTGAGCCGCTCGGTCGCAGTCGATCAGCAGAACTCGTTGTATGAGAGCCCCTGACCATGCACGGTTGATCGAGTCGTTCTTCGGTGCGATCGGACGGTTGCGGGCGGCAGGCGGGTGCCCAGTACGCCCCCGTGTCGATCGGGGTCACTGCGCCCGCCCGCCGCCTGGTGGACGGGGCAGGGCCGCCGGGAGTCAGTCTTCACGAGGGGGCTCGCAACGCCTCGACGGGTTCCATCCGGGAAGCCCGCAGCGACGGATAGACACCCGCCAGCAGGCCCACCACCGCACCGACGACCGGGGCACCGACGGCAAGCCGGCCGTCGAGTACGGGAGTCCAGTCCTTGACCGCCGAGACGGCCACCACCACGACCACGCCCAGGGCGGCACCGATGACACCCCCCAGCAGCCCGATCGTCGTCGACTCCAGGAGGAACTGAGCGGCGATCTGCCGGCGCGAGGCGCCCAGGGCACGCCGCAGACCGATCTCCGCGACCCGTTCCATCACGGTGACCAGCGTGACGTTGGCGATACCGAGGGCACCCACGATCAGCGAGACGAACCCGAGGACCAGGAACAGGCCGTTGACGTCGCCCTGGACACCTTTGCGTGCCCTCGACAGATCGGGCGGCGCCAGGACGGTGAGCGCCTGCGCGCTGCCTGGTGCCAGGGCGAGGGGTGACTGCCTGGCGACCTGGTGGGCGGCACCGAGGGAGGTGTTGATCAGGACGCGGTTCACCGTGTCCAGGCCGAGCCGGTCCTTGGCCGTCGTGGGCGGCAGGATCACCGAGGTGGACAGGCGCTGCTCGCGCTCGATTCCGCCGAGGATCCCGATCACGGTGAAGGAATGGCCGTTGAAGAAGACCGCGGGCGAGTCCTCCACCCGTGTGACACCGAGAAGGCGAGCGGCCTGGTCGCCCAGCACCGCCACTCTGGCGCTGCGGGCGATGTCACCCTGGTCGTAGAACCGGCCGACCGTGATGTCACCGCGCACCGCCGCCGGCAGAGACGACGAGGCCGCGACGACCGCCAGCGTCTGGCCGGACAGGCCGCCAGGGGTGACCACGTCGTTGGCCCGCACCTGCACGGCGGCCAGTTCGTCGGTCTGCGCGAGCGCGGCGGACGACTCCACCCCGGCCAGCCGGTCGACGGCGCCGACGTCTTCCCAGTCCACCAGCGGGACGGTGTCGGACGCCGGGGGCGGAGGCGGGACCACGACGGTGACCGACGTGGCGGTGAGTGCGTCGAACCGGCCGACGATCTGGTGGGCGGCCGTCGACGCCACCCCGATCGTGACGACCAGCGTGCCGATGCCCAGCACCGTGCCCAGCGTGGTCAGCGCGGAACGGACGGGACGGGCCAGTACTCCCGACAGTGCCTCCGTCCACAGATCCTTCGGATGGATCCGGGGACGGTCCACCCGCTTCCCGGGACCGGCAGCGGGCGCGCGGTGACGGCGCTTCATGCGGGTTCCTCCCTGAGCCGTCCGTCGCGGATACGGACACGCCGGCCGGCGCGCCGGCTGACGGCATCGTCGTGGGTGATCACGACGAGGGTCATGCCCTGGGCGCCGAGCCGGTCGAAGAGTTCCAGGACCGAGTGCGTGTTCTCGCTGTCGAGGTTGCCGGTGGGTTCGTCGCACAGCAGCAGGGCCGGTTCGCTCATCAAAGCCCGTGCGATGGCGACGCGCTGGCGCTCGCCGCCGGAGAGACGGTCGGGCCGAAAACCGGTGCGGTGGGACAGGCCCACTCGGTCCAGGGCCGCTCCGGCTCGTTCGGCACGCCGACGGCGCCCTCTGCCCGTGTGCTGCCTGCGGTAGATCTCCGCCAGCATGACGTTCTCTTCCACGGTCCGGTAGGGAAGCAGGTGGAAGGACTGGAAGACGAAGCCGATACTGCTACCGCGCAGCGAGGTGCGCTGCCGGTCGCTGAGGGCCCCGGTCCTCACTCCGTCGAGCCAGTAGTCGCCCGAGGTCGGGGTGTCCAGCAGGCCGAGGATGTTCAGCAGGGTCGACTTCCCCGATCCGGACGGTCCCACGATCGACAGGTGCTCACCCCGCCTCACCGTCAGGTGCACGTCGCGCAACGCGTGTACGGGCGGTCGGGAGTCGAAGACGCGGTGGACGCCGTCCAGTCTGATGACGTCGTCCCGGCCGGGCGCCTCGGTGGGGGCAGGCTCTGCGGTCACCGGCCGACCACCACGAGGTCGCCCTTCTTGAGCGCGCCGCCGTCCGGTTTCACCTCGACGAGTCCGTCGGCGGAGATTCCGAGGACGACGTCGATGCGCCTCACCCGGCCGTCCCGCTCGACCCGTACGCGGGCCTGACCGCCCGCAGATGTCTGCACCGCGGCAACGGGCACGGCCAGAACCTCGCCGTCCGACTCACCCGCCTCGATGGTGACCGTCGCCGCGCCGCCCGTGTTCTCGGCGAGCGGGCCGGGCTTCGCGATGCTCACCTTCAGGGGCACGGGTTCCGACGTGCCGTCGCCGGACGTTCCGCTGCTCTCGGACTCCCCACTCCTGGAGTCCCCGCCGGGTTCGGCGTCCGGGCCCGTCCCGGTGTCCTCAGGTGTCGTGCCCGACCGTCCGATCTCGCTGAGCACGCCCTCGGCCTCCTTGCCGTCCGCTGTGGTGACCTGGACGGTCATGCCTTCCCGCAGGGAAGCGGCGTCCGAACCCGGCACGACCGCTTCGACCACGACGTCGGAGCTCGTCACGGTGGCGACCTCTCCGTCCGGGGTGTCACCGGCGCGTACCTTGGCCTTGTCGACGCGGACCGGAAGCCGCGGCAGGAAGACGATCTCTCCCGCCGGTACCCTGGTTCCGTAGCCGGCCCTGAAGGCGCTCAGCGCCGAGTTCGCCAGCTCCAGCTGCTTCCGCGCGGACTTGATACGCAGGTTCCGGACCTTCTCCGACTCCTTTCCGGGCGTACCGTCGCCGGGGGCCTGCTCGCCGTCGCCGCGCGCGGTGAGCAGCGCGACCTGCGCGTCGGACACCGCGGTCTCCAGGTCTCCCAGCCTCTGCCGGTCGGCGCTGGTGGGCTCCTGTGCCGTGTACCCCTTGCTCCGGTACCACCGGCCGACCGCGGACGCCGTGCCGGGGCCGTAGGTCCCGGTGACGCCGCCCGTCGAAAAGCCCAGCCTGTTCAGAGCCTTCTGCAACTGCTTGACGTCGTCCCCCGAGGAGCCGGGGCCCAGGGTGCGGTACATCGGTACCGACCCGACCAGCACCAGCACCGGACTGCCGCTCACCTGCATGAGCACGTCGCCTTCCTTCAGCCGGCTTCCGGACGAAGGCGCCTTGGTGACGCGCTGCGCCGCACCGTCCTCCTTGTCGCCCTCCTGGGAGGAACCCACGGCGCCGGCCAGGGTGATACCGCGCGGGGAGCCGTACTCCAGACTGCCCTGCGCCACCACAGTGGCGGTCAGTGTGCGCTGCTCCACCGGCACGGTCACCGGGCCCGCCTTGGGCGCCCGCTGCGAGGCGGCGGCGTCGGCGGGCGACTGCATGCGGGTGCCGGCGAACCAGCCGCCTGCTCCGATCACGGCGACCACGGCGACCGTCGCGCCCAGTCGTCTGGTGCGGCTGCGCTGCTGACTGTTGCGGCGCTTCACCCGTTGTTCCCCACGTACGGGTTCTTGTCGTACTTGGGCCAGTACGCGGCCCTGAACGGCTTGCCGCACTCGAGGTCCTTGAGCGCGAGGTCGATCTCACCGGGGAGCTTGGCCAGTGCTTCTTCCTTTCCCGGCAGGCCGCCCGGCGGAATCTGGTCGCTCACCTGGAACTTCACCATGTCGGCGATGCTGGTGGGCTGAGTGGTGGTGACGGTGATGCCCTCCTTGCGCAGGCAGTCGGCGTATTCCTGGGCGAGGGAGACGAGTTGGGGGTCTCCGTTGAGCGCCTGCCCGGCCTGCTTGTCGCGTTCCTGTTGTTCCGCGTTCTCCCGGTCCTGCTGAGCTTTCGACTTGGGCGGCCCGTTCACCTTCCGTTCGGCCTGCGCGAGGCATCCGTCCTTGGGGGGACGCTGGATCACGCCGTTGGTCTTGCGGAGGAAGCGCAACCGTCCCAGCGCCTTGTCGTACTTCTTCTGCTGCGCGGCGGGAAGGGAACTGCGGTAGGAGTCGTTGGGATCGCTCCTCTCCTCCGGCAGGGCCACGGCCGGGTCGTTGGGATAGACGATGCGCGAGTAGGTACCGAAGCCGTACTTCTCCCGGTACTTCTTCGCCAGGTCGTAGTCCCTTCCTTCGCCCGCGTTCATGTCCTCGTTCGGTGTGATGCCGGGAACCGGTGTGTAGCTGAACCCGCGCTTCTTCATACAGGCCGCTATCGCGTTCTCGGTCAGGTAGTAGTTCTTCGTATCCGGGTCTGCATCCTCCGGGACGGTCAACTCGCCGCCCGGCGCGGCCGACGCACTGTCTCCGTCCCGGGTGTCT
The DNA here is from genome assembly GCF_055575415.1 of Streptomyces sp. NPDC034099. NCBI lineage: Bacteria > Bacillati > Actinomycetota > Actinomycetes > Kitasatosporales > Streptomycetaceae > Streptomyces > Streptomyces sp. NPDC034099. Next base: position 23,773 of record NZ_JBVISR010000028.1, on the reverse strand, counting down.
CCGGGGGAGGACGCGCCGGAGTCGCTTTGGCCGCAGGCCGACAGGGCGACCATGCCCGTGGCCGCGAGCGCCGTCAACGTACTGCGTAGTCGCAAGGGGATCACTTGTCCGTTCGATGGGGGACGTCGTGCGGCGGTCCGGCCCCCTGACATCGCCGCACAGGGGAAAGGCGCTGGCCCAGCCGGTTCCCTGCACGGTCGGCTTGTGACGTCCACCACATTTCACGGAGTCAGGGCCGCCGCACCCCGGCCTTCACCCGGTTACAGGGGCGGAGGCAGGCGGCGAGGGCCGTCCGCCCGGCCCGGACAACATGACAGACGAGGAGCACAGCGCATGCGGATCAGTAGCGCGGCGGAACGTGAGTTCGGTGAGTTCGCGGCGACCCGCCGGCCGGCTCTCCTGGGTTACGCCCGCACCCTGGCGGGCGGGGACCGTCACACGGCCGAGGACCTGGTGCAGGAGTCACTCGTCAGGCTGTGGCTGGTCTGGCCCCGGATCGCGCACGGCGCACCGGAGGCCTACACCCGGCGGATACTGGTGCGTGCGGCCGCACGCGCGGCCGGACGGTGCTGGCGGGGTGAGCAGCCCACAGAGAGAGTGCCGGAGCCTGCCTCCGCAGCCGACTCGGCAGACCTGGTGGAGGCCCGCCTCGGGCTGACGGCCGCCCTGACCCGTCTGCCGCGACGGCAGCGGACGGCCGTGGTGCTGCGCCACTACTGTGACCTCCCGGAGAGGCAGGTCGCCGACGACTTGAACTGCGCCCCGGGGACGGTCTCTTCGCTCACCTCACGGGGCGTGGCGACGCTGCGGTCACTGATCAGCGGCGCCGATGCGGGCTTGGCGGCGTGAGCGGTGGGCCGGGCGCTCACCTCCGTCGCCGACGGCGCGGACACACTCGGGGCAGGGGGCGGGCCGGGGCCCGTCACGACGCGGTCGCCGGGCACCCGGAGCGCCTGGGGCGTCCGTCCCAAGCTCGGTCGCGAGGGTGAAGGGACACCGGTGAAAGGCTCGTCGTCGGACTTCGAGGCCTTCGTCGCGGCACGCGGTCCACGGCTGCTGCGCGCGGCCTGGCTGCTGACGGGCGACGCCCACCTGGCCGAGGACCTGCTGCAGACGGTACTGGCCAAGCTGTGGCCCAAATGGCACCGGATCGCCGACGGCAATCCCGAGGCCTACGCCCGCAAGGCCCTGGTCAACACCTTCTCGTCGTGGTGGCAGCGACGGTGGAGGGCGGAGGTTCCGCACCACGAAGTGCCCGCGTCGGCCGCGGCGGACGCGTTCGCGGGGGTCGATCTGCACCACTCGCTCGCCGCCGCGGTGCGTGCCCTGCCGGCCCGGCAGCGGGCGGTGATCGTGCTGCGCTACTTCGAGGACCTGAGCGTCGAGGAGACCGCCGGGATACTCGGCTGCCGACCGAGCACGGTCAAGAGCCAGGCCGCCAAGGCACTGCGCACGCTGCGCGACCTGCCGGCCCTGCACACGCATGCGCAGGAGGGAGAACACGGTGTACGACGCTGACGAACAGGAAGCGCGGGAACGGCAGTTGCGCGAGTTGCTGGAGCGAGCGGTGCCGAGCCTGTCGGCTCCGGCGGACCGCATGCGCCGGGTTCACCGGCGCGTGAGGGCCCGCAGACGACGGCGCGCGGCCTGGGCGGCGGGCGTGGCGTGCGGGACGGCAATCGCCCTGCTCTACGGCTCCCTCGTCGTCCAGCCGCTGCGAAGTCAGGTCGCCGCGCAGTCCCCGCACAGTCATCGGACCCACCTCGCGGACGGAGCGCTCAGTCTCGATCTGCCCAACGGCTGGTACGCGCGTGCACCTGCGGACCGGTCCGCCACCGTCGGCGTCTATGTCGCCAACAGGACCTTGCCTGCGACATCGTGTCGCCTCATCACCGACACGGACGACTACCGCTGCCCGCCCTTGACCGGGCTTGCCGAGGGAGAGGCTCTGATCTTCTTCCGTCACGCAGAAGTCACGGGAGCCTTCGACTCGGACACGGCCCTCGAGCCCAGTCCGTACCCACGGCCGGGCAAGGGCTGCCGTACGCTCGGAGGGGACCAGGAGTGGGGCGGCGCGGGGAGTATGTTCCTACTGGGCTCCAACCGGATAGGAAAATTCCCCTTCGTTCGTGTCTGTCTCAGGGACGTGTCGGACACGACTCTCGCCGAGGTCAAGGCCATCATCGACAGTGCGGCCTACGACGACACCACGTCGACACGAGAACCGCGGGGCGCGGCCGACGGCCGTGATGTGAGGCAGTCGAGCGACACTCGGGCGGGATCGTGACACGCAGGGTGGTGCCGGGCGTTCTGGCGCTGCCGCTGGTGCGGGCTTCGCCTGAAGCCGCTGGGGCCGGCGTACTGCTCGCACCAGGTCTCCGGTGTGCGGTGAACCCGGGGCAGGAGCCCCAAGGTCCCATGTGATCCGCGGTGGAGCGGGACATGCGTGCGCCTGCCCGCCTGCCGACGGGCTGGCGGGCGGGTGGGCAGGCGCACGGTGGGCCGACGTGGTGGCGGGGCCGGCCCGGGAGTGGTCTCTTCGCCGGTCGGCGCTGCCCGGCGGTCAGAGCGGGCTGTCCGCTCCGGCGCGCAGCCGGGCCATGTCGACCACGTGGTCCGCCGCGTCCACCACGACCGGGTCGTGCGTGGCGACCACGGTCACGCAGCTGTGGCGACGGGTCGTGGCGACGAGCAGGTCCACGAGGCCAGCCGCCCGCTCCCGGTCGACCGCGGCCGTCGGCTCGTCGACCAGCAGGACGTCCGGCTCGAGCAGCAGTGCGCGGGCGATGGCGATGCGCTGCCGTTCCCCGCCGGACATCTGGTCGGCCCGGTGCCGCAGCCGGTGCCCCAGACCGACCTCGCACAGCAGCTCGGTGGCGCGGGCGCGTACCGCCCGCGGTGAGCGGCCGGCGACGGATGCCGCGGCCAGCAGTTGCTCGAGGGCGGTGAGGCCGCCGAGGAGATTGCCGCTCTGGAAGACGTAGCCGACCCGCTCCCGGCGCAGCCGGGCTTGTCGGGCGGGGGACAGTCCCGCGATGTCGGTGCCGTTGAGCAGCACCCGGCCCGCGTCCGGCCGCAGCAGTGCGGCCGCGACGGCCAGCAGGGTGGACTTGCCGGACCCGGAGGGGCCGACCAGCGCGGTCAGGGCGGCGGGCGCGAAGCTCACGGTCAGCTCGGTCAGAGCGGTGACGCGGGACTCGCCGCGGCCCAGTCGTACGGTGACGTCGAGAAGGTCGAGGCTCATCGGCCCGCTCCCAGCATGGTCATCGGGTCTACGGTGGTCACCTTGCGGAGCGTGACGGCGGTGCCGGCCAGGCCGACCAGGCCGACCGTCGCCATGGTGGCGACGAGTGCTCCGGCGGGGAGGCTGAAGGGGACCTCGGAGCCGACCGCCAGGCCCAGCACCGCGGCCAGCACCGCGGCCAGTGCCGCTCCGACCGCCGCTCCTGCCGTCACCACGGTCGCGGCCTACGCGAGGGTGTGACCCAGCAGCCGCGCCCGAGAGGCGCCCATCGCTCGCAGCAGCGCGAGTTCGGGGCGGCGCTGCACGGTCCACACCGCGAAGAAGGCGCCTACGACGAGCGGCGCGACGGCGTAGAGGAACGCCTGGATCGAGGTCATGGTCAGACGTTCCCCGGTGTAGCCCGGAGCAGCGGCGTAAGCGTCCTCGACGGTCACGGTCCGAGTGCTCAGGGCCCGGTCCGCCCCGGTGAGGTCCGCTCCGTCTCCGGCCTTGAGAGCGACCGCGCTGTACTGGTTCGGCGGCCGCACATCGGCGGCCCGCGTGCCGGGCGTGGCGAAGCGGATGCGCTGCCAGGTCTCGACCGGCAGATAGGCGACGGGGACGTGCCCGTACGAGGAGCGCCCGGTCGTGCCGGTCACCTCGAGTTCGAGACCCAGGCGGTCCACGGTCAGGGTGTCGCCGACGCGTACGCCGTCCTTCACGAGCTGCTGCGAGACGACGACGCCGAACGGTTCACCGGCGGACAGGACCGTGCCGGAGGCGGCGCCGGGGTCGAGGAACGAGCCGGGCTCGACACCGAAGGCGGCAAAGTCCACCTCCACCTTCCGATCCGTGGTGCCACGGGCGATGGAGACGCCCAGCGGGGTGGCCTCGACGCCGCCGCGCTCGCGCCAGCCGTCCAGTTCCGCCTCGTCCACCAGGCTGCGGGCGAACTGGTCGGAGTCGGCCCCGCGGTCGAAGGCGAGGTGGGGCGCGGGGAGTCTGCGCAGCGCGGAGATGGTGTCGTCGCCGAGTCCGGTGGTGAAACCGCTGACGATTCCGACGAGTGCGGCGACGAGGACCACGACGCTACCCATCAGGAGAAAGCGGCCACGGGCCACCTTCAGTTCGAGCAGAGCCAAGTATGGCGACACGACGTCCCCAAGTGGGGGTCGACCCGCGCCGCGTCGACCGCCTCATACACTGACGACGTGCCCAAGATCCGTGCAGCCTCCGTCGCCGACCACCGGGTCCAGCAGCGTGCCGCGCTGGTCGCCGCGGCGCGCGAGATCCTGGAGGAGGGCGACGCCTCGGCCGTCACCTTCGCCGCGGTGGCCGCCCGTACCGGACTGGCCCGCAACAGCGTCTACAAGTACTTCGCCGACCGCGGACAGCTACTGGCCGAGGTCGTGCGCGAGTCCGCGCCCCGCTGGACCGCCCGGATCCGTGCCGAGATGACGGACGCCCAAACCCCCGAGGAAGCCGTGGCCGCCTACCTACGGGCGCAGCTGATCCTGGTGCGGGACGGGGAGCACCGCATCGCCCAGGCGCTGGCCGGCGACCGGGACGCGGTCGTGCTCAGAGAGGGCGCGGCACAGGCGCACGCGCAGATCCTGGAACCCCTGATCGCCGCGCTGACCGACCTCGGTGACGAAGCGCCGCACCGCACGGCGCGCCTGCTCCAGGGCTTCGTCAACGCGGCCACCACAGCGGTGGAGTCCGGCGACGACTTCGACGCCGTGACCCTGCCCGCGGTCCGCCTGGCCACGGGAGCGGTGGCCTCGCTCGCGGGACCGCGGTGACCCGGCCCGGCACCACCGTCGACCGTTATCGACGCGGTCTGACGCGCTGGAGGTCCTGGCCGACGACGACCCTGCCGTCGTAGCCGCGCTGCGCCCACCGTTTCCACTTGCGCGCATCGATCGGGTTCGCGGCGACCTCGGAGATGTGCGAGAGCACGAGCGTGCCGACTTCGGCGCGCTGGGCGATCGGGCCGATCTTCTGGACCTCCACGTGGGACTGGAGGAGGTGGTCGACGAAGACCTCGGGTGCTTGCAGGCCATCGACGCTGATCGCCTCGTGCACGAGGATGTCCGACCCCCTGGCCAGGGTGATCACGTTGTCGCTGTACGTGGTGTCGCCGGAGAAGGTCACCGAGCCGTGGTCGGTGTCGAAGCGGTAGGCGAACGAGGGGAACACCGGTCCGTGCGGCACCAGGATCGCGGAGACCCTGACGCGGTCGTCCTCCATCACCACGAACGGCTCCATCGGCGGTGCGGTGTTCGTGTGGTCGGCTCCGACCCCGGGCAGTTCGATCTCGTGGACGTCGGCGAGCCCCCGGACGTCCTGGATGCCCCTGTCGCGCAGGAACACGTTGGTGCTGTACGCGTAGGCGGCGTGGCACCGGTCGGTCAGCGCGGCCAGGCCCGGGGTCGGGTCGTCCGGTGTCACCGTCGGGGCGTCCCCGCCGCCGAACTTCGGCGGGAGCCCGCCGGCCGGACCGGGGCCGTGGACGGGGACCGGGCCGGTGAGCTGGTCGCCCTCCTGGTTGGGGACGCTTCCGCCGAGCAGGAAGAAGTTGTAGTAGTCGGCGACGTGGTCGGCATGCAGGTGGGTGATGAAGATGCCGCTGAGGGACGCCAGCGTGAGACCGGCCCGTATGTACTGGGTGACGGCCGAGCGTCCGCAGTCGACGACGTACGTGGCGCCGTCGACGACGAGCGCGCTGGAGATCCCCGCCCGCAGCGGGTCCACGGGCGGACCCGCCTTGGTACCGAGCAGCACATGGTCATCCGCCTTGCCGGGTGAAGGGGTTGAAAGGTGGGAGACGAAAGGGCGCGCCGAATCGCCGGGAAGACTTGCACGGGCATTCGGGTCCGGCAATGAGGCCGAGAAATCCACCGGGTGGAAGGTGGTGCAGGTCACGCAGGATTGGGGTCGCTTCCGGGGAATCGCGCCCAGACGGCCCGGACATCCCATACACGTTTCCTTGGAGGGTTCCATGGTTTCCTGTATGGCGGCGGGCGTGGCCGGGTCCGTTGACAATCCCTGAGGGGCGTGAAATGCACACGGGCAAACGGCACCTGGCAGTTCGCCCCCGGGGTGTCCGTGGCCACCCACCTCAACCTCGCGGTGACCGTCGAGGGGACGGGACAACGGCTGGTCTGCCTGGTGCCCCGGTCGGCCCTGCGCATCAGCGACAACTGGGACATGCTCGGCCTGCGCGCGACCTCCAGCCTCGACTACCGGGCCGAGGTGCTGCTGGTCGGCGACACGTACGTCTTCGCCGTGGGCTCGCGTTCTCCGCGCGGCCGCGCCGCGAACGGGCCGAGCCCCGCCCTGATGGCCGGCCTGCACCAGGCGGCCTGGTCCCAGGGCGTCGGCCGGCGCATGCCCGACGAGCTGCGCGAGCTGACCCGCCGCAAGGACCCCTCCGAGGGGCCCCCGGTCACCAGCGACGAGTTCTTCGCCGAGTTCGCCCGCCACTACTCGCACGTGCGGGGCACCCAGGCCCTGCTGCGGGACACCTGGCGGGACAACGAGGCCGCCCTCGCGGCCGGCGCGCAGCTGAACGACGAGCAGGAGACGATGTCGCGCCTCGCCTGCAGCCTCGCCACCCGGACCGCGCTGGAGATCAGCCAGCTCGTGCACCGCTTCGCGGGCGCGCAGGTCATGCGGGACGGCGTCCTGCAGCGCTTCTTCCGCGACAGCCACGCCGGAAGCCAGCACCGGGGCTCCTCGCACATCGTGACGCAGAAGTGCGGCCGCATGCTGTCGGGCGCACCCTGCCCGCCGGTTCGCACTGGGGGTTCCTCGACCTCGTCGTCCCCGAGACCACCGCCGCCGGCGCCTGAAGAAGGGGACCCGGATGAGACTGGCAACGATCCGCACACGCACGGGAACGAGCGCCGCCGACTCGACGGTGATGTGTTCACGGAGATACCCGGCCATGCCGACGTCGGCTCCCTGCTGGCCGACGAGGACTGGCGGCAGGTCGCACGGACGGCCACCGGCGGCCAACGGCACCGCCGGGACGAGGCCGAGCTGCACACACTGGTTCCGCATCCCTCCCACGTGCTGTGCGCGGGACTCAACTACAAGGAACACATCAAGGAGATGGGCCGCGAGCTGCCGGCCCATCCCACGCTCTTCGCGAAGTTCGCCGATACCCTGACCGGCCCCGCCGATCCGGTGGCGCCCGTGCCGGAGGATCCGGAGATGGACTGGGAGGGAGAGCTGGCCGTCGTCGTGGGGCGCACCGCCTACCGGGTGCGGGAGGAGGAGGCGGGCCGGTACATCGCGGGATTCACGGTGGCCAACAACATCTCGATTCAATACCTGCGGCCCCGTCGGCGTATCCCCGGTGAACGTCGTCTCTTGCGGACCGGGGGCTCTCCGGCGTCTTGCGATCCACGGCACTGGGCAACGCGCGTTGGACGTTCATAGTGCGAAACGCCTCAGGCGAGCCCAGCCCAGCCCTTGGGGCAGCCCCTACTTACCCCTGCCCGGCAGGCTGCAAGCCGGGACCTTCGTCACCAGCCAGTCCGTCATCGCCCGGACCGTCCCGTCCTCCTTGAAGTCCGCTACGAGGAGCAGTGTCGCGGCGGGCCACATCGTCCCACCGGAGGACTTCTCGGTCCCGTCCGCCGTCGCGTCCGGCTGCGGGGTGACCATTCCCTTCGGGATCGCGTCCGGGTAGATGCGGACCTTCCCCGGGTCGGAAGGATAGGTGAGCACTGGAGATGCGGTAGCCCAGAGGCCGGTAGCGGCCCCGGGGCGCCCCGCGGCGCAGTTCTTGTCTCCCTGCAGGGCAACCGCCCGGATGCCGAGCTTCTTCAGCTGTTTCTGCAGGCCGGGCAGGCCTTCAGGGCGGTTCAGGTCAACGATCACCGAGCCATCGCCCTCCTGGGTGATGGCGTAGGCGGGCGCAGCGCCTGAGCCGCTCACCGCCGGCAGGATCACCGCCGCCGCGGCGGCCGTGGCCACTCCCGCGGCCATCAGTGGAACGCGCAGGCGACGGACGGGGGACGGGGGGGCGGGAACGGGCGCGGGGGCCGTGGCCCTGGCCGACAGCTCAGATGCCAGGCGGTTCTTGAAGCTGGTGGGCATACTCACGAAACAACCTCCAAGGTGCGTTCGGTTCGTTCGCTGCGGTCGGTACGTCCGGTGTGAGCGTGTGCGGTTCCGGAGAGGAATTCGGCGCGCAGCGCACGTCTGGCGCGATGCAGGCGGACCCGTACGGTGGCCCGGTTGATGCCGAGAACTTGGGCGGCCTCGCGCGGGGTGAGGCCGTCGGCGGCGACCAGGTCGAGGACGTCGCGCAGCGGCTCGATCAACGCGCTGTGCCGCTCGACCAGCTCGCGCGCCGCCCGCTCAGCGTCGATCTGCTCGTCGAGCGCCGCGACGTCCTCCTCGTCCAGCAGTCGGTGCCCCTTCAGCCGAGCCACCGCCTTCTGTTCGCGGGCGCTTCCCCGGTAGTAGGAAGCCAGGACTCTGCGGGCTATGCCGTACAGCCAGGCAGCGGGCTCTCCCCGCCGCGGGTCGTACTGCCCAGCGGCCTCCAGGGCGGCGAGGAAGATGTCAGCGGTGAGGTCGGCGGCGAGCTGCGGGCAGCTGGTACGCCGGGTCACGAAGCCGAGGACGGAGTCGAAGTTCTCCTCGTAGAACACCGCGAAGCCACCGGCATCGCCCCGCGGCGGCGCCGTCCCACTCGCACGTTGTCCGGACCCCAGGGTCCGTTCGGATGTAAAGGGCACCCGTTCCTCCAAGGTGGTCGGTGATCCCCTCCACCCACTACTTGGGCGCCCCCCGCAAGACTGTTTCACCAACGGCCACTCTTTTCCGGAGCGTCGACGCCGAGGTGGCGTGGCGCCAGGCCGACAGAAGTGTGATCGTCTCCTCGACTGACGGGACGCTCTGCAACACGCGCCAACCGCTCACCGCATCCTCGACCGGATCGGCCGGGGCGGCGTGGCCACACGCGGCTGCGCACAGTCGACCGCGCCTCCATGTGGACGACCTCGGTCTGCACGGGTTCCCTGATCCTCGCCGCCGCCGGAGTCCTCAAGGGCCGCCGGGCGACGTCCCACTGGGCCGCGCTCGATCACCTCGGCGAGTTCGGGGTGACGCCGTCGAAGGAGCGGGTCGTCTCCGCGGGAATCGACATGGCCCTGAGCCTGGCCGGCCTGCAGATGGGCGACGACGTGGCGCGCACCGTTCAGCTCATCATCGAGTACGCGCCGAAGCCGCCCTATGACGCGGGATCCCTGGACTCCGCGCGCCCGGATATCGTCAAGAAGGCGACGGAAAGGCTTTCCGCACGGTTTCCCGACAGCGAGTGGTGACACCGGGCGGGCGCCCTGTCCTGTCCCGGTGAAGGCTCATTGAACGCGTCCACGGCCTCTCAGGGCTGGACGCCGATGTCGATCCGACGAAGCCCGGCTGCTGTTTGAACTGGAGAGCCGCTTCGCCAAGTACGACGCCGGCCCCACCGGCCCCGACGCCGAGGCCAAGAGGGTGGAGTTCCTGAAGACCGCGAAGGACATGCGGCACAAGCCAATAGTGATCGCCCACCACGCGTCGCGCTCCGCGACCGGTCTCGGCGTCTGGGGCCAGCACACTCCGCGCGAATTTCCGCAACGGCAACAACGCCGCACCGGACGTCTACGTGGGCTTCGAGGGTGCTCCCGGGCACCAGGCGAGACTGTACCTCGGCCGTGCGCGCGGCGGGCACGGCAGCCACCCGATGTACGGCGGCTTCAACCAGATGACCGCTGGGTGGGCGGTCTGTGGGACCCACTGCTGGGCGAGGGCCGCCGCCGGCGGATCACCGCCACGTCCGTCTGCCACGTGCACTGGACCCGCGGCGGCTCCGAGTATACGCCCGGCAGGACTACGCCGACATCATGGACGGGCTCCGCAACGGCCGGATCTGGGTGGGGACCGGAGACCTGGTCACCGGCCTCGGCCTCACCGTCTCCGGCCGGCACCGCACGGCCGTCACGACCGCGACCGGGTCGACAGAGAGATCCGGTTCCGGCCCCAGCAGGACAAGAGCGCCAACGGCGACCGTCCGCAGGTGCGTCGTGTCGACCTGATCGTCGGGCAGGCCACCGGACCGGTCTCCGACCTCGACGCCGACACCATCCCACCACGAAGGTCGTGGCTCAGTTCGGCCCGCGCGACGGGCACCGGCGCGGGCACGACCAAGTCATCAGGCACACCCTGCGCGACGTGGGGACCGACCTCTACGTGCGGGTGCGCGGCACGAGCACCGACGAGGCCGAGCCGCTCGCCGACGGTCTGGAGCGCCTGGGACGACCTGTGGTTCTACTCCAACCCCGTGCTCGTGGAGGCCCGCTGACCTCACGGCCGCGCACGTGCAACTGCGCCACGCGCGCGGCCATACCGGTCCCGCAGGATGAGCGGTCGATCCCTCCCATGAGGAACGCCGTCCAGCGTGACCGACCGGACTGATCTGTTCTCGACGAGGACCTCGGCCACGACCGGGCAGACCGGCGTGTCGAGCCGCACCAGGTCACCGGTCCCACCACGTCCACTCGTCCCCGTCCGTTCCGAAGCGAGTACTGGCCCACGAATCGGTATCACGGGTACCATCGGTACCATAGCTCATCCCAAGGCGATGAACCTCCGCTTTCCCGACCCCTCCCAGCGCGCGGCGATCGAGTCGGCCGCGCGGCAGGAGGGCGTCAGCCTGCAGGAGTACATCCTGTCGGCGCGTACGCGCGCGCCACGGCCGTGGAGAAGCACTTCCTCGACGCGTTCCGGCAGTCGATGGCTCGCAACGGCGACGCCTTCGCGGAGGCGGTCGACTCCGGCACCCCCGGTACTCAGCGGCGCGCGGCGGAACGGGACGCATGGCAGCACCTCGAACGTTAGCGGGACGACGCTGTATGAGCCGGAACGAACCCCCGCATCCGCTGGATGTGGCGTTCCTGCTGCGCGCGGCCGAGCTGCTGCCGGGCGATCCGCAGTCGACGACTACGGCCCGCTCCACGCGGCCGCCGCCCGGGTCGACGCGCGGGCCCTGGAGCGGGACATCTACGGCTCCCTGTACCTCAAGGCGGCCGCGCTGCTCCAGACGCTGGTGCGGCTGCCGTGTCTGGAGCACTCCAACGAGGCATTCGCATGGCACTCCGCAGAGGCCTATCTGGCTCTGAACGGGTGCCGGCTCGACTATCCGCCGAAGGAGGCGGTCGCCCTGGTCCGGGAGGCCGGCACCGGCACCGGCGGCGTCGGCGTCGGCGTCGGCGTCGGCGGTCGGCTGCGTGCGTGGGACGTTTCCTGACCGGGCTGCCCGCTTCCGCGGAAAACGGTGCCGTCGGGCCGACCGAACCGGAGTCGGTTCAACACCCTCGGTCCGGCGCGCGTATCCCCCGGTGAACGTCGTCTCTTGCGACCCCGGCCGTACGCCAACGCCCGACGTCGCGCCGGGATGTCGCGGATTGGTTGGTCCTCGCCACGTCCGAACACCCCACGCCCACGGTTCCGGAGGGCGCCCCCCGGGCCCCCGTCCTCCCGCCGTGTGCGAGGGGCGCGGCGGTCGTGTCGCGCCGGCGGTTGCTCGGCACGGCCGGGGCCACCGGGGTGGTGCTGGGGACCGCGGGTGCGCTCGCCGGGCACGCGACCGCCGCACCGGCGGGCGACACCCCGCTGGCCTCGGTCGGTTCCGGGCAGTCGTCCTTCCACGGCAGGCATCAGTCGGGCATCACCAGTGACCTGCAGTCCTCCGGTCACCTCGTCGCTTTCGACCTGGTGCCCGGTTCGGGCCGCAGGGAGGCGGCCGCGCTGCTGCGCCGGTGGTCGGCGACGGCCGAGCGGCTCATGGCGGGCAAGCCGGCCGGGGACGGGGACACCGGGGTGTCCCTGGACGCCGGCCCGGCCTCGCTGACGATCACTTTCGGTCTCGGCCGTTCCTTCTTCGACCGCACGGGGCTGGCGAGTCGGCGTCCCGACGCGCTGGCTCCGCTGCCTCCCTACTCCTCCGACCGGATCGACAAGTCCCGCAGCGAAGGGGACCTGTGGGTGCAGATCGGCGCCAACGACTCACTGGTCGCCTTCCACGCGCTGCGCGCGATCCAGAAGGGCGCCGGTTCCGCGGTGAGGGTGCGGTGGCAGATGAACGGCTTCAACCGCTCGCCGGGCGCCACCGACCGTCCCATGACGGCCCGCAACCTCATGGGCCAGGTCGACGGCACCCGCAACCCGCGGCCGGACGAGAAGGACTTCGAGCAGAAGGTCTTCGTCCCCTCCGACGGCGAGCCCGACTGGATGGCGGACGGCTCGTACGCCGTCGTACGCCGGATCCGCATGCTCCTGGACGACTGGGAGAAGCTGTCCCGCGGCGACCAGGAGAAGGTCATCGGGCGGCGCAAGGCCGACGGGGCTCCCCTGAGCGGTGGCACCGAGACCAGTGACATGGACCTGGGGAAGACCCACGCGGAGGGTGACCTCACGGTCCCCTTCACCGCCCACGCGCGCATCAGCCGCCCCGACTACAACCAGGGCGCGACCATCCTGCGCCGACTGTTCTCGTACCACGACGGATTCGGCGAGGACGGTACGCCGAACGCGGGCATGCTGTTCGTCTGCTGGCAGTCGGACCCGATGCGCGGCTTCGTGCCGCTCCAGTTCCACCTGGACCGGGGCGACGCGCTGTCGCAGTACATCCGGCACGAGGCGAGCGGCCTGTACGCGGTCCCGGGCGGGGCGGCGAAGGGCGAGTACGTGGGCGAGCGACTGCTGGAGGGGTGAGTACCTGTGTCAGAACCGCTGATCTGTGACGTTCTGTAGCAGGTTCGGATGAACCGAGCGCGCTCTAGTTTCGTTCAAAGTGATGACCTGCAGGCTACGTCCGAGGAAGGTATCATGCCTCAAGAATTCACAGAGCTTGAAATTGAACATGCGGTAGCGCTAATGGCTGCAACAGATGCTTGGGAGAGGAGCCGCGCCCGCCGCAACGGAGAGATCGTGGCAGCAGGACCACCTCGCCCGCACGAGCTTGAGACGGCTCGCTTTCGGGCAGCCGCTATTGAGACGCTTTCGAATCCCAATGGGCATGTTCTTGCTTGTACACGTCGCGCTATCGTAAACGGTTACCGGGGTGGCCCCCTGACTGAGCAACAACTCTTTCAAAGCTTGCCGCCGAATGCTGAGCAGCGGATGACTGCCCTAGGCGCCGCCCTCTCGACGGACAGGCCACCTGCGTACAGCGCAGGGCAGTCCATCCCGCCCCCCTATTCAGCTTCACAGTACCTGCCACTTGCACCTCACTCCGATCCTTCTGGTCAGAACAACCAAAGGCCTTCTAGTCCGCCGCCGTCCTATTCTCGTTCCAACTCCCCGAGCGGCCAGAGCCGCCGCCGCTAATCTCGGGTCCTCTCGACGGGCTGCCGCCTCCGTCGGCAGCCCGTCTCGCGGATTCCATTCCCAGGCCATCGGCAAGCCCGCCAGGTCCTGGTAGATAAAGAACAAGCTGAACTTGCCGTTTAACCTCGGCGTGAGATGAGTCGGGCGAGTGACTGTGTGGGCCAGCAGAGCCAATCGAAGAGAGGGCTGGTGACCACGAACCAGTGGACGCTGATGCGGCCCTGTTCCTTCTCCAAGATCAGTGGCGCCCCATCTCGGTAGATGTAGCGAAGGTACCGGCGGCGGATTGGTGTCCCGGCTATCAGCAGCACCGGTGAGGCGACGAGGATGGCCACCGGCACCAGGGCTCTCGCGGTGGTGAGCTTCGCCTTCTCCTCGTATCGCATGCGCTCAGTGTGCTGATCCTTACCGTTGTTGTCAGCCTGTTCTGCGGGGTTTGGTGCCGACCTTGTGGTGCGCTGGCCTGCTGTATGCCTCGCCGGTGGCGAGCACTCTGCCGACTTCATGACGTATGGTCCGGCGGCGGTTTTTCGAGCCCGGCGGCCGACCCGGGCCGGGACGGGATGGTTTCAGTGCACCGGCTGGGGAACCGGTCCTCGCGTGCAGGTTTCTGAACCCTCTGCGGACTCGGGATGGTGTGAGTTTGTTCGGCTCGACTGGCTTCTCCCACGGCCTGCGGAGGTCGGTGGCCAGTCGGCGGGCCAGCCGGAGTTGGGCATAGGCGGCGATCACCAGCCAGGTCCACCGGTCGGCCGCTTCCGAGCTTCGAAGTCGGGGCCTGGTCCAGCCGAGTGTCTGCTTGAACAGGCGAAACGTGTGCTCAATGTCGAAGCGACGGAGGAAGGACTGCCATCAGCGGTCGACGTCCGCCCCGGTGGCACCGGTGCCTGACCACCACAGCCAGACCGGCTTGTTCACACCGCCGCTGAGGAGCTTCTCCACGACCAGGCGGACGACGGTGCCCTCGATGATGGGCAGCGGTCCGTCGTGATCGAGCCAGGCCGCCCGCCGGGTAAGCCGTGGGTGCAGCCGGTCCCACGCCTGCGCGGTTGCCTTCCCGTAGAGCCGGGTGTCCGTGATCGTCACGGCCTGCTCGCTGCCCCAGGTGCTGGGATCACCGAAGACGAACTCGCCGCCGTGCTTGGGCGGGCCGGCCGCCCTTGGGGTCATAGACCCTCGCTGGTGTCGGCCGCCGCATCACGCGGTCGGACCGTAGCCGTCCGAGGATCTCGACTGGCAGCCCGGCCAGCAGATGGGCGATGCGAGGGGCGTCGTATCCCGCGTCCAGCACGACCAAGACCTCCGGGTTACCCGGCTGCCACTGACCGGCGGTGACGATCCGCTCGACGACCTCGCGGATCTGCACCGCGGTCACTGCGGCGACGTCGGCGCCTGGCTCCAGGCGGATCGCGTCCAGCACCGCCGTCCAGGACGTGCGGCCGGTCTCCAGCGCGGCCACAATCGAGTACGGCCAGCCAGGCACCATCTGATGCTTGCCCTCACCCCGCCCGGATGTGTGGCAGAAGGACAGGTCAGCACAGGTATCGGCGTCGGGCCTGAGCCAAGGCGAGACGTCCACGGCCAGCACCAGCCGACCGTCCGCTGCCCTCGGCAGTCGTGTCCCGGCCAGAGCTCGACGCAGTCAGCCGACGTCGATCCGCCCCCGGTTGAGCCCGCCGTACAGAGCTCCGTGACCACGACGGTGTTCGGGAGCGAGCGCGAGATCGACCAGCGTCCGAACCGGTCCGTCCATGCACAACAGCGCGTCACACAACTCGAACAACGCGTCGCCCCGCGCGGTCATGCAGGCGTACAACTCCGACCGGAAGCGTGACACTTCCGCGAACGCATCCCGCAGGACCCCTTGATGCACCAAACTCACGACCACGGCCTTCACGCTGTTCCTATGCCTCTGTGACGGAGCACAGGATCAGACGAAGGCCGCCTTCATGTCCGCTGAACTGCGAAAACGCCGATCAAGTTCGAGCCGCGTTCGACGTCGGACCATAAATGACAAGCTGAGCGCTCCTCCGTCGTACCGTCACAGCACGTCGTCGTCGAACTGGGCGAGGAGAGTGTCAGCGGTGGCGTCGGCCTCGCCGCCGGCCGCGTCGGCGTACGGAGTCAGCTCGGCCCAGATAACCTTGCCGTCCGGCGTGTAGCGCGTGCCCCAGCGCTGTGCGTAGTGCGCCACCAGAAACAGGCCGCGTCCGCCCTCGTCGGTTGTCGCTGCCCTGCGCACACGCGGGGATGTGCTGCCCGCGTCGGACACCTCGCAGGTCAGGGTCGTGTCGTGGAGCAGACGCACTCCGATAGGTTCGGTCCCATACCGGATCGCGTTCGTGAGCAGTTCGCTGAGGATCAGTTCCAGGGTGAAGCCCGTCTCCTCCACACCCCACTCCCGCAGTCGTCGCGCGCACTCCCGGCGCACACCGGCCACCGCCCGCGGGTCCGTGGGCACGTCCCACTGCGCCACCTTTGAGGCATCTAGCAGTCGGGTGCCCGCCACCAGCAAAGCGATGTCGTCCAGCGGGTGCTCCGGCAGCATGGTGTCGAACACCGCCTGACACGTCTCCTCCGGAGTACGGCCCGCCGTCCCGTGCAACGCCCCGTGCAGCAGCGCGAGTCCGCTGTCGATGTCCCGGTTCCTGTCCTCGATCAGCCCGTCGGTGTACAGCACCAGCTTCGAGCCCTCGGCCAGGCGCAGCTCCGCCGTCTCGAAGGGGATGCCGTTGAGGCCCAGGGGAGGGGAGACCGGCACCTGGGGGCAGTCGATGATTCCGTCCGGGCGCACCACCGCCGGTGCCGGGTGTCCGGCCCGCGCCATCGTGCAGATCCCGGTCACCGAGTCGTAGACCGCGTACAGGCACGTCGCCCCTGTCACTCCCGCGCCCTCGCCCGGCTCCTCGTCGGCCCTCTCGTCGGCGTCGATCCGGATCACTAGGTCGTCCAGGTAGGCCAGCAGCTCGTCCGGCGGCAGGTCGAGCGCCGAGAGGTTGTGCACGGCGGTCCGCAGCCGGCCCATCGTCGCCGCCGCGTGCAGGCCGTGGCCGACGACATCGCCGACCACGAGTGCCACCCGGCTGCCGGGCAGCGGGATGACGTCGAACCAGTCCCCGCCCACCCCCGCCTCCGCCGGCAGGTACCGCCAGGCCGCCACCAGCGCGTTCTGTTCCGGGATCCCCCTCGGCAGCAGGCTGCGTTGCAGTGTGACGGCCATCGCGTGCTCACGCGTGAACCGGCGGGCGTTGTCGAGGGCGACCGCGGCCCGCGCCGCCAGTTCCTCGGACAAGGACAGGTCGTCCTCCTCGAAGGCGGGAGCGTCCCCCGTGCGCCAGAAGTGCACCATGCCCAGCACCGCGCCCCGTGCCCGCAGGGGCACCGTCACCAGCGAGCGCAGACCGTACTCCGGCATCGCCCGCACCTGGTCTTGATCCCGGTCCAGGCCCAGTCCCTGCGCCGGTGGCGGGGGACCGGCCACGTCGCCCGGCGCCGTCTCCACTACAGCCCGCCCGGACTCCAGCGCTCGGCCCGGTGCCGTCCCGACCGTGATCAGCTTTCCCACCGGGGGCAGCGCCGATGTCTCCGCCGCGCCGCACAGTGCCGCACGACGCATCCGTCCCCATGCCTCGGCGGTCGGCTCCTGCCCTCTCGGCACCGTCTCCAGCAGGTCCACGGCCGCGACGTCGGCGAACCGCGGCACCGCCACCTCCGCCAGCTCCTCCGCCGTGCGGGCCACGTCCAGCGTCGTCCCGATCCGCACCCCGGCGTCGTACAGCAGCGTCAGTCGTGCCCGGGCGACCTCGGCCCGTCCTGAAACCGCCGCCAGCTCCGTGGTGTCGCGCAGGGTCGCCACGCTGCCGGGCTGCCCGCCGTGAGGAGCGGTGATCCGCTTGTTCACCGCGAGCAGTCGATCGCCCGCCGGCCGCACCTCGTCCGTGACCGGCTCGACCGAAGCGAGCATCCGTTCCACGCCTTCGTCCAGACCGAGCGAGCTGATCGGACGGCCCTCCACGTCTGCCGGCAGGTCCAGCAGTCGCCGGGCCTCGTCGTTGGCCAGCACCAGCCGCCCGTCGGGCCCCGTGATCAACACACCTTCCCGCACCGCGTGCAGCACCGCGTCGTGGTGGTCGTACATCCGGGCCATCTCCACCGGGCCCAGGCCATGCGTCTGGCGGCGCAGCCGGCGCGCCACCAGTGCCGTCCCAGTCGTAGACACGATGAGGGCGACGGCGCCGGTGCCGAGGATGATCGGCAGCTGGTTCGCGGCCATACTGGTCACGCTACGGACCTTGAGCCCCGAGGACACCACACCGATCACCGAGCCGTCGGCCCCGGTGACCGGTACCACCGCCTGGACGACGCGGCCCGCGGGGGTGTCGAGTGTCTCGACGAGGACATGACCGTGCAACGACGGTTCGATGTTTCCGACGAACTTCTTGCCGATCCGCTCGGGGATCGGGTTGGTGTAACGAATGCCGTGCGTGTCCGTGACGGTCAAGAAGTCGACACCGCCCCTCTTCCTGAACGCCTCGGCCCGCGGTTGCAGTACCGCGGTCGGATCCGGCGACTTCAGCGCCTCCTCCATGCCCGGAGCGTTGGCGAACGCCTCCGCCGCGGTCACCGACTGCCGCCTGGCCTCCCTCGTGCTGTCCCGATGGGCCTGCAGGATCAGCGCCGTGACAGCAGCGGCGACCAGCAGCACCACGATCCCGATCTGGAGGAGGAACACCTGTCCGGCGGCACTGCGCGGACTCAGCAGGGCGCGAGGTCCTTCACGGGGACCGGAAGCGGAACGGAACAGTGCCTTCATGACCATCCCTCGCGCGATACACGCGTCGAGAAGTACCCCACGCGCTCGTACGCCGGAGGCCTTCCATGCGAATTTTACTTTCTGGCAGGGAATTTTTCCCTTTTATACCGTCTTCTTTGGATTCGATGGCGGATCTTCAGGCCTTGGACGAGCGGGCCGAGCCCGTACTCAAAGAGGCGGTCGAAGTCGGTACCGGCGAGGGTGGACGGAGTGGCGTCCAGGTGGGGTGGCGCTCCGGCGACGCCACGGCCCGCAGCGCACCGGGAGCCGACGCCCCGACCCGCTCGTTCCATGTCCCGGCCTCGACCCCCGCCTCCGCCTCCGCGGTCTCGACGGCTCCGCCAGCATGTCGCCCCGGCCAGCCGCCGCATGGTCAGCACGTCCAAACCTGGGCGGTCCAGCAGGTCGAGGGACACCCGCAGGGCCCGTTCACGTTCCCTTCGCGGCAGCCCGGGGCGGGTTGACGGGGAGGACAAGGAGGACAGCGGCAATTGCTGATCAATGCTCATGCGATTCAAGCGCGGGCCGGCCTCGCGGGCGTACGCACCCGTGTCGTGGAGCGCCGGACCTGCACCGACACCGACGACCCGCCTGCCTTCTGTCTGCACGTCCGCGATCGTACGTCGGTGGATGCCGTGCACCCGCCCCGTCGGCTGCCCGTACACCGGACGCCGCACTGATCGTCCGATCATGCCGTGGAGCCGGTCCGTACGGGCCACGGTGCACACCCCCGAGGGCCCGCTGGCCGTCTACGTCGTCCACCTCCCCTCCGTCCGCGTCACCACGGCCGGCTTCACCACGCGCGCACGGGACGAAGCACTCGGCCGCCTGACCGCGCACGTGAGGGCCGACAACCATCGACGCCTCGTCATGATGGGAGACTTCAACGGATCCACCGACGACCGCGCGCTGCAACCGCTCACCACGGCGATGGACTCCGCCCAGTCGACGGCGGGCCATGGTTTCGGCTTCACCTGGCCGTCCGGCTTCCCGATCACCCGCATCGACCAGATCCTCACCAAGGGCGTCGAAGCCACCTCGGCCTGGACCCTCCCGGCGACAAAGAGCGACCACCTCCCGGTCGCGGCCCGCATCGCCCTCCGCCGGTCGCTGGCCTCCGGGCCCGGGAGGTGCCGTCGGAGACGCTGATCAGATGTCCGGCCACCGTCCGGTTCGGCGCAACGCCGGAGAGTCCGCAGGTAGAATTCCTGACTCAGGAGACTAGAGGTTGTCCCGTAACCCATGTGGCGGGTGGTGCGTTGACCGGGCATGGGTGGGGTGATCTCAGCGGATGATCCGAAGTGGATCGAGCCGTTCTCCGGGCTGTCCGAAGTACAGTTCGCCAGGTTGGTGGCATTGGTGCGGCGCCGTGGTGGTGACGTTCAGCGCGGCCGGCCTTGGCGGCTGCCGTTGGAGGACCGGGTGTTGCTGGTGGCAACGTACTGGCGCACGAACCTCACATTGCGGCAGGTGGCGCCGCTCTTCGGAATCTCGAAGTCCGCGGCCGACCGCGTCCTGGACCACCTCGCACCTCTGCTGGCCATCTCGCCGCCCCGCCGGCCGCGCAAGGACACCGTCTACATCGTCGACGGCACCCTGGTGCCCGCCCGCGACCGCAGCGTCGCCGCGTCCAGCAAGAACTACCGGTACTCGACCAACCTTCAGGTCGTCATCGACGCCAACAGCCACCTGGTCGTGGCGATCGGCCTGCCGCTGCCCGGCAGCCGCAACGACTGCCGGGCCTTCACCGAGTCCGGCGCCGACCAGGCCTGCCGTGGCGCCCCCACCATCGCCGACGGCGGTTATCAGGGCACCGGCCTGCTCATCCCGCACCGCAAACGACGAGGTCAGAGCCACCTCAGCCCACGGCAGGAAGCAGAGAACGCAGTCCACCGCCGGGTCCGAGCCCGGGTCGAACATGCTCTGTCCCGGCTGAAAAACTGGAAGATCCTGCGGGACTGCCGACTCAAGGGCAACGGCGTACACCAGGCCATGCTCGGCATCGCCCGGCTTCACAACCTGGCCCTCACCGGATAACTCACACCCCATACGGGACAACCCCTAGGCGCCGGCGGCTTCCTCAGCGACGACGTGTCGACGGACGCGCTACTCGACTCCATCCGCAAACGCGCGAGGTGACGGCCCTGGTGGCGACCGGGCAGTCCGACCACGAGATCGCCCAACGACTCTTCCTCAGCCCGCTGACCGTACGCATCCACGCCCGGCGCGCCAAGACCAAACTGGGCGCCGTAGCCGCGCCCGACTGGTTGCATGGCCTACCAGCCGGGGCTGCCCCAGCATCCGCGCTGAAGAAGCGCCGCGCGACCGCCGGGCCGACCGTTCACTCGTGGACCCCGCTGCGGGGCCGGTAGCGGCCCCCGGGCTCGGACGGCCGCCACCCGCTCGGGTCCCCGGGCTCGAGGGGGTACCCGCCCCCTCGGGTACAGCCTGCTGTACGTCCACTCCGGGAGTGCACGGGAGTGATCCACGGGTGCCGAGCTGGTGTGCTGATCACACCGCGCCAGCCCGTCGAGAAAGGCCTCCCGGTGATCACTCACACCCCCGTCAGCCCGATGGCTCCGCCCGAGCCCCCGGCCGCCCGACGCGGCTGGCGTGGCAGCATCCGCCGCCGCCCCCTCATCTGGTTCTTCACCTTGGCCTACGGGCTGAGCTGGGCGGCCTGGGCCCCATACATCCTGTCCGAGAACGGCACCGGTGTTTGGGACTTCGCCTTCCCCGGCGGCACCGCGGGCTCCCAGCTCCTCGGTGTCCTGCCCGGCGCCTACCTCGGCCCCGTCACCGCGGCGCTCCTGGTCACCGGCATCACCGAGGGCCGTGCGGGCCTCAAGGTGTGGCGCGGCCGTATGACCAGGTTCCGTGTCGGCCTGCGCTGGTACCTGCTGGTCCTGCTGTCGGTACCGACGGCCTTGGTCCTCACCTCGGCCGCGCTGGCCGGCCGGGCCCCCGCCCTTCCGTCCGCCACACTCCTCGCCGCCTATCTCCCCGCCCTTGTTGTCCAGATGGTCACCACCGGCCTCGCCGAGGAACCCGGCTGGCGCGAGTTCGCCATGCCCCGCATGCAGAACCGCTACGGCGCCCTCACCGCCACCCTCGTCGTCGGCCCCCTGTGGGGCGCCTGGCACCTGCCGCTGTTCCTCACCGAATGGGGCGGCGGCCCGGACGTGTCCTGGATCGAGCCCGCAGAGTTCATCGCCACGACCATCGCCTTCAGCGTCGTCATGACCTGGGTGTTCAACAAGTCCGGCGAGAGCATGCCCCTGGTCATGCTCCTGCACTGCGGCGTCAACAACTATCTGTCCACGGCCTGGTCCGACATGTTCCCCTCCCTGCACACGTCGGACGCCGCCCACGCGTTCTTCCTCGCCGCCGTCGCGGGTGCCACGATCCTCCTCCTCGCCACCCGCGGACGCCTGGGACAGCCCGAACCCCTGACATGAGCGAGCCGCCCCGCCGCCGCAGGGGCGCACCCCTCGGCGACTATGCGGGGCGGGGCGATCCCCGGTTCGACACGGGCCGGGCTCCGGCCGGGCGGCGGGACGGAGGTCCGCGCGGCCCTCCCTCGTCACCGCCGCTTTTCACCGTCGGCCGGGCAGGCGGTGTTCAGCCTGGCGCCATCGGACGGTCGACGCGTGTGAGCAGCATGCGGTCGTACACAACCCTGGCCGCGGGCCTGGCCGCAGCCGATTCCTGACCCCGAGCGGGATACCGACCTCGGCTCCGACTCCCCCGAGCGCAGTGGGACCAGGACGGACGGAAGAAGAACCGAGCGAGCATGGCGACAACGCGACCAGCGAACGACGCGGAAGCTGCAGCAACCAAAGCGACCGGGACCACCGGGCCGGCGAGCGAGGCGGGAACCGCAGGGTCGCCCAACCCGATCCTCGCTAAGCCGAGGTCAGGGCGGCTGCCCCGACGGGCACCGTCGCGGCCGTGGGTCCAGTGCCATGGCCGAGGAGTCCTGACCGCCTCCTGCAGCGTCCTTCTCACGCTGCTCCTCCTCTGCCACAGCGGGATCCCCAACACCCCAGGCCGACTGGGCAGTCTGCTGGACACCCTGCTGCCCTGGACGGCCCTGGCCATCCCGCCCCTGCTGGTCACGGCACTGCTGCGCAGAGCGCGTCCGGCCCTGGCAGCCCTGGCCCTGCCGACCGCCGTCTGGACGACGCTCTTCGGTCCCGCTCTCGCTCCCAAATCCGTGCCGGGCGGCGACCTCACCGTGGTGAGCCACAACGTCAACCAGGACAACCGCGACCCGCAGGGCACCGTACGCAGCCTGCTCGCGGCCCGCCCGGACGTCCTCGCGCTGCAGGAGCTGAGTCCCCGCACGGCATCCGCCTATCAACGCGCCCTGGCGGCCTCGTACCCGTACCACTACTACGAGGAGACCGTCGGGCTGTGGAGCACCTATCCGCTGCACGACGCCCGCGCCGTACCGATCATGCCGTGGAGCCGGTCCGTACGGGCCACGGTGCACACCCCCGAGGGCCCGCTGGCCGTCTACGTCGTCCACCTCCCCTCCGTCCGCGTCACCACGGCCGGCTTCACCACGCGCGCACGGGACGAAGCACTCGGCCGCCTGACCGCGCACGTGAGGGCCGACAACCATCGACGCCTCGTCATGATGGGAGACTTCAACGGATCCACCGACGACCGCGCGCTGCAACCGCTCACCACGGCGATGGACTCCGCCCAGTCGACGGCGGGCCATGGTTTCGGCTTCACCTGGCCGTCCGGCTTCCCGATCACCCGCATCGACCAGATCCTCACCAAGGGCGTCGAAGCCACCTCGGCCTGGACCCTCCCGGCGACAAAGAGCGACCACCTCCCGGTCGCGGCCCGCATCGCCCTCCGCCGGTCCTGATGCGCCCCGGGTTCGCTGGAGGTCCGTCAGACGTCGACGAGCCGTTCAGCCATACCGGCGTGACGGTTCTCCCCCGCCGAGTAACGGCAGGGCCCAAGGGCGAGCCCCTCTCTCGTCGGTTCCGGCAGGGACGCGGTGGCGCCCGGCCGGGGACGGCGGGAACACGGAGGTAAGGAGGCCCGGGAGTCGGCGCGGCGTAGAGCCGCCCGGCCCGGGCTGGGCCGGGCGGCTCCGCGCCCTACGGGTTCAGTGGTCCGGGACACCCCCGCGCGAGCCGGGCCGGCTCATGGACGGGCCGGGGTCGCTCTGCGGGACATCACGATGTCGCCCCACCGTTCGGCGAAGGCGCCATACATGTATTGATCACGAGCGTTGTTAACGCCGATGGGGCTTGATCATGGCGAAGACCTCCGGTGTGGTGGAGCTGTCTAGGACTGCACCGCACGGAGGTCTTCGTGTCCCACCG
>NZ_JBVISR010000027.1:35118-49430 GCF_055575415.1 Streptomyces sp. NPDC034099 | reverse complement strand
CGACAGGGCGTGGGCGTGGCCCTGGCTGCCGTACCCGATGACCGCGACCTTGCGGCCCTGGATGATGGACAGGTCGGCGTCGGCGTCGTAGAACAACTCAGCCATGAGACACACCTTTCGGAGAACTCCCCGCGTGGGGGACGGAAGAGCCCGGACAGGGGCCGGGCCATGGGATCGGCCAACGGAGCGGGGCCGGGAGCCGTGGCCAGCAGACCACCGGCCGACGGAAATGACACTATCTCAGATGCACAGGGCATCGAAGTGAACATGTGCCGTTCGCCAACAGTGTGCAATACCTGCGAGATTCCTGGTCCGTGTCACAGATGCCCGACTCCGGCGGTCTAAGCGGTGACACCAAGGGCGCGCCGCCCGTTCCGCGGGTTCCGCGATGCCCGGCGGCCGGTGTCCCCTTGAGCTACGAGACCGAAGTGAGCCCCCCATGTCCCAGGACCAGACCGACATGCTAGACAACGATTCGGCGACCGGCATCACGACGCTGGACGACCTGCGCAGGCACCTGCAGTGGGCCATAGAGGTCGAACACTCCACGTTGCCTCCTTATCTGACCGCCCTCTATTCCCTGGACGCGGAGCGGAACGCGGACGCCGTGCAGCTGACCGGCGGCGTCTTCGTCGAAGAGATGATCCACCTCGCGCTGGCAGCCAACCTGCTCAACGCGGTCGGTGGCCGTCCCGTCCTGGACGCGCCCCGCATGCTGCCGCCCCATCCACGGACCATGCCGCACGCCGACCCGTCCATAGAGTTGTCCCTCCTGCCGTTCGGCCAGGAGGCGCTCAGACTGTTCCTGCGTCTGGAACAGCCCGCCCACCCCGCAGACCCGGCCGAGGGCGACCACTACGAGACGATCGGCCAGTTCTACGCCGCGATCGAGAAGGGCCTGCGGTACCTGTGCGCCGAACTGGGGGAGGACCAGGTATTCGTCGGGGACCCGGCCCGTCAGGTCGCCGGCGGCCCCTTCGTTCACACGGCGGGGCACCTCGCTCCGGTCACCGACCTCAGCTCGGCGCTCGCCGCCCTCGACGAGATCGTCGAGCAGGGCGAGGGGGCCTCCCGCGTTGAGGTCTGGGACGGCGACAAGGACATGTTCCATCCCGGGAACCAGGCGGTCTCCCACTACTACCGTTTCCAGGAAATCGCCCTGGGCCGGCGTTACCGGACAGGTGACACGCCCGACTCCGGCCCCACCGGCGAGCCGGTGACCCTGGACGAGGCCGGCATTCGTCCCGTACGGCCCAACCCGCGGCTCGCGGACCACCCTGAGGGCAGCGCGATCCGAGCCGCGCAGGAGGCGTTCAACCAGACCTACTGCAAGATCCTTCAGATGCTGGAGCAGGCGTTCAACGGCAACCCGGCGATGCTGGGGATGTCCGTGGGCACCATGTACGCACTCAAGGCACAGGCGCAGGGGCTGATGGCCCTCCAGGACGAGGACGGCCAGGCAGCCGGCCCGACGTTCGAGTACGTGGCACCCGGGGACCGGTCCTAGCGCCGCGATCCGCTTCCGTACCGCCCGGATCGCCCCTACGGTTCCAGGTGCGCGACCCCTCCTGTTTCGAGGGTGACCCGCAGCGGGCCTCGGTGCCGAGGGGCGGTCTCGTGAGGATTCGACGACGCGGGCGGCTGGTGCGGCCGACGGAGACCGGCCGGTGGCGGCAGGGGAGCGTGGGCCCGGTGACTTCCCCTGCCTTTTCGTCAAGGCCGGCACAGCCAGACGCAATCCACCGGCCTCAGCGGTCCGACACCGGCAGCTCGACCGGATCGCCCTCGTCGTCCTCCGGCACCAGGAGCACTGACGTTCGACCCTTGTGGACGACGGCGTCGCTCACCCGGGGGTCCAAGAGCGCGCCGAGCACGTCGCGGTGGTGCGGCGTCAGGACCAGGAGGTCCGCATGCCATTCGGCCGCGGTCTCGGAGATCACCCCGGGGATCTGAGTGGTGAGCGCGTGGACCATGACTCCTTCGGTCTCCACCCCGCTCCGGCGCAGCAAGCCGACTGCTTCGTCGAGCACGGACTGGGCTTCGGTGTCGTCCTCCAGGGAGACGACGGCGGCAAGCGTGGCAGCAAACGCGGCGACGTGCAGCACCCGAACCCTCGCACCCGTGAGCCGGGCCAACGCGGCGGCCGAGCGAACGGAGGAGAGACGGGTGGGGCTGGAGTCGACGGCAACGAGTATGCGTTCGAACATGGGCTTCTTCCTCTTCGTGTACGACCGCGGGAGCGGCCGTGTGGGTGGTGCCACGGTGTTCCGCGGCGTCCCGCCCTCCTCAACGGGGGGCGAGTTCGTCCTCGACGACGCGGTCGCGGCCCGCCAGGTATCCGACCGCCATCTGCGGGAGGAGCAGCGCGCTCATCACCGCGATCGGCAGACCCCATCCGCCACTGTGCTCGTAGAGCGTTCCGATGAGGATCGGTCCCGGAATCGCCAGCAGGTATCCCACGCTCTGGGCGAATGCCGACAGTTGGGCCACGCCCGTGCTGGTCCTGGCCCGCAGGCTCACCATCGTCAGTGCGAGGGGGAACGTGCAGTTGGCGACACCCAGGATGAGTGCCCACGCCCAAGCGCCGCCGACGGGTGCGAAGTAGAGCCCGGCGTAACCGACGAGTCCGGCCACGCCCAGGATCAGGACGACCGGGCCCTGGTGCGGACGGCGCGCCGCCATCCGCGGAATGACGAACGCGAGGGGGACGCCCACGGCCATGGTGACTGCGAGCAGCAGCCCTGCGGTGCTGGCGGGCAGCGCGGCCCGGGTGACCCGGACCATGCCGACGACATTGGTGTCCAGGACGCGGTGCCACTCCTCGTCGGAATTGTCCTCGACGCCGCCCTGCGCCCCGATCCCCGCGTTGTTGACCACGACGTCGAGTCCGCCGAGCCGGGAGACCGCCGCGTCGACGGCGGCCACCACCGAGGTGTCGTCGCGGATGTCCGCGCGCAGGGCCGCCGCGAAGTCGGCGGGTTCCGGTTCGGACAGGTCCAGGACGGCCACGCGGGCGCCCTGGGTGGTGAGCAGCCGGGCGGTGGCCAGGCCGATCCCGGAGGCGCCGCCGGTGACCAGCGCGGTGAGACCGGCGAAGGGCACCGCGCCGGGTAGTGCGGAACCGGTCGTTGTCATATGTGCTCTCTCCCCATGGTCCTCGGTCCTGGTCCTGTGTCTGCCCGTAGTCCGGCGCCCGCTGTCACGGCACCGGGACGGCCGGTGGAGAACACGGGCGGCTGGGACACGTACCTGGACCAGACGTTCAGGATCACGCCGACGAGCGGCACGCACGACGTCTACCTCAATGCTCTCGGCACCGCGCCGGGCGTCGCGAACATCGACCACTTCTCGGTGGAGAAGGTGATCTCCCAGTAGGGCACTGACGGCTCCGCTCACCATCGCTCGACGGCCTCGGCCACCGCGCGCTCCCCGGCGCGGGCGCCGGGGCCCGCGGAGGATCGGCCGCGGGGGACGGGACTCGCGGCCGAGCCGCACGACGAAGCCCTAAGGGTTCGGCACCTCCTGAAGGACCCAGCCATTGCCGTCCGGGTCGGCGAAGTCCGCGTACGTGCGGTAGTTGCGGCGCTGGGGGTCGGGTCCGCTGATCCACTTCTCGCCCGTGCAGCGGTGGAAGATGTCGCTGGTGTCGTGATAGATCTCGCCCACCTCCACACCCCGGCCGACCAGCTCGTCGCGGGCCTCGTAGATGTCCGAGACGATGAGGTGAAGGCCCTTGGAAGACCCGGGGGCGGCCAGGGTGACGCCGGTGCCGAAGAGCACCGAGCAGGGCGAACCCGGGGGTGTCATGTGGACGACACGGTAGGTCTCGTCCGTGACGTGGTCGGCGTCCAGGCGGAACCCGACCGCCTCGTAGAAGGCCTTCGCCCGGTCGACGTCGGAGACGGGCAGGACCAGCACTTCCAGTTTGAGATCCACTTGTCGTCACTCTCTTACGTATCACCGTGCATCGGTGTCATCAGGTCAGGCGGCACAGCCCGCGCCTTCGAGTGAGTGGTCTCCATCGGCCACCATCACACGGTGTCGCAGGATACCGCTCCGATCTGCGACGCACGAATCCACAGGCGAAGCGTCCTGCGGCTCCGAGGTTCCGAATCGGCCGGCCGGGGCCGGCGATCCATGCAGTACAAGAAATGAGGCTTGCCGCCCCGTTGATCAATGTGACACGGTGTCACATGTTGTTCGTGAGCGACGTCGCGTATCACCGGCGCCGCGCTGCCGAGGAAAGGAAGAGTCACACATGCCATCTCTGGGCCTGAAGAAGAAACTCGTCTCCGCGAGCCTCGTCGCCCTGGGTGCGACGGGCGTCACGTTCGGGGGAGCCGCAGCCGCGCACGCCGACACCATGATCGGGCTCTACGACACGCAGGCTCAGTGCCTCGCGGTGAAGGTCGTCTACCAGAGCAGCGACCCGGGCGGCAGCTACTACTGCGACAACGACCACGAGGCCGGCGTCTGGTACCTCTGGAAGCGGTAGACGCTTCGGTTCACCCCGTTTCGCATGTCGGCCCACCGGCCCGGTCGGTGGGCCGACGGCGTTCCTTGCCTACGACTCCCGTGACCCTCGCCCTCTCGCCGCCGTGAGGGCGATTACTCCATGTACCTAACCCGACACGGTCCGCTGTTCCATTGCCGCGACGAGGAGGAGACGCGGAGGAGACCGGTCCGCGGACGTCGTGGACAGAGAGTCATCCGGTAGTCATTCGACTGTTGACTGAGCCGGACCCGTCTCAGTGGAAGAAGCCAGGGATGGGTAAAATCCGGAACCGTGGCCGATATCAGAGGTGTGCGGCAGACGCTGAGCCCGATACGAAGAGAAGCGGCGGCTGAACGGCCGCCCACGATGCGCCTGCGGGGCTCATCGTCCGGACCGGTACCGGTGCTCACGGCATGATCGGTCGGGACAAGGAACTGGAGGTCCTGCACGGCCTGCTTTCCAGCACGGTGGCAGGCAAGGGCGACGCTCTGCTGGTCCGCGGAGACCCCGGGGTCGGCAAATCCTCTCTGCTGCGCACGTTCGGTTCCCATGCCTCGGACCAGGGGGTCAGAGTCCTTCGCACCTCCGGCGTCGAGACCGAACAGTGGCTGCCGTTCGCCGCGCTGCACCTGCTGCTCCAACCGGTTCTCGGCGGAGCCGACGCCTTGCCGGCCCCCTACCGGAAGGCCCTCGGTGGCGCCTTCGGGGCCAGTGAGGGGGAACCCGAGATCTACCGGGTCGGGATGGCGGTGCTCGAGCTGCTCGCCGACGCCGCCGATCGCGAGCCCCTCCTGCTGCTCGTCGACGATCTCCAGTGGGCCGACTCGTCGAGCCGCGACGTGCTCGGATTCGTGGCCCGGCGTACCCGGGACCTCCCCATCCTCATGATCGGTGCGGCAAGAACCTCGTCACCGGGCAGATACAGCCTGGGGACCCACGCCGAACTCGTTCTGGAACCCCTGGCCCCGGCGGCGGCGGCCGAACTGCTCGACGCCGACGCCCCGGGCCTTGCGGACGCGGTACGGGCCCGCATCCTGGAGCGCGCCGCAGGCAACCCCCTCGCACTCGTCGAACTGCCCAGGGCGGCACAGGGCATCTCGCCCCCGCTCGACGATCTGCCCCTGACCCAGCGACTGGAGACCGCGTTCGCCTCCCGCACCGACTCGGTCACGCGTGAGTGCAGGACGTTCCTCCTGGTCCTGGCAGCGGAGCCCACCGCGCCACTGAACCAGCTCCTCGACGTGGCAAGCCGTCTCACGGGCTCGGAAGTCTCCGTGTACGCCCTGCAGGAGGCCGTCGACGCCGGGCTGGTGGTTCTGACCGGTCGGACACCCGAGTTCCGGCATCCCCTGATGCGCTCCGCGATCTACACCCGGGCCACCGTCGCCGACCGGTTGTCCACCCACCGGGCCCTGGCCGAGACCCTGGAGGGATCACCTGGGCGGCGGCTCGTCCACCTCGCCGCGGCCACGCTCGGGCCGGACGACGAACTGGCCGGCCAGCTGGAGCGCTTCGCGGAGGATGCCCTGAAACGGGGGCAACTGGCCGCGGCCGTGCCGGCCCTGCGCCAGGCCGGCGAGCTGGTGCACGACGCACGTCGCCAGACCGGCCTTCTGGTCCGTGCGGCCGAGTTGGCCAGCGACATCAACGACCGTGTCCAGGCCCAGATCCTGCTGGACAGAGCCGACCTGGCGGAGCTCGGTCCCACGGAGCGGGCCCGGCTCATGCTGGTCTCCGACAAGGCCGCCTTCGAGCCCGATGAGCCACAACGCCGCATTCAGGACATGATCGACGCCGCAGCGGGGGCGTTCGACGTCGGCAGTACGAACGTCGCGGAGAACCTGCTGTGGCGTGCGGCCGCCCGATGCTTCTTCCAGGACGGCGACGCACGCGTGCGTGCCCAGGCTGCTGCCGAACTCGACCGGTGGAAGCCCGACTCGGACGCCCCCCATGTCCTGACGGTACGGGCCTACACGGAGCCGTACCGCCATGGGACCGACCTGATCGCACGGCTCGAGAAGCTCAGACCGGACCGGGAGGACGGCCGGCTGCTGCACTACCTCGGCAGCGGTTCGATGGTCATCGGTGACGTCGGTCGTGCCACGCGCCATCTGGCCCAGGCGGCTGCCGTGTGGCGGTCGCAGGGCCGCCTCGGGCTGCTCGCGCGATCCCTGGCGGGATCATGGCCACGTCTGTACCTCGGGCAGTTGGCCCAGGCCCGGGAAGAGGCCGCAGAAGGGATCGCGCTCGCCGAGGAGACCGGGGAGTGGATCGTCTGGCTCGGCCTCAAGGCCACGTCGGCGCTCGCGGCGGTGCTGCGGGGAGAACGCGAAGCCGCAGCTCGGAGCGTTCGGGAGCTGAGAGCGCACAGCCTCTTCCCCGTCATGCCCTTCGCGAGCGTCATGGCGCAGCAGGTCGACGGTCTCCTCGCCCTCTTCGACAGCCGCGCCGTGGAGGCGTACGACGCTCTCGCGCGTGCCTTCGACAAGACGGACCCGCACTACCACTCGACCAGTCGCTGGCTGCTCGTCCCGGACCTGGTGGACGCGGCCGCGGCCGCGGGGCGGACCGAACAGGCGCGAGAGCTGCTGGCCGAGCTGGCGGAGCTGGCGGACCGACTGCCCTCCGAAATGATGATCGTTGCCCGCACCTACAGTGCGGCAGTCCTCGCTCCGGACGACACCGCCGGTGAACACTACGACTCCGCGCTGTCCGCACTGCCGGAGACGTGGCCCCTGTCGCGTGCCCGACTCCATCTGCAGCACGGCCGGCGACTGCGCCGGCAGCGTCGGAACGTGGATGCGCGCAAGCCGCTGCGGCTCGCACGTGACGAGTTCGACCGAGTCGGTGCACAACCCTGGGCCGACATGGCTCGTGAGCAGTTGCGCGCCGCGGGGGAGTCGGACGGACGCCGGCGCCCGAGCAAGGGGGAGAGCCTGACGGTCCAGGAACGGCAGATCGCCGAGTTGGCCTCGCAGGGGTTGAGCAACCGGGAAATCGGCCAGCGCCTGTTCATCTCGCACCGGACGGTCGGAGCCCACCTGTACCGGATCTATCCGCGCCTGGGCATCACCAGCCGCGGCAGGCTCTCCGCAGCGCTGGCCGCGCTCGGAGACGACCAGCCGGCCTCGGACTGAGCGGGTCTCCGCCGGATGCGCGGAGCGCGGAGAGCCGATGTCCCTTCGGACTCGCGCGGCCTGGACGGCATCACACGAAGGCGCCTCTTTCCACCCAGTGGCTCCGGAGGGGCCGCGGATGTCGTAGCTTGCGTGATCCCCCCGTCCACGGTGAACTCGACGGCCTCGGGAACAGTCGGGGCCGCCGCGAAATGCACCGTTTCGAGCGGCCGTATCGGGCAGGACAGGAGGGTGCCTCACGTGCCGCCGCACCAGCCGTGAGTGCCACCGTCTTGCCGCCCTGAGACGCACTGTTGTGGCACTTACCCGCAGTGCTCCGTCCGCGCCACAGCCCGGTGTGCCACGCTCTTCCTCTCCCGAGTGTCTCCGTGAGAGTCCTACCGTCAACCGACGGATGAACTTCTGGTTGTCCCGGACCACAGTGACTGTGATCCCGTATCGCCCAACTGGAAGGAATCGCCGTCATGAGTGGTGACCACCACAGTGTGCAGGCACAACACTCGGCCGCACACGCTCTCCTCCCTCTCTCCCTGTGCCTCAGCCAGATGACGGGTGTTCTCGGGTGGGAGGACGTGCCGGCGGAGTTCCGTTACGATCCCGACCATCCTCTCCTCGTCACTATCCGCTTCGCTCCCGAGGACGCCCCACCGGTCACCTGGCATGTCGGCCGCGACCTCCTTCACGAGGGCCTGCGCACCACGAGCGGCCTGGGGGACGTGCAGGTGTGGGCCGACACCCCCGCCGACCTGGAGACCGCGTGGCTCCAGATCAACGCACCCGGTGGCACAGCCGTCTTCCGCCTGCCCGTCCCCGAACTGGCGGAGTGGCTCGACCGCACATACCTGCACGTCCCGGCCGGTACGGAGTCGTCGCGGCTCGGCACCGACGCGTTCCTCTCGAAGCTGTTCGACGAACCCGAGGCCTCGTCTCGATGACCTTGGGACACGCCGCCGGCGATGTTCACCACCCGGCGCTCATCGCAGGCCGAAGGCGCGGATCAGGGTCTGGCTTACGCCGTTGCCCTCGGTGTCCTTCGCCGTCGTCCGCAAGCTCGCGTAGCGCGCCCTCCCCGGTGCGTCGAGCCGTGCCGTCCAACCGTCCGCCGACTTCCGCAGCGCCGTCCGGTGCCAGGTGGCGCCGTCGTCGTACGACACCTCCACGGTCGCCGTGCGGATCGCGCCCGCTCCCGCCGCGCCCTTGAGGTGCGAGGCCGTGACGGTCAGTTCCGTGTGCCGGTGGGCGCGGCCCGACAGATCGGCATCCACTGCGTAGTCGAGCTGCACCAGGGGCAGCGGTGTGAGACGGGTGGGGTCCGTGGTGGCCGAGGTGAAGTCCCAGACGGTGCGGGTGCGGGTCGAGTACGGGCGGTCCGGGAGGTTCCGGTTCCCTTCCAGCACGAGCCGGTACGGCTTCGGATCGGGCGACAGGTCCTCGACCATGACGATCCGTTCGTTGACGTCCTCGCCGAGCAGTTCGTCGCCCTGATGGAGCGAGATCCTGGACGTGTCGCTGTCGGCCCAGACGACGCCCGCGTGCCCGCCGGAGTCCCCCCACGCGGTCATGACGGAGGTGCTGATGTTGTCACCGGCCCGGAAGGGGGCCTGCCCACTGGTGCCGTTGTCGCTGAGCAGGCGCGGGTGCTGGATCGGGGCGAACCAGGTCTCCCGTGTGGTGCTGCCCGGCTGGTACGAGCGCGCCACGCCCCGCTGGCCCAGGTCGGACCTGGAGGCGAAGGAGACCCACTGGACGTCGTCGTCCGCGGTGACCCACGAGGTGAGTTGACCCTGGGCCCTGACCCGGGTGGGCACGATGCCCAGCGGACGGCCGAGGAGGGAGACGTCCTGTCGGTACTCGACCGCACGGCCCTGCGACGTGTCGCGGAAGGTGTCGTCGACGCGCGCCAGCTCCCCGGCGCCGGGGCGGTAGGACGGGTCCCGGGGAACCGCGCCGTCGTGGTGGCGGACCAGGTCGTAGGCGTAGCGGGGGGAGGGGTGGGACACGACCTGGAGGGTGGTCGTGCCGGTGCCGCGGAACCGGGTCAGCAGCCGCTTGCTGTCGTCGGTTGCCAGCGACGCCACCGGCAGCGGGGCGGCCTCCGGCAGGTCCGCCCAGGGGTCGAACTTCCCGTACCCGTCGTTGAGGATCAGGAGCTGATGCGCCCCGGCCTTCGCCGCCGCGGCGGCCTGGTCCGTCGGGGCCACGATGTCGCTGCGGCGGACGACCGCGACGCGATCGCGGACCTCGACCCCGCGGAACGCGGCCGCGGAGCCGTCACCGGCCCAGACGGCCCGGTAGGCACGCGTGCCCTCGGGCAGTTCGGGTGACAGACTCTGCACCGTGACGTCGTCGAAGGTCTGCGAGCCCGCGGAGAACGTCAGCGGAGGCTGGATCTGCCGCCAGCGGGTGGCGAAGGTGTACGAGCCCGTCCGCACCTTGGGCGTGGGCGTGACCCAGAGGCTGTCGTAGCGCCAGTACTCGGCGAGATAGCTGTCCATGAAGGGGAACAGGCCGGTGTTGCCGCGGTACTGGTCGATCCGCAGGAACTGGTTGGCCGTGGGCCGTGGTGTGACGGCGTCCGCCTTGCGCAGGTCGTCGGCGTCGAAGGCGATCGCGCGGTCCGCGCCGAGGTCGACCTCGGGTGCGGTGAACATGGCGAGGCCCAGCGTGTGCGTGCCGTCGACGCCGGGCACGGCGGAGTCCATCCACACCGAGTAGGTGCTCGGCGGCAACCGGAGGTCCAGGCGGCCCGAGGAGTCCACGGAGTAGACCTTCGGCGCGGTGTCGCGCTCGACGTCCTTGAGGACGACGGTTCCGGACAGCGGCTTGTCGTGGCGGTCTTTCGCCGTCAGCGCCAGGGTCGCCCGCCGGCCCTCCTTGTTCACCCCGACCGGGGTCCGGGCCAGCACGGCTCCGTCGGGGCCGGTGGCGACCAGGCGGGTTGCGTACGCGCCGTCGTCCTCGGCCGCGTCGAGGTGGGTGATCACGCCGACGGACGCGGTGCCGTGCGCGGGCACGGTCACCTGTGCGTCGGACAGGGTGAACAGGCCCTCGGGCAGTTCGGCGGGGCTCAGCGCGAGATCCAACGAGACCGGCGCGGGGCCGGAGTTGGTGTAGGTGACGTCCCGGCGGACGGTCTGGCCCGGGGTGTACGGGTAGTGCGCCTGCGCGAACGCGTCACCGGACGCCAGCAGCGTCGAGCGCACCGCGGCGGCGACGTCCACCCGCCCGCTGCCCGCGTCGAACGGGCTGAAGCGCTGGGTGCCGGCGGTGGTGCCGACCAGTGCCTCCTTGAGCCGCTGCCCCGTCCAGTCGGGGTGCTCGGCGGCCAACAGGGCCGCGGCGCCCGCCACGTGCGGTGTGGCCATCGAGGTGCCGTCCATGGACTGGTAGGCGCCCTCGCCCTCCGGCGCGTACCGCGAGCGCGCGGCGAGAACGCCCACACCCGGTGCGGTCAGGTCCGGCTTGATGGCGTTGTCGCCCACGCGGGGACCGCGGCTGGAGAAGTCCGCGAGCTGGTCGACGCCCTTGCCCGGACCGTTCACCGCACCCACCGTCAGCGCCGCGTCGGCGGCGGCGGGCGTGCCCACGGTGTACGCCTCCGGGCCGGAGTTGCCCGCGGCGACGACGAACAGCGCTCCAGTCTCCTCACTGAGCCGGTTCACCGCCTCGCTGAGCGGGTCGGTGCCATCGGTGGGGGAGTCGCCCAGACTCATGCTGACGATCTTCGCGTGCTGGTCGCGGACCGCCCACTCCATGCCGGCGAGGACCCAGGAGTCCTGACCGCTCCCGCTGTCGTCGAGGACCTTGCCGATGTGCAGCGACGCACCCGGGGCGACGCCCTTCTCGACTCCACCGGACGCGGCGCCCGTCCCGGCCACGGTGGACGCCACATGGGTGCCGTGACCGTTCCGGTCGGTGACGTCCTGGTCCGGCACGAAACTCTCGGTGGCCGCGACGCGCCCGGCGAAGTCCGGGTGGCCCGCGTCGATGCCGGTGTCCAGGACGGCGACGCCCACGCCCTCACCCGTGTTCTGACCCGACCAGACCTCCGACGCTCCGATCTGCGCCGTCGTGTCCGACAGTGTGGCCCGCACCTTGCCGTCCAGCCACACCTTGGCGATGCCGCCGGCCAGCCGGCCCCCGGACGCGGCCGACCGGGCCGCCGAGCCGCCGGCCGTGGTGTCCCCGGTACCGGTGAGCGAGCTCCAGAAGTCCGCCGCGCGGGAGTGCTCCGCGGACATGGCGGCCCCCTGGATGCTGCTCAGCGCCCGTGTCCGCCGGGCACCCTCGGGCGTCTTCGCGCTGCGCGCGCGGGCCGCCGTGTCGGTGTAGGTGACGAGGAGCGGCAGTTCGTCGGCGCGCGCGTCGTCGTACCCGTCCTCGATCAGCTCCGTGACGTTGAAGAGCCGCCCGTCCAGGGCGCCCGACCCGAGGTACGGGACGGCCGCGTCGGGATAGACGTACGTGTCGGAGCCGACCCGCATCACATGTGCGCCGCCGGTCCTGCCATGGGGATCGGTCACCGACAGTACGGTCTCGGCCTCACCCTCGCCGGTCACGGTGACCCTGTCGCCGGTGACCAGTGTGACGGTGCGGGTCGGTCCCGCCGGAGCGGTGGGCGGCGCGGGGGACGTCGTCGCCGGGGCCGCCGAGGCGGCCGGAGCCGTCGCGGTGAACACCAACAGGGCGGCGACGCCGACGGTCATCCCGCGTCCGCGGGACCAGGGGATGGGCAAAGGGACCTCACCGACTAGATGTGCAGGGATCCATCGAAGTCAGCCATCCCGCTGGCGAGGCTGTAAAGACACCCCTTTGGCCCTTCCGTGTCATGTCACCAAGTGGACACGATGCAAAAGGCGCATCGTTCCGCAATCGCGACCCACTACACCGTGTGTATTTCGTGTGTTCCGGCGTACGGTACGCAAGGCGCACCAGATGTTCGCGCTACAGGGTCAGGGTGGGAGAGCGATGGCGGAAACCGAGGCGCCGATGGCGCTGGTCGGACTCGACGCGGACACGGAGGCCGTCTACCGCGAACTGCTCACACGCGGCGGTGGGACCGCCGACAGCCTCGTCACGGCATTCGGGCTGAACCGGTCCCAGGCAGTGGCCCAGCTCGAACGCCTGCACCGCAACGGACTGCTCAGCCGCCGCTCCTCGGGCGAGTACCTGACCGTGGATCCGCGACGCGCGCTCTCCGCGCTGGTGGAGTCGCGCACCCGGCAACTGGCGGCCGTGCGCGACGCCGCCGCCTCGCTCGGCGAACTCTTCGACGAGGCACGGAGGTCGAGCACCCCTCAGCCCGACACCCGGACCATCAGCGGCGCGGAGGAGGTCGGTGACTGCTACTACCGGCTCAAACAGGCCGCCCGGCGCGAGATCTGCGAGCTGCAGCGACCGCCCTACCTGTTGGCGCCCAACGAGCCGCTGGACGAGGCCGTGATCCGCCGAGGGGCCCGGGTACGGGCCGTCTATGCCGCCGCCAGCTTCGACGACGACGGCGGCTGGCAGGACCTGGGCAGTCTGGTCTCCCGGGGCGAGGAGGCCCGAGTGGTGCCGGCGCTGCCCGTCAAGCTCGTCCTGGTCGATCGCTCGGCGGCCATGGTGTCGCTGGCCCTGGAAGGCGGCAGCACCGACTGCCTCTACACCGAGGCGCCGCCCCTGATCGAGGTGCTGTCCGACCTCTTCGACCGCTACTGGGCCGTTGCCGCCCGTCTGAGCGATGCGCACGCCCCCTCGGCACCGGGACCGGACAGCGCCGGGCCGGGCGGCGGCGCGCGGCGGCCGACCGAAGAGGAACGCCTGCTGCTGGCCCTCTTCGCCGCCGGCGTCAAGGACGACGCCATCGCCCGACAGTTCGGCGTCTCGACCCGGACCCTGCGCCGTCGGATCCAGAACCTGTACACGGAGCTTGGCACCACCAACCGGTTCGGTGCCGGTGTGGCGGCGGCCCGCCGCAACTGGCTGTGAGCGGCTGGACGCCAGTCCGGTTCCGGCCGCGGCGTCCGACACGCACGCCTGAGGTCCCGGGACACACCGTAGTGCCCGGCCACGGTCCGTCCAGCTGTGCCCCGCACCGCGGAACAGGGAGACCGTTGTCCTCACGATCGAGACCGACGCGTTCGGCGGCAGCCGCCGCGCACACACCGCCGACACCTCGTGGATCACCGCCCCGGTGTGGACATCACCGCCGCGGCCGCCGAGGACAGCCTCCTCGACCTCGACCCCGGCATCCCGCACCCGGACACCTGACCATCTCCGGCACGTCCATGGCGACCCCGCACGTCGCCGGCGCGGCGGCGATCCTGCACCAGCGGCACCCCGGGCGGACGGGGCGTCAGCTCAAGGCCGCGCTGGTCGCGTCCACGGCCGACGGCGGCCTCGGCTCCCACCTCCAGGGTTCCGGACGCGTCGACGTACCCGCGGCCCTGCAGCAGCGCGCCGTCGCGGTTCCGGGCCGCGGACACACGAGGCGGCACGGTGACACGGGCGACCGGCGTCGGGTGAACGGACCCTGGTCAGGCGCCGTCCTGACGGTAAGGGTTGGAATCCGGCACGGAACGGCCGCGGGGGGGGGGGAGTCGGGGAAGGGTTCCCCGGCGCGGGTGGGGGGGTTTGCCTTTTCTGGTGGGGGCCGGGGAAAGGGGGCTCCTTGCCCCCCCCGACAAAGGAGTTTTTCC
>NZ_JBVISR010000027.1:0-35108 GCF_055575415.1 Streptomyces sp. NPDC034099 | reverse complement strand
GGGAAAGGGGCGATTGGTTTGGGGGGAAGGGACCTTGGTAGGGCGCTTTCCGGAGGGGGGGGTTGGGGGTCCGGCACGAACCGCCCGCGTCGGGGTGCCTTTCGGGGACGCCCCCCCGGCCGCGGGCGGGAGCGTTGCCCGGTTCGGGACGACGCCGGAAAAGGAGGTCACGTCGCCGCCGACGACGGCGACGTGCTGACGGTCAGACGCCGCCGTTCTCCCAGTGATGCGTCGCCGTGGTCGCGGTGACACCGTTGGCGTAGACGAGTGCGACGCGGTGGTTGTACTGCACGGTGTACATCTTCTTCCCGCCGATGACGACCGCGCCGCTGGACGGGAAGTAGTCGTCGGTGGCCGAGGCGTCCTGGGTGGCCACGTACGCCTGTTCGGCCGGGATGGAGTACATGCTCAGCGGGGCCTGGGTGGAGGCGCCGAGACCGGCCGGGTACTCGGCCTTGTCAGGATAGCTGGAGCCGTAGAGCGCCACCGGTGCGCTCCCCGAGGGCTTGATGATCTTCACTCCGTACTGGATACGGGTGTTGGTGCCGCCCGGGTTGTGGAACCACACCTTCGCCCCGCTGAACCAGATGGCGGTCCAGTCGTCCTGGACATCCGCCACCACGAACTGCTGACCGGCCTGCGCCGTGCTGCCCCAGTCGTTCACCCGGTCGGTTCCCGCGGCCGTGCCGTGGATCGCCTGGTCGCCGAAGAGCGGGGCGGTCTCGCTGGGGGCGGTGCGCAGGTAGACGAAGTTGGCCTGCTGCTGTCGCTCGGTGCAGGCGGGCGTCTGCCCGGTGGGGTCGTCGGAGGGGCACACCTGGAAGGTCTGCACGTTGTCCGTGAAGGAGGGCGTGATCGCCACGACCTCACCCGGCTCGGGCACCTCGGGCAGCCCGCCGACCGGCGCCCCGAGCAGGCTCATGAAGTGGTTCCAGTCCCACGCGTAGCCGGGGTCCCAGTGCATGCCCGCGACCAGCGAGGAGTTCGGCCCGGCAACGTTGTCATGGCCGATGACATGCTGCCGGTCCAGCGGTACGCCGAAGCGCGCGGCCAGGTACTTCACCAGGTCGGCCGTGGCCTGGTACTGCGACTCCGTGTACCAGGCGGCGCCGTGGGCGGCGTAGCCCTCGTGCTCGATCCCGATGGAGTGCAGGTTGGTCGAGTAGTTGCCGGCGTGGAAGGCGATGTCCTTGGTCGGGACCATCTGGGTGACCGCACCGGACGACGACATGACGTAATGCGTCGAGGCGGGGTTGGTGGGGTTGGCCAGGCCCGCGACACCGGCGTCGTACGTGGACTCCAGGTCGTGGATGACGATGGTGTCGACGCGGATGCCGTTCGTGGGGCGGTCGGCCACCTGGCGGCCGACCGGAGAGCCGGCGACGAAGGTGCAGTCGACCGTCGTGGGGCATTCGGTAGCGGCCGCCGTGGATGCCGTCTTCAGGTGCAGGGCGTCGATCTGCCGCTGGTCGGGAGTGACCGAGGGGCTGGCGGCCAGGCGCAGGCGCTGGCCGTCCTGGGTCGTGGCGGAGGCACCGCCGCGCACCGTGCGGAAGACACGGTCGGCGAAACTCGCCGCTGCCTTCTCCTGCTTGGCCTGGCTGTAGCGGGCCACGGCCCCGTACCACTCGGCGGGGTCCGCGGGTGTTCCGCCGACCAGCTCCCGCTCGTACGAGGCCAGCAGTGCGGCGCCGCCCCGGATGTTCGCGGCGTCGTCCTCGCGCAGGTCCCGCGCGGACAGGCCGGTCAGCTCCGCGGCCTGGTCCAGCGTGTGCAGGGCGGGGTCGGCGGCAAGCGTGTCAAGGTCGGCTCGGCCGGCGGCACCGGCACCGCCGCCGGCCAGCATGGCGGGGGTGACGTCGGTGAGATTCATCGGCCCGTAACCGCCGTCGGTGCTCGGCAGGCCGCCGTGTCCGTCCCACGCCGATTCCTGGTGGGACAGAGCGAGCAGCACGGCGGGCGGGATGTGGTATTCGTCCGCCGCGGCGAGCAGTGCCTCCTGGCGTTGCCCCGAGGCGTCACTCGCCGTGTCGGCCTGGGCAGCGCCCGACATGGCCAACAGGCCACCCGCGACGAGTGCGCCCACCGTGACCCCGACGGGCAGAGCGATTGCCCTTCGGGACTTGTGCACCTTGTGCAAGGGGATGCTCCTTATGAGGAAGTAACGGGCACCGAGGCGTGCCGGAATGCGGCCGTGGAAGGCCGTCGGCGCAAGGCGACTCGATGCGGGGATGACTATAGGACGATGTTGCTTGTAGGTGCCACGAGAGCCTGCTCGGTTCAACAGAGTGTGTCGTGACCTGCTCATGGCAGCACTGTTCGACGTCTGGTGGCTACGGTCGGACGCCGAAGGGGCCGAGCTCGCCGAAGTCGATGCGCAGCGACTCGAGCATCACCATGGCGTTGTCGACGGTGAAGACGTCGGCGGCCGCGAGGACACCGGTGTACTTCGCGGCGACCGGCGCCGCCGCCGTCGTGGCCACGGCGTCGAGGTACGTCTTGAAGATGGCCCAGGAGTTGCCCGTCGGTCCGTATTTCTCGTAGAAGGGGGCCGGATCGACCGACGCCTCGGCGGCACGAGTGCTGGCGAGCAGGTCGGCGACGTACTGCTGCTGCGTCGTCGCGTCGGCGCGGACGCCGAGCCGGCCGAGGTGACCACCCACCAGAGTCCGCCAGGGGTAGTCCATGACGATGTCGTGTGCCTTGATCCAGGCGGGGATGTCCTGGGACGCGGCGAGGCCCTTGAAGGGCGCCCAGCCCGGGAAGAGCACGTCGACGACCATGAGTGTGGCGTAGTCCGGCGCGTAGACGAAGATGTTGTCGGGGGAGTGGTTCGGCCCGTGGTAGGCCAGTTCGAGGCGCTCGCCGCCGACTCGGAGGACGTAGCGGTCGTCGAACGTGACCGTCGGCGCGGGACGGTTGGGGTCGGCTTCGATACGCAGCAGCCGACGCGTCTCGGTGTGGCCGACGCGTACGACGTGTTTGCCGAACAGGGACGCCGCACCGATGTGGTCCGCGTGCGAGTGCGAGTACACGAGGTGTGTGACGCGTGAGGGCTTGCCGTTGGCGCGGGTGACCTCCTGAATGGCGCGCAGCAGGTTGTGCCCGAGCGTGGGC
This sequence comes from Streptomyces sp. NPDC034099, assembly GCF_055575415.1. Classification (NCBI taxonomy): domain Bacteria; kingdom Bacillati; phylum Actinomycetota; class Actinomycetes; order Kitasatosporales; family Streptomycetaceae; genus Streptomyces; species Streptomyces sp. NPDC034099. Next base: position 31,991 of record NZ_JBVISR010000027.1, on the reverse strand, counting down.
GGGGCGTCGACGAGGACGACACTCTCACGCGTCGTGAGGAACATCGCTTGGTAGTAGGTGTCGGTGACCCAGTACAGGGAAGGTTCGGTGCGTCGCCGGCCGCGGCGGTGCCCGGGAAGCTTCCGAGCAGTGAGGCGACGGTCGGGACCGCGGCGGCGACCGTCGCGCGCTTGAGCAGCGTCCGACGGGATGTGTCTGAACCCGTGGGCTCAGCAGTCATGTCATGTCCTCATGAGCGTGGAGGTGAGTGGTGGCGGCGTGGTGCTGGGCTGCGGGTCGTGTTCGTCAGGAGGAACGGAACTCGACGACGACGCGATAACTGGCGGGCTCCGACGTGATGTGGAGTGCGGGGTCCTCGAACAGGCGCTTGAGCGCGGCGTGCCAGTCCGGATTGCCCGTGGCCTCGTCGAGTGCGGTGCCCGAGGACCACTCGGCGATGTGAACGAAGCGCGTCTCGGGGGCGTCGGCCAGGGGGCGGTGCAGCCGGGAACGGATGAAACCGGGCTGCGTCGACATGATCCGGGCGTTCTCCTGGTACGCCTCGGTGAAGTAATCGGCCTCCTCCGCAGGCACCGTGTAGGTCTTGATCAGGACGACCGGGTCGGAGGTGTGCGTCTTCGATTTCAGTGAGTCAGTCATGCTCATTCCGACAAGCGGCGGCTGGCCCCTGTGACGAGAGATCGAATCCTTTAAGAGTGGTTTACCTTGCCGGGCATCCGAAGGGTGGTGCGTCTCGACGACGTCGTCGGGCGATCGATGGACTGGGGTGCATAAGCTGTCACAACCACTGCGCCGTCACGGTCTAGATGGTGACCAACACCGCGACCCCGTCGGCCTGTTGAGGACGGTGGAGTGACGGCGTGTCACGTCGCCCGGCCGGAACAATGTGTAGGAGAACAGTGTCAGTCATATGCGCCGCCCGAGGTGGACGGTGACCACGTCAGTCGAGATCTCCGGACTCACGGTGCGATACGGCGGGGTGACGGCCGTGCAGGACTTCACCCTCTCCCACTCCAGTGGTGGCGTGATCGGATTGATCGGCCCCAACGGTGCCGGAAAGACGACGCTGTTGAACGCCCTCTCCGGATTGACACCTCCGACGTCCGGCACCGTTCGCGTGAACGGCCGCGACCTCACCGGGGTCGGCCCGACGCGTACCGCCCGCCTGGGTGTCACCAGGACCTTCCAGAACCTTCAGATCTTCGGCTCCCTGACCGTGCTGCAGAACGTCATGCTGCCGCGCACTGCTCGAAGTCTGCACCTCTCCCTCGGCCACGTCCTGGGCCTGGCCACTTCCAGGAACCGGGTCGAGGCCGAGCGCCGCACGGCCCTCGGACTGCTCGAAAGGGTGGGGCTCGGGCTCTACGCGGACCGTTCGGCGGGAAGCCTGGCCTACGGACTCCAGCGCCGGGTGGAGATCGCGAGGGCCCTGGCGGGAGCCCCCGCGCTGCTGCTCCTGGACGAACCTCTCGCGGGCCTCGCGCGCGCGGAGAGCGTCGATCTGACGGCACTGTTCACCGACATCGCGGCGGAAGGTGTGACCGTAGTGATGGTCGAGCACGATGTCGCCGGCGTCTTCGCCGTGTCGGACCGGGTGTTGGTCCTGGACCATGGCCGGCTGCTGGCGGACGGCACATCCGAGCGGATCGCCGCCGACCCCGTGGTGCGCGCCGCATACCTGGGCGAGGAGACGTGAGCGAACTGCTGCGGGCCACCGGGCTGGTGTCCGGATACGGCCGGATCGAGGCGCTGCACGGAGTGGATCTCTCGGTGGGAGCCGGGCAGGCCGTCACCGTGATCGGACCCAACGGCGCCGGCAAGTCCACGCTGCTGCGCACGCTGGCGGGCCTGTCCCGTGCATGGCGGGGAACCATCGAGTTCGACGGCGCGGACGTGACCCGCTGGTCGGCGGAGCAGCGGGCGCGATCGGGGCTGGTGCTCGTTCCCGAGGGCCGTCACGTGTTCGCCGGGCTCACTGTCGAGGAGAACCTCCGGCTGGGCGGCTACGCGGCGGGACGCGCCGCCGCCGGGCCGGACGCGGTCTACGACCTCTTTCCCGCGCTCGTCGCCCGCCGACGGCAGCCCGCGGGCACGCTGTCGGGCGGTGAACAGCAGATGGTGGCCATCGGCCGGGGCCTGATGAGCCGCCCGAAGCTGCTGCTGCTCGACGAGCCGTCGCTGGGGCTCGCCCCGCAGCCGGTCCGGCTGGTGACCGACGCCCTCGTGGAACTGGCCGGGCGCGGCACGACGCTGGTCCTGGTCGAGCAGAGCGCGAGCGTCGCCTTCCGGGTGGCGCAGCGCGGACACCTCATGGAGCGGGGAGAACTCGTGGCATCGGGACCGGTCGGTCAACTGAGCGACGACCCCAGGGTCGTCCGCGCCTACTTGGGAGGGCCCGTCGGATGAACGTCCCCGCGTCGCAGTCACTCAGGATCGGAATTCGGTAGCCCCGCATGTCGCAGTTCTTCGACTTCACACTCTCCGGGCTCGGAGCCGGCACCACCTACGCACTGGTCGGGCTGGGAGTCGCCCTGGTGTACCAAGTCACCGGCGTGATCAACTTCGCGCAGGGCGACTTCGTCATGCTCGGCGGGCTGGGATGCGCGGTGTTGTCCGAGGCGGGCGCACCCCTGTGGGTGGCGGCCCCGACCGCTGTCGCTGCCACCGCCGCCGTCGGTGCCCTGCTGGATCTCGTCGTCGTCCGACGCGCACGGGACGCCGACAGCGAACGGCTGATCATCCTGACGATCGGCGCCTCGGTCACCCTTGAGGGCGCGGCGCTCCTCGCGTTCGGACCGGACTCCCACTTCGTCCCGTCCTTCTCCGAGGGCAAGGCGTTCGACGTGTTCGGCGCCCATGTGGTCCGGCAGTACGTCTGGTGCGGGGTGGCCACCGGGGTGGCGGTCCTGCTGATGTGGCTTTTCCTCACCAGAACCCTGTGGGGTACCGCGATGCGCGCCACGGCCATGGAATCCGAGACGGTCCGTCTCGTCGGCGTCTCGCCGGCCCGGATGAGCCTGCTGGCGTTCACCCTGGCCGCGGCGTTGGGCGCTCTGGCCGGAGTGTTCCTGGCTCCGCTCCAGCCGCCGGACGCGTCGGTGGGCATCCCCTTCGGCCTCAAGGGCTTCACCGCGGCGGTCATCGGCGGACTCGTCTCTCCGGTGGGCGCCGTGGTCGGCGGGCTGCTGGTCGGACTGGTGGAGGCGTACGCCACCGGATATCTCAGCAGCGAGTACAAGGACACGCTCACCTACGGACTGCTGCTCATGGTGCTGTTGCTCCGGCCCACGGGGCTGCTGCGCAGGGCGTCGGTGGTGCGGGTATGAACGCGTCGCGCCGGGCTCACGCCCTGTTGGGTTCTCGTGCCACCGGGTACGCCGCCTTCGTCGTCCTGCTGCTCGCGGTGCCCGCCGTCTTCACACGGGTGCCCTTCTACACGATGTCGGTCGCGGTGCTGATGTGTCTGCAGGCCACGGCGGCCCTGGGCCTCGTCCCCCTGGTCGGCCGTGCCGGCCAGATCTCCCTCGGGCAGGCCTCCTTCTTCGCCATCGGCGGATACACCTCCGCGATCCTCACGGGCAGATGGCACGTCAACGCCCTGCTCGCGTTGACCGCCGGGGTCGCGCTGGCCATGGCCGTGGCGTACGTCGTGGGGCTGTTCATCTTCCGGGCGCAGGGCCAGTACCTGGCGCTGGCGACCCTGTCCTTCGGCCTGGTGGTCAGCTCGCTGGCCAATCAACTGCCGCTGACCGGTGCCTCGAACGGCCTCTCGGGGATTCCGTCGCTGGCGCCGTTCGGTGTGGAGCTGGACACCGACCTGTCGGTCTACTACCTCGTGGCCGGCGTGCTGCTGGTCTCCGTGCTGTCCGTGGACGCGCTGCTGCGGTCCCCCGCAGGCGACGCGTTGACCGCGCTGGGTGACAGCCCCGTGGCGACGGAGGCTGCCGGAGTGTCGGCCGCCGCCCTGCGCCGGGGCGCGTTGGCGCTCGCGGCCGGGCTCGCCGCGATCGCGGGCGGTCTGTACGCCCATTGGTCGTCCTTCATGGACTCCGGTCAGGCAGGTCTCCTCAACTCCGTGCAACTGCTCGTCATCGCCTCGGTCGGTGGACTGCGCACCCCGTGGGGCGCGCCGCTCGGTGCGCTGGTGATCATCACGTTCTCCGAGGCGTCCAAGGACTTGATCCCGAAGGTGTTCCCGTCCGCTACCGGGAATTTCGACATCATCGTCTACGGGATCGCGTTGATAGCCGTGCTGCTGTTCCTGCCCAGAGGGGTGGGCGGCGTGTCGGCGGTCCGCACAGAGCGGTCGGTTCGGAAGCGGCAGGACCCTCCTGCCGCCGCCACGACGGCTCGTACTCAGGAAAGAGAGACACAGTGATCCGGACAGGTACCTCGTTGGCGCTGACCGGCGCGATCCTCGTCGGCGCCTTGGGGCTCACCGGCTGTGCCGCGTCGGAGAAGGACGACGGGACGGGCGGGCAGCCGAAGGGAGGAGACATCGCGATCGGCGCCAGCCTGGAATTGTCGGGGCCCACACAGAGCATCGGTACGGCGTACAAGAAGGCCCTCGAACTGCAGGTGGACTCGATCAACGAGCAGGGAGGAGTGCTGGGCGGATGCAAGCTCAGGCTGATCGTCAAGGACAACCAGACGAAACCCGCGCAGAACATCACCAACGTCAACGACCTGATCAACAACGATCACGTCGTGGCAGTGATCACGGGGGGTTGCTCGGCGTGCACCGTCCCGGTCACCAGCATCGTGGAGAAGCGCAAGGTGCCGCTGATCTCGCTGGCCTCGGCCACGGCGATCACCGACCCCGTGGCGGAACGTCAGTACACCTTCAAGATCTCGCCCAACCCCGCTCAGGACGCCGAAGTGCTGCTGGCCGATCTGAAGAAGAAGGGGGTGAAGAGTGTCGGCCTGCTCAATGTCGACAACCCCTACGGGCAGGAGGGCCGGGCCGCGGTGCTGGCCCAGGCGAAGAAGGCCGGCATCGAGGTCACCGGCACGCAGCAGTTCGGCCAGGAGGACAAGGACATGAGTGTCCAGGCGAAACGCCTGGTCGACGACCGTCCCGAGGCCGTGGTCGTCTGGGCGGTCATGCCGGCTGCCGGGATCATCGCCAAGAACCTTCGGGACGCGGAATTCGACGGAGGCGTCTATCTGGATGCCGGCGCCGGTGCGGAACTCTTCGTCAAGGGCGCCCAGGGAGCCGCGGAGGGCGTCCACATGGTCTTCCCCCGCGTCCTGGCGATCGGTGACGTCACCTCGGGCAGCGAGAGCGTCCACAACCAGAAGCAGTGGGTGGAGCGGTACACCGACACGTACCGGGACTACTCCGGGTTCGCGTCCTTCGGGGCGGACGCCGCCCTGATGCTGCGCAACGCCATCGCCGAGTCGGGCAGCACGGACGGACCCGAGCTGCGCGACACGATCGAGACGATCGGCTTCGACGGAGTGTCCGGCCCGATCCGGAACTCGGCGAAGGAGCACTCCGGTCTCCAGCCCGAGTCGCTCGGCGTGCTGGTGGTACGCGACGGCGACTGGCATCTGGCGAACTGACGGGCGGCTGAGGGACACCCGTGTTTTTCGGCCTTCCTGGCGCAGGCGCGGCGACGACGCCGGATGACGGGCAGACGAAGAGTCATGATGGAGACACAACGTCGGCACAGGGAACCCACTCAGCGGGAATCGCGTGCGCGAGGAACCATGGCGATCTGGCGGTGGGCCAGGTGGGCGGCACTCTTCCTCGCCGTCGGCTGGGCGCTGAACTCGGTCGTCAAGCTGATCGAGGGTGCGCAGGGGCGCGAGCTGTGGTGGCCGTTGCTCAGTACCGTCATCTGGGCAGCGGTGACCGTGAACGGCTTCGCGACCTACCGTCGCATCAGGACCACGACCCTGCCGGCCATCACCGGCCGGCCGGCGGCGTGACTGCCGTCCCAGGGGACTGACACTTCCGCGCCTCATTCGGGGGCGGGGCCTCGCGCCGGCCTGTCGTCCGTGCCCCGCCGGGCTTCCGGGAGGCCGCCCGGACGCGTTGTGCGTTCGCCGTACGCAGCGGCCGGGGAGTGCGCACCGGCCTCCGACGGGGTCACGACCAGGATCTCGTCCATGGAATTCCAGGCACGTCGTTCCGCTTTGCCGGGAGCGAGGCGTACGTCGACCTCCCGGCGCGGAGTGCACGCATCGTGCGCTCGGTACCCGATCGCACACTCCCCGAGCCTGAGGGCGGATGCCACCACGGTGGCGAAGGACGCCACCCGCCCGGAGAGCACGTAGTACGAGGCCGGGCGCAGGGCCAGGGCGCCGCCTCGTGCGGCGAAGAGCTCCTCGAACACAGCGGCCATGCCGGTGTTCTGCGCGATCCGGGTCATGACCAGAGAAGTCAGCTCGCCGCGCACCACAGCGTCCCCCTCCGGACCCAGCGGGGCCAGTGCCAGGCTGCGGTGGTCGGTCAGTTCGGCGACGACGGGCAGGGCCCGGCCGCTCTCCTCCTCGACGGCCCTCAGGGTCAGTAGCGTGAGCAGGAGCTGGTCGTCGGGTCGGGCCCGGTGCGGCCCCGCGTCCGGTCCGAGCGCGATGACAGTGTCGTAGCCGAACAGGTCGAGTGCGCGAAGGGTGTCGGGTCGGGTCGGCTCCCCGACCCGGTACGACACGGCGACCCGTTCGTCGTCAGTGGGGCCCGAGGCCCCCGCGGTCACCGATCCGTCGTCGGAACCGGTGACGACGTGCAGGAGTGAGCCCGGTTGTGCGGTGCGGCGGAGCAAGCCCACGACCAGTGGAGCGCGACGGTTCCACCCCAGCAGCAACGTCTTCGAGCAGGACCGCTGTCGGTCGCGCGGGCCCGCCATGACGCTGAGATCCACAGCGGTGCCCTCCCGCTCCGGAACGGGCGGACGGTCGTCCCGCGCGACGACGATCAAACGGTCCCCGGGACCGCATCGCGCGCTGGACGCCGGAGTGAGCAGGGCACGGCCGTCGGCCGCCAGATATCCGACGGCACAGGCGTCCTCGTACCGCAGCGAAATCTCGGCGAACGTCAGTCCCAGGGCGTCCGGTGCGTGGACCACGTGGAACTCGGCGCCGGTGAGATCGAGAAGGTCCCTCAACGCCCGCACCAGGCCGGGCTGCCGGGCGGCCTGGACGAGCAGCCGCGCCGTGGTGGACTCGACGTCCAGGACGACGCCCCGCGTTCCGGCAGCGAGCCGGGCCGCGGTCAGGAACCGCTCGTCGCGCACGGCGGCCACCACCGGCGGGTCCGCCCCGGCGCCGTGCAGCGCTCGCAGGGCCAACAGCACCCTGACCACTTCCGCGTCGGCGGCGTCCTCGTCGCCCGGCAGCACCAGGACGCAGTGCGCCGCGGCGGGAGTGAGCAGCGCGAGGGCAGCGGGGTCGGTCGGCTCGCCCGTACGGCAGACGACGCGTACTCCGCGAGTCACCACCCCCAGCGCCGTGTTCAGGTCCGAGGCCATCACGGCGGAGTCGCGATCGGCCAGCACCGCGACGGCCCCCCGCACCCTGCCGACCTGGCTGAGGACCATCTCGCCCACAACGGTGAACACCTGGTCGGACCAGCCGAGCACCACCGCGTGCCCCTTCTCCAGCACCCTGGACCGGCCCCGGCGCAGTTTCTCCAAGCGGTCACCAAGCCCGGTCGTGATCACACCCACCAGGGTGGAGACACACAGCAGAGCAATCAGTCCGAGAAGCACCGACAGGAGCATCCGGAGCGGCGCGCCGGTCACCCCGCCGAGGCGGAGGGTCTCGGCGCTCGTACGCCATACCGCGACCAGGCGTTCCGAGAGGGAGCGGGGTGCCCGCGGATCGGTCCACACCAGGAGCGGGCTGACGGGAACGACGATCGCCAGACAGCAGGCGGCCAGCCAGCCGAGCAATGCCCCGGTGCTTCGGGCCAGTGTCCGGTCGAAGACATATCGCGCTCGGTGCCGCCATGAAACCGGACGCCGACGCCCCATCACCTGTACCCCCTACCGCCCCGCGCACCACGTGAGCCATCAGCGGAAGAGTGCTGATGCGAGAGCCGCGACACACCGTGCCACGGCGATGTTCACCCGTTGGGGAACGGCACGGCGGGATACGGCTCCGGGCAGCGTTGCCCGGAGCCGTATCCCGCGTCCTGCCGGGGTGACGTCGGGTCAGCGGAGACCGAAGGCCCGGGTGACCGTCTGGTGGACCGTGTTGCCGACGGTGTCCCGCGCGCCGGCCCGCACCGTGACGAACTTCGCCCCGCGCGGGGCGTCGAGGCGGAACCCGCCGCCCCCGGCGCGGTCGGCGCGGTGCCAGGTGCGACCGTCGTCGTAGGACAGCTCCAGCGTGGCCGCGCCGAGGTGGCCGACGTGCGCGGCGCCGGGCAGGTGCGCGGCCGTCACGGTCACCGTGGCGTGCCGCTTGGCGCGGCCGTCACCGTCGAGTTCGACGCGGTAGTCGAGCTGTACGAGCGGCAGAACCGTCTTGGCCTCCGGGTCGGCGGCGGCACCCGAGACGAAGTTCCACTGGGTCCGGGTCGCCGACGAGTACGGCGTGAACGGCGCCTCGCGCTCACCGGTGACGACGAGCCGGTAGGGCAGCTTCCCGGGGCCCGGAGCCCTGCCTTCGACGAGCGAGAAGACGCCCTCGCCGAGGGTCGTGCCGCCCTGGGACAGGGTCATGTGCTGCGTGGTCGCACCGCTGTCGTCCTGGCTGAGGCCGATGTGGTCCCGGCTGGCCCAGGCGGGGACGTCGATGGCCATCGAGTCACCGATGCGCAGGGGCGAACGGTACGCGTCGTTGAGGTGAGGGCGTTCGATGGGCCCGAACCACTGCTCCGGCTGGCGGCTACCGGGCCGGTAGGCCGTCTTGGCGCCGATCTCGTAGACCACGCCCCCCGCGTACGCCTCCTGGTTCCAGCGGTAGTCCCCGGTCGAGACCCAGTCGGTACGGGCGCCGCTGACGGGCTCGGGCTGGGGGCCGCCGAAGGTCCAGCCGCTGCCCGGGACCCAGTCGTAGCGGAACTCCCCGCCGGACCCGTCGGGCAGCGGGCTGTCGAAGGCCACGTCGACCCGGGCCAGGGAGCGGGAGTCCGCCCGGGTGGTCATCCGGGCCGGGATCTCGTTGTGCCAGCTCGACAGGATGTCGTACACGTAGGGGCTGACCGGTTGGGAGGTCACGGTGACCCGCGCACCGCGGACCTTCGCCTGGGCGGCGAGCTTCTCGCCCTCGTCGGTGCTCAGCAGCGCGACGTCGAGGGCCACGGGCGGCCCGAAGGGTTCGCCGTAGCCGCGCAGGGCACGGCCGTCCTCGTTGTTGACCACCAGAAGCAGTTCGGCCCCCGCGGTCATGGCGTTGGCCGCCTGGACGGCGTCGGCGACGTCATCGTTGCGGCGTACCACCACGGCCTTGCCACGAGCGTCGATCCGGGCGTAGTCGGCGTCGGCGCCGTCGCCCGCGAAGACCAACGGCAGTTATCGCGTGCCCGTCGGCAGTGCCGTGACGCCGTCCTGGCGCAGGACGTCCGTGAAGTCGCTGGTTCGGGTGGACACCGTCAGCGCGGGCTGCTCCTTGCGCCAGCGGGCGTTGACGAGGAAGTCGCCCTCGGTCACCTTGTGGGTGCTCGGCTGCGCCCACAGGCTGTCGTAGGCGGTCTGGGTCTCCAAGCCCGTCCGGTAGGTCATGCCTCCCATGGAGCGCTGGTAGTCCAGCCGCTGGTAGGTCGCCTCGGTCCGCTGGGGCACCGTCGTCTCGATGCGCTCGATCCGGCTCGCGTCGAACGTGACCGTGGTGTCCTCAACCAGCCGGATCTCGGGTTCGCCGAGCAGCGCCATGCCCCACGAGTGGGGACCGTGGACGCCGGGGACGGTCTTGAAGGCGAGGGCCGAGTAGATGCTCTCCGGCAGGTACAGCTCGGTCGTGCCGCTGTCGCCCACGAGAACGGGCAGGGACTCGGAGTCCCCGGACCTCAGGAGGTCGAACACGCCCGGCATGGGGTTGCCGTCCGCGTCCCTGAAGCGCACCGTCAGCTTGTGCCGGACCGGGCCCAGGGACACCGCGGTGTGCGCCACGCTCCGCGCGTCGGCGTCCGTCGCGAGGATCTGGCCGCTGTAGGTGCGGCCACCTGCCGAGCCCGATCCGTCGATCGTCAGCGTGACATCGGCGGTGCCCTGCGCCGGCACGGTGACCCGGGAGGCCGACAGCCGGAACATCCCCTCGGGCGCGTGCGTCGCGGCGACCGACAGATTCAGAGTGACGGCGGCGCCGGTGGTGTTGGTGTACGTCACCGGGTGCGGCTCGGGGCCCGTGGAGCCGCCCGAGGCGTAGGCCGTCGCCGAGGCGTACACCCCGGCGCGCACCGCTGCGTCGACGTCCACCCGGCCGCTGCCGGCCTGGAACGCGTCGTACTGCGGGGTACGGCGCGAACTGCTGGCGAGGACGTCCTTGAGGGCGCTGCCCGTGAGGTCGGGACGTGCGGCGGCGAGCAGAGCGGCGGCGCCGGCGACGTGCGGCGTGGCCATAGAGGTACCGCTCAGGCTCTGGTACGCGCCGTTGCCGCCTGCGGCGAAGGAGGAGTTGGCGGCGAGGATGCCGACTCCGGGGGCGGTGATCTCCGGCTTCAGCGCGCCGTCGACCCGGGGGCCCTGACTGGAGAACGGGGCCACGGTGTCGGTGGAGTCCACCGCGCCCACGGTCAGCGCGGAGGCGGCCACACCAGGGGCGCCGATCGTGCCGGCCTCGCCCGCGTTGCCCGCCGCGACGACGAACAGCGCGCCGGTCTGGGCGCTGAGCCGGTCCACGGCCTGACTCATGGGATCGCTGCCGTCCGACTGCTCACTGGAGCCCAGGCTCATGTTGACGATCTTCGCGTGGCGTTCGACGGTGGCCCACTCCATGGCGGCCAGCGTCCAGGAGATCTGCCCGCGCCCGGAGTTGTCCAGCACCTTGCCGATGCTCAGCCGCGCTCCGGGTGCGACCCCCTTCTCCTTGCCGTCGGAGGCAGCACCGGTGCCGGCGATGATGGACGCCACGTGGGTGCCGTGCCCGTCGCGGTCGTCGGTGTTCTCGTCGGGTACGAAGCTCTGCCGCGCCGCTATCCGGTCGGCGAGGTCCGGGTGCCCGGCGTCGACGCCGGTGTCGAGAACGGCGACCTCCACGCCCTGGCCGGTGTTGCCGCCGTCCCAGGCCTTCGCGGCGCCGATCTGCGCGGTGCTCTCGGCGAGGTCGGCTCGACCGGGGCGTCGAGCCAGATGTGTGCGACGCCACCGCGGAAGGCGGCGTCGGTGCGTGAATCGCCGACGCCGTCGCCGACCGCGTTCTCCCCGGTGACGGAGCGCCAGAACTCCGCGGCCCGCGCCCGGTCGGCGCTCAGCGCGGCGCCCTGGACACTGGCGAGGTCGCGCACCTTGCGGGCGCCGTCGGGGACCGCGGCCGTACGGTGCGCAGCCACGTTCCGGTACGACACGATCAGTGGGAGCCGCTCGCGAGAAGCGTCGTCGTAGCCGTTCTCGATCAGGTCGGTGACGTTGAACAGTTCACGGTCGAGGCTGCCCTCGGCGACGAAGGGCAACGCGGACTCCGGGTACACGAACAGGTCACCGTCCGCCTCGGTGAGACGCGATCGCGCGGGCTTTCCGTCGGCGTCCCGCACGGTGACAGTCCCACCGGCTCCGCCCGAGTTCTGACGGGTGGTCACCACGTCTCCGGTGATCAGTGTCACAGTGTGTTGGCCGATAGGAACGCCGGTGGGGGAGGGCGCCTGGTGCGCGGCGAGTGCGGGTGCGGAGCCGGGCCGTGCCACGGCCCGTGTGCTGAACGGTCCCGTGAACACAAGCACCGAGGCGGCGGCAACTGCCGCAACGCTCCAGCATCTTGGGTGTCGCTTCAAGTGTCTGTGTCTCCTGCGGTCGTGCCGGACGGGGACGATCGACCCCTAGCACTTCAAAGCTCACCGAACGAACGGTCGGCCACTCCGAAGCGCGGTGAGCATACGACCACTGCGTACAGGGTGTGAAGAATGCGGTCTCAAAACGTGGACCGCCGGGCCGGCGGACTCAGGCACGCAGCGGGGCACACGCGACGGTCGCGATCGATGTCACGATCACCTGCCACCGAAACGGCTGCCCCACCACGGCGTCGGGGCCCGCGATCCCGCCAGAATCAGCGCGCCCCTGCCGGAACCGGATCAGGAGAGGTAGTTCTCGACCTGCGAAGTCGGCCGAACTTGCGCATCGTCGGGGTCCTGACCTGCGGATGCACGCGCTCTGCGCTGTCGGAGCAGGTCCCAGCAGCGGTCCAGCTCCGCCTCCAGACGGGCCAGACGGGCGTGCTCGGTCGACTCGTCGATCGCCTGCTCGGAGAGTTGTTCCCGGAGGTCCTTCTCCTGACTGATCATTTCGTTGATGCGACCGAGGATCTGTCCCTCGGCCTCGGCTTCGGAGCCGGTCATGATTCTCCTTAGACGATGGGGTGTTGTTGTGGGTGGAGCCGACGGGTCCGTCGGTGGTACTCCGCCATGGTGATCCTGGTGGTCGAGTCCGTGCATCAGCAATGTGACCGCGCCCACCAGGCAGGACTGGCCGCGGACGGGGGTTGACGGTGCGGCTCAGACAGTGTGAGGAAGTCCAGAACGGGTGTGCTGAACGAGTGGCCCGGCTGATGCTGGTGACACACCGTGTCAGACTGGTGGCCGACGAGGCGGTCCAGGACGCGGACTGTTGCGTTCACGGACCACGAGCGAGTCGTAGGCACCATCACCCCCTTGGTGATCCGAAGAAGCAGGAGAGCGATGCGTACTGGGAAAGCGACGGATCTGGCTCGGTTCCTTTCCGACCTCGAGGCGTACGCGGAGCTGGCCGAGGTCGACTTCAACGCCCGAGCCGTCGAACAGGTGGTCGACGTTTTTGCGGAGCAGTTCGCCACTGGAACCATCACGGTCCGCACGACGACACACGAAGCGTCCGTCCGCGGTGTGAACTTCCGTTACATGCACCCCGAGTTGTCCCATGATCCCGTCGAGATCGCCCGGGCACACGGACTCCTTCCCGAAGCCGAGCCCTCGGTGCTGTCGTTGCTCTCGGAGGTGACCGGGAAGGTGCCCCTGTGGTGGGGGCTGGACGCGTCGGTGGGACACGGCGTACAGAAGGTCTGGGCGTTCTTCGAACAGCCTCTGGAGTTCGGCGACATCGCTTCGCTCGAAAACGCCCCTCATTCTCTGCGTGAGCACCGTGAGCGTTTCGGCGAGGCTCGCATCGACAGATTCGCGATCATGGGATTCGATTTCCGCAACAATACGACGAACCTTTACTCCGAAATGGTCCGTCCTGGCTACTTCGCTCAGGAGGATGTAGCCAGCATGATCCGGGACATGGGGTCTCACCCGGCGGACGACGAGGAAGTCGGGCGCTGCCGGGAAGCGATCAACGTCTACTACACGTTTGACTGGAACTCCCCGCGGGCCCGCAGGCTGTGCTTCGCCGTCCCTTCGAGGGAAGGGAATTTCCCCTCCCACGTGCACCCGCTCGCCGCCCGGTTCGCCGCCGAGGCTCCGGTTCTGACGGAGCGAAAGCAACTGATCTTCAACCCCACCTTCGGTGCCCATGGCAAGTATCTGAAGCTGGAGGCGGACTACACCGGTGACGCAGCGTCCCGGGTGTTCGGCTACTGGAACCGCTGACCTGCCGGCCGTGCCCGGTAGCCGCCCTCCCTTCCGGAAGGCGCGGCAACCAGGCACGGCCGCCGGGGCGGGACTAGCGCTGCCCTGCGGCCCACTCGTCGAAGTGGGTCTCCGCGATGCGGGCGTCGGCGCCGGGGAGCAGATCCGACTCCTGGAGTGCGGCGCCCCAGTAGCGGCCGTTCGGGTCCGTCACGACCGTACGGGTGTCCTCCCGCACGGCGAGGCCCTTGCGGATGAAGTCCTCCAGCTGGAACACGTCGGGGCCCGCGACCTCGACGATGCCGTTGACGGGCGAACCGACGGCCGTGCGGCCCACGGCCGCGGCCACGTCGCCCGAGAAGATGGGCTGGATCTTGATGGGGGCGACGGTCACGGTGTCACCCTCCGTCGCCGAGTCCGCCAGGGTCTTCGCGAACTCGAAGAACTGCGTGGCGTGCACGATCGAGTACGGAATCCCGGAGCTCTTGATCATCTCCTCTTGGGCCTGCTTGGCCTGGAAGTAGCCGCTCTCCTGAAGACGGTCGGTCCCCACGACGGAGAGCGCCACGTGGTGGGCGACACCGGCCTCTGCCTCGGCCTTCAGGAGGTTGGTCGTCGAAACGCGGAAGAACTCCTTGACCGCGTCGTCCGCGAACGACGGAGAGTTCGACACGTCGACGACGACCGAGGCGCCTCGCAGCACCTCCGCCAGGCCCTCGCCCGTCATCGTGTTGACACCGGTGTTCGGGGAGGCCGGGACCGCCTCGTGCCCGTGCTCGCCGAGCCTGGCGACGACCTGCGAGCCGATGAGCCCGGTGCCGCCGATTACTACAACCTTCATCGGAACGCCTTTCGCGGGGTTCTCTCGGGGCGGCGCCCACGGCCGCGACCGAGCTGTCTTCACCTAACCAATGACCGAATAGGAGCGCCACCTGTGACGGAGGGGACGAGGCGGGGGAGAGGCGGGATGTTTTCCCCACATGGCTCCCTCTTTCCTCCATGTGCGGGTTCCTCCACCAGGGAATGACTGCGGAATGACTGTCGACCCGCTCAGTCGGCCCGATCGCCTCCGGCGGCGGCGTAGGTTCGGCCATGAAGTACCACGACGTCTGAACGAGGCCCTTGTTCGGCTGCTCGTCTCGGGAAGGAAACGTGGAAGTGATGTCTGCCAAGAGGGATGAGGATGACAACACCGGGGACGAGCGGGGCCGTGTGCATGCCTCCGTGTCAGCTCATGAGTCACCCGCCGGACCCCAGGGTCGGCCCGAGGACACCTTCGCACGGCAGCGGCCGCGACTGCTCGGGATCGCGTACGGAATGCTCGGGAGCGTCACCCAGGCCGAGGGCGTCGTGCGCTATGTCCGGCTGCGCTGGCAGGCCACCGACCACGCGCTGGTCGCCGATCCACGGGCCTACCTGATCGGGGCGACCACCCGGTTGTCGATCAGCCTCGCGCAGTGCGCGCGGTCGCGGCGCGAGTCCTACATCGGTCCCTGGCTGCCCGAGCCCCTGGACACCGGCGATGACGCGGGGACCGGCGCCGTGCGCTCGGGGCCGGTCGAGTTCGGCGTCCTGCTCATGCTGGAGCGGCTGGACCTCGCGGAACGAGCGGCCTACGTGCTGCGGGACAGGCTGGCCTCCCCCTACCCCGAGATCGCCGCCGTCCTCGGTGTCGACGAGACCCATGCCCGACACCTGGTGCACAGTGCGCGACAGTGCCTGGCCACGGGCCGCGGCGCGGACCCGGAAGGGCGCGAAGACACCGCCGGCCGGCCGCACGCGGGCGACGATGCCGAGGATTACGAGGCCGCATGACCGGGCCGAAGGAGTCGGCGCCGTCCTCCCGTGCGAGGGTGCGCGACGCGGTGAACGCGCCCGTCCGGGGACCCGGCATCACCTGTCCACACTGATGTGACATGGTGTGCGCAGGTATGAGTGAGGAGAGGGTGTTCGTCCATGGGCGGAGAATTCGCGGAACCGGAGCCCCAGATGGTTCTGTCCCCGTTGACCAGTGCGGCGATCTTCCTCGTCGTCACGATCGACAGCGGCGGGGAGGACACCGTCCGGGACCTGCTGTCGGACGTCGCCTCGCTGGAACGGGCCGTCGGGTTCCGCGCGCAGCCCGAGGGCAGGCTGAGCTGTGTCACCGGCATCGGTTCCGAGGCCTGGGACCGCCTGTTCTCGGGGGCGCGTCCAGCTCTGCTGCACCCCTTCCAGGAACTGGACGGACCGGTGCACCGGGCCGTCGCCACCCCCGGCGACCTGCTCTTCCACATCAGGGCCGCTCGGCTGGACCTGTGCTTCGCACTCGCCACCGAGATCATGGGCCGCCTGCGCGGAGCGGTCACCCCCCAGGACGAGGTGCACGGCTTCAAGTACTTCGACGAACGCGACATGCTCGGTTTCGTCGACGGCACGGAGAACCCGACGGGAGCCGCGGCACGCCGGGCCGTCCTCGTCGGTGACGAGGACCCGGCCTTCGCGGGCGGGAGCTACGTCGTCGTGCAGAAGTACCTGCACGACCTCGACGCGTGGCAGGGGCTCTCCGTCGAGGCCCAGGAGCGGGCGATCGGCCGCCGCAAGACGACCGGCGTGGAGCTGTCCGACGACGTCAAGCCCGCCGACTCCCACGTGGCTCTCACCAGTGTCACCGGCCCTGACGGCAGCGATCTGGAGATCCTGCGGGACAACATGCCCTTCGGGTCGGTGGGCCGCGAGGAGTTCGGCACGTACTTCATCGGCTACGCCCGAACCCCCGAGGTGACGGAGACGATGCTGGAGCGGATGTTCCTGGGCACCGCGTCGGCACCGCACGACCGCATCCTGGACTTCTCCACCGCCGTCACCGGCTCGCTGTTCTTCACACCGGCGGCGGACTTCCTGGAGGACCTTCCCGCTCGGCCCTGAGCACCCAGCGGCGAGGCGTGCCGCGGACCCCGTGACCGGGCCGTACCCGGCTGCCGGCGTGAGCCGGCAAGGCCGGGCACGGCACTGCGGGGGACCGCGCCGGTAAGGGGCCGTGTCCTGTCCTCACCGCGGGGCCCGTCACGGACCGTGACCGCAACGCCGGGCATACATGGAGCTGGCGGACCCGGACCGGGCCGCCGCGGCACCGCGGTCAGGCGGAGCGGAGCGTCTGGCGGGTGGGCGGCTCGCTGCCGGACTCCGCCGCGTGCGCCGCGTAGTTCTGCCCGATGCAGACCACCGCGCCGGGCCGGGCGACGCGTCGCGGGCCACTCCCCGCGCTGACCCGCGGCCCCGGCCGGGCGGGCGGCGGACGGCACCGGCCGCCGCGGGTCAGCCGTGCTCCGGAGCGATCAGCCACGCCACGAGGGTGCGCCACTGCTCGGGCCGGTCGGTGTCGCGCGGCCCCACGAGGTAGACCTCCTCGACGAGGTCCTGCGAGCGCAGGTCGTTGCGGGCGGCGAAGGAACCCACGGCGCCGTAGGTCAGGTCCAGGTCGTCGTGCCGTCCCTGATGGGTGGCAACCGCGGCCGTACGCCGCGGCAGACGCAGCTCGCGCACCGTGCCCGGCACTTCCGGTGGCAGCGGGGCTTCGAAGGGAACGTAGACGGTGGCGCGGCCGTGACCTTCGGTGAACAGAGTGTGTTCGTACCGACCGCCAGGTGGGAGGACGGAGCGCTCTCCGGGTGCCGCGTCCAGGTCTCGCATGGCTTCGTCGTACCAGGCGAGGCCTGCTCCCTCCGGTACGTCGAGGGACACCGCCAGGACGCGCCGAGCGGGGAGTTCCTCCAGTGTCACCGTCCGCTCCGCCTGCGGGTCGAGGAGTTCCCGCAGCGCTTCGACGGCCCGCTGGGTGCGGCCGAGCCGGTCCTCGAGCCTGCGCAGGTGGGCCGCGACGACCTGCTGCGCGGTGCTGTCGTCCGGCCCGTCCGCGGACTCGGCGGTGAGAAACCGCCGCAGATCCGCGAGCGGGAGGTCCAGGTCACGGAAGCGCCTGATGGTCAGCGCCGGCCGGATCTGCGTGGGGGAGTAGTAGCGGTAGCCGGTGTCCGGGTCGACCTCGGCGGGGATGAGCAGGTCCTGTTCGTGGTACCGGCGGAGCATGCGGATGCTCAGGTGCGTGACGCGGGAGAACTCCCCGATCGTCAGTCTGTCCGCCATGGAGTGCTCCTCCTCGTGGGCGGTCCGTCGTCCGGCCGCGCGTGGTCAGGGGGTGATGGTCAGCACGGCGATCTTCCCCCGTACGTCGCGCTCGAAGGCGAAGCGGAGGGTGACCGGGCTGCCGGGGAAGTCGCCGGAGACCTGGGCGACGGCTCGACAGGCGGTAGGGGTGCCGACCACCTCCAGCAGGTCGTAGTCGACGTTCGGCGTCTCCTCGCGCCAACGGCGCACTTCCGCGAGTCCTCTCAGGCTGCGCCCGTCGTCGTGCACGACGGCGTCGTCGCGGAACAGATCGAGGTAGCGCTCGGGGTCGGGGCCCGTCACCGCGGCGACGTACTCCTCGACGAAGGCACGGATGTCCTGCACGGCTGTCTCCCATGTCGTGACGGTGAAGGTTCACACGGTGCGGATGGTGCCGCCGTCGACCACGTGCTCGGATCCGGTGATGCCACTGGCCCGGTCCGAAACCAGGAACGCGATCGTCTCGGCGACCTCTTCGGGCTCCGCGGGCCGGCCCAGCGGGCTGCCGCCCAGTACCCGCATCAGCTCGTCGAGCGCGGCCTCGCGGGTGATGCCGCCCTCGCTCATCCGGCGTGCCAGCAGGCCCTCGGCGCCGTCGGTGCGGATGAAGCCGGGAGCGACCGAGTTGACCCGGACACCCGCCGGGGCCACCTCGTTGGCGAGACCCTTGCTGTACGTGGTCAGGGCACTCTTGGCCGCGGCGTAGGCCAGGGTCGAGTCGTGCAGCGGCATCCGGCGCTGGATGGAAGTCACGTGCACGACCGCGCCCGAACCACGAGCCACCATGCCGGCGACGATCGCGCGGTCGAGCCGGACCGCGGGCAGAAGGTTGAGCGACAGCTCCTGCGCCCACCGCTCGTCGTCGAGCGCCGCGTATCCACCGGCAGGAGAGCGGGAGCCGCCCACGACGTGCACCAGGATGTCCGGCACGCCGACCAGCTCGGCCACGGCCTCGGACGACGCCTTGACGCCCTCGGGTGTGCTCAGGTCGGCGGGCACGAAGAGCACGTCGGCCCTCTCCGGAGCCGTGCGGGCGATGGAGACGACCTTCGCCCCCGCCTCCCGCAGCAGCCGCGCCGTCGCCAGCCCGGCTCCCTTGCTGCCGCCGGCCACCACGGCGACGCGTTCATCGAGATCATTGCTGTTCATGTCCGCCAGCGTGGACCCTCTCCCGGGGGGAGACTCAAGCCCGGCAGCGGCCTGCCTCCGGTCCGTCGAGGCGTCGACACGGTCCCGGGTTCCGGTCGGGGCGTCGGTCGTGCACTGGTGCCCGAGCCTCCGGGAAAACGCCGCAGCGGACGCACGCGACGCCGGCTCCACGATGCTGACGCCGACCTGTTGGCGCCGAAGAGCGCGGTCACGGGAGCCAGAGCCGACCTGCGAGCGAACGGTTCCTGTGTCGAGGTGGGCGACGGCGACGGTTCTGGTGTGTCCTGGCCCGTCTTTGCCCGGGTCGAGACGGCCAATGGGGACGGAGCCCCGGGCGGACGCGGACGACTCACCGGAGTCGCTCCCGGCGAGGGCGCAGGCGGTGGCACCACCGCTCAGGATCGCGATCGACGTCACGGTCCACGCTGATGCGGCGTCGACTGGCCTGCGACGACGTCGTTGCTCCCGGAATCGAAGTCAGAGATCATCGCGCATCTCGACGGTGCGTCCCTTCCTGGTCGTCGACCGTTTCCCTGTCCCGGATGGCGAGACGCACCTCACACCTGAGCGGCGTCACGTATCAGGTCACGGATGGTCAAGTAGGGGTGTAACGGCGGAACAGTCCTGAGCTGGAACCGGCCGACTTACGCCCACGAAGGAGGTTCCACCCATGAGCGCACTCACCGACCTTCTGTCGGTCGACGGCATCCGGCTCGACGTAGAAGCGGAGGACTGGAGGTCCGCCGTTCGCGCGTCCGGGCAGGTGCTGGTCGACGAGGGCATCAGTACGGCCGAGTACACCGAGGCGATGGTACGGAACGTCGAGGAGAACGGCCCGTACATCGTCATCGCCCCGGGGTTCGCCCTGGCCCACACCCGCCCCTTCGAGGCGGTGCTGAAGACCGGTATGTCCTGGGTGAGGCTGGCTTCCCCCGTGGCCTTCGGTCACGAGACCAATGATCCGGTGCACCTCGTCGTGGCGCTGGCCGCCGTCGACTCGAAAGCGCACACGGCGGCGCTGGCGGCGCTGGCGAAGGTACTCGCCGACGGCGACAACGTCCGCGCCCTGCAGCAGGCGACGAGCCCCGAGCACGTTCTGCGGGTGCTCGAGGGTGAGCCAACGGGCGCCGACGGCCAGGGCGGCTCACCGGCCGCCTCGGTCAAGGAGGCCGCTCCGGCCCTGTCGGAGCAGAAGATCCTCACCGTCTGCGGCAACGGCGTGGGAACCAGTCTGTTCCTGAAGAACACCCTGGAGCAGGTCCTCGACCGCTGGGGCTGGTCCCGTCAGGTGTCGGTGGAGGCCACCGACACCATCTCCGCCAAGGGGAAGGCGTCGGAAGCGGTCGCCATCCTCACCTCTCAGGAGATAGCCAGAACGCTGGGTGACGTCGGCATCCCCGTGAAGGTCGTCCGGGACTTCAGCAGCACCACCGAGGTCGACGCGGTCCTGCGCGACACCTACGACGTGTGACGAGAGGCAACCTGTCATGGACTGGGTCATAGACATCGCGAAGTTTCTCGTCAACGAGATACTCAGCCAGCCCGCCTACCTGATCGGCATCATCACCGCGGTGGGCCTGGCCGCCCTGAAGAGGTCCGTCGGGCAGACGGTCGGCGGCGCCATCAAGGCGACCCTGGGCCTGCTGCTGGTCGGCGCGGGCGCGGGGCTGGTCAGTTCGTCCCTGGACCCGCTGGGCCGGATGATCCAGGGCACCACCGGCACCCACGGCGTGATTCCGACCAACGAGGCCATCGTCGGCATCGCGCAGAGCGAGTTCGGTGCCCGGGTCGCCTGGCTGATGATCCTCGGATTCCTGGTCAGCCTGGCCCTGGCCCGGTTCACGCCGCTGCGCTACGTGTTCCTCACCGGCCACCACATGCTGTTCATGGCGACCCTGCTGACCATCGTCATGGCCACCGCCGGGCAGGGCTCGGTCGCGGTCGTACTCGGCGGCGGCGTGCTGCTGGGCATCCTGCTGGTCGCCCTCCCGGCCTTCGCGCACCCCTGGACGAAGAAGGTCACTGGCAACGACACGCTGGCCATCGGCCACTTCGGCACCGCCGGCTACATCGTGTCCGGCGCCACGGGGCAGCTCGTGGGCAAGAACAGCCGCAGCACGGAGGAGATGAAGCTGCCCGAAGGGCTGCGCTTCCTGCGTGACTCCATGGTCGCCACCGCTCTGTCGATGGTCCTCATCTACCTGGTGATGTCCCTGCTGTTCCTGGCCAAGGTCGGCCAGGACGCGGCGTTCAAGGCGTTCGCCGGCAGCGGCGGTGACCCGGCGGCCAACGTGGGCAACTACATCATGCAGTCGGTGATGCAGGGCCTCCAGTTCGGTATCGGCGTCGCGGTCATCCTCTTCGGCGTCCGCACCATCCTCGGTGAACTGGTGCCCGCCTTCCAGGGCATCGCCAGGCGTGTGGTGCCCGGTGCCAAGCCGGCCCTGGACGCACCGATCGTCTTCCCGTACGCGCAGAACGCCGTACTGATCGGGTTCATCTTCAGCTTCCTGGGCGGCCTGACGGGTCTGGCGGCCCTCATCTGGGTGTTCAACCCCGCCTTCGGACTGGCCCTGGTGCTGCCCGGCCTCGTGCCGCACTTCTTCACCGGCGGCGCGGCCGGTGTCTACGGCAACGCCACCGGCGGACGCCGCGGCGCCGCGGTGGGCTCCTTCCTCAACGGTCTGCTGATCACGTTCCTGCCGGCGATCCTGCTCAAGGCACTCGGCTCGTTCGGAGAGGCCAACACGACCTTCGGCGACGCCGACTTCGGCTGGTTCGGTGCCGTGCTCGGCAGCATCGGCAAGCTCGACGGAACCGTGGGTCTGATCGGCATGCTGATCTTCGGTCTGCTCATCCTGGCCGGTGCGTGGATCATGCAGACGAAGGTCGTCGACCGTGGCTGGATCCCGGGCGGTGGCATCACCGCCGCCCCCGCGGACGCGGCCGCCGTCGTTCCCGCACAGGCTGCGGGGACGGCGACGTACGCGAAGATCGCCCCACCGCGCGGCGCTCCCACACCGCCGCCCGCTCCCTGAGCGGTCGTTGGCGGACGGCCCGTGGGCGGCGTGCCGTGACTCCGGGAACGCGAGACGGCCGGCCGCGTGTCAGCGACCGGCCGTCGAGGAATGCGACGAGGTGTGACGTATCCGGCGCTCTTCGGACCGCAAGCGACGCCTCAGACACATCGAACGGAGGAGTGCGCGCCGCCGAGTAGTCCCCTCGCGCGCCATTTCGCCCGTCGGGCGGCCGGGGGCTCTCCCGGCCGACCGCCCGACGGTGCTCTTTGTGGGCGTCGGACACTCAGGCCGTGGCCTGTGCCGCCTCGTTGATGAGGCGCGCGACATCGCCGGGACGCGAGACGCTGACCGCGTGCGAGGAGGTCAGGCTCATGACCGTGGCGTCCGCACGTTCGGCCGTGAAGACCTGGGTCTGCGCCGGGATGTTGCGGTCCTCGGTGGCCACGAGAGCCCAGGAGGGGATGTCCTTCCAGGCCGCGGCCGAGCCGCCCTCCGCCAGCGCGGCATCGGTCACGGGCCGCTGGATGGCTGCCATGACCGCGGTGGTCTCCGCGGGGGCTTCAGCGGCGAACTGCTGAGGGAACGCGCTCTGCTCGATGTAGAGGTCCGCGGCCCGGCTTCCGTCGGGCAGCGTGACGGGCACCGGGCGGAGCACGTCTGCGAGCGTGCTGCCGGGGAACTTGCCGGACAGTGTGACGGCGCTCTCGCCCACGTCGGGCAGGAAGGCCGCGACGAAGACGAGCGCCTTGACGTTGCCCAGTCCCTTCGCGGCGACGCTCATGACCGAGCCGCCGTAGGAGTGGCCCGCCAGGACCACGGGGCCGTCGATGGCGGCCACGAGTTCCCTCACGTACGCGGCGTCGCTGGTCAGGCCGCGCAGCGGATTGCTTGCGGACACCACGTTGTAGTCGTGGGACTGGAGCCTTTCCACCACGCCGTTCCAGCTGGACGAGTCGGCGAAGGTGCCGTGGACGAGTACGACGGTGGGCTTCCCTGGTGTCATCGGGTCGACCTTTCCACTGTCCGTGCGAGAACGGTGTCACTCATGGCGTGCCCCCTCGGCTGGACATTCCGGAGAACATCCTTTTCACCCTGAGACCGCACGGAGGCTTGAGGTGTGACGCACACCGCCACCGCAGATGTCCGTCCGTGGGGCAAACGCTCGGAGAGACCGTGTCACAGACGCGGCCCGTGATCGGTCCGTACAGTGACTCCGAGTGGGACAGGTGACACTGTGCGTTTGGTTTTCTTGGTTTCCCGAGCGTCAGGGATGGCGCGCGCGGCACACCGAGCTGCGTCGGTTCTCCGCGCCAGGGTGCGGGGCCCGGCACCGCACCCGCAAGCCGGGGTCGGCAGCATCACACCGGGACCGGGTTGGCAGCACGTGGGCGGTCCTTTCCTCAGCCGGGCCCACTGTCTCACCGCGCTGGCGGCCTACCGGGCCCACGACCCGGGGCACGAGTACGGCTACGGCACGGACGGCGAGGGCACTTGGAACGTGTACCTCAAGGTACTTCCGACGCTCGGGCCGGACGGCACCGGCACCGCGCCGAGCGGGCGGCGCCGCCCGGCGCTCCGGATCGTCCGTCCCGATGAGTACTGACCGACGGCCGCGACAGTCCCCGGCCCGCAGTTCACCCCCTGCGGCCGCCCCGTCCCTCGGGGCTACGGAAGCGCCACGGTCGGCCCGCCCCGGGGCTACGGACCCCCAGGGGGCTCCCACGCATCGCCCTACGGCATTCCAAGGGCGTCGCAGGAGGACGCAGGGTGTGCACTGGGAGGAAGAAAGGGCGGAGGCCGGACTCACCCACCCTCCGAGCGACCGCTTCGCCCGCACGGCAGGTACGAGTAAGGCGATCCGCCGGTCGGCACTGCAAACGCCCCGTGTCTCTCAAGAGGGACGGTAACCAATCCAGGGGTAGACCAGAAACGGCGCCGTCGGATCAGCCTACGGAATTCGCGGAGGGCACGGGCGCGTCCCCGTCCCCCGGAGCGTGGTCGCGCCCCTGCCACCGGGGGTGGCACTCGCTGGGTATGTGGGTGCTGACGTCACCCGGCGGTCCGGTCCGGACCGGTGCTCTCCTGCCGCAGTACGCGCACGTCACTCACGGCCGCCGCGAACGCCTCGGGACGTTCCTGTGGGAGATTGTGACCGGCGCCGGCCACCTTGCGGTGCAGGCGGGGCCCGGTGAAGTGCCGGGCCGTCGAGGAGCCGTCCGTAGCGGGGAAGTTGCCGTCGGCCAAGCCGTCGAGGGTGATCGTCGGCACGGGAACCGGTGGGAGACCGGCGAGACGTGCTTCGAGCTCCGCGTACGCATCCGCGCCGGGCGCGAAGCCCAGTCGGTGCCGGTAGGAGTGGACCACGACGTCGGTGTAGTCGGGGTTGGCGAAGGCCCTCGCGGTCCGATCAAGGTCGCGCGCGTGGAAGGCCCACTCGGGGGAGTTGCGTTCCCAGATGACCCGAGCGACCTCCCGGGGGTCGGCGGCCAGACCGGCACGGCCCCGTTCGGTGAGGAAGTAGTAGAAGTACCAGAACCCCGCCTCGCGTTCGGGCGGGAGGGGCTGCGTCGCGGCGCCGATGTCCTGAATGAGATAGCCGTTCACCGAGACCAGGCCGAGGACGCGCTCGGGCCACAGAGCCGCGGCGACGCACGCGGCGCGCCCTCCCCAGTCGTAGCCCGCGAGATAGGCCCGCTCGACGCCCAGCGCGTCCATGAGGGCGAGGACGTCGGCACCGAGCGCTGCCTGTTGTCCGGAACGGGGAGTCGACGGCGACAGGAAGGCCGTGGGTCCGTGGCCCCGCAGGTAGGGGACCACGACGTGGAAACCGTGTCCCGCCAGCAGCGGGGCCACGTGCACGTAGCTGTGGACGTCGTAGGGGAAGCCGTGCAGGAGCAGGACGGTGTCACCGCCCTCGGGGCCCGCCTCGTGGTAGGCGACGTCCAGGACGTCCGTCCGCACATGCCGGAGGGGGGTCAGTGACTGGCGTTCTTGCATGGTGATCCTCTGTGCTCCGCGTCAGGGGGGACAGGCTGGGAACCTCGCCGCTCAGTTCCTCGGGAACGGCGAGGTTACGGATCACAGACCGCATACCCGTCGGAAGTGTGACAAGGGGGTCGGCGCCAGCGCTGGTATCCCGACGATCACGGGCTGTGGCCAGCCTGTGACGAACCACCTCGCGGACGCCGTCGGAGACGACGGTCGTCGTGGGGCTTCTGCTCTGATCCCTGCGGCGAGGACCCACGCTCTCGCCGCCGCCGACCACCACCGGGCGTTCGGAGACCTCTCTCGACCGTTTGCCCGCCCATCCGACGTCCGCAGCGCGGGACGCGCGACACCGGCAGGAGTAGGCTCGTTGTCGTCACTGCCTTCTGGCCCAGTGCGGGGGTGCGTGGTGCTCGGTCGCAGCCGTGATCGTCAGACCGTGGAACAACTGGCGGCGCACGTAAGGGACGGCCGCAGCGCCGCCCTTGTGGTGCGGGGAGAGGCCGGCATCGGCAAGACCGCACTCCTCGACCACCTGGCCGCCCACGCGCAGGGCTGCCGCACGGTCCGTGCCGCGGGCAGCGAGGCCGAGATGGAGCTGCCGTTCGCCGGCCTCCACCAGCTCTGCGCCCCCCTGCTCGACGACGCCGACCACCTCTCCACCCCCCAGCGCGAAGCACTCGACGTGGCGTTCGGTCTCGCCGCCGGACCCGCCCCGAACGCGTTCCTCCTCGGATTGGCGACTCTGAACACGGTCGCGGAGGCGGCCAGGGAGAGACCGGTGATCTGTCTGGTGGACGACGCCCAGTGGCTCGACCGCGCGTCCATGCAGGTGCTCGGGTTCGTCGCACGGCGCCTGCAAGCGGAATCGGTCGGTCTCGTCTTCGCCGTGCGGGACCCCGACACCGAGCGGCTGCTCGAAGGGCTGCCGGCGCTGACGCTCGAAGGACTGCCGGAGGACGAGGCCCTGGCCCTGCTGCGTTCGGTGATACCCGGACCGATCGACGCGCACGTCCGCAGCCGGATCCTCGCCGAAGCCCGGGGCAATCCGCTCGCCCTGATGGAGCTGCCGCGTGGCATCACCATGGCCGATCTGGGCGGCGGCTTCCCCCGCAGGGCGTCCAGGCCTTCGGCGAGCCGCATCGAGGAGAGCTTCCGGGACCGGATCGGGTCCCTGCCGCCCGCCACCCGGCGCCTGCTGCTCCTCGCGGCGGCCGATCCGCTCGGCGACGTCACCCTGCTGCGTCGAGGAGCGGAGCGTCTCGGCATCTCCATGGACGCGGCGTCACCGGCCCTGGCACTCGGACTGATCGAGATCGGCGCCCGGGTCCGCTTCCGTCATCCGCTCGTGCGCTCGGCCTGCTATGACCACGCGAACGAGTACGACCGCACCGAGGCCCACCGCGCCCTGGCCGAGGCCACCGACCCGGTGCGGGACGCGGACCGCAGGGCCTGGCACCGCGCCCTGGCCACCGTGCTCCCCGACGAGGATGTGGCCGCCGAACTGGTGCGGTGCGCCGACCGGGCGCGCGCGAGGGGCGGGCTAGCCGCGGCGGCGGCCTTCTTCGAACGCGCCACGGAGCTGACCCCGGACCGTAGGACGCGATGCGCGCGTGCCCTGACGGCCGCCGAGGCGGCATTCGACGCGGCATCGGTCGACACCGCCTACCACCTGGCCAGGGCGGCGGAGGCCGGCCCCCTCGACCCGCTCCAGTTCGCCCGGGTGCGGCGGCTGCACGCGCGGATCGTCTTCGCTCGCAGCCGCGGCAGCGAGGCCGCGCCGCTTTTCCTGGAGGCAGCCGACCGCCTGGCTCCGCTCGATGCGGCGCTGACCCGCGAGGCGTGTCTCGAGGCCTTGGCGGCGGCCATCTTCGCCGGGCGACTGGGCGGCGGGACAAGCGTACGGGAGGCGGCGGACTTCGCCCGGGCCGCTCCTCGCGCGCCCGGTCCGCCCAGCCGCGTGGACCACATTCTGGAGGGGGTCTCGACGCGGTTCACGGCCGGTTACGCTGCCGCCGTTGAACCGCTCAGGGGTGCTCTGCGGGCCTTCCAGCGGGAAGCCGGAGGCGGACACGTGGACACCGCCCGCTGGCTGTGGCTGGCCTGCCCCGTGGCCCCCGAACCCATCGCGCCGGAGCTGTGGGACGACGAGGCGTGGCACGACCTGGCGGACAGTGCGGTCAGGCTCGCCCGCGGTGCCGGCGCGCTCGCGTCGCTCCCCGTCGCGCTCACCTACCGGGCCGGGGTGCACCTCCAGGCCGGTGAGTTCGCCGAGGCCGCCACCCTGATCGACGAGGCGGACGCGCTGAGCGTGGCCACTGGCAACACCCCGCCGGACTACACGTCCCTGTTGCTGGTCGCCTGGCGCGACGACGAGCACCAGGCGAAGAAGGCGATCGACGAGGCGGTTCGGACGGCGACCGACAAGGGCCAGGGGCGGGCCCTAGGGCTGGCTCACCACGTGACCGCCGTCCTGTACAACGGCCTGTCCCGGTACGACGCCGCGCTCGCCGGTGCCCGGCGGGCCTGCGCGTACGAGGACTTCGGCTTCTTCGGCTGGTACCTCGTCGAGCTGGTGGAGGCGGGCGCGCGCAGTGGTGCGCGGGACGCCGCGCATGACGCGCTGGACCGGCTCACCGAGACGACGGAGGCAGCCGGGACGAACTGGGCGCTGGGGGTGCAGGCGCGTTCGCGTGCGTTGTTGGAGAAGGGAGGAAACGCCGAGAAGTCCTATCGGGAGGCCGTCGACCGGCTGGGCCGCACCCGGCTACGGGTGGAGCTGGCCCGCGCGCATCTGGTGTACGGGGAGTGGCTGCGGCGGGAGAACCGAAGGGGCGACGCCCGGGAACAGCTACGGACGGCGTACGACATGTTCACCGACTTCGGTGCGAGCGGGTACGCGGCCCGTGCCGTCGGCGAGCTGCGGGCCACCGGGGAGACGGTGGCGCGGCGCGGCACGGCGGCCGGGACGGCCCTGACCCCGCAGGAGGCGCACATCGCGGGGCTCGCCCGGGACGGGCTGACCAATCCGGAGATCGGTGCGCAGCTGTTCCTCAGCCCGCACACGGTCGAGTGGCACCTGCGCAAGGTGTTCACCAAGCTCGGGATCAGTTCCAGGCGGCAACTGCGCACGGTGCTCGCCGAACGGCGGACGACGACACCCGGCTGAACGGGAGACGCGCACGGCGGTGCATGTCAGGACGACCGCCACCGCAAGACTCGCTTGCCCGCGAGACAGCGCGACCGCGTGCCGAAGGAATGCCGCACCGCCGGCACGACCCAGCGGCTACCGTCCGCCTTCCGCGGCATCCGGGATCCAGACAACCGACACCGACAACCAGCCCACCGCAGGGTCGTCACAAAACGAGGGGCCGTCCAGTCAAACAGGGTGAAGAGACTACGGACCACGTGCGTCGCTGATCCCACGCCAGGCCCTCCGGGCTCACGACTCAGCCGGAACGGAGACGAGATCATGCTGCTCGAGATGGACCCTCCCGGGCTTGAGGCCACTGCCCGTGCCGAGCTGGCGGACCGGAGCGGCCCGGCGGGCGACGGCGCCGCGCAGATGGTGAACGGGCCGAGGACTGACAGCCGTGCTGTTGGCGCCCAGTCGGTGACGTGGCTGATCGGAGTGCCGTTCCGTGCTGAGGGCTCCCGCCTCGTCTGGATGTACTACGTGGTGGACGGGGCCCGCGACGATCTGCACGCGGTCCACGCGGCGATGGAACGTGCCTACAGCGCGAAGGAGAAGCAGGCCCGCGGAGCCATGGGCGCGGCGACGGAGCCCCTCAAGATCCAGCGGATCATGCGGGACGCCATAGGCCGCATCACCCTGGACGCCGGTCAGCCGTGAAACACGACTGTCGCGGTCGATCCGTTGGGCGATGACCGCGATCACAGACCCGCGTGACACTCCCGCACGACCCGCCGATACCGGGGTGATGATCGGGGACAGCGGACGGCAGCGGCCGTCGGCGCTCAGATGAAGCCCGGTGGTGACCCGGCTCCGGGAGCGGCCCAGTCCCCTCTCCTTCTGCGCACCTCCACCAAGCGGACGACGGCGCTTGCTTCGCGTCCTCACATTCTTCCGGCTTGCGTCGTCATGTTGCTGAGGGAAGCGACTGGAGCCCCGGAACGGAGCGAGGAAATGAAGGTTCTCATCGCGGGTGGGCGCGGCCGTGTGGGGTCCCCCCTTGCTGACAACCTCGGATAATTCTTCGAGATGAAGAGCGTCGATATGGAATGGTCACGTTTGACGTCATCGGTGAAGGCGTCACGAACGTGTGGCTGATGTTGAATCCGGTGAAGCTAACGAATTGGCCACTCGACTGACTGGTCGTTTCAGAATGTGTCAAGCTGCGGGTCTGTTCGAGGGCAGACGACAACAGCGGAGCAGACCGCTCCCGACGGTCGTCCGGAACAAGATCATCACGAACCCGGATATGCACCCGGTTCAAGCCGGTGTGGAGAAGAGCCGCGTTGTGGAGTCCGGCTCGGGCCGACTGCGCACGAAGCCAGACAGCGTCACGGCGGACAGCGCGTACAGCAATGGTCCTGTCGCGAATACTTGCGACGACGCGGTACCCGGCTTTCCCTCCCGGAGTGGGCGGTGCCGGATTGCCGGGTCGGTCACCGTTCCGTGTTCACCCGCACCGGATCTTCGGCGTCCGACGGGCCGACGCGCCTCGGTGATCGGAACGCGGTCCGAGCTGCACGGGCAGGCTGCGGTGCTCGCCGCAGCCTGCCCGCATCCGCCACGCCCAGGCCCCCAGGCTGAACCGGCAGCGATGCCGGGACTCAGTAGTCCCAGACCGTCGGCACGAAACGGAAGGCGTTGCCGGCGGCCGCCACGTGGCAGACGGACGGGAACGGCAGGTGGCTGGCCATCAGGTGCTCACCGCTCGCCGCCATCTCCTCCAGCAGCCGCATCCGCACCCGAGCCGATTCCTCGGGGTCGTGTTCGAACCCGTTGTACCAGCCGGGCTGGTCGAACCCGCACTGGAACACAGCGTCACCGGCGAACGTCAGCCGCTCTCCACCCGACTCCAGACGGACGATGCTGTGACCGGGAGTGTGACCCCCGGTGCGCTCGATCAGTACGCCGGGCGCCACCTCGAACTCGGTCTCGAAGGGGCGCAACTGACCCCGGTAGACATCCAGGAACCGTGCGGCGGTCGTGACGAGCGTCTCGGGCACCGGCGCCGGCATGGCGGTGCGGGAGAAGTCGGGCGCCTGCCAGAACTCGGCTTCGGCGGCGGCCAGGTGGACCCGGAGGTCCTTGCGCAGTCGGCCCCGCAGGCCCTCGACGAGCAGTCCCCCGATATGGTCCATGTGCAAGTGTGTGAGCACCACGTCGGTCACGGACGCGGGATCGATCCCGGCGGCGTCCAGCCTCATGGCCAACTGACCGGCCCGGGGGAAGCCCGGGAACTCCGCACCCAGCCCGGAGTCGATGAGGATGGTCCGGTCCCCACTGCGGACCACGGACACGTTCAGCGGGTAGTCGATCACCTCGGGCGGCAGGAAGTTGTCACGGAGCCAGGCCGACAGCTCGGCCTTGTCGGCGTTGGTGGCCAGCGTCCCGGGGTCGATCGCCAGCACTCCGTCGCTGATCACTGTGACATCGATGTCGCCGACCTTCAGCGCGTAGCGCGACGGAACTGCCTCGTCCCTCATCGGTGCGTCGGGGTGTGCGACGTTGATCTGGTTCATGTGGTCGTCCTCTGGAAAGCGTCGACAGAAGTCATCGACGGAGTGACGAGGTCACTCCGTCCTACGTTCTCCAAGACAGGCCACGATCAACGTTTGTGACGGCCCATCACATAACCCACACGTTCGTGTGAAACTCGTCGCAGCGATGCCACAACATGATCACGCAGGTGTCGTGAGCGAGATGTCAGACAACGCCGCGGCATTCGGGCGTGATACGGGACCGGCCGCCGCCGTTCGACCTCGCGGATCAGGGCCGACCTGCCGTTGCGGCAGTTCCGGCTCGGCGATCCGTAGTCTCGTCAGGCCCACGCACCTCGTACAGGTCGAGATACGTCCCGGAACCGATCCGGCCGCGAGGGTGCCGGCGGCTCAGGTGAGTGCCGCGCGGACCGCCTTGAGGTATGCATCGACGTCGTACACGGCGTGTGAGATGGCCGGATAGCGCTTGATCATCGCGTCGTAGGCCTCGGGGCCCGAGTCCGAGGCGGTGGCGTCGGTGAAGACGGTCACGTGGTAACCGCGTTCCATGCAGCTACGGGCCGTGGACTCGACGCACATGGTGCCGATCATCCCGGCGATGGCGATGTATTCCACCCCGTGCTGACGGAGCTGCACGTCGAGGTCGGTCGTGGCCAGGACGTCGATGTTCTTGTGCGGCGCGATGACGATCTCGCCCCGGGCGGGAGAGAGGTCCGGGTGGAACTGCGCGCCCCAGCTGCCCTCCTCGAACATGCGGTTCTCGAACATCACCTGGTGGATGCCGGCCGGGCGCTTCCAGGTGGTGTAGTCCTCCTCGGTGTATGACATGGGGGCGAAGAACACCGGGAGGCCCAGTTCGCGCGCACCGGCCAGCAGCCGCTTCAGGTTGTGGAAGGTGCCGATCCTGTCGAACTCGGCCTGGTAGAACGGGTATCCCTTCCCGTCCTCGTGGAATACCTCGTTCGTCGTGTCGATGAGGAGCAGCCCGATCCGGCCTGCTTCGTACGGTGTGCTGGTCATGGGGAGGAGCTTTCGACGTTGTTGTGACGCTTTTACCCAATGACCACCGGGACGTCCGGAGTGTTACACGCCGGGGTGCCGGAAGCACGCTCCCCGCCACACTGCGACATCCGCCGGGGGAGTACATCGCGTCTGGACCGTGCACCCGACGCCTGTAGACCCGGCGGCCAGCATTCACATTTCTTCGTGGTGTTACACGTTTTTGCGTGTATCAAAGCGTTCGTGACCGACAAGCCCCTTACTGGCTCTAACAAAAGCTGCTGATCATGAGGCTGTCGGCCTCTCTGCTCGTATGTCTGGGAAACCGTCAGTCGCGGCCGTGGATCGTGTCGGAT
>NZ_JBVISR010000026.1:0-50228 GCF_055575415.1 Streptomyces sp. NPDC034099 | reverse complement strand
TGGCCCGTGACCTCACGGCCGCCTACGCGGCCCGGGTGCGCAATGCGGCAGCCCCGGAGTGGGCGCCGCTGCCGGTCCAGTACGCCGACTACAGCCTCTGGCAACGCGACATCCTCGGCACCGAGGACGACCCCACCAGCGAGATCTCCCGCCAACTCGACTACTGGACCCACACCCTCGCCGGACTCCCCGACCAGCTCGAACTCCCCTACGACCGCCCCCGCCCCGCCGTCGCCACCTACCGCGGCGACCGCATCCCCTTCGACATCCCCGCAGAGCTGTACGACGGGATCACCGCCTTGGCGCGGGATACGCAGGCGAGCCCCTTCATGGTGCTCCAGGCGGCCCTCGCCGCCCTGCTGACCCGGCTCGGTGCCGGCGAGGACATTCCCCTCGGCACCCCGGTCGCGGGCCGTACCGACGAAGCGCTCGACGACCTGATCGGCGTGTTCATCAACACGCTGGTGCTGCGGACGGACACCTCCGGGCGTCCCTCGGCGCTCACGCTCATCGAGCGCGTCCGGAACCAGACCCTGGAGGCGTACGCGCATCAGGACCTGCCGTTCGAGCGGCTGGTGGAGGCCGTCAACCCGGAACGCTCACTCGCCCGGCACCCCCTCTTCCAGGTGCTCCTGGCCTTCAACAACACGGACACCGCCGCCGTCGAGGACGCGGTCGCGAAGCTGCCCGGACTGTCGGTCTCGCGTGCGACGGCCGACACGGGCGTGGGCAAGTTCGACCTCTCCTTCGCGTTCGCCGAGCAGGCGGGGTCGGGCACCGGACTTCAGGGCGTGCTGGAGTACAGCAAGGACGTGTTCGACCGGGAGACCGTCGAGACCCTGGGCCTTCGCTACCTGCGCCTGCTGCGGGCCATGGTCGACGCCCCGCAGAAGCCCGTCGACGAGGCGGATCTGCTGGACGGGGCCGAGCGCGGCCGTCTCCTCTCCGAGTGGAACGACACGGCGTGTGAGGTGCCGGGGCGTTCGATGGTGGAGCTGTTCGAGGAGCGTGCGGCCTCGGACCCGACGGCCGAGGCCGTGGTCGCCGGCACGCAGTCCCTGTCGTACGGCGAACTCAACGACCGCGCCGACCGTCTGGCCCGCGTGCTGGCAGAGCACGGAGCCGGCGCCGAACGCTTCGTCGCCGTGGCTCTGCCCAGGTCCACCGACCTGGTCGTGACCCTTCTCGCGGTCTGGAAGACCGGCGCCGCCTACCTCCCCCTCGACACCGAATACCCGGCCGAGCGACTGGCCTACATGCTGGACGACGCCAACCCCGTCCTGCTCCTCACCACCAGCGACCTGACCCCCGTGCTGCCGGCCGCCACACAGGTCCCTCAAGTCCTCCTCGACGAGCCGGGCCTCCAGGAAGAGCTGTCCGCGCCGGCCGGTCCCGGCCCGCTGCGCGTCATCCACGACCCGAGTGCCGCCGCCTACGTGATCTACACGTCGGGGTCGACGGGACGCCCGAAGGGCGTGGTCGTGCCACATGGTCCGCTCGTGAACTTCCTGACGGCGATGCGGCACCAGTTCCCACTCGGCAACGGTGACCGCCTGCTGGCCGTCACCACCGTCGGATTCGACATCGCCGGACTCGAACTGTTCCTGCCGCTGCTCACCGGCGCCTCCATCGTGATCGCCGAACGCGACACCGTACGAGACCCCGCCGCCCTGTGCACCCTGATCCGCACCAGCGGCGCCACCACCATGCAAGCCACGCCGAGCCTGTGGCGGGCCGTCCTCGCCGAGGACCCCACCGTCCTCACTCCCCTGCACGTCCTCGTCGGCGGCGAAGCTCTGCCCGCCGACCTCGCCACCACCCTCACCCACCACGCCACCTCCGTAACCAACCTCTACGGACCCACAGAAACCACCATCTGGTCCGCCCACTGGCCCGCCACCCCCCACACCGCACACCACCCCCACATCGGCCACCCCATCGCCAACACCCAGATCTACCTCCTCGACCACACCCTCCAGCCCGTCCCCACCGGGACCCCCGGCGAGCTCTACATCGCCGGCCACGGCGTCGTCCGCGGCTACCACAACCGCCCCGACCTCACCGCCGAACGCTTCACCGCCAACCCCCACGGCCCCACCGGCTCCCGCATGTACCGCACCGGCGATCTCGCACGCTGGACCACAGACGGCAACCTCGAATACCTCGCCCGCGTCGACGACCAGATCAAACTCCGCGGATTCCGCATCGAACTCGGCGAAATCGAGACCGCGCTCACCACCCACCCCCACATCACCCAAGCCGCCGTCATCGTCCGCGAAGACCACCCCGGAGACCCACGCCTCGTCGCCTACCTCACCCCCACCACGCCCCACCCCATCCCCACCACCGACCTACGCCAACACCTCGCCACCCACCTGCCCGACTACATGCTCCCCTCCGCCTACATCACCCTCGACGCCTTCCCCCTCACCCCCAACGGCAAGCTCGACCGCCGCGCCCTCCCCACACCCGACTACGCGGCCCACACCGAGAACGGACGAGCCCCCCGCACCCCCCGCGAAGAACTCCTCTGCACCCTCTTCGCCGAAGTACTCGGCACCGACACCGTCACCATCGACGACGACTTCTTCCACCTCGGCGGCCACTCCCTCCTCGCCACCAAACTCGTCAGCCGCATCCGCACCGTCCTGGACACGGAACTGGCCATCCGGCAGCTCTTCGAGGCGCCGACGGTGGCACGGCTGGCGGGGGTGCTGGACTCCTCGGCCGCCGCTCGCGGCCGGCTGGTCGCCGCGCCGAGACCGGCCCGGGTACCGCTCTCCCACGCCCAGCAGCGGCTGTGGTTCCTTCAGCACCTCGAGGGGCCGAGCGACGCGTACAACGTGCCGATCTCGCTCGACCTGACGGGAGAGCTGGACCAGGAGGCGCTGCGGCTGGCGCTGGCGGACGTCGTCGACCGGCACGAGAGCCTGCGGACCGTCGTCGTCGAGGACAGTTCCGGCACCGCCCACCAGGTCGTACTGGGCCGGGAGCAGACGCGGGTGCCGCTGGCCGTGGAGCACCTCGCCTCGGACGCGGAGGTCGACGCACGGATGCGGCGGGCAGCCGGGTACGTCTTCGATCTCGCCTCCGAGATTCCTCTCCGCGCCACCTTGTTCGAGGTCGGGGAGGAGGAGTCCACGAACCGCAGGGCCCTGCTGCTGCTCACCCACCACATCGCCAGTGACGCCTGGTCGCGTGGCATTCTCATCCGGGACCTGGTGGCGGCGTACGCCGCGCGCACCACGACGGGCCGGGCGCCCGACCTGGCGCCGCTGCCCGTCCAGTACGCCGACTACAGCATCTGGCAGCGGAACGTCCTCGGCTCCGAGGACGACCCCGACAGCGAGGCCACGCGCCAGCTCGACCACTGGAAGCGGGCGCTGTCCGGGCTGCCCGAGGAACTGTCGCTGCCCTTCGACCGCCCGAGGCCGGCAGTGGCCTCGTACCGGGGTGACCGGGTCGCCTTCGACCTGCCGCAGGATGTGTACGAGCGGCTCGTCCGGGTGGGCCGCGAACAGGGGGCCAGCCTGTTCATGGTGCTGCAGGCGGGGCTGGCCGCGCTGCTGACCCGGCTGGGGGCCGGCACGGACATCCCGCTGGGCACCCCGATCGCCGGCCGCACCGACGACGCCCTGGACGACCTGGTCGGCTTCTTCGTGAACACGCTGGTGCTGCGCACGGACACCTCGGGAGACCCGACGTACGCCGAGCTGGTCGACCGGGTCCGCGCCGAGTCCCTGGCGGCGTACGCGCACCAGGACCTGCCGTTCGAGCGGCTGGTGGAGGCCGTCAACCCGGAGCGTTCGCTCTCCCGGCACCCGCTGTTCCAGACCATGCTCAGCTTCGACAACGCCGGTCGGGTCGCGTCGCACGCGGATCTGGCCGGGCTCGCGGTCTCCGGGCGGACCCTGGGTGCGCCCGCCGCGAAGTTCGACCTGTCCTTCGAACTCGCCGAGCGTCCGGCGGGGCCGGGCCGGGCGGCAGGTCTGAGCTGTGCCCTGGACTACAGCACCGACCTGTTCGACCGCTCGACCGCGCAGGACGTCGCCGACCGCTTCGTCCGCGTCCTGACCGCGCTCGCCGACGACCCGGGGCGCCGGATCGGCGAGACGGAGATCCTCGGCCGGGACGAGCGGCGGCGGATGCTCGTCGAGTGGAACGACACCGCGGTCCAGCACGCGGACCGCACGCCGGTCCACGTCCTCTTCGAGGAGCGCGCCGCCGCCGAACCGGAAGCCCTCGCGGTCGTGTCGGGTGAGGAGCGGCTCAGCTACGGCGAACTGAACGCGCGGGCCAACCGGCTGGCGCACCGGCTGCTCGGCCGGGGCGTCGGCAGGGAGAGCCGGGTCGCGGTCTTCCAGGAACGCTCCGCCGAACTGATCGTCGCCACGCTGGCCGTGCTGAAGGCCGGCGGTGTGTACGTGCCGATCGATCCGCAGCAGCCCGCGTCCCGGTCCGAGTTCATCCTGCGGGACACCGGGGCCGTGGCCCTGCTCACCGACCGCGCCCCGGGTGACCTGCCCTTCGCGGTGGACGTGCCGGTCCTCGACGTCGGTCCCGGCATGGACCTGTCCGGGGAGGCGGACACCGACCCCGGGGTGCCGACGGACGCCGAACAGCTCGTGTACGTGATGTACACCTCGGGCTCGACCGGTACTCCCAAGGGCGTGGCCAACACCCATCACAACGTGGTGCACCTGGCAGCGGACCGCTACTGGCGCGGTGGGCGTCACGAGCGGGTGCTGATGCACTCGCCCTACGCCTTCGACGCCTCGACGTTCGAGATCTGGACGCCCCTGCTGACGGGCGGCACGGTGGTGGTGGCCCCCGCCGGGAGGCTGGACGCGGCCGACCTCGCCGCCGCCATCTCCGGGCACGGGGTCACGGGGCTGTTCGTCAGCGCCGGTCTGTTCCGGGTGCTCGCCGAGGAGCGGCCCGAGTGCTTCCGCGGGGTCCGGGAGATCTGGGCCGGCGGCGACGTGGTGTCCCCCACGGCCGTCCGCCGGGTCCTGGAGACCTGCCCGGGCACGGTCGTCGCCAACGAGTACGGGCCCACGGAGACCACGGTGTTCTCCGCGGTGAACCAGCTGCGCGACCCGGCGGAGGTACCGGAGGCGGTCGTGCCGATCGGCAGGCCCCTGTGGAACACCCGGCTGTACGCCCTCGACGAGCGGCTGCGGCCGGTGCCCGTGGGGGTGCCCGGCGAGCTGTACATCGCGGGCAGCGGTGTGGCCCGCGGCTACCTCGGCCGGGCGGCACTGACGGCGCAGCGCTTCGTGGCCGACCCGTTCGCGGGCGTCGGCGAGCGGATGTACCGCACCGGTGACGTCGTACGCTGGCTGGCCGACGGGCGGCTGGAGTTCCTGGGCCGGGTCGACGACCAGGTCAAGCTGCGGGGCTTCCGGATCGAACCGGGTGAGGTGGAGGCGGTCCTCGCCGGCCGCGCCGAGGTGAGCCAGGCGGCGGTGGTGCTGCGGGAGGACCGGCCCGGCGACAAGCGGCTCGTGGCCTACGTGGTCGCGGGGGCCGAGGCCGACCCCGAGGCGTTGCGGGCGCACGTGGCGGGCACCCTGCCCGAGTACATGGTCCCGTCTGCCGTGGTCCTGCTCGACGGGCTGCCGCTCACCCTGAACGGCAAGCTCGACCGGCGGGCACTGCCCGCCCCCGACTACGGTGCCGACACCGAACGGCGCGGCCCGCGCACCGAGCGGGAGAAGGTGCTGTGCGGGCTGTTCGCGGACGTCCTGGGCCTCGCCGAGGTGGGCGTCGACGACGGGTTCTTCGACCTCGGCGGCGACAGCATCATGTCGATCCAGTTGGTCAGCCGCGCCCGACGGGTTGGACTCGAACTGTCCGTGCGGGCCGTCTTCGAGCACCGGACCGTGGCGGCACTCGCCGAGATCGTCACCGAGACCGACACCACCGTCACGGAGGAACCCGGCGCCGGCATCGGCGACGTACCCCTGACACCGATCATGCGGTGGTTCCTGGAACGCGGCGGTCCGGCCGACCAGTTCAACCAGTCCCGGCTGGTCCAGGTCCCGGCGTCGCTGCGTCTGCCGGACCTCACGGCCGCGCTCGGCGCCCTGCTGGAGCACCACGACGCGCTGCGGGCGCGGCTGACGGACGGATCGGAACGCCGGCTGGAGATCCGCGGGCCGGGGGCGGTCGAGGCCGACTCCGTCGTCCGCCGGGTGGACGCCGCCGGTCTGGACGACGACGCCCTGCAGGACCTCGTACGCGTGGAGACCGTCGCGGCGCGGGAGCGCCTGGACCTCGGTGCGGGGCGGGTCGTGCAGTCGGTCTGGTTCGACCGCGGGGACACCCGGCCGGGCCTGCTGCTGCTGATCGTCCACCACCTGGTGGTCGACGGGGTCTCCTGGCGGATCCTCGTACCGGATCTCGCCGAGGCGCACCGTGCGGTGGCGGCAGGACGGCCGGTCGAGCTCCAGCCCGTGGGGACCTCCCTGCGCCGCTGGGCGCAGCGCCTCACGGAGGTGGCGGGTGATCCGGCGCGCACGGCGGAGGCGGACTGGTGGCGGTCGGTTCTGCGGCCCGGAGACCCGCTGCTGGGGCGGCGGCCGCTGGACACGTCGCGGGACACCTACTCCTCGGCCCGCCATCTCACCCTGACCCTGCCGGCGGCGGTGACCGAGCGGTTGCTGACGCGGGTGCCCGCGGTGTTCCGGGCGGAGGTCAACGACGTCCTGCTGGCGGCGTTCGCACTCGCCTGGGCCCGCCGCGGCGGCGGCCGGGGAGCCGGGGTGCTGCTGGACCTGGAGGGGCACGGGCGCGAGGAGGAACTGGTCGGCGGCGCGGACCTGTCCCGCACGGTGGGCTGGTTCACCAGCCTGCATCCCGTGCGGGTGGACGCGGGGCCGGCCGACCTCGCCGACGCGTTCGCGGGCGGACCGGCTGCCGGTGCCGTCGTCAAGCGTGTCAAGGAGCAGCTGCGCGAGGTGCCCGAGAAGGGCATCGGGTACGGGCTCGTGCGCCATCTCAACCCGCGCACCGCGCCCGGCTTCGCCGGGCTGCCGACACCGCAGGTCGCCTTCAACTACCTCGGCCGGTTCACCACCGCGGGTGTCGAGAACGCGGGCAGTGAGACGGTCCCCGACTGGACGGTGCTGGCCACGGCGTCCGGTGTCGGCGGCACCGACCCCCGGGTGGCGCTCGCCCACCCGCTGGAGCTCAACGCCCGTACCAACGACGGGCCCCGCGGTCCCGAGCTGTCGGCCACCTGGTCCTGGGCCGGCGGAATCCTCGACGAGGACGAGGTGCGGGAGCTGGCCGAACTGTGGTTCAGGGCGCTCGAGGCGCTCGCCGACCACGCGGGGAACCCGGAGGCGGGCGGGCTGACCGTCTCGGACGTGTCGCTGAGCCTGCTGGACCAGAGCGAGATCGAACTGCTGGAAGACGAGTGGAGGAACCTCTGATGACGAAGCAGTCCGGACTGCAGGACATCCTGCCGCTGGCGCCGCTGCAGGAGGGCCTGCTCTTCCACAGCGTGTTCGACGAGAAGGCACCCGATGTCTATCTGGTGCAGCAGGCCATCGACCTGGAGGGGGATCTGGACACGGCGGCGCTGGCCGCCGCCTGCCGGACCCTGCTGCGGCGGCACGCCAACCTGCGCGCGGCCTTCCGCTACCAGGGACTGAAGCGGCCGGTGCAGCTGATTCCGCACCAGGTGGAGCTGCCGTGGGAGGAGACGGATCTGTCCGGCCTCCCCGAGCCGGAGCGGTCGGCGGCCGCGGACCGGCTGCTGGAGGAGGACCGGCTGCGCCGCTTCGACCTGGGCCGTCCTCCCCTGATGCGCTTCACGCTGATGCGCCTGGGGGACGGCCGGTACCGCTTCGTGCTGACCAACCACCACATCCTGCTCGACGGCTGGTCGCGTCCCATGCTGGTGCGGGAGCTCCTGGCGCTCTACCGGACGAAGGGCGACGACAGCGCGCTGCCCCGGGTCCGCCCCTTCCGTGACTACCTCCAGTGGCTCGCCGCGCAGGACCGGGACAGCGCGGTCGCCGCCTGGCGGGAGGTGCTCGCCGGACTGGACGGGCCCACCCTCGTCGCCCCGCAGGCGGGCGACCGGACGCCGGTCGTGCCCGGCCGCCTGGAGACGGAGCTGGCCGACGCCGACCACTCGGCGCTGACCAGGCTGGCCAGGGAGCGCTCGCTCACCCTCAACTCCCTGGTGCAGGGCGCCTGGGCGGTGGTCCTGAGCGGGCTCACGGGCCGGGACGACGTGGTGTTCGGCACGACCGTCTCCGGGCGGCCGCCGGAGGTCGCCGGGATCGAGACCATGGTGGGGATGTTCATCAACACCCTGCCCGTGCGGGTGCGGTTGCGGCCCGACGAGCCGTTTCTGGACGCGGTGCGCCGCACCCAGGACGAACAGACCCGGCTCCAGTCGCACCAGCAACTGGGCCTGGCCGAGGTGCAGCGGTTGGCGGGCGAGGGTGAACTCTTCGACACGACCATGGTGTTCGAGAACTATCCGGTCGACATCGGGGCCGAGCGGGACGAGCCCGGCGGCATCGGCGGGGTGACCGTCACCGGCACCCGCAACCGGGACGCCACCCACTATCCGCTGGCGCTGGTGGCCGTGGGCCGCGACGGGCTGCGGCTGCGCCTCGACCACCAGCCCGACCTGGTACCGCCGAAGGCGGCCCGGGCCGTCCTGGAGCGGTTGGTGCGCGTCCTGCGCGGGGCGGCCGCGGAGCCGCACCGCACCGTCGGACAGCTTGAGCTGCTCTCCGCCGAGGAGCGCGGCGCCGTGCTCTCCCTCGGCCGTGGCACGGACACGGGGCCCGCCGACGAGACGCTGCCCGCGGCCTTCCGGGCCCAGGCCGCGCGCACTCCGCACGCGGATGCCGTCCGCTGCGGTGCGACCGTGCTGGACTACGCCGAACTCGACCTCCGGTCCGACCGGTTGGCGCGTGCGCTGGTGGCGTACGGGGTGGGGGCCGAAACCCCGGTGGGGGTCCTCATGGACCGCTCCGAGCACCTGATCGTCGCGCTGCTGGCCGTGCTCAAGGCGGGCGGTGCCTATGTGCCGCTCCGGCAGGGCGACCCGCTCGACCGGCTGCGGCAGGTCACCGCCCTGGCCGGCGTCTCCCACGTCCTCACCGACGCGGAACACGCTCCCCGGGCGGAGGAGCTGGGCGTGACCGCCGTGCGGGCCGACGCGACGGACGCCCCGGCCGAGGGTGTCGAACTGCCCTCCGGCCCCGGGCACGCCGACCGGCTGGCCTACGTGATGCACACCTCGGGCTCGACCGGGATGCCCAAGGGGGTGGCCGTCACCCACCGGGACGTGGTCGAGCTGGCCCGCGACCGGTCCTTCGCCGGCGGCGCCCACGCCCGCGTGCTGGTCCACTCCCCGCACGCCTTCGACGCCTCCACGTACGAGGTGTGGGTGCCGCTGCTGTCCGGCGGGACCACCGTCGTCGCCCCGCCGGGTGACCTGGACGCGGACACCCTGGGCAAGGTGCTGGCCGAGCACGAGGTGACCGGGCTGTGGCTGACCTCCGGGCTGTTCCAGCTCGTCGCCGACGAGGCGCCCCACCACCTGGCGGGGGTAAGGGAGGTGTGGACGGGCGGCGACGTCGTCCCGGCGGCCGCGGTCCGGCGGGTCCGGGAGGCCTGCCCCGGCACGGTCGTCGTCGACGGGTACGGGCCCACCGAGACCACCACGTTCGCGGTGCGCCACCGCATCCCGGCGGACGCCCCGGTGCCGGACACCGTGCCCATCGGCACGCCGCTGGACAACACGCGGCTGCTCGTCCTCGACACCGCCTTGCGCCCCGTCGCCCGGGGCGTCGCGGGTGAGCTGTACCTCGCGGGGGCGGGGCTCGCCCGCGGTTACTGGCGACGGCCGGGCCTCACCGCGGAGCGGTTCGTCGCCGACCCCCACGGCCCGGCGGGCACCCGCATGTACCGCACCGGCGACCTCGTACGGTGGACGCCGGACGGCACCCTCGAGTACCTGGGGCGCGCCGACGAGCAGGTCAAGATCCGCGGATTCCGCATCGAACTGGGCGAGATCGAGGCCGTGCTGGGCCGCCACTTCGAGGTCGCCCAGGCCGTCGTCACGGTGCGCGAGCCGCGCCCCGGCGACAAGCGGCTGGTGGCGCACCTCGTGGCGGAGGAGGGCGGTGATCCGACGCCCGCCTCCCTGCGGGCCTACCTCGCCGCCGAACTGCCCGACTACATGGTCCCGTCGGTCTACGTGACCCTCGACGCACTGCCCCTGACCGGCAACGGCAAGATCGACCGCAGGGCGCTGCCGGTGCCCGACCTCACCACCGCCGACGCCACCGTGGAGAGCCGTGCTCCGCGCACCCCGCGGGAGGAGATCCTGTGCGGGCTCTTCGCCGAGCTCCTCGGCATGCCGCGGGTCGGCGTCGACGACGACTTCTTCGCCCTCGGCGGGCACTCACTGCTCGCCACCCGGCTCGTGGGCCGGATCCGCTCGGTCCTCGACGCGGAACTGACCGTGCGGCAGCTGTTCGACGCGCCGACGGTGGCGGCCCTGTCCCGCGCCCTCGACACCGCGGGTGCGGCCCGTTTGCCCCTGCGTCCGGCCGAGCCCCGCCCGGAGCGTGTCCCGGCCTCCCCCGCGCAGCGCCGGCTGTGGTTTCTGCACCGCTTCGAGGGCCCGAGCCCGACGTACAACATCCCCTTCGCGCTGCGGCTCTCGGGCGACCTGGACCGGTCGGCGCTGCGGGCCGCGCTGGCCGACCTGACGGACCGGCACGAGAGCCTGCGGACGGTGTTCGCCGAGGACGCCGAGGGGCCCCGGCAGATCGTGCGGCCGGCCGCCGAGGCCCGGCCGGAGCTGACCGTCGTCCCGTCGGTGCCGTCGGACACCCTGGAGGCGGAGGTCACCCGGGCGGCCTCGCACTCCTTCGACCTCGCGGCCGAGATCCCGCTGCGGGCCTGGCTGTTCGAGACGGGCGAGCGGGAACAGGTGCTGCTCCTGCTGGTCCACCACATCGCCGGTGACGGCTGGTCGGTGCCCCTGCTCG
Organism: Streptomyces sp. NPDC034099; assembly: GCF_055575415.1. Taxonomy (NCBI): domain Bacteria; kingdom Bacillati; phylum Actinomycetota; class Actinomycetes; order Kitasatosporales; family Streptomycetaceae; genus Streptomyces; species Streptomyces sp. NPDC034099. The sequence goes on along the minus strand of NZ_JBVISR010000026.1, from coordinate 39,195 downwards.
CCCGTGATCTGACCACCGCGTACACGGCCCGTCTCGGGCAGCGCGCGCCGGAGTGGCGCCCGCTGCCCGTCCAGTACCCCGACTACACCTTGTGGCAGCGCGAGGCGCTGGGCTCGGAGGACGACCCCGACAGCCCCGCGGCCCGGCAGCTCGCCTACTGGCGTGAGGCTTTGGCGGGGCTTCCGGAAGAGCTGGCGCTGCCCGCCGACCGGCCGCGTCCGGCGACTGCCGGGGGGCGGGGCGGCCGGGTGCTCTACGAGGTGCCCGAGGAACTGCACGCCCGCATCGTGACCGTTGCGCGGACGTGCCAGGCCAGCCCCTTCATGGTGGTCCAGGCGGCCGTCGCCGCTCTGCTCACCCGGCTCGGCGCCGGCGAGGACATTCCGCTGGGCACCCCGGTCGCCGGGCGCACCGACGATGCCCTCGACGGTCTCGTCGGCTTCTTCGTCAACACCCTGGTGCTGCGCGCCGACACCTCCGGCAATCCCGCCTTCCGTGACCTGGTGGCCCGGGTCCGCGAGACGGACCTGGCGGCGTACGCGCACCAGGACGTGCCCTTCGAGCGGCTCGTGGAGGTGCTCAACCCGAAGCGCTCACCGGCCCGGCACCCGGTCTTCCAGACCATGCTGACCTTCAACAACACGGACCGGCGGCCGGGTGACGGCCTGCGTCTGCCCGGTCTGGACGCCGAGTCCCTGTCCGCCGACACCGGCACCGCCAAGTTCGACCTGCTGTTCTCCTTCGCCGAGCGGCACGACGCCGAGGGCCGCCCGGCCGGACTCGGCGCGGGTCTGGAGTTCAGCACCGACCTGTTCGACCCGGACACCGCCGAGACCCTCGTCGCCCGGCTGCTGCGCCTGCTGGACGCGGTCACCGCGGCACCGGACCGTGCCATCGGCGAGGTGCCTCTCCTCGGCGACGAGGAACGCGCACGCGCCCTGTCCGCCTCCCTCGGACCGGCGCGCGTACCGGTCGGGGGGTCGCTGCCGGAGCGCTTCGCGGCGTCGGTCGCGCGGGCCCCGCACGCCGTCGCGGTCGAAACGACGGAAGGCGTGCTGACCTACGCCGAGTTGAACGCCCGGTCCAACCGGCTGGCCCGGCTGCTCGTGGAGCAGGGGGTGGGGCCGGAGAGCCTGGTCGCGGTGGCCATGCACCGGTCGGCCGAGCTGGTCACCGCGTGCCTGGCGGCCCTCAAGGCGGGCGCCGGATACCTGCCGGTCGACCCCGAGTACCCGGCGGACCGGATCGCGTACATGCTCGACGACGCGCGGCCGGCCTGCGTCCTGACCACCCGGGACCTCGCCGGCGCGCTTCCCTCCGGGCCGGCCGGGGCGCCGCTCGTGGTGGACGACCCCGCCACCGTGACCCGCCTCGGCTCCCTGCTCGACGCCGACCTCACCGACATCGAACGGATCTCACCGGTCGGTCCGGCCCATCCCGCGTACGTGATCTACACGTCCGGTTCGACGGGACGCCCCAAGGGCGTCACGATGCCGGTGCGGGCGCTGGCCAACCTCCTCGACTGGCACGAGCGGACCCTGCCGGGCGGCCCCGGCACCCGGGTGGCGCAGTTCACCGCGGTGAGCTTCGACGTCTCGGTCCAGGAGATACTCTCCGCGCTGCTGGCCGGCAAGACCCTGGTCGTCTGCCCGGAGGACGTCCGCCGCGATCCGGAGCGGCTGGCCGGGTGGCTGGGAGAGCGGCAGATCCAGGAACTGTACGCGCCCAACCTGGTCATCGACGCGGTCTGCGAGGCGGCCGTCGCCGCCCGCCTCGACCTGCCCCATCTCACCGACCTGGTGCAGGCCGGGGAAGCGCTGACTCCGCACGGCGCCATGCGCGCCTTCTGCGCCGCTCGACCCGGCCGCCGCCTGCACAACCACTACGGTCCCGCCGAGACCCACGTGGTGACGGCGCACCGGCTCCCGGCCGACCCGGCCGACTGGGGCCCCTCCGCCCCGCCGATCGGCCGGCCCGTCGACAACACAGCCGTCCGGCTCCTGGACCCGTGGCTGAACCCGGTTCCGCCGGGCGTCCCGGGTGAGCTGTACATCGGCGGGGACGCGCTCGCCCGCGGCTATCTGGGCCGGGCCGGCCGTACCGCCGAACGGTTCGTCGCCGACCCCCACGGTGCGGACGGCGCCCGCATGTACCGTACGGGCGACCTCGCCCGGCTCACCCCCGACGGGCTGCTGGTGTACCTGGGCCGGGCCGACTCGCAGGTCAAGATCCGGGGCTTCCGCATCGAACCCGGGGAGATCGAGGCGGCGCTCACCGCCCACGCCTCGGTGGCGCAGGCCGCCGTCGTCGTGCGGGAGGACCGGCCGGGCGATCGCAGGCTGGTCGGCTACGTGGTGGCCGCCCACCAGGAGGCCCCCGACTCCGTGCGGCTGCGCGAGCACCTTTCCGGAAGGCTGCCCGCCCACATGGTGCCGGCCGCGTTCGTCGTCCTCGACGCGCTCCCCCTGACCCCCAACGGCAAGCTGGACCGCGCCGCGCTGCCCGTGCCCGAGTACGCGGTGGGCGGCGGGTCGAGGGCGCCCAGGACGCCCGCGGAGCACCGGGTGTGCACCCTCTTCGCCGAGGTGCTGGGCGTCGAACGGGCCGGTGTGGAGGACGACTTCTTCGAACTGGGCGGGCACTCCTTCCTGGCCGCCCGCCTGGTGGCACGGCTGCGGGAGGAGTTCGGCCAGGACCTTCCCGTCCGCACGGTCTTCGACTCCCCCACGCCGGAGGGCGTCGCCGCCGTGCTGACCGGGACGGCCGACGGCTCCTCCCCGGGGCGCTCCTCCGAGGGCCTGCTCCCGCTGCGGGCGCGCGGCACGGCCGCCCCGCTGTTCTGCCTGCACCCGGGCGGCGGCTTCAGCTGGTGCTACGCGGGGCTCGTGCGCCATCTCGGCCCGGACGTCCCGGTCTACGGCATCCAGGCGCGAGGTCTCGACGGGAGCGGCCCGCTGCCCTCGTCCATGGCGGAGATGACCGCGGAGTACCTCGCTCTGATCCGTTCCGTGCAGCCGAGCGGTCCCTACCGGCTGGCGGGGTGGTCGTTCGGCGGCATCGTCGCGCACGCCCTGGCGACCGCGCTGCGCGCCGAGGGCGAGGAGGTGTCCCTGCTCGCCCTGCTGGACGCGTATCCGCCGGGCGAGAACGCGGACACCTCGGAACCGGTCGAGCACGAGGTGGTCGCGCACAATCTGCGGGCCATGGGCTTCGAGTTCGACATGGCCGAGCTCATAGCAGACCAGGAAGGCGTCCTGCGACGTTTCCGGGAGTTCCTGCAGTCAGGCGACCAGGCACTGGCGCAGCTGGAGGCCCGGGACATACTCGCACTGAAGGACGTATACGTGAACAATGTCCGGCTCATGCGGAAGTTCACACCGGAATTCTTCGACGGGGACCTGCTCTTCGTCTCCGCCGAGCGGAAATCCGCGGACGACCGGGAGGGCCGCCTGAATGTCAGCTTGTGGCAACCGTTCACGGGTGGTTCGGTCGAGGTGTGCGCCATAGACTCGACGCACGGAAATCTGATGACGGATGCCCGCCATATGGCCCGGATCGGCCAATTCCTCGCGGACCGCCTGTGACCTTTCACGAGATACCCGACACACCGTCCCAGAGAAACAGTCAGCGCTGAGAAGGAGCGATGGAATGAGCAGCAATCCCTTCGAGGACCCCGAGGGCACCTACCTGGTCCTGGTCAACGACGAGGGGCAGCACTCGCTGTGGCCGGCGTTCGTCGAGGTGCCCGCCGGCTGGCGGACCGTCCTCGAGGAGAGCAGCCGGGACGCGGCGCTGGAGTACGTCAACACCCAGTGGACCGACATGCGTCCCAAGAGCCTGGTCGACGCGATGGACGGGGCCGCCTGATCGGAGCGCCGCACGGCCCGCGGCCCCGGGCGTCCGGGGCGCGGGTCGCCTGCGTGTGCGGGCGCGTGCCGCACGACCACCACGAGAGGGGAGAGGCACCATGCCGGTCATTCCCGTGAACGGGATTCGGCTCAGCTACGACGAGGCCGGCACCGGCGACCCGGTGGTGATGATCCAGGGCACCGGTGGCGGCCGCACCGTGTGGCAACTGCACCAGGTACCCGCGCTCACCGCGGCCGGTCTGCGCGTGATCACCCTCGACAACCGGGGCATCCCCCCGTCCTCCGAGTGCCCCGAGGGGTTCACCCTCCAGGACATGGTCGGGGACGTGGCCGGGCTCATCGAGCGCCTGGGCCTCGGTCCCACCGCCGTCGTCGGCACCTCCATGGGCGCGTTCGTCGCCCAGGAACTGGCACTGGCGCGTCCCGACCTGGTCAGCCGGGCGGTCCTGATGGCCACCCGGGGCCGCACCGACTTCCTGCGCGCCGAGCTGACGCGCACGGAGATCGACCTGTACGACTCGGGGGTGCGGCTACCGGACCGCTACGCGGCCGTCCTGCGCGCCCTGAAGTCGCTGTCGCCGCGGACGCTCGACGACGACTCGGCCATGGCGGACTGGCTCGACCTGTTCGAGCTGACGTCCGCGCCCGGGCCGGGGCAGCGGGCGCAGATGGAGGTCAGCCGGCTGGAGAACCGGCTGGCCGCGTACCGGGGCATCCGTGTCCCCTGCCAGGTCATCGCCTTCGCCGACGACCTGGTCACTCCGCCCCGGCTGGGCCGCGAGGTCGCCGACGCCGTCCCCGGCGCCCGCTTCGACCTCGTCGAGGGCTGCGGGCACTACGGCTACCTGGAGGACCCCGAGGCGGTGAACAAGCTGCTCGTGCAGTTCCTCACCGGTCCCTGAGGGCCGTCACGGCGGAGGGGCCCGGCGGACGCCGGGCCCCTCCGCCGTGGTGTCAGGCGCTCGGCGCGAGGGAGGCCGCGTAGCCCTTCAGGTAGGCGTGGGGGTAGTGGAGCCCGTTGGCCCACAGGCTTCCGTCCGCCGTCGGGTACAGGGCGGTCACCTCGGAGCCGGGCGTCGCCCCCGGGGCCGCGGCCGTCTCCCACGTGGAGCCGTTCCAGCGGGCCAGGCCGCGGTCCTTGGTGCGGTCCGCGTACAGACCCGCCCACACGGTTCCGTCGTGGACGGCCAGGGCCTGCACGGACATGCGGTCCTTGGTCGCGTCGCCGGTGGGTGCGGGCACCGGCACGTAGGTCGTCTGCCAGTCCGTGCCGTTCCCGCGCAGCACGAACGCCCTCGGCGTGCCGCTGTCGGTGTAGATGTTGCGGTCGGTCCCGCCGATCCACACCTCGCCGTCCCGCACGGTCACCGCGTTCGCGGTCGCCGAGAGCCCCGACAGCCGGGGCAGGGCCACCTCCTGCCAGGACGTGCCGTCGTAGTGCGCGGCGTAGAGGCGGCCGCCGCCCGAACCCACCACCCAGACGTCGTGGGCGGACACGACGTGCACGGCCTTGATGTTGGTCCAGGCGTCGGGCGCGCCGAGCTTGGTCAGCGTCCAGGCCGAGCCGTTCCAGTGGGCGACCGCGCCGGGCACGTCCCCGTCGCTCTCCCGGTAGTTGCCGACCGCCCACACGTCGGTGCGGGAGACGGCACGGGCCGCCAGCACCTCGAAGTCCGGGACGGTCCGGTCCGTCCACCGCGAGCCGTCCCAGTGGTACTGCCCGAAGTCGCCCCACTCGCCGCGCCCGAGGGCCCACACGTCGTTCGGGGCGGTGCCGGTGAGCACGTCCGTGGAGGCACCGGCGGGGGGCATCGGGAGGCTGCGCCAGGCGCCGGCCTGCCGGGTCCACAGCGTGTGCTCGTACTCGCAGGGCAGGCAGGTGGTGCTCGTCTGTACCGTGCTGCGCGCCACGGCCGACGTCGCGTCGAAGGGGACGTACGCGCTGAGGCCGGCCGGGGCCGGCGGCGGCACGGCCTGCCATCCCGCGGCGGCGTGGCCCTGAGCCGCCGCGGTCAGGCCCGCCAGGAGGGCCAGGAGCAACGCTCCCGCCCCGTACAGCGCCGCCCGTAACCGGTTCGTGGGTCTCTGTTCGATCCGCATGCTCACTCCGTCGAGGTCGGTTGTACCTCCACCGTCGCCGCGGGACGGGCCGGGCGGGACGCGTTGGCAGCTAGTTGCCGGGCACGGCGGCCGGGCACGCGAGAGACGAGAAAGAGGAAGGAGGGCCGTCGCCGTCCGGGGGTGACGGGCGACCCTCCTTCCTCGCCGGAGGGACCTGGCTCTACTGCTGGTAGTAGCCGGGTCGCGAGGGGTCGTCGCGGTACGGTCCGGGCTGCTGGTAGCCGCCCTGCTGGTAGGGATCCTGGTGGCCGCCCTGCTGGTACGGCTGCTGGTAACCGCCCTGCTGGTAGGGCTGCTGCTGGTAACCGCCCTGCTGGTAGGACTGCTGCGGAGCCTGCTGCGCGGACGGCTGCCCGTACTGCCGCTCGGCGGCGAACCGCGCGTACTGGGGCTGCTCCTCGGCGTGGCGGCTGCCGGGCTCGGCCTGGTCCGGGAGGGAGGTCGGTCCGCCGGGGCCGCCGGAGACCTTGCCGGGCCACCAGTTCCACTTGCCCAGCGCCGTCATCAGAGCCGGCAGCACGTAGATCCGGATGATCACGGCGTCCAGCAGGATGGCGGCCGCGAGACCGACGCCCAACTGCTTGAACTCGACCATGCTCAGGGTGCCGAAGATCGCGAAGACTCCGACCATGACGATCGCGGCGCTGGTGACCACGCCCGCGGAGCGGGTGATGCCCTCACGGACGGCGGTCCTGGTCGGGGCGCCCGCGAGGGCCGCCTCGCGGATCCGGCTGACCACGAAGACGTGGTAGTCCATCGACAGCCCGAACAGGACCACGAACAGGAACAGCGGCAGCCAGGAGACGACCGCGCCCGAGCTGTGGAAGTCGAGGAAGCCCTCGGCCCAGGTGTTCTGGAAGACGGCGACCAGCACACCGAAGGCGGCCGCGGCGGAGAGCAGGTTGAGCAGGATCGCGGAGAGCGCCACGGCGATCGACCGGAAGATCATCACCATGGTGACGAAGGTCAGCAGCAGGACGAAGCCCACCACCCAGGGCATGCGCTCCTCGAGGTGACCCGTGAAGTCGACGCCCTGCGCCACCTTGCCGCCGACCGCGCTCTCGGCGCCGGGCACGTCCGCCATCGCCTGCGGCACCCACTCGCGCAGCAGGTCCAGGGACTCGCGGGCCCCGTCGCTCTTCGGCTGGTAGGGGGTGCCGACGTCGACGGTGTGGACCCTGCGGTCCTCGGACACCTTGATGGCGGGGGTGGAGTCGTGGGCGAAGAGTTCGTCCTTCGCGGTGCGCTCCAGGAGGCCGTTCAGCGCGGTCTTCACGTCGTCGGCCCGGTCGGCGGGCGCCCGGACGGCGACCTGGTGCACGGTGCCCTTGCTGGGGAAGTGGTCGGTGAGCCGGTCCATCGCCTGCACCACGGCGATGTCCCGGGACAGGTCGTCGGAGCCCGGCTGCTTGAGCTTCATGTCGAGGGCCGGCACCGCCAGCAGCAGCAGCGCGCCCACGGACACCACCAGCGTGATGAACGGCTTGGACAGCGCCGGGCGCAGCAGCGCGGGCCACACCCGCGACTCGCCGGAGCGCATGGTGAGCCGCCACAGGAACGGCACCTTGGGCTTGTCGACCCAGCGTCCCAGCTTGGCGAGGAGGGCGGGCAGCACGGTCAGCGAGGCCAGTACGGCCACCGCCACCACGATGATCGAGCCGGTGGCCAGGGAGGCGAAGGTCGCCTCGTTCGCCAGGTAGAGGCCGGCCATGGCCACGATGACGGTGGTTCCGGACACCACGACGGTGTGCCCGGAGGTCTCCGCCGCGACCTCGATGGCGTCGACGTGGGACTTCCCCGCGCGGCGTTCCTCGCGCTCCCGCTTCAGGTAGAAGAGCGAGTAGTCCACGCCCACGGCCATGCCCATGAGCAGGATGACGTTGCTGACCGCGCTGGTCTCGGGCAGTACGTGGGAGGCGAGCGTGGACAGTCCGATGGCGGCGCCCACGCACGAGAGGGCCAGGACCACCGGCACGCCCGCCGCGATGATCGCGCCGAAGACCACGAGCAGGATCAGCAGGGTCAGCGGCAGGCTGATCAGCTCGGCCTTCTTGAAGTCCTCGCCGAGCGTCTCCGACAGACCCTTGGCGGTCGAACCGGTGCCCACCTCGTCGACCCGCAGGCCCTCGTGGGCGTCCTGGACCGACGCGCTGGCGTCGAGCAGCGGTTGCACACGCCGGTCGGCGTTCTCGGTGTCGCCCTTCATGGTCACGGGGACCAGCAGGGCCTTGCCGTCGGGTGCGGGGACCGGGTCGCCGACGCCTTCCACCTCGTCGAGGGCCTTCATGCGCTCGACGACGTCCGCGGCGGCCTCGCGGCCGGCCGCGGGGTCCAGCTTCCCGCCGTCCTCGGCGGTAATCAGCACGTTCTCCTCGGCCTTCTCGGGGAAGTCACCGGAGTGAACGATCTTGCCGGCCCGGCCCGACTCGCGGACCCCCGACTCCTCGTCGCTGATCGAGTTCGTTCCTGCCGCTCCGCCCAGAACGAGGCACGCGGCGACGAAGACGACCCACAGGCCGATGGCGGACCACGGGTGCGTGGCACTCCATCGCGCGATCCGTACTGTTGCCGGCTTCTTTCGCACCTTGCTTCCTTCCGTTGCTGCAGGTCCGGCCCTGGAAGCCGGTCGGATCTCGACGAGCAGAACGCTAGATCCACCGGCAGTCGGGTGGATACGAGGTAAACCGTCGTGCTGACCGTTGCTTTCCGCAGGTTCACCGTACGGAAAACCGCAGGTGCCGCCCTGCGGGAAACCGCAGGCAGAAACCTGCGGAAAACCGTAACGCCCCTTGGAATCCTTGACCATTAAAAGCCGGACGGTTACGTTCGGAACGCGAATTGACCGGCACCCCCAAAAGGGTACGCAATAGCTTCCTGCTTGAAGTGTCGGCCGAGCGCGGATCGTAGCTCATTAAATGGCAGACGCACATTCCTTGGCAATTAGTTGCCGAGGCGCGACGACAATCGAGGGGAGAAAATGGAGACCACGGTCCTCACCCGGCAGCATGTTGCCAAACTCGTCAAGGAGAGCGGCAACGACCGCTTCATGGACCGGATGATCGTCCGGCTCCAGGAGGCCTTCACCGCTCCGGACAAAGGCGTGAGCCCCACCCGGGACGGTTTTCTGCGCGGCCCGGGGAACACGGCCATCCTCGAGTGGATGCCGCACCATGATCCGGGGCGTTCCATAACGATCAAGACGGTGGCCTACACACCGTCGAACCCCGGCACGTTCCAGCTGCCCACCATCATCGGATCCCTCACGCGCTACGACGACGTGACGGGCCGTCTGCTGGCGGTGTGCGACGGCATCCTGCCCACCGCGATCCGCACCGGAGCCGCCTCGGCGATCGCCAGCAGGCTGCTGGCCCGTCCCGACAGCCGGGTCCTCGGCCTGGTCGGCGCCGGCGCCCAGGCGGTGACCCAGGCGCACGCGCTGAGCCGGGTGTTCCCGCTGGAGCAGATCCTGGTGCACGACATCGACCCGGACCACGCGCGTTCGTTCGCGGACCGGGTGGACTTCCTGGACCTCGACATCAAGGTCGTGGAGCTGGCCGAGCTGGAGGCGGCGGCGGACATCATCTGCACCGTCACCTCCGTCGGTGTGGGCGACGGCCCGGTGCTGAACGGCACGAACCTGCGGCCGCACGTGCACATCAACGCGATCGGGGCCGACCTCATCGGCAAGTTCGAGGTCCCGGTGCCCGTGCTGAAGTCGGCGTTCGTGACGCCGGACCACCTGGCGCAGGCGCTGCGGGAGGGAGAGTGCCAGCAGTTGGAGGAGGGCGACCTCGGGCCCGACCTCATGACGCTGTGCGCCGACCCGGAGACCGCGGCGCGGCACCGGGACGGTGTCACGGTCTTCGACTCGACGGGCTTCGGGCTCGAGGACCACGTGGCCCTCGACGTGCTGCTCGAACTCGCCGAGGAGGCCGGCATCGGCGACCGCGTCCAGATCGAGCACCTGCCGGACGACGCGCTGAACCCGTACTCGTTCCAGTGACGGGGTCCGAGTGACCGGCGGGCCGCCGGGCCGGTGACGACGACGTGCCGGTGACGACGACGTGCCGGGCGACGGGGACGACCCGACGCCCGGCTCGTCGCGCGTCAGGACTCCAGGTACCGCAGTACGGCCAGGATCCGGCGGTTGTAGCCGGTGGCGTGGGCGAGTTCGAGCTTGTCGAAGATCATGTTGAGGTTCTTCTCGACGGTGCTCATGGAGATGTGCAGCTTCTCCGAGATCGCCGCGTTGGTGTGCCCCTGCGCCAGCGTCTCCAGGACGCTGCGCTCCCGAGGGGTCAGCCGGGCCAGCGGGTCGCTGTGTGTCGTGCGGATCACCAGTTGCCGTACGACCTCCGGGTCGATGGCGGCGCCGCCCGCCTCGATCCGTTCCAGCGCGTCGAGGAACTCCTCCACCTGGGCGACCCGGTCCTTCAGCAGGTAGCCGACCCGCTCCGCGTTCGACGTGAGCAGCTGCGCCGCGTAGTTGCGCTCTATGTGCTGGGACAGGACGAGCACCCCGACGCCGGGCCACCGCTTGCGGATCTCCAGCGCCGCCCGCAGCCCCTCGTCCGTGTGGGTGGGAGGCATCCGGATGTCCACGACGACCATGTCCGGCCGCAGCTGCTCCATCTCCCGCAGGAGGGCGACGGCGTCGCCCACCGCGGCCAGGACCTCGTGGCCCTCCTCGCTGAGGAGGCGGACCAGCCCCTCCCGCAGCAGGGTCGAGTCCTCGGCCAGCATTACGCGCACGGCAGCTCCGCGGTGATCGTGGTGGGCCCCCCTGAGGGGCTGTGGACGTGCAGACGGCCGTCCAGGGCGCCGACCCGGCTGTGCAGCCCGGTCAGTCCGCTGCCCTCCGGCCTGGCGCCGCCGACGCCGTCGTCCTCGACCTGGACGACGAGGACCGGTCCGTACTTGCGGACGCTCACCTGGATCTCCGTGGCGGCCGAGTGCTTGGCGGCGTTGGTCACCGCCTCCGACACGACGAAGTACGCGGCGGTCTCCACGGAGGCGGGCAGCGGCTCGGCGAGCGCGAAGTCGGTCCTGATGGGGATGCTGCACCGCTCCGACACCCCGGCGAGCGCCTCCTGGAGTCCCAGGTTGTCCAGTGCCGTCGGATACACCCGCCAGGCCACTTCCCGCAGTTCCGTCAGGACGTCCTGGGATTCCTTGTGGGCCTGCTCCAGCAGGCTGCGCGCCTGCTCGGGCGTGCGGCCGCCGCGACGGGCCCGCCCGAGGAGCATGGCCAGCGCGACCAGACGCTGCTGCACGCCGTCGTGCAGGTCCCGCTCGATGCGCCGGCGCTCGGTGTCGACGGCCTGGAGCACCGCCGCCCGGCTGGTGGCCAGCTCGTCGATGCGCTGCTGCATCAGCTCGCGCTCCGAGGGCCCGAAGCACTCGCGGGCCATCCGCGCGTCGAGCGCCTCCAGCGAGAACAGGCCCTGTACGTCCAGGAAGAGCAGCACCCCGCCGAGCACGACCTGGGTGACCAGTTCCCGGCCGTCGAGGGTGCCCCGGGCCAGACTCGCGACGAGCAGGCCCGCGAGGACGGCGCCGAAGGCGAGCAGGCCGAGCACCACGCCGGTGATCAGACCGGCGTAGGTACGGGCGGCGAGGTAGCGCAGGATGCGCTGGTCGGGCACGGGACGGTCGGGGAAGGAGTCCCCGAAGAAGACCGAGCGGCGCCACCGTTCGAGGGCCGTCAGCCGCCGGGCTCCGGAGGTGAGGACGACGAACGCCCGGCGCCGGGTGCGCGGCCACAGCAGCAGCGGGCCGAGCGGGACACCGGCGACGACGAAGTACAGCAGTCCCAGCAGCGCGGTCAGGCAGCCGAGGAGGACGCCCGCGGCGCGCAGGGGCAGCGCCCGGGCGGGCTTCGCCGCGGGCTCGCCTCCCGGCAGCGCGGTTCCGGGCACCGTCGGAAGGGGCTGGATGGTCGTGTCCGCCGAATCCCCCTGCACGCTCGCTGAGCCTAGTGGGGCGGCGCAGCCGGGGCAAGATCGCTCGGTCCGGGTCAGGACGGGACTGGTCACGACGGGCGGCGGTGCTGGGCGGTGCCGCGCGAGCGCAGCCGGACCACGATGTAGAAGGCCAGGGCGAGGACCACCATGACCAGGACGGCCTTGCTGAGCACACCGACGTAGTCGCCGACCTTGTCCCACTGGTCGCCCAGCCAGTACCCCGACATGACGAGCACGGTGTTCCACATCAGCGCGCCCAGACCGGTGAGGGCCAGGAAGGTCGGCAGGGGCATGCGCTCCAGGCCGGCCGGCACGGAGATCAGACTGCGGAAGATCGGCACCATGCGGCCGAGGAAGACGGCCTTGGTGCCGTGCTTGGCGAACCACTCCTCCGTCCGCTCCAGGTCGGAGGTCTTGACCAGCGGCAGCTTCGCCCAGATCGCGTACATCCGCTCGCGGCCGACCAGTGCGCCGATCCAGTAGAGGACCGCGGCACCCACCACGGACCCGAGAGTGGTCCAGAAGAGGGCCGCGAACAGGCTGATGACTCCCTGTCCGGCGGCGAAGCCGGTCAACGGCAGGATGATCTCGCTCGGCAGCGGCGGGAAGAGGTTCTCCAGGGCGACGGCGAGGCCGGCACCGGGCGCGCCCATGGCGTCCACCAGGTCGGCCGCCCAGCCCGCGATGCCGTCCGCGGGCTCCTGTGGCAGCGCAAGGATGATGTGGTCCATTCGAAGTCTCCAGGTACGAAGCGCACGCCGCGGGCCGGTGCCGCGATCCGTTGACCACGCTAGAAGTGCCAGCTCAGTGCCGGTATGCGGATAGCCGTCGAACTCGTGCGGTTTCCCCCACCGTGGACCCTGCGGTTTTCCGCAGGGTCCACGGTGGGGGCGGGCGGGGAATTGGCAGCAAGGTGCCAGCGGAACGGCATTCGTTGGACGCCCTATTTCCGGTCTGGCTAATCTCGCCCCCCGTGCCCCTCAAGTCCCTTTGGAGAAAACGGACTTGACTCCGCGCCCATCCGGACGAACGGCGTGACCATGCAGCTGACAGTCGCTCCCGCCACCGAGCTCGTCGTGGCACCGGTGACGATCACTCCGACCAAACCCCTCACCCCCACCCACGTCAAGGGCCTGCTGTGGACCGACGTACTCGTCAAGGCGAGCGCCCGGACCGACGGGGTGCGGCTGGTCTGGAACAACCGCATGGCCACCGTCACCACCCAGGCGACGGCCTTCTGGCACCACCTCGAGCTGACCGAGCCGCACACCGACTGGAGCCGCGAGTCGGAGACGGCGATCGGCGATCGGTACGTCCGCTTCCACGGCGAACACCGGACGGCCGACCCCGAGGCGGTGGGCGTGCGCCTGGCCCACGCCGACCGTGACGGCTGGATACACCCGGCCGGGCTCCGCATGCTGCAACTGTGGCAGGCCCAGCTGGACCTGCTGGGCGTCGGCGACCTCGGACTCACCACCGACCGTCCGCTCGCCACCACGGCCGGGACCATGCTCGACACCCTCGCCGCCCGGGGCCTGCTGCTCGATCACCGGCGCTACGGCGGCCCGGTCCTCCTCGACGGTCCCCGCTGGGGCCTGCCGCTGCGCCAGTTGGTCGGCGCCGACGGCCACCCCAACTACCTGCTGCCGATCCTGCGCGAGCTGATCCCGATGATCGGCCCGCGACGGCGGTTCCTGCTCATCCACGACGACGGCATCACCGCCGACTACCTGCTCCTGGAGAGAGTCCTGGCCGAGTTCGGCGCGCGCACCGCACGTCTCTCCCTGAGCAGGGTGCCCGTGGGCGGGACGGCGCGCTCCAGCCGGTACGGCGGCTGGCGGGGCTCGACCCTCGGCGACCTGTCGGCCACCTCCGGCTCCGCGGACCGGGCGGCCTACCGGCTGGGCATGCGGCTGTACTTCGTCGGTACCCTGCACCGGCGCTCCGCCCAACCGTTCCGGATGGGGCTGCTGCGCCGTTGCGTGGGGCGCGCGGCCCGGCTGCTCGACCGCGCGGCCGCCGGCGGCGCGGACCCGGACCGGTGGGACGCCGCGGATCCGCTGGCCCGGCTCCGGGCACCGCACGGATACGTCGACCCCTATCGGCTGACCGCGTCCCTGCTCGGCGGGACCGGCGTCCCTCCCGCCCCCGAGATCAGGGCGATCTACACATGAGCGCCCCATGGGCCCCGCGTCCCACCGACGCCGACGTGCTGGCCGCCGCGGCGCGGGCCAGGGTCGGGGCCGTCCGCGCGGGGCTGGCGGGCGGCGACCTCTCGGCCCCGCGGGAGCTGACCGCGGTCGTCGTCGTGGAGGACATCGACCCGGCCGCGTTCGTCGCCGGCGCTGCCTCGTTCGCGCTGGCGCTGGAGCCCGGCGCGCGGGCGGGCTGGTACCGCGCCTTCACCCGCACCGTCTTCCTCGCCGGGCGGCCGGGCAGCGTCGCCGGCCGTCATCCGCACCGCCGTCTCGCCCCCGGCGGCGGCCTCGCCTGGTACGGCCCGGCCACCCGCCGCGAGCTGTCCGCCCTGTCGCGGATGCTGCGCGCCTTCCAGGGCCCGTTCCCGGTCGACGTGCCCCCGGGGCCGCTCGCCGTGCACGTGCCCGGGCGGCCCTCGGGACACCGGGTGGAGATGACGGTGGCCACCGGCCGGGTCCGCAGCGACGCGTACCTGGTGCACGTCCACCACCTGGTCACCGAGGCGGTGTTGCGCGGGCTGGTCGGGCCCGGCGACGCCGTCCGGGTGGAACACCGGGAGGTACTCGACCCCCGGGACTTCCGTGCCGCCCTCGACCCGGGCCGCGCCGCCACGGTCCAGACCCGGATCTCCCGCGACGGCACCGACCACGACCGGCTGCGCCTGTACGGCGTACTCATCTCGAACCGCGACCGAGGAGGCCACTGATGGAGGCCGCACGCGTACAGGCGGCGCACCGCCGGCTCTTGGACAGCCTGGACCGGCCCGAGGAGACGCAACGCGAGCTGCTCACCCGGATCCTGGAGCAGAACGCCGGCACCGCGTTCGGCCACGAGCACGGGCTGGCCGGTGTCCGTACCGTCGACGAACTGCGCCGGGCGGTGCCGATCCGCACCCATGAGGCGCTGATGCCGTGGATCGAGCGGGCGATGGACGGCGAACACCGCGTGCTGACGGCCGACGACCCGGTGGTCTATTTCTCCTCCAGCGGCAGCACGGGCCGCGAGAAGCACATCCCGGTGACCCGCACCTACATGCGGGAGACCTTCCTGCCCTTCTACCACGCCGCCTTCGCCCCGCTGCTCGGCACGCTGCCCGGCTCGGCGACCGCGCCGGACGGAGTGCTGAACCTGTGGCAGGACCCGACCGCGCCCGCGGCCCGCACCCGCAAGGGCCAGCCGCACATCGGCTCCAGCCAGGTCGATTACCGGCGGTTCGGCGAGGACTCGGCCGTCGGACCGGGCAACGACGCCTCCTGGAGCCGGATTCCCGAGGAGCTCGCCTCGGCCGACCCCTGGGAGCGCGCCTACTTCAAGCTCCGGCTCGCCGCCGCGCAGGACATCCGGGTCGTCATCGGCATCAACCCCGCGATGGTCGCCGCTCTGCCCTACCAACTGCGCACCGAGTGGCCCAGGCTGGTCGAGGACATCCGGGCCGGCACGCTCGGCGGCCGGCCGCACACCTCACCCGACCCGGAACGCGCCGACGAGATCGCGCGGTACGCCGCGGCGTTCGGCACCGTGCTGCCCCAGCACCTGTGGCCGCGGCTGACCGCCGTCCTCGTCTGGAACAGCGCCCTCGCCTCCCTCTACCTCCCCCGCGTACGGGAGACCTACGGGCCCGGTGTCCAGCTCTTCGCGGCGCCCGTCGCGTCCTGCGAGGGACCGGCCGCCGTACCGGTGGACCGGCACCCCGGCGGTGCGCCGCTCTACCTGCCCGGCTGCGTCTACGAGTTCGTCCCGGCCGACGGCCCCCTGTCGGCCGACAGCGAGACCCTGCTGCCGACCGAACTGGAGGAGGGAGCCGACTACCACCTCGTGCTCAGCCACATCGGCGGGCTGTACCGGTGCGCCGTCAATGACGTGGTCCGGGTCGTCGGCCGGGTCGGGCGCACTCCGCGCGTCGAGTACGCGGGCCGCAACGTCGTCCGGTCCGCCGCCGGCGAGCGGCTCTCGGAGGCCGTGACGGTCCGCGCACTGGGCGCCGCCTGCCAGGACACCGGGGCGGAGATCCGCAACGCCACCTGTCGCCTGGCCCCCGGCCGGCCGGGCCGCTACCAGGTCGCGGTGGCCTTCGCGGGGCCTCCGGTGGCGGACCTGGCCGGCGCGCTGGACGCGCGGCTGGCGCGGCACTGCCCCGGATACGGGGCCGGCCGCCGGTCCGGACGGATCGCTCCCGTCGAGGTGATCACCGTCCACGAGGACGCCTTCCTGCTCGAGTGGGAGCGCGCGGTACGCGGCGGACAGCGACCGCCCCGCGTCAAGGACCGGGTCTTCCAGCCCTCCGACGAGGTCTGGGCGCGCCTCACGTCCACCCGGCCGCAGGCGGCCTGATGCAGACGCCGACCCACGAGACGAGGGACCTATGAGCGACGTCATTCCGGGCCGGGGACAGTACTCCGAGGAGGCCCGCAGGCAACGGCTGCGCTGGCTGCGGGAGCGCGGCGGCACCGCGCTCGCCTCGCTGGAGAGCACCGGCCTTGCGGCCCGGAACCTGATGGGCAACGTGGAGAACTTCGTCGGCTCCGTGGAGGTGCCGGTGGGTCTCGCCGGCCCGCTGCTGTTCGCCGGGGACGCGGCCCGGGACAGCGTCGTGGCTCCGCTCGCCACCACGGAGGGCGCGTTGGTGGCCTCCGCGTCCCGGGGCGCGCGGGCGCTGACCGCCTCCGGCGGCGTGGTGACGAAGGTGCTGTCGCAGCGCATGACCCGGGCACCCGTCCTGGAGTTCGACGACCTCAACGCCGCGCACCGGTTCACGGGCTGGCTGCGGGAGCAGCGCGGCCTGTTGGAGGAGCAGGTCCGCATGGTGTCCCGGCACACCCGGCTGATCGACGTCGAGCCCTACCAGATCGGCCGCTATCTGCACCTGCGCTGTGTGTTCGAGACGGCCGACGCGGCCGGCCAGAACATGACGACGGCGGCCACCTGGCAGATTTTGCGCCGGCTGACCGAGGCCGTTGCCGACGACGCAGGCATGCGCCCGGTGAACTCCCTGCTGGAAGGCAACCTGAGCAGCGACAAGAAGGCGGCCGTCACGTCCCTGCTCGCCGGGCGCGGGACCCGGGTGACGGCGGAGTGCCGGGTGCGCCGCGACGCGGTGACCGGCGTTCTGAAGACCACGCCGGAGGCCATGGTCAAGGGCCATGTGGCGACGGTCCTCGGGGCCCAGCAGGCCGGGATGGTCGGCTACGGCGTGAACGCGGCGAACATCGTCGCGGCCCTGTTCCTCGCCACGGGCCAGGACGCGGCCTGCGTCCACGAGTCGGGCGCGTCGATCTTCTCGATGGAGACGGACGGTGACGATCTCGTCGCCACCCTGCTGCTGCCCAACCTGGTGGTGGGCACCGTGGGTGGCGGCACCGCGCTGCCGCACCAGCGCGACCTCCTCACCCTGCTGGGTTGCGCGGGCACGGGTGGAGCGCGTCGGTTCGCGGAGATCGTGGCCGGGTTCGCCCTCGCCCTGGACGTGTCCACCATGGCGGCGGTGGTCAGCGGCCAGTTCGCGGCCGCGCACCAGCGCCTCGGCCGGGCCCGGCGCGTCGACTGGCTCCAGCCGGGCGACCTGGACGCCGCCCTGTTGCAGCCCCTGCTCGCACAGGGCACCGGCGACCCCCGACTGCACATCACTCGCGTGACCCAGGGACCCGGGCTGCGGGGCGACGGCATCTCCAGCGAGCTGGGCGCACTGGCCGAGCGGCGCAAGCTGACCGGCCTGTACCCGCTGAGCGTCGGCTGGAACGCGGCCGACGGGTCCACCGGCGCCGAGCTGGTGGCAAAGGTCAAGTCGCGCGGGGACGAGATCGTCGGCGGCGTGACGAAGCTGTTCTCGGTGTGCGGGCCGGAGCTGGAGGCGGCCTGGCAACGCTGGGGCGCCGACACCGTGTTCACCGACGCCCACCGCCGGGAACTGGCGGTGTACCGGCGCGGGGAGCCCGTCCTCAAGGACTTGCTGCCGCACTGCTACGGGCTGCTGGAGGACGACGAGCGCGAGGCGTACGTCATCCTCATGGAACGGCTGCCCGACGACGGTGGGCCGTGGAACGCCGCCCGGACCGACCAGGCGCTGCGTGCCGTCGGTGCCGTCCACGGGCACTGGCTCGGCCGCGACCAGGAAATCCTGGCCGAGGGCTGGCTGCACCACGTGCCCGATCCCCCGCAACTGGCCAAGGCACGGGAACTGTGGGCGGCGCTGGTGCGCCATGCCGCGGCCGAGCTTCCCGAACTGCTCGGCGCCCACCGCCGGGACGTCCTGCTCGGCGTGGTCGAGGACGCCGAGCGCTGGACCCAGGAACTGCACGCGATGCCCCGCACTCTGGTCCACAACGACTTCAACCCGCGCAACCTCGCGGTACGGGAGGGGAGGATCGTGGCGTACGACTGGGAACTCGCCACCGTCGGACCGCCTCAGCGGGACGCCGTCGAGCTGCTGGCGTTCACCGCAGGCCCGCACGTCACGGCGGAGGAGGTGGACCGCTTCCTCGACGTGCACGCGCGGGCGGTGGCCTCGGTGTCGCCCCGGGCGGCACGGCTCGTCGCGGACTCCGACTGGAGGCGTGGACACCGGCTGGCGCTGCGGGAGTTCCTGATGACCCGGCTCGCGCTCTACGCGGCCGGGAACACCCAGCGCGAGTTCGCGTTCCTGCCGGAGGTCGTGGCGACCGCGTTCCGGCTGTGGGACATCGAAGAGACCCGGGACGGTGGGTGAGGTGCGCGTCGCCCTCGTCGGCATCGACGGAACCGGGAAGACGACTGTGCTCCGCCGCCTCCGCGAACGCGACGGCGTCGGGGTCGTGCACGCCGTACGGGGGCACGAGAACCCGGACAATCCGGGCGCCGGGCTGTCCGCGGCGCTGGCCGGCGCCTCCTCCGCGGCGGACGAGGTGGGCCGCGTCCAGCTCAAGGTCTGTGTCCTGTACCTCCAGTTGTGCCTGTTCGGTCCGGCGGAGGGGCACGCGGCGGCCGGCGGCCGGACCGTCCTGGCCGACCGGCACCCGCTCGTCGACCCTCTGGTCTACCTGCCCCTGTTCGCCCGTGCCCGGCGGGAGGACGAGCCCGGTACCGACGTGGACGCCTGGTGGCGCAAGCAGGACCCGGACGCCGCACGGGCGGTGCGCGACTGGCTGCGGACCCGCACCGGGGACACGGACGCCTGGGCGGCGGGCACGGAGGTGCTGCGCTGGGGCACCCTTCCCCCGGACGCCCTGTCCACGACCCTCGCCCGCCACTTCGGCGTCAGCCTCCCGGACGGTGTCCTCCTCCTCGACCTGCCCGCCTCCGAAGCACTTCGCCGCACCGGGCAACGCCCCCGCGGCGGCGAACTCCACGAGACCGAGGCGTTCCTCGCGGCGACCCGGGAGCGCTACGACACCGTGCTGGAGCACCTCTCCCGCACCCGTCCCCACCTGGCGGTACGCCGGCTGCCCTGCTCGGGACGTTCCGTGGACGAGGTGGCCGCCGAGGTGCGCGCCGCCGTCGCGGCCCTGTCCTCGTAGCCCTCCCCGGAGATGTCCTCCGCCGGAGGCCGGCCCCGCGGCCCTCCGCGCGGGCGAGTCCGTCCCGCGCCGCGCACCGGGTCACGAGCCCGCCGACGTCCGACCTGGCCGACACGCCACCTGA
This sequence comes from Streptomyces sp. NPDC034099, assembly GCF_055575415.1. Classification (NCBI taxonomy): domain Bacteria; kingdom Bacillati; phylum Actinomycetota; class Actinomycetes; order Kitasatosporales; family Streptomycetaceae; genus Streptomyces; species Streptomyces sp. NPDC034099. The sequence goes on along the minus strand of NZ_JBVISR010000026.1, from coordinate 19,430 downwards.
CACACCGTCACTTCAGGTCGGTGTCGCATAGCGGGCCGCGATCCCTGTCGCGCGGTCGTGCAGGGAGGCGCGCAGCCACTGCGGGTCCTCCACCTCCGCGTACACGGCGTGCTCCCACAGCGCCCATTCCGCGTGCCGCGCGTCCTGGAAGACGACGTGCAGCCGGAGCCGGCCGTCCTCGTCGGTCTCCTCGCAGCGGACCGCCAGGGCGGTGGCGACCAGGTGCTCCCGGTGGTCGGGATCCACGCGGACCACCACGGCGGTGGTCTCGCCACCGGTCCGGAACCGCACGTTGCGTTCGCGCCAGGCCCGGTCCAGGTCGACCGCGTCCGGACGCTGCGCGGGTTCGTCGAGCTCCTCGGCTGCCAGGACCCGGCTCAACCGGTAGGTGCGGTCCTCGGTGCCCCGCTTGGCCAGCAGGTACCCCTGGTCCCTGACGGTGACCAGGCCGATCGGGTCCACCGTGCGCCACTTCGGGGGCCGGCCCACGGCCTCGTAGTAGATGCGCAGTTTGTGCCCGGCGAACACCGCCCGCCGGACCGCTGCGGCGATGGAGTCCGGGATTTCCTCGGGGGCCACGCGACGCGAGAGGAGATCGGTCTCCGGGTCGATGAGCAGCCGCTGGGCCGCTCCGGCGGCAGTGTCCCGCAGTCCCTCCGGCAGCGCGTCGACCACTTTCAGTACGGCTGAGGCGAGCGCCGATCCCAGACCGAACAGCTGCGCGCCGCGCCGTGATCCGGCGACCACGAGAGCGAGTGCCTCGTCGTGGTTCAGGCCGGTGAGCGCCGTCTGGAAATCGGGCAGCAGCGAGAACCCGCCGTGCCGCCCGCGCTCCGCGTAGACCGGGACACCCGCCGCGGAGAGCGCCTCCATGTCGCGCAGCACCGTCCGGGTCGACACCTCCAGCTCACGAGCGAGCGCCTCCGCGGTCGTCCGGCCTCGCTGACGCAGCAACAGGACCAGGGAAACCAACCGGTCGGCGCGCATGGGGAAACCGTAGCGAAATACATGACCGAGGGTGTCACGTATTCCTGCCAGGCTTCCTCACACGACGTCAGAGCACGGCGGCTGCCGAAGCGATGGGCGTGGGCAGAGTCATGAACCGAGGGGAGCAGGTGCGGCAATGCAACGTAAGGCGGTCAACCCGGTGTCGTGGTCGGTCGAGATGGGCTTCAACCAGGGCGAGGTCGTCTCCGGGCACTCGCGCACCCTGTACATCTCGGGCCAGACGGCGATGAGCAAGGAAGGCAAGCCCGAACACGACGGTGACATGGCGGCGCAGCTGGCGCTGGCCGTCGACAACATCGAGGCGGTGCTCGCCGAGGCGGGCATGACCCTCTCGAACCTCGTCCGGCTGAACGTCTACACGACCGACGTCGATCTGCTCTTCCAGCACTACGGCGTGCTGGCCCGCCGCCTGGGAGCCGCCGCCGTCGCTCCGACCACCACCATGCTCGGGGTGACGCGGCTGGCGATCCCCGGTCAGATGGTCGAGCTCGAGGGCACCGCCGTCGCGTGACGCGACCCCGCGTGACGCGCGACGCGTCCGAGCGCGTCAGGAAACGAGGAACCAGGCCGCAAGGCGCTTGGCGATGACCTGTACGTCGAAGTTGTCCTGCGCGACATCCTCGACGAACGGGCCGGCCACGGAGACGGGCGGCGGGGCGGTACTGGCGATCATGCCGTTGAACCGCAGGAAGACGCGCATGGCGAGCCAGGCGGTGCGCTTGTTGCCGTCGATCAACGCGTGATGGCGGGCGACGGAGTGCAGCAGCGCCGCGGCCTTCTCATGCAGCGTGGGATACAGCTCGGCCCCGAACACGTTGGTCCGGGGCCGCTCGATCGCCGACACCAGAAGTCCCATGTCACGCACACTGTGCTCGGTACCGTTGACCGCGCGGGCGATGGCCAGGACCTCGTCGACCTTCAGCTCGGCCCGGTTCTGGGCGTCACGGATGGCCTCAATGGCCAGCACCTGCTTACTGCGGGCGTCCCACGCATTCCAGGTCACCGCGTGCGTGCCGCTGCGGCGCCGCCGTGGCGTCGTTGGCGGCGGCTGTACTCGGTGATGGCCTGCCACAGGTCACGCCGATCGACGTCGGGCCAGTGGTTGGGGGTGAAGTACAACTCGGCATACGTGGTGTGCCAGGGAAGGAAATTGGAGGTGCGCCGTTCGTTGCCGGTGCGCCACAGCAGGTCGACGTCCGGCAGGTCGGGGTGGGGTAGGCGGCGGGCGAAGTCGTCTTCACCGATGAGGTGGGGGTCGATGTCGCCTGCATGGGTCGCCTGGGCGAGGGCTGCGGCTGTCCGTGTGATCTCGTCGCGGCCGCCGTAGTTGATGCAGACGGTGAGGGTGAGGCCGGTGCGGTTGCGGGTGCGGCGCTCCTCGCGCAGGAGGGCCTGGACGAGTTCCTCGGGCAGTTTGTCGGGGTGGCCCAACCAGCGCTGGCGCACGTCGAGGTCACGGACGGGTCCCTCGTCGAGGTCGCGTCGGATCGCTTCGAGGATCGTGGTGACCTCCTCGGTGTCACGTTTCCAGTTCTCGGTGGAGAACGCGTAGAGGGTCAAGTGGCGCAGGCCGATCTCCAGGGCGCCGTAGACCATCTCGTGGACGGCGGCGGTGCCGGCGCGGTGGCCTTCAGGGCGGGGCAGGCCGCGCTGCTCGGCCCAGCGGCCGTTGCCGTCCATGATGACCGCCACGTGGGCGGGCATCCGGTCGACCGCGATCTGCGGGGGCCGGGCTCCGTCGGGGTGCGGTGCCGGGGGCCGAAGGGTGGTGCTGTCGACTTCAGGGCTCGGCCCGCTCACGGTCACCGCGGGGTCTCGGGGTTCGGGCACGGTCAGGGGCGTCAGGCTCCAGGCCAGTTTCGAGCGGATACGGGCGCGGGCGAGGATGCGGGTGCGGGCCGCGAGAGGTGGGCGCTGGGCGCGTTTGAGCAGGGCGTGGCCGGCCGCGTCGACGGCATCGAGCTGAGCGCGCATCAGGCAGCCGGCCGTGTCGATCACGATGGCAGCGCCCGGGTGCATGCCTCTGGTCATCGCGGGCCTGGTCAGCCATTGACGGGTCAGAGCTGTCAGCTCCCGGATCAAGGCAGCTGTGGCCGGGCTCCAGGTCCCTTGCCGCAGGTCGTCCTCGGCGCCGGGGAAGGCGTCCAGGACCTCCTGTGGCAGGAGCAGGTCGCCCTGGGCGAGGTCGGTGCTCAGGTCGGTGAGGATGTCGGTGAGCTGGGCGCCGTCGATGAACCGCTTGTAGTCCTGCTGCCGGTCCAGCCGGAGCGTCATCGGCGCTCCGGCCCGTTCGAACAGGTGCCGTACCTGGTCGACCCAGGGCACGATTTCCTCGCTGCACCAGGACCGCCACGCGGCCCAGTCGGCGAAATGCCGGCCGCAGGTGTCATCGCGTGTGCTGATCATGGCGCCTCGCAGGCTGGACAGGTCCAGGTGCCATCGCAGGGCGGTGTCCACCAGAGCGCGGCGGACCGGATCCGTGCTGGTGCCGGCCGCCAGGTCACATTGCAGGGCTTGGGTCCACGCTTGAACGCGGGCCTCCCGTTCGGCCTGTGGAGCGTCTCGCTGGTCGGCGAGATCGTCCAGGACGCTCGCTGCCGCCCACAAAGCCCAGCAGGGTGGGCGCAGCACGGTCGGCAACAGCTGGATGAGGGCGAAAATACCGGGATCGTGCACTCGTGTGGTGCGCAGGCACAGCCGGTACGAGGCCCGCAGAAGAGGGTCTTCGCCGGTGGACGGCCGACGGGTGGGTCGCCGTCGCTGTGCTGGCGGAGCGGCGTTGGAGTCTGCCGTAGTGGAGTGCGTGGTGATGCGCATGTCGGGAGCCGGAACCTCAGTGTGCTTCCGTGTCGGACGCTGTGGCCGATGGGCTGGCAGTTTGCCGCGGTGCGGGAATGCCGACCTTGCTGCTTCCCGGCCCGGTCGGCGCAGTGGAGGCGGTCGGCAGGCAGTTGCGGGTGCTGTGGCGGAAGCCCAGCAGGGCGACGTGGGCGGCCAGCCCGAACCAGGTGAGCTGCATGGCCAGATGTCCGGGGACCGGGTTGGTGGAGAATCCGGCCGCTGTACTGGCCTGCATGGCCCCATACGAGGGCAGGTAGCGCATGACCGGGTTGTCAGCCCCGGAACTCGTGATGGGGTTCTGCAGCGCGAGATCGATGATGCTGGTCATCACGATGGCGAATATCCCCTCGACTTCCCGGCGCAGCAGGGACCCTAAGACGACTCCCAGAGCGCCGTAAGTGAGTCCGGCGCAGAACAGGGAGGCGGCGAGCAGGAGAGGCTGGCGGGGGGTCCAGGTCAGGCAGATGACCGCGGTGGCGTAAGCGGCCACCGCCGCCGAGACCAGAGCAGAGCGGTGACTTTCGCCAGGACGAGGTGGGCGCGGGGGTAGCCGGCCATCGCCAGGCGGCGGTCGAAGCCGCTGCCGGAGAAGGTGGCGGCGAACATCATGAAACCGGTGATCAGGGTGATGGCGTTGAGCGCTCCGCTGATCGCGGTCAGTTCATTGCCATGCGGTGCCAACGCTTCCCCGGTGGCGCGAAGCCGCATCCAGGCCGGGGTGTCGGGCATCGCGAGGTAGGCCAGGGAGGTCCACACCGGGACAAACAGGATCACCAGAATCATGGCGAACCGGTTGCGGCCGTGTTCGATCAGCGTGAACCGGGTGGCGACAGCGAAGCGGGTTAGGTGAAACCTCACGCGGCGGCCCCCGCCTTGTCCGCTCGCAGCATTCCGCTGTCCAGGCGCCACAGCTCGTCCAGGCGCTCGGTGTCGTACGCGAGGTGGGAGACGACCAGGACCGAGCGCCCCGCGTCCCGCAGCCGCGCGGCCAGGTCCCAGAACCGCTGGTAGGTGTCCCAGTCGAAGCCCTGATACGGCTCGTCCAGCAACAGGACTTGCGGATCATGCATGAGCGCCAGCGTCACGTTCAACTTCTGCCGCGTGCCGCCGCTGAGAACCCCGGCCCGCTCATCGGCGTATCCGGTGAAGCCCAACACGTCCATGATCTGTTCGGCGTAGCGCACATCGGGGAGGCGGTAGGCCGTCTGGAAGAACGTCAGGTGCTGCCGGACGGTCAGCGCGTCATTGAGGACCACGTGCTGTGGGCAGTAGCCGAACCGGCCGTTATGACGGACCGTTCCATGCGTGGGCCGCAGTTCGCCGGACAGAATCTTCAGCAGCGTGGACTTGCCGGCACCGTTCTCCCCGACGATCCCGCACAGAGTTCCGGCCCGAAGCCGCAGGTCAACGCCCCGCAAGACCACACGCCGACGGTAGGCATGATGCACATCCCTGATCTCCACGCCAGTGTCTTCCCCCTCGTAATGCTGGACCGGCCGTGACCGAATGGCCTAACGCTCGCGACGCGTCACAGACACGGGGCCCATGCCACCGGGCGTCGGCGCCAGAGGCATACAAAGCACTTCGGACAGCCAAGCCCACGGCTCGCTCCTGGGCGGACCCGTCCACGCCGCCTGCTCAACCGCCGACCGGCGCGCGGGTTGGCTACCTGTGCCCGCCGAGATTCCGCGCACCGGCGACATGGCGCCATCACCCGGCGCATCACCGGCGCCCACGCCCGCCGTACGGGGGTGGGTGACGGCACGGCAGGGCCTGCCGAAGGGTTCCTCCCGCCGCGGGCGGCAGCGACCTGGAGTGCAGGCACCAGATGCGGCCGTCAACCCGGTGCAGCGGTGCGTCCATCCCGCACGCCCTAGGCAACTCCGGCCCAGAAGCCGCCTGTTTGTGGCCTCGCGCCGCACCTCTCAGCCGGCGTCCAAGATCCGCAGGAACTGCTGCACCAGCCGTGCCGTGTCGAGGTCCCCCGCTGGACGCCCGGACAGGATGTGGAAGAAGGCAGGGCCGATCAGTGCGGCAGCTGCCTGATCCGGCTTCAGATCGCCATCACTTGCCGCAATCAGAGGAGCTACCACGGCGGTTGCGCTTTCTCCCACGATGTCACCGGCTTTGAGGAGAGCCGCCACGTCGGGGTCGTGCTGCGCTTCTCCCAGTAGCGCACGGTAAGCGGCCCCCGCGTGCGAGTGCGCAAGGAATGCGACCAAGGCATCGAGAAAAGCCGTGAGGTCCTCCTGGGGGTGTCCTGTGAGGGGTACCGCCAGTTCCTTCTTGGCGTCAAGGGCACTCGCCTCGTACAAGACCTCCGCCTTGTTCGACCACCAGCGATACACGGTCTGGCGCCCCACTCCAGCGCGCTCCGCGATGCCCTTCATGGTCATGGCGGCGTAGCCGACTTCCACCAGCAGATCGTCGACCGCATGCAGTACGGCGACCCGTGCGCTTTCACTGCGGGGCCTGCCCCGGCTGCTCTCATGCGTCATCCCCCCACTATAAACGAGACACGGTGCTCCGTAAGGTGATACGTTAACGGTGCACGGTGACTCGCAAAGGGGGCCGCCCGAAGCCCGGGGAGACATGCGTCCGCGTGGCCGTGCTCTGTACCCCTCCCAGAAGGAAACGAGACCAATGACTTCCGTAGTGCAGAGCCCGGCGCCGACCGACACACGATCTGGTTCCGTGCTGCCCGCCATGAGCGTGTGCACGGCTCTGGTGGTCGGCTTCGTCGCGGCCGTCAACCTCGCCGTTCCCAAACTCGCCGCGAGTTCCCTGCAGCCGTCCTCCTCGGACCTGTTGTGGATTGTTGACGCCTACGTGGTGATCTTTGCCTGCCTGGTGATTCCTGCCGGTGCGGTCGGTGACAAGCTGGGCCGCAAGGGCACGCTGCTGGCCGGGCTCGCCATATTTGCCGCCGGGGCCGTGGCCTCGGCCGTTGCCCCCAACGTGGCCGTCATGCTGGCCGGGCGCGCCGTCACCGGGCTGGGTGCAGCCTGTGTCCTGCCCAACTGCGTCGGCATTCTCCTCCATGCGACCGCCCCCGAACGACGGGCGCATGCCCTGGCCATCTGGGCCGCGGCATCCGGCATCGGCGGCGTCGTGGGAAACCTCGGAGGCGGAGCGGTGCTGACCGCGGGCTCCTGGCGCCTGCTGTTCACAGCTGTCGCGGTGATCGCGGTCGGCTGCCTGTTGTGGGCGCGGCGCACCGTGCAGCGCAGCGCACGCCATGAGCGCAGTCTCGATGTCCCGGGCACGCTGCTGTTCGTGGCGGCTGTGGTCGCTCTGCTCATGGGGATCATCCAGGGGCCCGAGCAGGGGTGGGCGAGTGCTGTAGTGCTGTCGGCCTTCGCCTGCAGTGTTGTGCTGGGCGTGTGCTGGGTGCTCGTCGAGCTGCGGGTGGATCACCCCATGCTGGACCCCCGGTTGTTCCGCAGCCGCACTTTGAGCGCGGCCGGTGTGGGTATGGCGCTCACGTTCTTCGGCAACTTCGGGCTCTTCTACGTCAATGCCTCGCTGCTGCAGTACGGACGCGGGTTCTCTGTTCTACAGACGGGCCTGGGCATCATCCCGATGACGGTTCCGCTGCTGGTCGGCACGCGTTACGTGCCCGCGCTGATACGCCGGGCGGGAGCGCCCCTCACCTTGTCAGCCGCGTTTTCCCTCACCAGCGCCGGCCTGCTCGTACTGGCCTTCGCAGCGGACCGCCCCTACCCGGTGTATGCGGCCGGCCTGGTGGTGATCGGACTCGGCATCATGCTGGCCGCTCCCTGCCTGACCGCGCAGATCGCTTCCGCGGTGCCGGTGGAACGAGCGGGAATCGCTGGTGGCCTGCAGTCGGCCACCCGCGAGCTGGGCAGCGCCCTGGGGGTGGCGGTCGTGGGCACCGTTTTGACCGCGGGCTTCACCCGCCACCTGCCCCAGGCGCTCAGCGCGCACCGGCCCGCCCCGCACACCGTCCAAGAAGCACTCGCTCTCGCGCCCACGGACCACCAGGCCATCACCCAGGCGTTCACCGACGGTGCCACAACTGCCCTGCGTGCTGCCGCCCTCATCGTGTTCCTGGTCGGCGCGGTCGTGGTCACCGCGACACGGCGCCCCCTCCGGAGCGCGTAGTCCAAACCAGCGGTGCGTCGCCGAGGTGCCGTCGCCACCAAGGCGATCGCCGAGGCCGTCGGCCGTAGCCTCGGCCTGCGCGTCGTCTCGATCGCCGCACCGGACGCCCCCGCCCACTTCAGCTTCGGCACCTTTTTCGCCAAGACGATGACCGCGACCAGCAACGTGACCAGGCAGCTGCCGGCATGGGAGCCCACCGGGCCCACGCTGATCGAGGACATCGACGCCGGAGCCTACAGCGCCTGATCCACCACCGGGGCAGATGGCTCCCCAGCCTTCTGCCCCCTGGACGACCACTCCCCTCTCGAAGGAGCCAGCACCGTGACCGTGCCCGCACACACCCTCGCCGACCCTCGCGTCGCCTCCGCTCTGGCCCGGATGTTCGAGGCCGCCGCCGACGACGAGATCACCGCAGCGCGCAGCACAAAGTTGCCGTCCTCCGGATGGCAGTCCCTGGAGTCGCAGGAGCTCGCCGACGCGGCGAGTGACATCTACATGCCCATCTCCGCCGACGGCGGAAAGCTCCTCTACAACCTCGTGCGCAGCATCAGGCCCGCTACCGTCCTCGAGTTCGGAACCTCCTACGGAATCTCGACACTTCACCTGGGGGCCGCCGTCCGTGACAACGGGCACGGGGAGGTGATCACCACGGAGATGAGCCGTACCAAGGTGAGCGCCGCCCGTACCACGTTCACCGAGACTGGCCTGGACGACCTGATCACAGTGTGGGAGGGCAACGCCCTGCAGACCCTCGCCGAACTCGACCGACCCGTGGACTTCCTGTTCCTGGACGGCTGGAAGGACCTCTACCTCCCCGTCCTGCGGCTATTGGAACCGCTCATGGCCCCAGGCACTCTCGTGATCGCCGATGACGTCGAGTTCTCCAGTGTCGCCCCCTACTTGGACCACATCCGGGACCCTGCGAACGGCTATGAGAGCGTGAAGTTCCCGGTGGAGGACGGCCTGGAGATCAGCTGCCGCCTGTGAACACCGTGTCGGCGGAAGCCAGGTTCCGGAGACACTCCGGCAGGGCCGCCCACCTCTTGTTGGGTTGCGTGCGGGCAGCAGGCCAGGCACCTCGCTCACGAAACCGCAGTTCAGCAAGCTGCAACGAGCAATCCCCCGCTCGAACCGCTGCACTTCGGCAAACAGGTCGAGCGCGCCCGGCCCCGCCTGAGAAACCTACGAAAACCTAAGGTCAAAGCCCCTCCGTCGTAGACTCAAAGATCTCCACCTACTCCACGTGCGACGTCATCGCGAAACATGTGGAACAGAAACGTGTGGAGTGCTTGGCACCCTGGTCATGAAGTACGGGCCCGGCACGACTTGGCCGTGTCATCGGCCCCGTTCGCTCAGCCGCGCATCAGCGCGCGCCCTCCGGGAGCGTGCAGGCCGGTTGTTCCAGCCACTCGGCGGGGGTCGACCCGACGATCGCCGGATGGCCGACGGGATGCCCGGAATCCCAGGCTGGTGGCACACCGCCGTGCGCGCAAGAAGGTGCCCTCGGCGTGGCAGTGGCGCAGGCGGCCCCCGCCCCGCCTTCGTACGCCTGATCTACATCAATGCAGGCATGGAGGCGGGACACACCGCAGGTCGCTCCGGCCGAGAGAAGATCCCGTTGCCCGAGGAAACACTCGACGCATACACCGAGATCGACGATCAAGCGTACGAGCCTGGCACCTCTCACATGCTGTCTGCCAGGCACGTCAGAAGGCGTGCCTCCACCGAACTCAGAGCGCTTCGCCATTGGCCTGCCGCCGGAAGCCTCCTGCCACAGCAGGCCCGACGATATCGGCACCTGTCCGGCGCCCCTGATGGGGCATCTCGGCCGCCAGCGTGCGGGTCAGCTTCGCCGTCCACCACAACGTCGACACCAGATCACATGTCCGTCCGGCTCGACCAGACTCAGCAGGGCGGTCCGCAATCCGGGGTGGAGGTCCACGAAGCGTTTGCGTACACCGCCCGGCCACCCTCCCCACCAGGGAATCGACCCGTCTTCAGGTCGGACAGCCTTTGCCAACTGCTGCCCCCCTCACCCGGCCGGCCCCAGGTCACGGCCCGAATACCGCGATACCCCAGCCCTCGCGCCTCCGAGGCCGTCAGCAGCTGCCCTTCGTACTGATCCGGGAATAACACCGCGAATTCAAAGAATGCGCATACGACACCGACGCACCTCAAATCGGAGAGCAACACCTTGATGATCGGCAGGCCCTTAGGTCGAAAGCCAGCCGAGGTGTCTGGTTCGCGGTGCGGGTCAGTCATCCCACTTTCGACGCCACTTCCCACCGACCGGAACCAGTACTCGGTCTCGCGACGGCAAACGCACCGATCCGCTGAATGAACAGATCTCAGGAAGGCGGAAAGCACGGAGCCAGCACCGCTTTCCAGACTCTCCCCACCGCACGGCGTCAAACGTCAGGAGAAGGGGAACCAGACTGCCAGGCGCTTGGCGATGGCCGGTACGTCGATGCTGTCCTGCGCGGCATCCTCGACGAACGGGCCGGCCACCGAGACGGGCGGCGGGGCGGTACTGGCGCTGACGCCGTTGAACCGCAGGAAGACGCGCATGGCGAGCCAGGCGGTGCGCTTGTTGCCGTCGATCAACGCGTGATGGCGGGCGACGGAGTGCAGCAGCGCCGCAGCCTTCTCGTGCAGCGTGGGATACAACTCGGCCCCGAACACGTTGGTCCGGGGCCGCTCGATCGCCGACACCAGAAGGCCCATGTCACGCACACTGTGCTCGGTACCGTTGACCGTGCGGGCGATGGCCAGGATCTCGTCGATCTGGAGGTAGCGCACGCCGGTCACTTCAGGTAGTCCAGGATCTCCGCATCGCTGTCCATCAGCTCGGCCAAGACGTCATCGACCTTCAGCTCGGCCCGGTCCTGAGCGTCACGGATGGCCTCAATGGCAAGCTCCTGCTTGCTGCGGCCCTCCCGACGGGCCCGCTCGGTGAGCTTCGCGTCAAGGTCGTCGGGGAGTCGGAGTGTCATCGCCATACACAGAAGATACCTGACCGGTATCACAGCGGCGCGGTCGAGTTGCATTCCCTGGCAACGCGCAGCCGGAGGAGATGGCGGCTCGCAGCTGGGGGCGGAAGAGCAGCAGTGGCTTCCGCATCGAGCGTCGTCCGAGTGTCAAGATTCTCCGAACGCCCCTCTACGTGGGTCGCCCATGCAGGCACCTCGCTCACGAAACCGCAGGTCAGCAAAGTGCACTGCGCAATCCCTCGCTCGAACCGCTGCACAGAGGGGAACAGGCCGAGCAACCCACCCGGACAACAAAAGTAAAGGTCAGGACGCCTTGCCCGCAGGCTCCAGGATCGCCACGCACTCCACATGATGCGTCATCGAAAAGGTGTCAGCCTAAGCGAGTCATGAAAAAGACCAGGTCAGGGCAGCTTTCTCGGCTCGCTGAGCAGCGTGAGGGTGCCCAGAGCGTCAAATGAGCGTCACGACTGGCCGGACGCAGCCACCCTCGGTACGGCAGGCGCGTCCACCTTGATCGAGAGCTCTGCGGATCTTGTCGCTTCCTGCGGGACGACCGCGCGGCGCCCCGAAGACGGGACCAGCGCCCGGCGGACTGCCAGGAGTCAGCACCGCTCACGGAATAGCAGACTGCAGAAACCAGCTCACCAGGAGATCCGTCCCCACTCGCTCCGGGCGCCGACTCGCTTATCGTGACACTCGCAACGTCTCCGGCCGCCATAATGGAGTCATGCCCTCCAGCCCACAGCACCCCGCACCCACCCCAAGGGACGTTTCGGGAGCGGACGCCGAGGACCTCGCGCTGTACCGGGAGAAGTTCCGTCGCCGTCTGCCGGAGTCGCTGGACCAGCTGCACGGGCCGACCCACGGTGTCGTGGATCTGCCGCTGCACCTGGCCTGGTCCGGGATGACCTCATACGACCTGGGCAAGCCGCGTCAGCGTATGGGCCTGTACCGCACCGTCCTGCATGAGGGCCTGCACGACGACCTGCCCCGCTACCTCAACCACGACCTGCTCCTCCAGCTGTGGCCAGTGCTGCGCACCCTCGTTGGCCGCACCGTGCGCGCCGTATGGGAGGACGCCTTCCCCGAGCTCGCCGCGCGCACCCGGGCGGCCGCGTGACGGACATGCCGGAGCTGCACGCGCGGCTCCTGGCGGATGTGATCGCGCTCGGTTCCCCATATCCCCTCGTCCTCACCGGAGGATATGCCGTGCGTGCGCACCGCCTCGTGAACCGCCCCAGCCAGGACCTCGATGTCGCCACCGAGAACCCGGCGCCCATGGCCGACATCGCCGCCACGCTCCGCACCGGCCTGGAAGCCCGCGGCTGGAAGGTGCACGCGCTGGAGACCGCCCCGCTGTCCGCCCGCTTCACCGTGGCCGATCCGGCCACCGGGCAGGAATGTGAAGTCGACATCCTCAAGGAGATCTTCTGGCGGCCGGTCGCCCAGAGCGCGTACGGGCCCGTCCTCGCGGAGGAGGATGTGATCGGGACCAAGGTCCGCGCCCTCGCCGACCGCGGAGCGCCCCGCGACCTGATCGACGTGTTCGCAGCCTCCCGCCGCTGGACCAGTGCCGAGCTCGAGGAGTTCGGCCGCCGCCACGCCCGCGGCCGCTTCGAGCGCGAGGATCTGCAGTCGAACCTCACGGGCGCCGAGTGGACGGACGACGAAGCCTTCGCCGCCTATGGCCTCGATGACGCCACCATCACCGCTCTCCGCGCTTGGGCCGTGGAGTGGGCCGACGACCTCGCGGCCCGTCTCCTGGAAGAGGCCGATGATCCGGACATCGACTGATCACGTCCAAATGAGGGCTCGCGGTGAGACTGCAGGGCTTGCGCGCTGAAATCCGCCGTACCGTACAGTGCCAGGGTGGTCACCATGAGTGCCCACGGATGCCAGGTGCCCGCCCGGGCCAGCTACAGGTGCAGTCCCACATGGTTCACGATGAACCGCTTCTCCTCGGAGTCGAGGGCGAAATAGATGCGTCCGACCTCATTGGGCGAGACGGCGTCCCGGACCTTGATGTGTGGCAGTCCGTCCCAACGTTTTCCGTTGAACATGAAGTAGCGCTTGTCCTTGTCCTTGCTGAGTTTCTCGTCGTTGGGCGCGAATTTCAGTCCGTGGTTGTCGTAAAACCACTGGGCCAGCCTTGGCATCCTGCCGGAATTGGAGTACAGGTCCGTCGCAGCCTGCGCAAGGGCGGTCAGCCGGTCGGTCATCTCCTGGGGGTACGGGTAGCGGGAGTCCTTCCAGGCGCGCGCCGCTCTCGCCGTGAACACGATGTGCTCCTCCGATGCCTTAACGAGAGCTTCGAAAGTGGGTACGGCGTCCGTTCCCAGAGGAGGGATCTCGCTCCAGGCGTCGAATGTGGCCGCCTGCCCCCTCCCGCCCTTCGACAGGTTTAGGTACTCGTTCTTCCAGTAGTCCCGGTCCTGACGCAGGGCCTCAGCGGTGGCGGCATCGTCTCGCGCCTTGTCGCGTTCCTCCATGCAGCTCTGTGCCAGGCCCTCCCAGGATGTGGCGTCTTCTTCGAGCTGCCGGACACGTTTCTGCAGCGCTTCGAGCTCGGCGGTCGTGTCTCCGGCGGCCTGGGCGCGCGACAACTGCTCCGCCGCCCTGCGGGCTCCCGCGCGGTACGACGCCTGTCGCGCACGCTCCCACGCCGTGTCACTGCCGCGGGCGATGACAGAGAGATGGGCGAGCGACGGCATCAACCGCCGTTCCACGAAGGACGTCCGAGACACCTCCTCCCGTGAGTAGGCGGGGTGCTCCAGGCCAAGGTCGGGCCAGACCAGCCGGGCGCCACCGCTGGGTACGGCAACCTGCTCGTGGGCCCGGCGGACGGCCTGTGCGGTCACATAGTTCAGGGTCACCACCTGGGCCAAGCCCGCGAGTTGTCCCGACGCATCGGCCGCCGCGCTCCATCCCGCCTGATCCCTGGGGTGCATCAGGAGAATGGGGAGGCGCGTGCGCAGCGCCAGGACGTCGAGGAGTACGTCAGCGTGACCCTCCTCCCGGATCCTCTCGTATCGCCCCGTGGCGAGCTGGCTCAGCACCCGCACTTCAAGTTGCTCGTCGCCGAGCACCGCCCGCAACAGGTTGGGGCGCTTGAGCGGCGGATCCTGCACTGGCGCTATCCAGCCGTCGGGGATCTCCCTCCCCATGACGATCCTGAGCCCGCCGCCTTCCCCCGACTGGGAGACCGTGACCCGGGTGACAAACTGGGCCGGTCCCGTAGACAGCGGCTGGTGGATGGTCATGCGCAGGGCGCGGGTGAGTTCGTCGCCCGCCACGGTCCAGCTCACTGTGCGGTCACCATGGCCGGGAATCTTGCCGGCGAGCACCGCCCGGCCATCCCTGTCGAGTTCGGTCGCCGACGGTGCAGGTACACGTCCGTGGTGGCCGAGCCAGTCGGCGAGATGGCCGCGAAGGCTCTCGTAGACGTGGCCCGGCTGCTCCTGGGCGGACCGGATGTCGAAACTGACGGCATACAGCGCCTGCACGGCGGCTCCCCTCACCCCCGATGCCCTGTGCGACGACCGTTCCCCCTCGAAAGCAGTCAGGGCACCGCTCGGAGAGCAACCGTAATACCGCCACACCCAGGTCCGTAATGCCCTGGGCGTGGCTTCGGGGCCGACCGTCCGGTCAATCGAACGCCATAGCTGCCGGCCCCCGACGGGGCCGATGAAACGGGGAGCCGTCGTGCACTCCGCCCACACCGTCTTGCCGGGCCGGAGCTGTCGTGTACGCCCCAGTCAGCGGCGAGCGCATCGACAAGGAGCAGCCTGTGGCATCCGCCCTCGTCCGGATCGGGAGTCGGTCGCGCCAGCCGGGTGTGGTGAATGTCGGTCAACTCGATTCGGACGACGCCCAGACTCTCGTCGTGGGAAGGGAGAGGTTGAGCACTGCCCGGGACGCGGCCGTGGGGCGCGGCGTTCGCCGCGAGTTCGGCCATGACGGGGCTGTCCACGGGTGACGGATGACGCGGCGGGACCGCGGGTCAGGCACTGCGGCCAGATGACTACGTAGGCAGCGACACCCACATGATCACCGGCGACCATGCCCGTTCTGCGTCCAAGGGCCTGCCCGACACAAGTCGACGAGCCGTCACATCCGGGGCTCACCAAGCGAACCGCCCACCTCAGCACTTCTCAACGACCCTGCGTCCCACCGGGGACTGCAGACACCTTGAACGCCCTGCGTGAGAGTAAGGGCGAGCGGCCACGCCAGCCGATTGGCGCTCTGTTCCGACCCGGTGACGCTATGCCATCATGGACGTTCGCTGTGCGAACAGGAGGATGGTTGGCAGCGTTACGGGTCATTAGACGTCAGCGCCTACTTGTGCCGATCGCGGTCTCGGTGGCGGCGTCAGCGGGGATGACGGGAGGGCTGGTCTTCGACATCGGCCTCTCGAAGTGGTGGGCGGTCGGAGGCTGGACCGCGTCCATGATGACCGCCGCCGGTCTTACCTTCTACGCAGAGCGAAGCAGTGCCGTTGAAACGATTGACAGGGCCGAAGGGCAGCGATATGTCGATCAGTTGGAGCGAGAGCCAGTCTTCGCTGGACGCACCACGCTTGCTCAGGCCCTCTGCGCCGCCCTCTCAGACGTGTCTCCTGCCGACAGATTCCCGCGCTCCGGCGTCGAGTCGCAGAGCAGAGCAAGCGTGGTTGTCGTATACGGCGCGGCCGGCGCTGGCAAGACCACTCTGGCGCTGTACTCGGCTCACCAGGTCAAACGGTCTTTTCCCGACGGGCGTCTGTATATCAACCTGCGGGGCGACGGCAGCATGCCGGTCAGCGCGGGGGATGCGCTGGAGCATTTTCTACGCAGCCTTGGGATCGCACCGACCGAGGTGCCGCGAACTGTCGGAGACCGGGCAGCGCTGTTCCGCAGCCTTGCCGAATCCCTTCGGATCCTCGTGTTCCTGGACAACGCGCACTCCACCGAGCAGATCAGGCCGCTGATCCCTGCTGGCCCTGGCTGTGCTGTCCTGATCACTAGCCGCCGGGCCCTTTCGGTCGGGAACATCGGGCACCGGCGGATGGTGCGGGTGGCCTTGCCGGAGTCGAGCGATGCCCTCGCGGTTCTGTCTTGCTGGGCAGGTGAGGAACGAGTACGGGAGGATCCCGCGACTGCAGTCGACATTATTCAGTTCTGCGGCCACCTCCCGATTGCTCTCAAGATCGTCGGCGCGAAGCTGGCCGCCCGGCCGGACTTGACTCTTGCAATGATGCGGACCCGGCTCGAGGACGAGCGCCACCGCATCAGGGAACTGCGCGACGACAACGAGAGCCTGCAAGCGTGCCTCCTCCTCACCTACGAAGATCTCAGCCCTGCAGGGCAGCGGCTGCTCGGTGCCATCGCGACACTGCCCGCCGGCCGCCTCACCCCATGGCACTTCCAACTCTTCCACGAGGCCAACCCTCACCACGAGATCGACGAACTCGTTGAGACCTGCATGGTGGACGCTGCTGGAACGGCAGGTGACCCAACTCCGAGTTATCGGCTCCACGATCTAATTCGCGTTTTCGCTGCCGAGCAGCACGGCGTCATACCGCCGGAACAACGTCACACGAGGCTGCGCGCAGCCATCGAGGGGTACGCACGAACGTCGCTACGCCTCGCGGCTTTCCGGGCACCGGAGATCGCCACGGACGAGTCGGTGAGCCCGCTGCGCGAGCTCGACGGGTTACTCGGACCTGAGTGGATCGCGGCCGAGGCCGACAGGATCCTCTGGGCGTGCGGTAAGGCGCACGAGGTGGGTGCGGCCGAAGCAGCTCCCCGACTGGCTGAGGCGTTGGCCTGCTTCGTTGACGACATCCCAAGCGTCGCCGAGCGTGTCACGGATCTGTTCGAGACGACTGCTGCTGGTCACGAGCCATCCGCAGGGGCAGTGTCTCGTCCCCCGCCCGGGACCACCCCTGCGCCGCACCCGCGCTCGGCAGACGCCTGCCGTCGAGCCCTCGCCACGCTGCTGTCTGGCCGTCGCGATAATGCCGCCGCCCTCGCTCATCTGGACACCGCTCCGGAGTCGAATCCATACGCGGCAGCCCGAGCTGAGGTGCTGCGGGCGTGGATCGTGCGGGAGGAGGAAGGGTTCGTGGCCGCCGAGCGACGGATGACGGCCGCCGTGGAGCAACTGCGCCGATTGGATGACCGCTGGCATCTGGCGCAGGCATTGGAGATGCTCGGCGAGCTGCGCCGTTGGATCGGCAACCCCTCGGACGGCGAGCAGTGCCAGCGGGAGGCCCTCGCCATCATCGAGGAGTTCCAGGACGTACGAGCGAGGGCCCGGCTGCGTCGCACCCTAGGTGAGACACTCGGATATCAGCGAAGGCTCACGGAAGCGGCCCAGCTGTTGGGTGACGCTCTTGGTGACTTCCGACAGCTGGGTGACCGCAGCTGGCAGGCTCGTACGTACTACTCGCTGGGAAATGTACAAAGAGCACTCGGCCGGCGGAACGAAGCCCTACGTGGCTTCGATAAGGCACTACGGATCTTCGAACAGCTTGGTGATCCGATGTGGGTTGGACGAGTACACAATGCCCGCAGTCGTGTGTTCGCTGGACTGAGTGATTACGTTCGTGCTTATGCTGATCAGGAGACCGCCCTACAGATATTCGAGGAGCAAGGCCACGACCTCTGGCACGCCCACACCTTGAGATTCGTCGGCTGGCTGCATATCCGGACGGGATGCCCTCAGGACGCGCTTGTTCTCCTGGAACAAGCGGCAAGGACCACCAAGGCGGCCGGTGACGCGCACTCCGAGGCAGCAGCACGCTATCTGCTCGGTATCGCACACCGTGAGCTGGGGCATTTCGCAGCGGCGCGGACCGAGTTCGAGGCTGCCAACGCCATCTTCGCGCGGGGAAACTACCAGTGGAATCATGCGGCCTGCACGCAGGACTTCGTGCGCATGCTACGCGCGGCCGGTGAGCATGCTGAGGCGGACCGCCTCACCGAAGAATTGATGCGCGAAAACCCCCATTTCCCGAACATGCGAGACCGCGACGGTGCTGTAACAGTCCCAGATGAGGACTGAAGGCACTGCGGCGCTCAGCTCCGGGAAGGAAGTCGAGGACAGTGATCTATTTCAGAGTGGCCACGGATCGGGTGACCAGTCGGCGTCCCGCAACGCACAAGGATCCTGTTCCGTTGAGACAGGCGTTCGCCGTTCCAACTCATCAACCCGGGAGCCTCGTTGGTTCCATACCCTGCCGTAATCGATCTGCCGCATGCCTTGGTCGAGCGAGTCTCAATGATGATGTCAAGTCGATTGGGCGGTGGGTGGGGTCAAGGTGAAGCGCCACTTGTCATGAAGCATGGCCCATAGGACGTCGGCCCGGCGGCGTGCAAGGGCGAGCAGTGCCTGGACACGGAGCAGTCCTTCGGGGCATTTTCGAGGTAGTAGTCCCGGGAAGGGCCGGAAATCAGAATGCGTACGTCCGTGGCGCCGAGGTCCTCGGCGTTCTGCACGATCTCCGAGAGTCCCTGGAGACGGTCGCTCGACAGATTCCCCGCGTGATCTCGGGTACGTCTCAACGCGTGCCGTACTTGACCGTCCAGTCGCGCGAACCGGCTGCCGAGTCGCTCGACCGCCGCCTCAGTCGCCACCTCACCCTCCGGCTCCGGTACGACGGCTCCTTCTGGGATGTCCTCCATGGAGAAGAGCGCATCGGCGGACGCAATTCCCCGCTCCACCGCAGCCGTTCGACGCACCGCATCCCCCGTGCTCATCTCCGCCCCCACGTACCTCGGCACTTCCTGCGACACAGGGTAACGAGGCCAGCTCAATCAGCACACGTCCATCCGGGACCTGTCGCCGCATAGCTCAAGTCCATAGAACAGACCTAACGCGCTACTCGACGGGCTGAGCCCGAAAAGTCGATTGGCCCGCGCCATCCGGTCCTAGCACGACCACCTCACACTCCGTCAGGAACAGCGTCGAACGAGCGTCAAGACATTTCTTGAACCCGTCCCTGACGGAGTTGAGCAGAGCGTTCCGGACTCACGCTCCCGCTGCGAAACCGCAGGTGAGCCAGGTGGTGGCTACCTACAACAGGCTCCACGCGGTGAACCTCGAAAAACAGGTTGAGCACCACCGACCACAGCCGGAAAGCCCAAGAAAGCCGCAGGTCAGAGCCCCTTTGCGCTAGGCTCCAGAATCGCCACGCACTCCACGTGCGAAGTCATCGGAAAGATGTCAGGTCGAGCGAGTCACGGAAAGCCCCAGGTAGGAGCCGGTGTCTCGGCTCAACGCCCGGCGGTGCGGGCGCCCGGAGCGTCAAACGAGCGTCACGGCCGAGAGTCCGTCGTGCTCAGGGCGAAACAGACTGCGGCAACCAGATCACCCCGGCGGCCATCGACTTAGAGGTCCTAACAAAGGCGTCGGACGTGGCGGTGGGTGATCAGGCAGACGGCGAGGCCGAGGAAGGCTTCGTGGATGTCGTCGCGTCGTTCCCAG
>NZ_JBVISR010000025.1:0-52817 GCF_055575415.1 Streptomyces sp. NPDC034099 | reverse complement strand
ACTGCCTCGCGCAGGCCCTCGGGCGCGAACGAGAGGTAGGTGACGGTGCACATGCCACCGAAGCTCTGGCCGAGCACCGACCACGGTTCGTTGGTCAGTTCGCGCCTGATGAGTTCGGCGTCGTGGACGATGGCGTCGGCGCGGAAATGGGTGAGGTAGTCGGCCTGCGCAGAGGGCTTGCCACGGGCCGGGAGCGTTTGACGGGTGATCGGACTGGAGCGGCCCGTGCCGCGCTGGTCGAGCAGCAGGACGCGGTAGTCGTCGAGTGCGCGGTCCAGCCAGGAGTCCCGGCCGACGGGCCGTGGCGGCCGCATGCCGGGACCGCCTTGCAAGAACAGCAGCCAGGGAAGCCGCTCGCGCTCGCGTCCGGTGGCCACGACCTCGCGGGCGTAGATCTCGATGTGCTCGCCGTCCGGCCGATCATGGTCGAGGGGGACGGAGAAGAGATGATCGGTCAGCTTGACACCGGGCATGGAAGGCTCCTTTGCGGGCAGTGGAGTGATCTTGATATCGGCG
Source organism: Streptomyces sp. NPDC034099 (assembly GCF_055575415.1). NCBI lineage: Bacteria > Bacillati > Actinomycetota > Actinomycetes > Kitasatosporales > Streptomycetaceae > Streptomyces > Streptomyces sp. NPDC034099. The sequence continues at coordinate 52,301 of NZ_JBVISR010000025.1, read as the reverse complement.
CTACTTCGGCGTGCGTCAAGCACCGTCGCGGCGTCAAGCGTGCCTCGGCTGTGCGAGCATGCTGATGGCGTTGGCCGCGATGATCGCTGTGATGCTCAACCAGGCGGCCACGTCGAGCTTCTGTCCCAGAATGAGCGCCCCAACGGCTGCGGCGAGCACCGGGTTGACGCTCATGAACAATCCGAACGCCTCTGCGGGAACGCGGCGCAGCGTGAACAGGTCCGCGAGAAACGGCACAGCAGAGGACAGAACTCCGGCCGCGACAGCTGCACCGAGCGCCCCGGCGGAAGGCGTGTGGTGTACCGCGACGCCGGCTCCGACGGGCAGGAAGACCAGGGCCGACAGCACCGCCGCGGCGGCCGTGCCCTGTGTCCCGGGGAAGCGCTGGCCGATGGAACGGTTGAGCAGGATGTAAGCGGCCCAACCGGCAGCGGCGAGCAGACCGAGCCCCATGCCGAGGTAATCGGCGGTTGGGCGCGGGCGCATCAATGCGACGACTCCCGCCGTGGCGAGTACGGCACAGCCCAGGTCGACGCGTCTGCGCGAGCCGGCCAGCGCGATCGTGAGCGGGCCGAGGAACTCCAGGGTCACCGCCAGGCCGAGACCGATCCGGTCGATCGCGGTGTAGAGCGACAGGTTCGTCACCCCGAAGTCGGCCGCGAGCAGCAGTACCAGCCCCCACTGGCGCCGTGTGAAGGACCGAAGGCGGGGCCGACTGAGGATGAGCAGCACCGCCGCCGCGACGTACTGGCGGACCGCGACGACGCCGACAGGGCCGAGCATCGGGAAGGCCAGTGACCCGCTCGCGGCGCCGAGCTGGGTCGAGAGGCAACTGGCGAGCATCGTCCAGACCCCGGCCATGGGCCCAGTGCCGCGCTTCGTGGGCAGGATGGCGCGGCCTGCTGGGTGAGTGGGGGCTGCTTGCATGCATCGATCCTGTGCCGCGCCGAGCCGTGCGCAAAATGCATGAGGCACACCATCTATACGATTCGGTTATGGATGTCGAGCTGCGGCAGTTGCGCTGCCTCGTCGCGATCGTGGACGAGGGCACGTTCACCGACGCCGCGATCGCTCTGGGTGTCTCCCAGGCTGCGGTCTCCCGCACCCTTTCGGCGCTCGAGAAGCGCCTCGGCGTACGGCTGCTGCGACGCACGTCCCGCGCAACCTCGCCGACCGCGATTGGCCTGCGCGTCGTGGCGCACGCCCGGCGCGTACTGACCGAGGTCGACAACCTGGTACAGGAAGCGACATCGGGCCGCACCGAACTGCGTATCGGCCACCACTGGTCGGCACTCGGCCGACTCACATCCGCTTTTCAACACCAGTGGCTGGAATCGCACCCGGAGACGCAACTCCACCTGCTTCGCATCAATTCCCCGAGCGCCGGCCTGGCCGAGGGCACCGCGGACCTCGCGGTCATGCGCAGGCCGCTGGAGGACCGCCGCTTCGAGGGCGCCATTGTGGGTCTGGAAACACGCTGGTGCGCGCTGGCCGCCTCCGACCCCCTGGCGCGGCGCCGCTCGGTGCATCTGGCCGATCTCAGCAGCCGCGTCCTGCTCGTCGACCAGCGCACCGGGTCGACCAACGCGGATCTGTGGCCCGTGGACGCGCGCCCCGCGACACAGGAGAGCCGCGACATCGACGACTGGCTCACGATCATCGCCACCGGCCGCTGTGTGGGGGTTACCGCGCAGTCCGTCGTTGACCAATATCCAAGGCCCGGCATCGTCTACCTGCCGGTACGCGACGCCCAACCGATCGCCGTACGACTGGTCTGGTGGCGCGACGACCCTCACCCGGCCACCCGCACCGTACTCGAGCTTCTTACCGAGCTTTACCGCACATGACCGATCAAGCATGCTGCGAACACGCAGAGCTCAGGCCTGCCTGGAGCGCGCGCCGGTGAACATCGCCACCGCCATGTCCCACGGCGAGCTCCGCGCGGAACACACGCTCGCCGGGCCGGACGGGGAACCCGGCATCGTCGGCATCGAGGGCCTGATGTCCACGGACATCGAAGTGGAGCACTGCTGGACGCGGATCCGCTTCGGCCCGCACTACGAGGCGCTCCGCAACCCGGACCTAGACCCGCGGCACGTCACGTACTACCGGTGCGTCATGCAGCTGAACCTGGTCGGCGGCCCGCTTCGCATGCCGAGGGCGACTTCCTGAACCGGGAGCGGATGCTCGACGTCGCGGACCTGCATCTGCAGAGGGCTCTCGCCTACGGCATGAGTCGACCGTGGGTCTTCGGCCGATCGCGGCGTCACACCGGCGCGGTGGGAAACGGCGCTTTCTAGGGGCGTCGCAACACGTGATCACTGGCGCGTGCGGCCGGCAGTGTAAGCAGCGGCTCGGCTGGGAACTCCCAGCCGAGCCGCTGTTGCATCGTCGGCGGTCGGGTTGTGCTGCCGCTTCGGCGGCGGCTGGTTGAGCGATCTCTGGAAGTCACCGCCTGGCCCCGCTCCTCACCCCTGCGGGAACCGGACCAGAATGAGGCCTCATGAATGATGGATCGAAATGGCCCATCGACAAACTGACCGCGCTCCGGCTCGGCAGGAGGCTGGTCGCGGAAGTCCCGGCGTCGCAGGCGGACCGCCGGGCATTCGTGGAAGTCTGTCCAGAGAAGAGCGAACCCGATGCCCGAGCACAGGGCGAGGGATGGGTTCGCAGCGATGTTGAACGCGGCTTCCACCTTGAGCACTGGGAGTACGACCGCGAGCGCATTGACGGATTCGACTACGACATCGGAACGGTCCTCATCAGAATCGCTGACGCTACGGACGAGTCTGAGCTGATCAGTGTGCTCAACGCGTGGGGTATTCGACCTGACCTCTTGGCCTACCCCTGGGACAGTGAGGACCCCAAGTAGTTCGACGGGGAAGCCGTCAGCTCGTGCAGGTGGTCAGCCGGCGTTGCCCAGCCCAGTGTCTTGTGAGGACGGCTGCTCAGCTCGGCCGCTTCTGCGTCGAGGTGCTCACGGGGATGGACCGAGAGGTCGGTGCTCTCGGAGCCTCGGCGCCGAAGCCCAGGGAGCCCTCCTGATGAGCCACCTGGCCCAGCCCGAGGAACTCGCTGAGCAGTGCGGTCGCATGGTCGGCTACGGTGTACAGGCCGTCTGCATCTTCGACAGCGCCGGCACCTATCTGCCCGAGGACGTCACCACTCACATCAGCGCGATCACCACTGCGGTTGACGTGCCGGTCGCCTTCCACGGCCACAACAACCTCGGCATGGCCGTGGCGAACCTCCTCGCAGCGGTCCGCGCCGGGGCCCGCGTCCTCGACTCCTGCGCCCGCGGATTCGGAGCAGGAGCCGGCAACACCCAACTCGAAGTGCTCGTCGCCGTCCTGAACGCTACGGCCACCCCACCTGCATCGACCTGCGCCTGGTGGCCCAGGCCGCGGAGCTGGCCGAGCGCACCCTCGGTGAGATTGGCGCGGCGGTGTCCGTGACCGCATGGAGACGATGCGCGAGGCCCGTCGGCAGGGCTGGCTGCAGCTGACTGGACCACGGGTGGCATAGTGCCCTGATGCCTTGGCACAGACGAATGGCAGGACTCCTGGCATCCATCGCGGCGGTGTTCGCGGCGACCGTGACACCCGCCACCGCCGACGGCTCGGACCGCGTCGTGATGCGCTTCGAGACCGAGAAAGACTTTGTCATGTATAACGCGGACGCCGGAGCCGAGGCCTCGAACAGAGGCTTCCATGTACCCGTCTTCGTCGAGCCGGACAAGGACGGCACCCCGGCCCGCAACGTCCGGGTGGTCGTGGACGCGTCGGGCCTGGAGGGCGTCGCCCGACTCGGGGACAGCGCCATGTGCGAAGCCGAGGGCCCGGTCTACACCTGCGAGTACGGCGATCTCGAGAACGGCGACGGCGAGAGCTACGACCCTCTGGTCCTCCTCGGCATGGACGGCGTCGAGCCGGGCGACAGCGGCACAGTGACGTACACGGCGACCGCCGACAACGCGGCTACGATCACCGGCACCACCCGGATGACCGTCGACGGCCCGACGCTCTCCGCACCCGGGCAGGAGACAGGCGTGAGCGGACTGGCACCGGGGAAGCCCACGCAGGTGACGCCCCGGCTGGCCAACAACACTCGCTTCCCGGCAGTGCAGGGGGTCGCCTTGCAGGTGAACGTCTCGGAGGGCCTCACACTGACCACCCGGTACAGCAACTGCTTCTACGCAAGCCCGTCGCCCACCTCCGCCTGGTGCACGTTCCAGGCAGTGGCCGCCCCGGGCGCCGCCTACCGCACGAGCGCACCGCTGCCGTACACCGTCACCGCCCCGAAGACGCTGTCCGGCGATGTGGCCTACACGTGGTCGTCGGCCCCGCGCCAGCCCGCCGGCCACACCGTGCGTGGCACGGGCGCCCCGCTTACCCTGGTCCGCACCGCTGCGCACCGGGACTTCGACGACAACCACGGGAGGGTCGGGGTTACCACCACCGTGCAGGCGGACTACGAAGCGATCACCGGGACCGTCCGGGGCCGGGTCGGTGACACCGTGAGCGTGAAGCTCGGGGTGCGTCGGCTCGGCCCCGGCAGTCCGAGCAGTGACGTGGGCGGCTTCGAGGTGGTGCCGCCGGAGGGCACCACGGTCACTTCCATCCCCTTCACCTTCGAGGACACGGACGGGAAGTGGGCGTGCGACCGCCCCGCGAAACCCGGTGGAGTGTTCGTCTGCGATCTCAACCGCGACGTGTTCTGGCCGGCGTCCGACGGGACGACCTCGGTCGAGTTCCGCTTCCGCGTCGACCGGCGGGTCCCGGGTGCGAAAGGCACCATCCGCGTCCACAACCCCTTCGACCGAACCCCCGGCAACGACACCGCCGTCATCCCCCTGGAGGCCTCCCCGGCCCCGCCGTACCGGAAGTCCACCGTCCTGGTGCCTACTGCCCTGACCGCCGTGGCGATATCCACGGGGATTTTGCTGTACCGCCGCCGACGTCGTACGACGGTCTGACTTGATCTTTAGCCCGTGCGGCGGGGCCGTGGGGTTGTTGATTTCTCCCTTCGTCGTTGCGCCGGCTGTGGTTTGCGGTGTGTGCACCCGTGGCGAGGTGTGGGCCGGGTGTTTTGCGGCCCGGTGGCCGTCCGGGGCCGGGTTGGTAGGGTTTCGGTGCCTGGGTGGGCGGGCCTTGAACCTTGATCCTGGACACACGAGACACTGGATCCTGAGGATCTGAAGACGGGCATCTCGTGGTCATGAAGAACTATCCGCCGCAGTTCAAGGCAGACGCGGTCGCGCTGTACGAGTCGCGGCTCGAAGCGATGATCAGGTCGGTTGCCGTCGACCTGGGGATCAAACCGGAGACCCTGCGGAACTGGGTGAGGGCTGCCGGAGGGAGCCGACCACGGGGACGCCGGACGCAGGAACCAGCCCAGCCGCGGCCCTCGCTGGAAGCGGAGAACGCGGCCCTGCGGAAGAAGGTCCGCGAGCTCGAGGAGGAACGCGAGATCTGCGGAAGGCGGCGAAGTATTTCGCCAGGGATTGTGTCCTGAACACAAGGGGGGACAGTAGGACAGCTTCCAAGAGTGATGCTGTGCGGATGATGAAGGTTTTGTGGCTTCGAAGTCGCCCTGCGGGGGGAGGCTTCAAGCCGCCTCATGATGCGTTGGTTGATGACCGTCGTGGTGAGCGATGAGGAAAAGGCGTCGTGAGAGGCGTCAGGTGGGGATCGGGAAGACGAATGCAAGTGAATCGCTGCTGACGTGTCGAAACGAAATCAGGCGACATTAAAACCGGGGTGTTTCCTAAACCCCGGGATGAGTCTGGCGGGTGCCCGTTTATTGGCCAGGTGGTGTCCGGCATGCAGGAGGCGTGAGCCCGGTCTGCGGCTTCCGCATGGAACAGGAGAAGGCAGGTCCTGATACCGCCCACCGCGATGCGGCGGCAAGAGGGAGTGTCCCAAGCAGCAGCAACTGCAAGGGGTCGAGTACCGATGCGGGGCGTGCTGGCGGACCGGCTCGTTCGTGACTGAGTTGATCACATCAATCGGATGATGTCCGGGAGGAGTGCGATGGGTCAGTTGAAGTCATCGACCAAGCCGTTTGAGATTTCGAAGTGGGAGATCAAGGAAGGGTGGGAGGAAGTCAGGGAAAATAGAGGCGCTCTAGGGGTGGATGGGCAGAGCGTCGACGAGCTCGAGAAGGACCTGAAGGGCAACCTTTACAAGTTCCGGAACCGTATGTCGTCGGGCTCAAACTTCCCGCTCGCGGTGCGTGGGCCATAGTGGCCAGGCATCTGATGCGAAGGGTGGATCCTATTTTCCATCCGGACAGCTATGGATATCGGCCGGGACGGTCCGCCTTGGATGCAGTGGAACGGTGCCGGGAGCGCTGCTGGAAGCGGAATTGGGCCGAGGAGTTCGACATTGCCCAGTTCTTCGACAGTGTGCCCTGCGACCTACTGGTCAGGGCGGTGGAAGCTCACACCGATGCCGTTTGGGTGAACTTGTATGTGCGGCGGTGGCTCGAAGCGCCGCTCGTGACGCCCGACGGAGCCCTGCTGGAGCGGGAGCGCGGGACCCCGGTGTCTCCCGTCCTGGCGAACCTGTTTCTGCACTACGCGTTCGATAACTGGATGGCGGGAGAGTTCCCGTCCATCTGGTTTGAACGCTATGCGGACGACGCGGTGCTGCACTGCGTCACCGAGCCTCCGGCCCGTCAGGTACTGGCCGCGCTCGCGGACAGAATGGCCGAGGTCGGGTTGCGTCTGCATCTGGCCAAGGCCCGGATCGTCTACTGCAAGGACGAGAATCGCCGAAGCTCCTACGAGCACACGGCATTCACGTTTCTCGGGTACACGTTCCGCGCCAGGAAGAACTGGAGCCGGCAGGGGAACATATTCATGGCGGTCGACCCGGCAATCAGCAAGGACGCCCTGACAAAGATCGGACGGGAAGTGCGGGGCTGGCACCTGCACACACGTACGGATCTAACCTTTCAATAGCTCGCCCAATGGGTCAACCCCAAGGTGGCAGGCTGGATCAACTACTATGGCCGTTTCAGGCCCTGAGAGCTGATCCCTTTCATGACGCGCATCAACTCCTACCTGGTGCGCTGGATCCGCAAGAATGGCTTGCGGCCAAACGGAAGGCGCTTGCGAAGTTGCAGGAGATCGCCCGGCGATATCCGCGCATGTTCGCGCACTGGCGCCCTGCCCCAACAGTGAACGCCGTGCTGGTTTGATGATCAGGACGACAAGAGCCGTGTAACGGGAGTGTGTTTAGCACGGTTCTGTGAGGACCGAGGGGTGAATTCCCCTCGGCCACTCGGCGACGCGCTGGTGAAGCGCTTCCAGTTCGTTGCCGACCACCAGCGCCGCCACGGCGTGAAGCGGCTGTCCACCATCCTCGGCGTCAGCCGCTCGAGCTTCTCCTACTGGCGTCGGACCGCCGCGGACCGGACTGCCCGGCTGGCCGCCGACGCCCGGCTGGCCGCCTGGATACGGACGGTGCACCTCGAGTCGGACGGTACCTACGGAGCCATGAGGATCACCGCCGAGCTCCGCGAGACCAGCAGTGAGGCGGTCAACCACAAGCGTGTCGCCCGGATTAAGTGGGCGGGCGGGATCGAAGGAGGGTCCGTTTGCGCCGCCGGCACCCCACCACCGGCCTCGGCCCGGCTGCCGCCAGGGTGCCGGACCTGATCGGCCGCGACTTCACGGCCACGGCCCCGAACACACAGTCCGTACATCACCTTCCTGTCCATCGAAGGTGGGAAGTTCTGCTACCTGGCGACTGTCATCGACCTCGCCTCGCGGTGTGTGGCCGGCTGGGCGATCGCCGACCACATGCGCGCGGACCTTGTCACCGACGCCCTGGCCGCTGTCGTCCGCACCGGCGGTAGCCGGGCCGGATCGATCATGCACACCGACCACGGAGCCCAGTACTCAAGCAGGGCCTTCGATAAGGTATGCAGGTCAGCAGGGGTTCGGCAAAGCATGAGCGCGGTCGGGTCCAGCGCGGACAACGCACTGGCCGAGTCCTTCAACGCGACCTTCGGCCCGGATTCTGCGGATCAGCCAGGGGGTGTCTCCTCGATCAGTATCTCGTTGTTCTTGACGTGCTCAGCAGGGGGGATCTCACAGACCAGGAGTGGGCAGTGCTGAAGCCGCTGCTGCCCACGAGCAGCAACCGGTGTGGCCGGTGGAGGGATCACCGACAGGTGATCAACGGGATCATTTATCGGCTCAGTACCGGCTGCCAGTGGCGCAAGCTGCCCGCGCGTTTCGGCCCCTGGCAGACCGTCCACAAACGGCATGTCCTGTGGTCGGCCGACGGAACCTGGGAGCGACTGCTCCAGCACGTCCAGGCCGTCGCCGATGCTGCAGGGAACACCAATGTCGACTCCACCTCGATCCGGGCCCACCAGCACGCCGCCGGTGCCTCGACCAGTCCGCCGCCAGCACCTCCCGGGTCCTCAAAAAGGGCCCATCAGTGCTCAGTTCACTGGCGCGTACACGTGCGCGTGCGCCTGTTCCTGGCGGAGGCGGCGCGGCAGGTGAAGCCCTTGGACGCTCCTGCGGCGGGCTGACGACGAAGATTCATCTGGCGGCGGACGGCAAATGCCGCCCGCTGTCCCTGGTCCTCACAGCCGGGCAACGGGCGGACTGCACACAGTTCGAGGCGGTCATGGACAAGATTCATGTGCCTCGGCTTGGTGCGGGCCGGCCACGGAAGCGGCCGGACAGTGTTGGCGCGGACAAGGCGTACAGCAACAGCCTGATCCGTTCCTACCTGCGCCGCCGCGGCATCCGACACGTGATCCCAGAGAAGAGGGACTCCAGAACCGCCCGCTGGCGCCGAGGTTCCGACGGCGGGCGACCACCCGGCTTCGACAAGGCCCGGTACAAGGCGAGGAACACCGTCGAGCGGGCGATCAACAAGATCAAGCAGTTCCGAGCCGTTGCCACCCGCTTTGACAAGCGCGGGTACGTCTTCCTCGGCACCGTGATGGCCGCAACTCTCCTCATCTGGCTTCGCTCATGACCAAATGCCTTACTGGACCAGGTCGTTGCGCGTCCGGGTGATCTTGTTGATCACGCGGCGGGCCGTGTCATCCGGGGCATCGATGCCTGCCTCGCCGTGATCGGCGGCATCCCTGCCGGAGGGAAACAGAGGGACCGGCGACACATACTCGACCACAGCCCGGTACGTAGTGGCGTCCATACTGCCGTCGAGTACCGCCAGCCGGAGGGCCAGGAGTTCCTCCCCCCTCATGGCACCCGGCCCAGCCGGCACAAACGCGCCTGACAGCACTGTCAGCATCGGCCTGATGGCATTGGAACAACCGCACGGGCTGGTCAGGAGTATCGGCGTCATAGCGCCGGAGCTTCGCGTACTCCTCACTAGCCCAGATCCCCGCGGGCACATCACGCCGATAGGGACAGCTCTCACAGGGGCGCGGCGCAGGAGGACGAAGTGACGAGGGCACACGGCCAGTATGACCGAGGGACCATGATCGGAGAGTCACTACCTAGCTGTCGTCGGCAAGCCGACGCAGGCGACGGCCCGCGGCCATCAGCCGCCGCATTGCGAAGACAGCTCTATCCACGGCGCGCCCTGGGGCCGAGTGACGAGGGCGGCAGGGCAGTCCGCCTACCGTGCACGGCTCCGGCTGGGCGAGAGGGTGATCACGGACACGATCTGCTCCCGGCCAGCGACGCATCAGAACGGTGAAGGTCCTCGGTTGTCGAGAGCTCCACTTCTCATCTGCGTCGCCCCGGGTGTGATCTCGATTCGTACGCTGCCCTCCGGCAGTCGTTCGATGCTTACCTGCACGGTCGAGGGTGTGACGTGGTTTGCCTGGTCCAAGAGCGCGGACAGGCGTTTGTGACAGTCGCTTTCCGCACCGTGGTCGATTCCCCAGACCGACAGGACGCTGGAGAGGAAGTCCTGTGCGAGGGCTGCTGTATGGGGCGTGTGGGGCAGGAGGGCTGTGTAGCGATTGGTTCTGGTCATAGCGGGGTCGCCGGGCAGCATGGGGGCGGGTATTGGTCCCTGTGTGCTAGGTGCTTGTGGATGAGGTGTGCAATGAGGCCATTGTGTTGCGGCCGTGTGCACGGCGAGGCAGTCGGCCCCGACCGGCAGGAGGAGACAGACGCCTACGACGGGCAGCTTCCAGTTTTCGTAGAGGGCGTGGCGGCGTGGCGCGGGTGCGGTCGCTGTTGCAGCGGGCATCATGCCGGGCTGTCCTGGACGGCCGCCACGATTTCGGCGAGGTGCCGCAGTCGGCTGGTGCCGGGGATGGGTGCGACGTGGGGTCCCTGGGAGAGGAGCCAGTGCAGCGGAGCGGCGGGCACCTGGGGTTCGGCCAGGATGCCGGCATCCAGCGGCCGGTAGGCCATGTAGGGGATGTTGAGGTTGCGGCACATCTCGGCGGCGGGGTCGTCGCGGTTGCTGGTGTTCAGCACGTTTTGCACTGCGGCGACGGGCCGGTACTTCAGAACGCACCGGATGTCCTCGGGTGTGACCTTGGACAGGCCGATGTGCCCGATCTTCCCCTCGTCCTGCAGGGCGTGCAGCACCGCGATCTGATCGTCGCGTGAGGTTTTGGGGTCGATGCGGTGCAGGTAGCACAGCTCCAGCTGCTGCATCTTCAGGCGGCGGAGGCTCGCTTCGACGGAGGCCGCAGGTAGAACGGGTTGCCGAGTGGCTTCCACTGGTCCGGAGCGGGGCGCACCATGCCGACCTTCGTGGCGATCAGCACATGGTGGGGGTAGGGGTAGAGCGCGTCGCGGACGAGTTGTTCGACGGTGTGGGGGCCGTAGGCGTCGGCGGTGTCGATGTGGCTGGTGCCGTGGGTGTGCACAGCTTGGGGTAGCAGGGTGAGGGCCCTGTCGCGGTCGTGCGGGTCGCCCCAGGTGCCGGGCCCGGTCAGGCGCATGGTGCCGAAGCCGAGCCGGGAGACGGTCTTGCTGGCGATGGTGATGGTGCCTGCGGGAAGAGCGGGGATCATACGAGCTCCTCCTTCAGGCAGCGCTGGACGGCGACGTCGACGGCGTGTGCCTGGTTGTTGGGGTCGCTGGTGACTCGCTGGTGAGGGATGACGTCGTTGGCGAGGAGCCGGTGCACGTGGTCGTCGACCAGGCGCCGGAAGGCAGCGTTGTAGTCGTGGCTGGTGTCGACGGGCACGGTTTCGTCGAGCACGGTCGCGAACAGCAGGTCGTACTTGGGGAGCTGTGTGGAGGCCAGGGTCAGCAGTCGTTCGCGTTCGAGCCGGGGCGGGGTTTCGGCCCGGAAGGCCATCGCGGCCTCGAAGTAGGCGACGGCGTCGTGGGTGGCGCGGTCGATGAGGACGACTTCGGCGCCTTGCGCGGCGGCGTTCGTCTCGTCCAGGATGCCTTGCGCGATGATCCACTCGGTGGACTGGACGGTGTGGTGCTGCATCTTGGGCAGGCCGGCCGTGGCGGCGCTCTTGCCGAGACGGCCGGTGCGCGCGACGGTGAGGCCGTGGCCGCGCAGTTCCATCTCTATGCGCTTCAGGAGCGTCGTTTTGCCCGTGGAGTGGGTGCCGAGTACCGCGATCCGCAGGGGGTTGGAGGAGGTCACCACAGGGTGGGGTCCTTTTCTGGTTCGGGGGCTCCGGGCAGGCCGGGCGGCACGGACGCGGTGACCAGCTGGTCCCACGTGTCGTAGCGGGAGGCCATGGCGATTAGGAGCTGCGCGGTGGCGAAGGCGTCGAAGGTGGCCCGGTGTCGGGCGCCGGGGGCTTCGGTGAGGTCGGGTCGTACGTGCTCGATGAGCTTATCCAGGCTGTACTTGCCGAGTTCGGGGAAGGTGGCCTTCGCCAGACGAAGGGTGTCCACGGCGCCGGCGGGCTCCCAGCCGGGCAGGTGCGCGCTGAGCACGCGGTAGTCGGTGTGCGCGTTGTGGGCGCAGATCCATGCGTCGTCCAGGAAGGTGTGCACCTTCCCCGCGATCTCGGCCCATGCGGGCTTGTCGGCCAGGTCTTTGTCGGTCAGACCGTGCACACGGGTGGCGAAGGGGGTAACGGGGTGGTTCGGGCGGGTCAGCCACCAGCCCGCGGTGCTCTTGTCGAGGCGTCCGCCCCGGATGGGCAGCGCGGCGACTTCGACGAGATCGGGCGGATTGGTGCCGTTGCCTTCGACGTCGACGACGAGCAGCGTGGGCCAGGTGGCGAAGTTCATGCGGTCTTGGGTCCGTCCCCCGCTTCCCAGCCGATGGGGGCCCGGCCGTGCTGGCGGTAGTGGTGGGGCTTGCTCCGGTCGTGGCACTGGTAGCCGGAGCCGTGCTGCAGGTAGTAGCGGGGCGGCTCGTCCAGTCCCTCCACGACGATGGCACGGTCGTTGACCTCAACGTCGCCGGTCACATCGAGGGCGCGTGCGTCTTGCACGACCGGGGCCAGAGGCGGCCTCCTGACGATTGCTGGCGATGGTGGCGGCTACAGCTGCGCCGCATCGGTGTCCCTTGGGTCTGCTGGGTAATTGCCCTCAGCATCGGCTACCAGGGTCGAAACGGAGTGGCCGTAGGCCCAGCACACTTTGGCCAGCACGGTCATCGTTGGGCTGGTCACCGCTCGCTCAATCCGGGACAGCGTTGAGCGGCTGACGCCTGAGCGTTCTTCCAGGTCGTACACCGACCATCCGCGCTTCGTACGCAGTTCGAGCAGAGCGCGTGCCAGCGCAGCCTGGATGCACTCGGCGAGCTCTTCCGCTGGCTGGGGACAGGGCTGCTCAGGTGTCGATGATGAGGGGCTGCCCGCCCTCAAGGCGTCCCGACCAGTACTGATCATTGCTGGCTCGTGCGGCACGGATGGTGATTCCGAGCCGTTCGGAGACGTTGTTGCGGTCACGGAGATGGAGGACCTCCTGAACGGTTGCGGTGCGTTGCTCGGCATCCCAGTCGACGGAGCGGATTGTGGGGACGCCCACCCACACCAGGCGGCTGCGGATGTCGTCGCTGGTGACTGGTGCCAGCGTCGAGGCCGCGCACCGGCCTCGCTGATTGTCCGGGCAGTGGTTGGGCGGCACAGGCCGAGGTTTCGTGGACGCGGTGGCTGTCGGGACGCTGGAGGACGTAGGCCAGGGCGCACGAGTTGGTCTGGAAGATGGGGTGCCCGGGGTAGCGGTCCGGGAGCGATTCCAGAAGGTCCCACGTCTGGCGCGGCCATACGGCGTCGGCGGACTCGACGGGGAGGTCTTCGGCTGCGAGTGCGGGCCACAGGTCCGTCATTTGGCCCCGCGCACCGCGCTTGACCTTGAGGCCGACGGCGACGGAACAGGCGGCGTAGCGGGCGGCCCAGTCCAGGACACGGGTGATGGTGGCCGGCGCGGCGTTCGCGGGTGTCAGCGGACGCCAGTAGTGGACGAGGGGGATGCCCCGCTCGTGCAGGCGCGGGAAGTTGGCGCGGAGCGCGTCGTGGTCGATGCCGTGTTCGACGTCCGGGCCGAGACCGGAGTAGCTGAGGTACACGATGACGCGGATGCCTGCCGACTGCGCGGCGAGGATGGCGTCGACGACATCGTCGGTGACGGCGCACTTGGTGATCAGGCACACCGGGTTGTGGACGTCACGGGAGGCGAGTTCGCCGAGGAGGCCGACGAGGTGAGCGCGGGTGCCGGGCGTGGAGAGGGCGTCGGTGCAGGTGTAGAGGGCGAGGGCGGCCCGCGGGTGGTAGTAGGGGCTGGCCATGAGGAGGTCGACGGTGCGTCGGGGGGTGGCGAGTTCGGCCGGTTTGACGCGGGTCTGGCCGCGGTCAAGGAGGTAGCAGTAACTGCAGCCCTTGTTGCAGCCCTGGACCGGGTTGACCGCGAGCCACGTCTCGTGTTGGTCGATGACCGGCTCCCAGGTGCGCTGTACGGGCGGGAGCGGTAAGGCAGTACGCACGGGCGTGGTCCTTTCGGCCGGGCCCGCGCCGCCTGCCCGGGGGTGTGGGCAGGCGGCTGGGCTGTCAGGCGGGTTGCGTGGTGATGCGGGCGCCGACGGCGGCGAGCTTGGCGACGGGCTCTTCGTAGCCGCGTTCGAGGTAGCGGGTGCCGCTGATGGTGCTGGTGCCGTCGGCGACGAGTGCGGCGAGGACGTAGCCGAAGCCAGCCCGCAGGTCGGGGATGACTAGATCGGCGGCTTTGAGCTGGGTGGGGCCGTTGATCTTGGCGGTGTGCTGGAAGTCGCGGTTGTGCCAGCGGCAGGCGGTGGCACCGAGGCAGCGGGTGGTCAGCTCGATGTCGGCTCCCATGGAACGGCTGAGCTGTTCGGCGTAGCCGAAGCGGTCCTCGTAGATGGTCTCGTGGACGACGGAGGTGCCGGTGGCCTGGGTGAGCAGGACGGTGATGGGCTGCTGCCAGTCGGTCATGAAGCCGGGGTGGACGCCGGTCTCGATGTCGGTCGCGGTCAGCGGCCGGCCCCGGAAGAACTCCAGACCGTTCTCGGTCTCGGTGAACTCCCCTCCGATGTGCCGCAGGGCGTTGAGGAAGGTGATGAGGTGGTCCTGGCGGGCGCCGCGTACCTCGATCCGGCCGTCGGTGGCGACGGCCGCCGCGGCGAACGAGGCGATCTCGATGCGGTCGGCCACCGTGTGGTGCTCGACGCCGCGGAGTTCTGGGACGCCGGAGATGGTGAGGGTGCGGTCGGTGTCGATGGTGATCAGCGCGCCCATCTTCTGCAGCATCAGCACCAGGTCGACGATCTCGGGCTCGACGGCCGCGTTGGAGATGACCGTGGTGCCCTTGGCGAGGGCGGCCGCCAGGAGCAGGTTCTCGGTGGCGCCCACGGACGGGAACGGCAGGTGCACGTGGGCGCCGGTGAGCCGGGTAGTGGTCACCTTGACCGAGCCGGGACGGTCCACGATGTCGGCGCCCATCTGGTGCAGGCCTTCCAGGTGGAAGTCGATGGGCCGCTTGCCGATGGTGCAACCGCCGGGGAGCGGGACCACCGTTTCCCCGCGGCGGTGCAACAGCGGGCCCATCATCAGGATCGGGATGCGGTTGACGCCGGAGTACGCCGAGGACAACGAGGTGTTGGCCACCTTCGGCGTGTGCACGCGGACGGTGTGCTCGCCGAGCCAGGTCACCTCGGTGCCCAGCTCGGCGAGCATGCCGAGGACGAGGTCAACCTCCAGGATGCGGGGCACGCCGTGCAGGGTGCAGGGCTCGTCAGTCAGCAGCGTGGCGACGAGTTCCTTAGTGACGGCGTTCTTCGCGCCGGACGCCTCTACCGTGCCGCGAAGTGGCACTCCGCCGGTGATGCGGTAGGTGTGTCGGTCGGCAGCCATGGGTCGCTCCTGCGGGGTCGAGCTATTCATGTCGCGATGTTTCCATCCTGTGATTTGCACTCTTAGAGCGGGATTGTCGCTATTGTGGCGCCCATTAATCCCGTCCTGTGAGATACGACAATACTGGCGTGGTGTTGGTTGCACCGACGGGGCTCTGCTGTTCGGGTCGGTACAGCCGGTTCGGGAAGACGGTCCCCCCGGTGAGCTGCGCCTGCAGGAGCGCGGTGCGCGCCGTCTCCTCCAGGCGCAGCATGAGGTCGAGCGTCTCCTCCAGGTGCCGGCCGACGGTGAACCCGCCGTGGCGGTACAGAGTGAACGCGAGACCGTGCCGGTCCATCTCGCCGGCCCGCGGGGCGATGACCTTCTCCAGTTGCGGCCGGTACTCCAGCAGATTGACGGCGGCCACGTCGGGCCGCTGCACCATGCCCCGCGGCAGGTCCAGCGGCACGGGGTCGGCCTGGAAGCGGGCCTTCACGGTGCTGTCGTCGGCGTGCAGGCAGGGGATCTCGCCGAAGGTGTCGGCCCGGTTGGTCACGCTCAGCACGGGGATGCCCAGCGACGCGAACGCCAGGGTGTGGGGGGAGTGGGCGTGCACGATCGCCCCGGCCCGGGGCAGCATCCGGTAGAGGTCCAGGTGCATCGGCGTTCCGGACGCTCCGAGACCGCCGGTCTGCTCGATGATGTCGCCGTTGGGCGCGAGCACGATGAAGTCGCGCAGGCTCACCTTCCAGCGGTCGAACGCCAACCGCGTGCACGACATCAGGACGTTGCCGTCCGGGAGCCGTACGGAGACCGCGCCACCTGCCGGGTTGAGGACGTCCCAGGCGAGCATGTCCTTCACGATGCGGGTCAGATGCTGGCGGTAGGGCTCGTAGAGCATGCCTGTCCTCCTTGTACGGGTGCGGGAGTGATCTGGAAGCCGGTGCCGGTTGGGTGCAGGGTGCTGCCCGGCGGTATCCAGGCCGTGGGGACGTTGACGGTGGCGTGGAGAACGGAGCCGGCGCCCACGATGGCGCCGGGACCGAGGGTGACGCGGACGCCGGCCCGGACGCCGTCGCCGACGATCGCGCCCCACTTCGGCTGTCCGGTGCTCATCCGCCCGCCGTCCGGCAGGGCGAAGGCGACGGGCTTCGTGGGGTGGAGCATGTCCGGGTTGGACAGGACGCAGACGCCGATGATGAGGCCGGTGGCGAAGTAGGAGTCCTGGCCGATGACGGCGCAGCCGATGGTGGCCCGGTGGGGCAGGACACTGCCCCGCCCGATGACGCTGCGGGAGACCTCGCAGCCGTAGCCGATGTGGACGTCGCCGGAGATGACCGTCCGGCCGCGGACGGTCGAGTACTCGTGGACGCGCGTGCCGGGACCGATCACCACGTCGTCGTGCACGTTGGCCAGCGGGGAGACGTAGGCGTCCGGGTGGATGCGCGGCCGGTCGCCCAGGGACGCGCTGACGAGGTCGTACACCGCGCCGGATACGTCGCCGATCTCGGCGACGGGCTCGCTGTCGAGGACGGCCGCGCCCCACTCCTTCAGGTGGGGGTCGTCGGCCAGCCGGAGCACGTCGCCGAGCAGAGGGCCGCGGCCGGTCACAGGGCTGCCGCCAGGGGGCGCGGCTGCTGCCCCATGACCAGCGTCAGGTACTGGGCGGCACAGCGGCCGGGCGTGTACCAGGCTTCGGCAAGGGCGCGGGCGGCGCTACCCATCCGGGCCAGCGCGTCGCGGTCGAGCAGCGCGTCGGTGAGGGCGGCGACGAGGTCGTTGGGGTCGTCGGGTTCGTAGACCATGCCGGTGAGACCGTCGAGGACCAGCTCGGGACTGGCGCCAGCGTTGGGAACCAGGGACGGGGTCACCGCTCCGGCTGCGTCAATGACGGCTCGTCCGAACCCTTCCTGGACCGCAGCGGTCGCGAGCAGGTCGTAGCTGGCCAACCGGAGAGGCAAGTCCTCGGCGTACCCCAGGAACCGGACCGGCGCGGCGAGGTGGTTCGCCAGCCGGGTCAGCTCCGGCTGGTGGGAACCCGGATCGCCGAACACGTCGAGCCGCACGGCGGTCGACAGGCGCGGGTCGGCGACCGCGCGCACCAGGTGGTCGACTCGCTTCCACGGCACGGTGCGGGCGACCGAGGCGATGAGGAGCCGCCCCGTGTCGGGTCGCCTGCGGACGGGAGCCTCCGCGGGAATGGTCACGCCGTTGTGGATGGTGCTGACGTACCGGGCCTGCGGGGCGTGCTGCCGCAGGGCCGCCGACGAGGCGTGCGAGATGCCCACCCAGACGGGCACGTCGGCCAGCAGTTCCCAGGGAAGGGTGCTGATGGTCCGCTCGACCATCGCGCCGTCGCCCGGATTGATCACGCGCAGAACCTGGTCGGCGTTGACGACGTGCCGGACAACGGGAATCACTCGCGCGTTGGGGACCAGGAGGACGTCAGCGGCCGCAGTGCGGTGGCTGGAGATCACTACGACAGGGCGGTCGTCGCTCGGCGAGCCGAGTTGGGTGAGGGCCTGCTGGTAGTCGTGCCAGTCCGTGACCTCGTGGATGTGCGCGGGGCCGCAGGAGCCGGCGGCCGGGCCGCCTTGCCGCCACCACACCACGTCGATGCTGGGCACCAACCGGGCGAGGTTTCCTGCGAGCTCGGCGACGGAGTTCTCTGCTCCGCCACGGGCGGTGGTGACCCACGTGAGTACGACGTGCGGAATCACTGGTTGCCTCCTCATTGAAGCTGCCTGTGGTGCACGGGGGCGTCCGAGCCGAATGATCAGGCGCGGATGGTGTTGGTCGGACGTCCGGGGTGGTGATACCGCGGCACCCGCTCCACTCGGGGGAGGGCGCAGCAGGTGCCGCGGGTGAGCTGCTCAGCGGTCCGGGGCGTGGCAGTGCGGGACCGACGAGCAGCCGTTGAGGCCCGGCGCGGGGGACGTGTTCCAGCCGTGGGGGACGGTCGGATTGGGATCCCCCGCGCCGGGGGTTGTGCTCTGCCGGGGGCGGGCCGTGTCGGCAGCCGCGCCCCGGCAGAAGTTCAGTCGGCGGTGCCGTGGGGGGGGCGTACACAAGTAGGTCGACCGTTTCGACGGCGTTGGGCAAGGGCCGTTCCTGCGTGCGGAGTCGGTAGCCGAGGTCCTGCACGACGGATGTCATTTCGCGCACGCCGGCGTGAACGGTCTCGGCGGAGGTGTCTGGGGCCAGCCGCCAGCGCACAAGCGCGCAGAAGTCTGCCTCCGGCGGCCACAGGGCGCTGTTGAGGTCCCGCACCATGACGCGCGTGCCGTTGCGGGCCGCCTTGGTGTCCTTCAGCCAGCTCTCCAGGTTGTGCAGAGGGTTGACCTCTTGCCACGTGTAGGTGAGCGGGGGAGGCACGTGCGCCCACGCGTCGCCAGGGCGGCGAGGCGGAGTCTTGCCTGCCTCCATGCGGTAGACGAGCAGGTTGGCGTACAGATGCTTCGTCGGGTCGATGGGCCGGCCCGCCCACTCCACGACGTAGTCCAGCGACCGTAGGCCGTCCGTCACGGCCTTCAGCCGGGCAGACCAGTCGGATCCGACCTTCCGGTCCGGGTGCCACTCGGCCACGACGCACAGGTCTGCGCCTCGCGGCCAAGCGCACTGCGGCGCGTACAGTGCCCGGCTCCATCCGTCGCCCGGGGAAATGTCCCGGTCGTGGAGGTCGTAGCCCTCCTTGCGGCCCACTACGACGCGGTTTTCACCGACCTTGAGCTGGTCCAGGTCGTAGTTGACCACCGTGGGCGCCGTGCGATTCGGATTGTTCCGGTCGTAGGTGGGGCGTTCGTTCCAGGCGCTGCGCACGCTGTCCTCTCAGGTTCAGGGTGTTCCGGGTTCTCGTCTGCGGGAGCCTGTGGATTCACACGTCCACGGGCCCGGGGGTGAGGACAGCTCGAACGGTCTTGCCGCGGCCTTCGTGCGGCAGGAATCGGGTGACCTTGGCGCCGAGGGAGGCGACCTGCCACAGGCCACGTCCCTTCTCCCCGCGCACCGCGGCGTCGAAGTCGGGGAACGCCGGGTTCAGGTCGGCGACGTCGATGACCAGCGAGCCGGTCTCGTCGATGGCGATGCTGAGGGTGAGCTGCACTTCGGAAGAGGGCACGCAGTTGGGAATCCCGTGCCTCACACCGTTGTCCACGAGCCGGGCGACCGCTTCCACGGCCGATAGGACGTTGCCGTGCCAGCACAGGACGGTGACGATGCGTCGGGTCCATACGCGCGACAGGTACAGGGCACGGTCGCCGGGGAGGTGCGTGGTGAGGCTCCGCACGAGGGGGGGACCGGGCGGAGCCCCGGCGCAGGGCGGCAGTGCCAGGAGCGGTGTCTCGGCGGTCCCCCGGCTCTCTCCGGGGGAAGGGCGTTGCGGAGCCGGTGAGGTCATGGCGTGCCTCCCTCCTTCAACGAGTCCGGGGGCCCTTAACGGCTTCCAGTTCGGTCAGCAGGTCGTGCAACTCGTTCACTGCCCAGCCCATCCTGCGCAGGTGGACCACGGACTTGAGGTAGTCGCCGGGCAGCTCCTCCTCACGCACCTCACGGGCGCGTGTGATGAGCCGTGTGGCCCGCCCGTCCTGCTTCTCCACCTCGCTGTTGAGGGCATAGCTGACGAGCTGTATCAGGTACCCGCGCAGACGTTGCGCGAGTTCGTCGACGAGGTCTTCGGGCGGGGGGACTGTGTCGAGGGCGTCGGCCACGTCGTCCAGCCACGCGTCACCGTCGTAGGGGTGCCAGGCGCGCACCGCGGCCAGGGCCGCCTCCACCTTGGCGGGGTCCGGTAGACGGGCGGGTTGCACGGGGCGAACCCAGCGCGGTACGTCGGCGCTGGCGTCGCGACGGGGAAGGGTCACGGAGGTCACCGGTCCTCTCCCTTCGCTGGGAAGAGGCACCAGACGGCGGCGCCGTCATCGCTGATGCCCCAGACGCCGCCGGAACCTAGGACCACGAATTCCACCAGCTGGAGGCCACGACCGTGCTCAGCTTCGTCGTTCGGCTTGCGTACTGCCGGCTTCCCCGGTGCGTCGCTTCCAACGGCCAGATAGAGAAGGCCGTCCCGGAGCTGCATCCTGAAACCGACCTGCTTTCCACCACTGTGCATGATGGCGTTGGTGACCAGCTCGGAAACAACGAGCGTCACCGGGTCGGTCATGCTGGCAAGACCGCAGTGGTTGAGGCGTGCCCGAGCGAGTCTCCGCATGCCCGACACTCGGCGAGCGTCCTGGTCAGGTATCGGCTCCGCAGGGCCGCGCAAAGTGATCCCGAAGTTGACTTCCATCGCATCCGCTTCGCGCACCCGCATGCTCGGACGGAGGGCGGCATCCTTCGCGGCGAGCATGACGTCTTCAGCCAGGGAGCCCTGGGTACTCCACAACGGGATGTGTGCTGGTGTGACCTGACGCCTCTCGCGGACGCGGGTTACCTCCGGGGTGAAGGTCCCCTCGAAGCCGTGGCCCGAGCGCGGCAGCTCCTTACGGATCGTGGTCATGGGATCACCGTGTCGCGCGTCCGCCCGCCCTGCCAGGGGAATCCACAGGGGGAAAAGCTTGTCAAGGGGGAAACAGACGGGGGAAGTTGGGGCCATGATTGGAAACCATCCGAGGACGAGGTCACACTCATGGCAACAGACGAGTTCGCAGAGCTCCTGCTTCGACTCCGCAAGAAGACCGGGCGGACGCAGGAGGAGCAGGCAGAAGCGATCAACGCTGTCTCAGGCCGGGAAACCATGACCCGGCGTGAGATCAACCGGTACGAACACGGCCAGAACATCCCAACCAATCACACGCTTGCGCATATCGCAGTGACCTGCGGCTTATCCCCGGAGTACCTGAAGCGGGAGGCCGCAGCCGCTCGTGCCCGGCGCAGGAGGAATGCCCGCCGTGAAGGGGAGGATCAGGACGACGTGAAGCGCCGTACGTTGCTTGGTGGTGCCGTAGTCGGCGCGGCCGCCGCTGCCGAGCCATGGGAGCGTCTCGGACATGCCCTCAGCAGGGGACGGAAAATCGACGGGGAGGCAGCCGCGAACCTGGTCGAGCGCGCCGGCGACCTCCACACGAAGGAGCGGCAGCTGACCGCGCGCCAACTGCAAGGCGAGGTCGAGGCGCACCTGGACGCGCTCACAACCGCCTTGCCGCGGGCTGGTGCAAACGAACGCACACTGGCCATCGCGGCCGGCGAGACGGCCGCTCTGGCGGGCTGGGTCGCGTGGGACCTGGGCGACGATGCGCGCGCCCACGCCTACTACAAGGTGACCATGGATTGTGCGAAGGCCACGGGACACCCGCCCTTGCGCGCGCTGTCCCTGGCGTACGCAAGTTACGGCGCAACCAGCCCAGTCAAGGCCAGAGATCTCCTGACGCAAGCGGCCAAGGACGTGCGCGGACCTGGCAATGCATCCGCCGCCGCGTGGGTCTACGGCCGGTTGGCCGAGGAAGCAGCGAACGCCGACGACGGCACGGGCGCCCTTCGCGCCCTGGAGCGCGCTCGCTTCGCGTACGAATTTGCTGACCACAGCGCCGAACAGTCCTGGGTGCGTTTCGTGACGCCCTACCGCATGGACTCTCTGGCGCTGTCGGTCTACGGGCAACTCGGTAGGCAGGAACTGGCCGAAACGGCAGACCACGTCGTGGAGCGGCTGGGAGGGGAGCTACCGGATTCCGGTGTCGTCGTACTGGGCGACTTGGCGGCCGCCCTCCTGCGAGGAGGCGACATCGACCAGGGCATCTATGTGACGACGCAGTTCGCTGCGGCTGCCGAAGCCCGGCCCAACACCATGGGCAGAGCTCGCGCCCAGACCGTGGCCTCTCAGCTCCCGGCCGGTGAGCGCGAGCTCGCGCATCATCTGCAGCGGTTCGCCGCGTGAGGGGCTACCCGGCAGACTGCGGCGACGACTCGTCGACGACCCACGCCAGGTAGGCGTCGGACCCTCCCGTCACCGGAAGAGTGATCCACTCAGGCACCTCGTAGCTGTGCTGCTTCGACACCCAAGCCTCGAGCTCCGGCAGTCGATCCGTGGTCGTCTTGTACGAGATCCGCCACTCCTGCGCCGTCTCGATGGCGTTCTTCCAGCGGTACACCGCGGTGAACGGCTGGTCGATGTGAGCACAGGCGGCCAGCCGGTTCTCGACAGCGCCGCGGGCGAGAACCTTGGCCTGTTCCTCGTCGTCGATGGTGGTCTGCGCAATCACGATCTCGCCGGCCATTTAACTGCCCTCCCAGTTCGGTGTAACACGACACTATCCAGCGGACGTTGCTGATACGAACCCGCCGCTGGGCTGGGAGATCAGGTCAGGCCAGCCGCCAGGAGCGCAGCCGCTCGGCGATGCCGTACGAGTCCAGGCGCAGCGCGCGGATGTCGGCGATCAGCTCGCGCCACACTTCGAACTTCGTGTTCACCTGCTCGTCGTGCATGGACAGGTAGGCGAGAACCAGCGTGTAACCGTACAGCTCGTTACGGGTCGGCAGCGGGCGCAGCATCACACACTCCTCCAGCATCACCGCCGCCCGCCAAAACGCGTCCGGGTGGTGCTGGTCATGACGTGGTGGGTCAACCTTATGCCGGGCCGCCAGACCGACGAACACGGAGTAGTCGTTCACCGCGAGGTCGTCCAGCACCTCTTCCTGACGTTCCAGGAACCACCGGTAGTCGACGTAATACTCGGCAGGCACAGGTCAGGCCGCCCGCGGGGTGTGCGCCACCTGCGCGGGACCGCCGTACTCGGCGTCGAACGCGGCGACGGTCGCCGGGTCGGAGATCACCTGGCGGAATGTCTCGGCGCCCTTGGCCAGCGCGCGCTCGCGCTGCTTCTCCTCCGCCACCTGAGTGAGGTAGGTCTCCAGGGGAAGTCCAGCGTCGTCAGCCAGAGCCTGCAGCGTGGCCACAGTGGTGTCGTCGATTTCGATGCCCGCCATGCATCGAGTATGCCGTGCGGGAGTGACTGAGGACCAGCCGCTCGAGAATTTGGTCTTGACCTGTGCGTTTACGGTTCAACCGTGACCTGGTCCTCGAAGAGATCACAGACGCACGGTGGTCCAGCGGGTCATTCTTGCTGGCCCCGTCGGGCTGGTGGTTGCCGTGTTGCCTTCGGCGAGTGGGGCAGGGATCGGCGTTGTTCGGTGGCGTACGCAGGCGGTGAGAGGGGGCAGAGTCTGAAGAGCGGCCCCTTGACCAGGGCGCAACGGTACCCAGGGCCGCCCCTGCCCTACCCGGCCTGTCAGCGCGCAAGGCACTGCGAAACTACCTTCGCTCTCCGGTTGGTGCCGCTGGGGAAGTCCGGAGGAGTGAGAGACCCGTGCTGGCGAGATGACCTGGCGAGCGGTGTCAGTTGTGTCCCAGAGGTCACAAGGCGTGACACGACGTGGCAGGGTTGAGATCTGCTCAGTCGTGCGATGCAACAGGGGGTGGGGCGTGGCTGCGGGGAGGGATGGGGTGGCTCAGCTGACGCGGGCGCATCGGGTTCTCATCGGCCTGGTCGTCTTCGGTGCCGTCATCATCGCCGGGATCGGCTTCGCGGGTTCGTACGCGGCGGTGCGGGAACTGGCCCTGAAGAAGGGGTTCGGGAATTTCTCGTACGTCTTCCCGATCGGCATCGACGCGGGCATCTGTGTGCTGCTCGCCCTGGACCTGCTGCTGACCTGGATCCGCATCCCCTTCCCGCTGCTGCGGCAGACGGCGTGGCTGCTGACGGCGGCGACGATCGCGTTCAACGGCGCCGCGGCCTGGCCCGACCCGCTGGGCGTGGGCATGCACGGCGTGATCCCGATCCTGTTCGTGGTGTCCGTCGAGGCCGCCCGGCACGCGATCGGCCGGATCGCCGACATCACCGCCGACAAGCACATGGAGGGCGTCCGCCTCACCCGCTGGCTGCTCTCGCCGGTGCCGACGTTCCTGCTGTGGCGGCGTATGAAGCTGTGGGAGCTGCGCTCCTACGAGCAGGTCATCAAGCTGGAGCGGGAGCGGCTGGTCTACCGGGCCCGGCTGCGGTCCCGCTTCGGCCGCGCCTGGCGCCGCAAGGCGCCCGTGGAGTCCCTGATGCCGCTGCGGCTGGCCCGCTACGGCGTCCCGCTGGCGCAGACCGCCCCGGCAGGCCTCGCGGCCGCCGGCATCGACGAACCACCGGTCCTCTTCACCGTCGAACGGATCCCCGTACCCGCAGACCCACCCGACGACACCACACCCAGCGCCGCACCGGACGACAAGCCGGCGCCCACGGTGATCACACAGGCGTCCCCGGCCCAGCCCCGCGCAGCGACACCCGAAGGGCCACGCGGCGCGGCTGCCGTCAGCGGGGAAGACGCCGAGCGGTTCACCGACGCCTACCAGGCATTCCTCGCGCGCTACCAGGTCGAACCAACCCCCATGCAGTGGGCTTCCTGGCTGAGCGACGTGTACGGCATCACCACAGCGGCAGGAAACCCCCTCTCCGACGACCAGGTACAGCCCCTCCTTTCGGCCATCCAGGAGCGCTACGCGGCACCGGTCGGGGAGCCTGCAATCTCCGAAAGGCCGGGGCAGGACGACGAATCCATCGACTGGTACGACTACTTCTACAGCGCCTGGCGCGCCTACGCCGACGAGCACGGGACTTTCCCGGACGCCGACGCCTTGGCGGCTTTCGTCTACCAGCGGGACGCCATCACCGGGGAGGGCGGACTGCCCATCACCGGCGAGGACCTGGCCGAGTTCGTCAACCGCTTCCAGGCGGAGACCGCCGGTGGACAGGATGCCGCAACACCGTCCGACGATTCCGACGGCCAGGACGCGGCCGAAGCCACTGCACCCCAGGAGTCCGAGACGGCCCCGGCGGGGGTGCAAGCCGCTAAGGAGAAACGCAGCCCGCGGGTGGAAGCGCTCATCGACGGCCCGTCGCCGGGAACGGAAGCCGCACCCGCGGAGAACTCCGTTCTGACCACGTCCGACCGCTACTACCTCGGATGGATGGAGTACCAGGCCGAGCATGGCGTCGAGCCCACCGCCGAGGAACTGTCCACCCACCTCGCACGGCACGGCACCTACGGCCGCGGCGGGAAACCCGTCAGCCCGGCGAACCTGCGCCGCTACTTTCTGCCCTCCCGCGTCTACACCGTCTGGGCCGACCACCGGGCGGCCAGCGAGAACCCCGACGCGGACGCCATCGCGCAGCACTGCACGGCCCAAGGGATCACTGGCCAGTACAACAAGCCCATCACCACCACCTACATCACCGAGCACGCCGACGAATTCGAACGACGTTGGCAAGCCCTCATCCACCATCACGCAGGCGCCCAGCACTGACGAGAACTGGTCCGCGAAAGGAGGAGAACCGTGCGAGCGCTGAAGATCGCCCCGGACGCCACCGTCACGGAGATGGACTTACCCGATACCCACGCGCGGGCGGCGATCCAGGAACTGCTCGGCTCCCCCGACGCCGTCGATCAGGGCATCTACCACCACCGCGCCGTGCTGCACATCCACGGCAACGGCCGACAGATCGGCCTCCCACAGAACCTGGCCGCTTGGGCACTCGCGAGTGCCTGGCGCGGCACCGCCCTCTACCCGCTCGCTGGCCCCGTCGCTATCACGGGACGCACGATGGTAGGGGACATGACGGGCCTCGACGGTGACCTGGTCCGGCACGCGAGGGTCGTTGCCCAGACCGTGCGGGAAACGCTGACCGAGTGGCGCAGACGCCCTCCCGTCTCCAACGAGGCCGCGATCAGCGAACTACTCGCGTACGCGACCCGCGACATCTCCGCGAGCACGTAGCACAGACGCCTGGAGACGAAGCGACAGCAGCGTGCGCAGGCCTCGTGGTCCGCGAGCGAAGTCGTTGCCTTCCACTGGCCGGCCGGAGCGCACGTCCACTTCATGCGGGGCTGGGTCTCGGGCCAGGGACAGCAACGTCATCGAGGTCTGGCGATACCCTCCTGCCGCCGGAGCGGCGCTCACAGGGTCTTGCGGACGCTGCTGTCGGCGTCGTTGAGGAGTTCCTTGATGAGCTGCTCGGTGTCCGCCTCCAGGGAACAGTCGAGTTCCCGGTTGACCTGTTGGATGCGGGTGATCGCGGTGTGGAGCCCTTGCCGGTTCCCGGCCGCGTGTTCGAGGCGGCACCAGTCGCGGTAGAGGAGTTCGGCGGTGTGGTCGACGTCGAGGCCCGTCGCGACGGCCTGGCGGGCGGCGCTGAGGTCCTGGTGAGGGCCGGGGGAGGTTCGGTAGGTGGCCACGGTGTGTGCAACGTCGATGATGCGGGTGGTCATCTCTTGCTGGTAGGGCTCGGCCCACGGCAGCGGGGCGCCGCCGAACGGCTTGCCGCGTACCAGGGAGAGCGCCTTCTCCAGATCGGGCAGGCCGGCGGGGCCCGTGGTCAGGGCGCGTTCTACGAGCTGCAGGAAGCGGGTCCAGTCGCAGCGCACGGCGGGGGAGAGGCGGTAGGGGTCTTGGCCGGTCTTGCGGCGCGGCACGTAGGGAGTGCCGTCGGGATCGTTGCCCAGCGAGCGGCGCAGGCCCTGCATGCGGGCGTTGAGGGTGTTCAGGTGCCAGGGGCTGGCGGGGTCCATGTCGGAACACAGGGTCTCGGAGCTGCGCCCGGGACGGAAGAACAGCAGCGTGGCGAGCTGCGCGAGCCGGGGGCCGTGGCCAGTGGCGGCCACTCCGGTCACCTCGATGGGGCCGAGGACCCGGATTTCCGGCGCGTGCGAGTCATGGGCCGTACCTTCCGCCTCTCCCTCTCCCGCTGCCACCGTTTGGCTTACTGCGCTGGTTGTCTGTCCGGTGTCGGGCATGTCGCCGTCGGAGCTGGGGGACTGTGCGGTCTGGGCGGCTGGAATGTCCGTGCCGCGGGAGCCTTTCCCATGAGTCTGGGGGGTGGTTGCCACGGGTGCGGGCAGAAGGCGGGGACTGGCCGGGCCGGTAGCGGCGGCGAGCAGGGCGGGGAAGACCTCGCCACCTGTCTCTGCGTCCTGCGTCACCGTGTCGCCTGACTCCGCCGCAACGGGGCCTGGCGCGGCCGACTGCTCCGCCTGCTCGCCCTGCTGTTCCACATGGGTGGGCTCGTCCGGGACGTCCTTCCATGCGCCTTCAGCTTCGTGGGCGGGCTGCGCGGCCACTCGCAGTGCTGTGGTGATCTGGAGGTAGGCGGCGTGTCCCAGGCGCTGGACCGTGACCTCGTGGCCGGCCGTCTCGAGGGTCTGCGGGGTGTTGAGGGAGGCGTTGAGGATCTCCGCGGCGGGGAAGTGCGGGGCGGCCGTGCTGGCCGGGGCTACCAGGGTGACCGGAACGTCGCCTGCCTTGTCGATGACGTCGGCGAACGTCCAGGCAGTGTCGGCGTCCAGGACTGACGCGCACAGCAGCAGGTAGGGCTGGTGGGCGGTGTCGGGCAGCTGGTGGGCTTCCAGGAGCCGTTCGGTCAGGTCCCGCAGGGCATGCGCAGGCTGGCGCATGTGGGCAATCCGCGCGGTGGGCAGCAGCTGCGGCAGGTCCTCGCCGAACCCGATGGTGACGACCTCGACGTCGCTCGCCCACGGGCTCATCGCGAGTTCCAGAGCGAGCGAGGTGCATACCTCGGTGATGTGCACGGGGTTGCCGTCCAGCAGCAGAGCGGAGGTCCGGGGGAGATTGAGCAGCACCAGGTCCCCCTCCTCAGTGCTGCCGACGGTTACCAGGCCCGGGCAGGGCGCCGGGACGTCACGGGCGGCGTCCTCGTCCAGGAGGACGGCGTCAGTGTCCAGAACCCACCACCCGTTCTCACCCGAGACGAACGGCGTCATCGGCTTGTGCGAGTGGTCTTCGGGCAGCACGTGGAGGATGCGGGCCCCGATCCGTGCGGCCCGCACCACCGGCACTCCGGCCCCGCTCCCCTGCTGGGCTGCATGGTGGGCCACGGTCCGCAGGGCCACGTCCAGGCGCGCCGCACCGCCGGGTTCGGCGGCCGCCGCCAACTGCGCCTCGGCCGGGGACGTCTCGGCTGCGATGGCGATCGTCTCGCCGGGCTTGCGGCGACGTCGCTGCAGGGTGCGGCGCAGGGCGAGCCCGCCGGTGACGGCAGCGGCCAGCAGCGCCCCGGACCCATACACGACGCGCAGGTTCAGCGGTCCGTCGGCCCGGGCCGACGCCGGCGCGGACGCGGCGGGGTCGGTGGAGGTGGACTGAGGCGTCTGCGCCGGCGGGGTCGGCGTAGCCGACGCGGACGGCGAGAGGGAGGGAGCACTGGTGCTGGGCCGCGGCGCCGTCGGAGCCACCGCGGAGGGGGAGCGCTCCGGGCTTGGCTGTGCGGCAGATGGACTGCCCGGCGAGGCGGGAGACGCTGAGCTCGCAGGGGGCGGGACCTGGTCTGGTACGGGGGCATGCTCAGTGTCCGGAGCTGGCCTGTCTGGTGTCTGTTCGCTGTCCGGTGCCTGAGCGGGCGGGGGTGTGCGCTCCTGGCGGTCCGACTCGCCGGGCGCAGGCGGCGTCTGGGCGTGCTGCCGGGCGGGCACGGTGACCTGCTGCCCCGGGTAGATCACATCCGGGTCGGTAATGGCGGGCAGACCGTCCGCTTGCGGTTTGCCGCGGCTGGCGGCGAACAGGTCGGGCCACTGATCGCTGTCGCCGAGCTCCTCCTCGGCGATCTTCGACAGGTTGTCGCCCTCATCGACGGTGACTAGGGGCACGCAGGCCTCGTCGGCTGCTGTCTGGGCGGTCAGCTGGATGCGGTCACCGTCTGCGACAGCGTGGCTGGTTGGCATCTGCAGTTGCCAGCCGGCTTGCAGGAAGCTGTTCGATTGGAAGACTTGGCCGTCGGCCATGGTGTGGCCCTCGTTCATGGCGGCGATCTGGCGCCACTTCTCGCCATCGCCGAGTTCCTGTTCGGCGATGCTCCACAGGCTCTCTCCCGCCCGGACGGTATGCACCGGCAACGCCGAGTTCGTGCCGGAGCCCGCCCGCAGCTGCTCGGCGACGGGTTGCTCGCCGGCCTGGCCGGGCAGTCGGGTGGCGGTTTGGGCGGTGGTGGCCGCGTGTGCGTCGGTGGCGAGAGCTGAACTGGTGGGCAGCAGTACCAGGATGCTGCCGATGAGCGCGGCCGCGGCTCGCTGCGATGCGCCGAACCCGCGCGGCACCCGCCAGGTACGCCCGCGCAGTTGCGCGACCAGCTCCCGCACCGAGCAGAACGCGAACTGGACCCAGCCGGCCCAGCCGACGACGAGCAGCAGTGCCAGGAACGCGGCTCCGGTGTCCTGCCGGTCCAGCAGATGCGCCAGATCATCGTGCGTGGCAGCCCAGATGACCGGACTCGCCCAGGCGAGCAGCAGCGGCAGCCCAACCAGAGCGCTGGCGAGGACGAGCAGGCTCACCAAGCCTGTGATCACCCGGACCGGGGTACGGCCGACTGTGGCGGAGTCGTGGGTGTGGCGCATAGGGCTTTCCCTCTACTCGGGTGCGGTGACGCCGTGCAGGAGCGTGGCGGAGCCGTGTCCGGTGACCGGCAGGGAACCGATTCCGACGACCGGCAGGAACTTCGTGGCGTAGGAGCCGGTGGTGTGCACGGTGAGCGTCATGCCATCCGCGGACACGCTTACCGTGCCGGTGGCGCCGACCGAGTCGAGGTAGGCGCGTCCCGCGGCGGCGGCATCCTGCGGCTTGACGACGATGCTCTCGCCGCTGATGGCCCCGGTCGGGTCGATGGCCTGCCCGCCGGCCCGGGCGGCTTCCCCGGCGACGTGGTCGGCGCGCTCGGTGGCCCGCATCTTGCCGCCCCCGTCGACCGCCACGCCGATGATCCCGATCAACGCGACGACGCAGACCGCCACGAACACGGTGACTCCGCCTCGATCGCGGTCCCCCGTGGCTCGTGCTTTCAGCCAGGTCACGATCATCGGGCTCCTTGCCGCGCGCGGTACTGGTCCACTACGGAGGTAGCTGTTGACCGTAGGGTCTTGGACCCCGGCACACCGGGAAGGAGCAGGTCGGACAGGTTCACGGTGCAGTTCACGGTCACCGTGACGGTGCCGGCCTGGCCCACCGGCACGTTCAGGCCGCTGGTGTCGATGGTGACGTTGCTGGAGGCGCAGGTGATGCCCTGGTCGTGCAGGGATTCGGCGGCCGCGGCCTGGGCTGCTGCCTGGGCGGAGGCGGCGGTGCGGTGGATGGACGCCTCCCGGGCGGCGTCCTGTGCGGCGGCATCGATCTTCGCCCCGGAGGTGACGAGGCGGCCGCCGGCGAGCGCCAGACACACGAACATGATCAGCGGCGGGACGACGATGGCCGCCTCGATGGCGACGCTGCCCTCATCACTACCCCGTGTGCCGCTCAGACGTCGCATCGTCCTGGAGATGGTCCTCACCGGCTTCACGGCTGGACCCACCTCTCGACCGGCCCGGAAGCCGACTGCGTGATGGTCAGCCCGGGAAGTCCGGGGATCATCGACTGGGCGACGCCTGTCACCTGCACCCGCACGCGTTCACCGTTATTGCCGGCGCGCACGCTGACGGAGCGCAGGCTGTCCCCGGCTGTTCGGCCCAGGACCTGGCGGGCGCGGGCGGTGCCGTCGGCAGGGTCGGCCTGGTAGGCGCGGGCAGCGGTGACCCCCTCCCGGGCGGCGGTCAGGGCGATCTGCCGGGCGTAGTACCACATCGACGCCTGGATGACGGCGATCGCAGCGAGCAGCACGAACGGGTAGACGATGGCCATCTGGATCGAAGCGTCCCCACGGTCGTCAGCCCGTCTGCGTTCCCGCCACCAGGCCGCCAGTCGGCCGTTGGCCGGCATCAGATGCCGCTCAGGTTTCCGTTGTACCGGGAGATGACCGCGGCGATCGTCCCGGCGATCACCAGGGCGCCGGTGACGGCGGCGACCCAGATGATGACGGTCGTGATGCTGATGTCACCCCTGTCCGGGCGCCGCTGCAGCTCGGTGAGGCCTTCCTCCAGCCGCGTGGTCACAGCGAGCACGGCACGGCAGGCGCGGGCGGCGGTGTACTTCACGAGATTCTCCTTGTCGGTCAGCAAGGTCGGTTCGGGGGCCGGCCGTCACGGCCGGCCGGCGTTCAGACGGTGAGCATGCGGATCACCGCAGGGAAGGCCATGAGGAGCATGACCAGCACCGCCAGCAGCGCGCCGGGAGCGGTCATCTTCTCGCTGGCGGCGTTCGCCTGCGCGGCCTGGTCGGCCAGCAGTTCGGCGCTGAGCGCGGCGGTCCGCGCCCGCAGCGCCTTGTAGACGGCGGCGCCGTCGGTGGCGGAGCCGCGCATGATGTCGGCGACGTCGTCCAGGGCGGGCAGCTCATACTCGGCGGCCAGCTCGGAAAGTGCCTGATAGGGCGGGATCTTCTCCAGCCGGGCCCGGCGCAGTGCTCCCTGCAGATACCGGAAGGGCCAGCCCTGTCCGACGGCGGCCGCTTTCTCCAGGGCTTCGGTGGGGCCGGCGTCCGCGGCCCGTTTGAGGGCGACCAGGTCGAGGTAGGCGACCAGGGCGTGGGCGAACTCCTCCCTGGCACGCTTGGCCTGGTCGCGTACCGCGAGGTCGGGGGTGATGAACAGCAGGGCGGCGGCGGCGAGTCCGGCGACGGCCGGCACGTAGAAGGGCAGCGAGATGCCCGCCACGATCCACGGGATGGTGACCAGCACGGGGCACAGCAGCCCGAGCGCGGCGAGCGCGGTCTTCTTCAGCATGAACTGGCCCGGCTGCTGGCCGAGCAGGGCCAGGCTGGTGACGGGCACGCGCACGCCGGGCAGGCGCTCGAGGCGGGCCAGCAGCCACCGCCCCCACGCCTCGTCCCGGTCCAGGACCATCTGCTCGGCGGCCACGGGCAGGCTGCCGGGAGCTGTGCGCTGCAGGGCCGGGGCCAGGGCGGGCTGCGGGCGCAGCATCTCCCGCACAAGCAGAGCAGCACCGGCGCCGACCGTCCCGCCGCTCAGCACGATGGGCACAAGGTTCACGGGCTCACTCCTTCGTGCTCACGCTCCCCAGCCGGTGCGTCGGTAGCGACGGCCGCGGGGGTGGGTAGCCGTACGGTGCTGGCCGCATCCGGGATGAGGAAGCGGGGGATGCGGCGGAAAGCTCCGAGTTGTCGCATCAGCGCGAGGGTGGCGACGAACCCGGCGGTGAGGAAGGCGAGGACCAGCTGGCCCAGGAGTGTGGAGTACGGGGCGGTGTAGGAGGGGACGAAGAAGCCGGCCACGACGATGCCCAGGGTGATGAGGGTCATCCACCGCACTGTGGTCCGCGGCTTGGCCCGGTCCGCCTCGATGCTCCGCTTCTTGGCGACCTCGTCGCGGACGCTGCCGGCCAGGTCCTCCAGGGCCTGGGCCAGGCCCGGCCCGCGATCGTTGACGGACAGGATCAGCGCGGCCAACACCTTGTCGCCGGTGACGTCGCCGAGCTCGTCACTGAAGGCTCTCAGGGCTTCCTCGGGACGCCAGCCAAGCCGCAGCCGGTCGGACAGATTGACGATCTGGGCGGCGAGTTCGTCCGGGGCCCCCTGACGACTGGTGATCATTGCCTGCTCCAGGCCCATGCCCAGACGCAGCAGGCCCGCCAGCCGTCCGGTCCACTCACTGAGGGCTTCCAGCTGCCCGATGCGCTCGGCGGCGATCTGCCCCGGTGTGACCAGCCACGGCACACCGATCACGGCTGCTCCGAGTAAGACTCCTGCGACGAAGTTCCCCGAGGCCAGCCACACGCCGGCGAACACGCCGGCCGCGGCGACGGACAGGGCCCGCTGCCGCATCCGGGCATCCTCTGTCTGGTCTGGGCCGCGCCGGGCCGGCATCCGCCGCCAGGGCGCCCGGCGCGGCGCCGACGTTCCCACGATCCCGGCGACGACGCCGATCAGCCCGCCGACGACGGCCATGCCGCTCAGCAGCCCCCACAGCAGGATCACTGGACGCCTCCGACCTTCAGCGGCAGCGGCGCCGGCCAGGCCCCGTAGGGCTGGTGCAGCAGGCTGGAGTCGAATCCGACCCGGCGCAGGTCGTCGATGCAGCCCGGGTCCATCCGCGGCACCGCCCGCAGCTCACCGAACTCGACACCGGGGGAGAAGACCTCGTTGGTGGCGGGACGCCCGGACTCACCGATGCCGGTCAGCTCCAAAACGTGGGAGACGTAGCGGTGACGGCGGCCGCCGATCTGCGTCTCGTCCGTCATATCGACGTACACGATGAAGTCCAGCCCGTTGGCGGTCTGCCGGTAGGCAAGCTGCTCGGACAGATTGCCCTGAGCGAGCCCGTACAGTTCCGCGATCCGGTCGAAAATAATGCTGGGGCGGCGGGCGTGGATGGTGCACAGGTTCCCGCCGGCCCCGTTGGTCAGGGCCTGCATCATCGCCACGACCTCCGGTCCGCGGACCTCGCCGACCACGATCCGCTCCAGCGACATCCGCAGCGCCGGATGCATCAGGTCCAGCAGCGTCACCTCGCCGGCGCTCCGCCCCGAGGCGTCCTTCTCGCCGTTGGACTCCCGCCCGATCAGGGAGACGACCTGGCGGTGGTAGCCGTTGGCGTGGGCGAACAACTCGTCCTCGCTCTGGATGGTGGCGAACCGCGTCTCGGGGCCGAACTCCTTGAGCATCGCCCGCAGCAGTGTCGTCTTCCCGGCCTTCTGCTTCCCCGCGATCATGATGTTCTTCTCCGCGCGCACACATGCGCCGAGGAACTCGCGCAGAATGGGGTCGATCGTGCCCAAGCCCACGAGGTCGTCGAGGTCGGCGTGGGAGACGCGGTGCCGGCGGATGACCGCATACGTCATCGGCCCCAGCCCCGTGATCGCCTGCAGCCGGGACCCGTCCTGCAACGACAGCGCCAGCGTCGGGTTGGCGGTGGAGATGGTCCGCTCCTGATGCCCGGACCCGCGGGCCAGCTCCCGCAGCAGCTCCAGAAGTTCTTCCTCGGAGTCCGCGATCGGTCCGACCATGCGGCGTTCTCCGTCGCCGTAGTCCAGCCACACCTCACCGGGGCCCTGGACGATGATGTCCTCGACCCGCTCATCGTCCAGAAACGGCTGCAACCGACCCGCCCGGTACAGCAGGTCGTACACGGCACGCCGCAGCGCCTCGTCCTGCTGCGGACTCATCGCCGCGGCATCCGACCACAACGCCACCGCCTCAGTGATCCAGTCCAGGCAGCGCTGCTCCTCGCTGGCCCGGTCCATGTCCGGGGCCGTCTTCAGCAGCTCCTCGCGCTGCTTGGCGACCTGCGAGGCGATGTGCCGGGCGACGTTGTAGTCCACCGTGACCCGAGGCGCCGCACCCACAACCCCCGTGCCCGCGGCAGACCCGGCCGGCGCGCCCTCTGCCTGCCGGCTGGAAGGCCCTGGGGGCCGGCCGGGCGGTGGCACCACGGTCGGGCTGGCGTGCAGAGGCCTACCGCGCACCGGACACCTCCTCACCGCGCACCGGCCTTCCTGGCGAGCCCAGACGGGCACGGCGCGCGACCGCCTGCTGCACCAGCAGGGTGCCCGTCGTACGCGCTGCCTTCATCAGGGAGGACTTGGTGAAGTGGCGGGGCTGGTCGGCACCGTCGGACAGCACGCGGGCCTCCTTCGGCGCGAACGGCAGGCTCGCCACGACCGGAACCTGCAGCACCCGCTGCACCTCACCTGCGGGGTAGGGGCCCTCGTCGACGACCAGGAGGCCGACATTGCCGACGCGCTCTTCCAGCTCGCTGACCCGGCCCTGCGCTGCCTGCAGGCAGCGCAGCGTGTTGCGGACGACCACCAGAACGACGTCGGCCTGCTCGGCCAGGACACCGGACGGGCCGACCGCCCCGCGACGGCCGAGGTCGACCAGGACGTCATGACCATGGTCGGCGTCGATGCCGCGGAACATCGTGGCGAGACCTTTCCAGACCGAGCTGAGGCTGGCGGCCTGGGCGGGATCGGTGATCCCGGGCAGCAGCAGCCGGTCACGCGGCGCCTCGGTCTTGCCGTCCTCGCTGCTCAGGTCGATCAGCTGCCGCCAGAACGCCTCACCGAACTCACCCTTGCGGGCCGCCACCGACAGATTCCGCAACCCGTACCGGTCCCCGAGCGTGCCCTGCAGCAGACCATGCAGGACCGCGCCCCCGTCCGGGTCGCACTCGGCCAGGATCATCCGACGGCCCGGCTCCAACGGCCAGCACAGCAGCAGAGCCAGAGCACTGGTGGTCACCCCGGGCGAACCACTGCACCCGGCCAGCGCGATCACGGCCATCAGCCGCTCTCCGGGGCATCAAGGACCAGACGCAGCGCATCGCTGGCCACCCACGCCGCGGCGGTCGGACCGTCGTCCGCGGCCGTGGCCACGTCGACCACCACGAGCCCGGTCCCAGGGGCCGCCTGCGACGCCTTCACCACCCGGCCGGCGATGCTCTGCGCACCGTCTTCGCCGGACCCCTGGGCCATGTCGGCCGCACCCTGGGCCGGGACATGCACCAACTGGACCCTCTGCCCGGGCACCAGCGCGGTGGCCGGAACCTGCTCGGGCTTCAGCCCGATCGGCACCAGCTGCTCACCGGCCTTCACCAGGGAGTCCCTGGTGACCTGAGACGGACTCAGCAACGAGCCGGGCTTCAGCTCGACTGCCGCCCGCTTGCCCACCACCGATTCCATCGTGTCGGCGCGCACGGCCTTCACTGCCGGGTCCAGCGCGACCGAGGCCTTCCCGAGGTCCTGCTCGGTGAGGACCTGCCCGACCTGCACATCGCGGACCACCGTCACGACCTCGGTGCGGTCTCCGACCTGTAAGAGGAGGACGGCGACGCCTGCGCCCCCAGCCGCGATCAGCGCCAGCGACAAAGCGATCACGCCCGGCCGACGTCTGCGGGCGGACACCCGCGGAGGCGTAACGGGACCGGCGGCCTGGGTCTGTTGAGGGACTCCGCCAGAAGCGGGAGTACCAGCGCGTTCCTTTACCTTGCTCAACGTTCCTGCCCTTCCGGCGGCTTCTACCTGACGACCTGCAACTCGCCCACAGCCACCTGCATGTTCGACTGGCGGATCTCTTCGAGCTGCCCGCTCTGGCCGCCGCCCTGCCAGTCGATGGCCCATGTCGACGTCGCCTTCACGGCGTACCTGTCGCCCGGCGCTTCCGCTGACGTCGCGGAATATCGGTGTCCACAGGTTGGTGATTCGGCCATGTCGGCTGAACCCTTGTATGGCGTGCCCGGACCGGCGCATGTCACGGTGGAACCGTCACCCATCCGCCAAACGATCTCCGAAACCTTTGCGGTGGCGGTGACGGTCACGCCACCCGCCGAAGCAGACGCCGTGTTGGGTCCGTACGTCGTGGCGCTCTGGTTCACCCACATCCACACCGGGACACCGACTGTGTACTTGCCTGTCGCGCGGGGACTGGCGATGTCCGGACCTTCGAGGCGCATCTTGTCCACGACCTGCTCGGCGACGACTGCGGGGTCAATCGCTGGAGGGTCCTGCCCGGGATCTGCGCCGACGAATTGGATGTCGACGAGTCCGTCTTGCTCATCGGCGACGCACACTCGCTCGTACACGGCTTTTCCGTCCCGGTAGTACTCGCTGCCGGGCGGTGGTTGCGGGTCCATCCTGCGTACATGGCAGTCCTGGACTGCCTTCTTGTTGCCGGAGCTGGGTTCAGTGCCCTTCTTGTCTCCACCACCGTTGTGATCACCGCCCTTACCAGGGACGTTCACACCGACGCAGAACGACACAAGGTCGCAGCTGCCCTTGCTGATGTCCGGATCATCGGCTGCATGCGTGGCTGACGCCGCGGTGGCGACTAATGTGCAGGTCAAAGCGATAACAGTGGCGCCCCTTGTCAGCATGACCGGTCCTCAGGCGTCACCTTCACGATGACCCAACGCCCGTACCACTTCTCGGCCACCGCTTTGGTGACGTACTTGGTCAGCCGGTCGTCGGGAAGCGTCGCCTCTGCACCGCTGGACTGCTGCACGAGCGTCCACTCCGACACGTCAGTGCAGTCGCTGATGGTTCCCTGCGGTACTTTCCGGTTGGTCTCGACCGACGTCACCTCTGGCGCCAGGTCTGGCTTGCCCGTTGCTACGAGACCCTTTGCCTTGAGCGCCTGCACTTCCGTCTCGGCCGTGGTGAACGCCTCAGCCACGGCGTACTTCTTCAGATCCGTGCCCTGCACGCTCGCTTTGGCGTACGCCTTGACCTTCTCTTCCCAGAACCGGTTGTAGGACTGCAGGACAGCGCGCTTGTGCGCCGCTTGCGGATCTTCACTCTCGGATGCGGACGCGCTGGGTGTCGTGGATGACTGGGAGGGGGCGGAGGACGGGGATGCAGGGCCCTTAGCGCTCTCACCGCTTCCGCAGGCAGTCAGTGCAATTGCGGCACACAGCGCGATCGACGCGGCAGCGAGCCTTCGGAGACGGACTGCAGTGCAGTGCGCGCGGTCATTCACGGTGCCTCCCCGTTCGGCGCGGTGGTGGGGCCCGCCTGCGGTCTGGTCCGTGGGTGGTGGGCAGCCCAGCTCCGCAGCCTGGTACAGCTGTGGTGAGCGGTGCGTGACCGCAAGATTACGCATATGCCAGAGAACTTCTTGGCTCGGAAAGTGAGTTCCCTCGTACATCTCGGGACGTATCCAGTCACATTCGAGGCCGGATGACTTGATTCCGTTTGTATATCGGCACATTTGGTGGTCTTCGCGTGGACGGTGGGGATCCCGATGACGCGACGGAGACTCGTCCGCGCGGTCTGCTGACAGCAACGCCTGCGGCGTGGGACAGGCTGGGCACTGCTTCTCGACGAGTGCCTCGTTCTCGTGGCCCAGAGCCGCTCGGTCTGCCGGTGCAGCCTCACAGCTCGGTCCACGGTCGTGACTGGCCGCCGCCCAGAGGTACCCGGACGTCGCCGGTCGGCCCTGCGCCTCGATGTCGTCCAACACCGCAGCTCCCAGGGGCACGGTGCGAGCCATCGTGGCGACGAGGGGATGTTGGGCTGTCATGGCCTGCAGGTCGCTGATCCGGTTGTCCAGGACCTGCCGGGAGCCGCCGGTGAGGACGAACAGGATGCGGGGGAAGACGGGGTACCAGCGCAGCCAGGCAGGCCCGGGAAGGGCCGGCTGGCGGGAGCGGTTCTGTCCCAGCGGTTGTGGTTCATACGACCACAGGCGGGCGTAGTCGATCAGTTTCGAGGCGAGGCGTTCACTGCTCATGGTGGTGCGGTCGACCTCGACGAAGGCCCGGAGTTTGGTCCGCTGCCCCGGGCCGGTGAGGGTGTAGTGCAGCAGCGCGTCCGCGATGACCTTCTCCCCGTCGCCGAGAGAGTGGGACACCTCGGGTGTCCAGTCCAGGAAACCGTGCTCGTCCTCGCGCTCGCGGGCGTCGGCCACGAATGCCAGGTGGGTGCGCAGCACCGTCAGCGTGTGAGGGGTCTTCAGCGAGGCGGCGGTGGTGGAGGTGATCGGGTAGGCCGGCCGGCCCCGCAGGGCGGGGAAGTCCTTCACCATCCGGACCCCGTCACCGGTCAGATACCAGGCGCGCATCCCGCGGGAGCGGGGCAGCACCGTGCAGTCGACCAGGCCCTGGCGGCGCAGCTCATTGAGTGGGGTGTTGACGGTCTGGCGTCTGGCAGCGGGGCGGAGCAGGGCCTGGAGCTGACCGGTGGTGGCCATCCGGTGCTGCCCCAGTGCGGTCAGAATCTGGTTCGGGAGCGGTTCGACAGGGCTGGGGACATGCGCAGGAAGGGCGGGCGTGGCCTGGGCGGTGGTGGTCACTTGTAGGTCTTCTCCTGGCTGTCTGGTGTGGTGGTGGGGGTGAGCTGGGCGAGGAAGGCGTTGACCCGGCCGATCTGGCTGCGGGCGCGGGTGGTGAGTTTGTCCAGGGGCGCGGTGCCGGCCGTGGTGCGGGCGGCGCGCTCGAACGCCGCGGCGTTGTCGGGGCGGGCGTAGGCGGCGAAGACGTCGTCGAGGTGCGGTCCCGTGATCTTGACCGGGCCGACCCGGCGGCCCTTGACCGTCAGCGACATGTAGTGGTCGAACCGGTCCAGGGCGGCGACGACGTCGGGCCCGGGCTGGTCGCCCCATTCGGCGGTGACGGGTGCGATGGCGGGCTGAGAGCCGGCGGTGGAGGCGAGGGTGGAGGCGTTCTGCACCAGGGACAGCCGCACCGGGCCCGGGAGACGGGCGAGGAGCTGGGTCATGCCGTGGACGTGGACCCGGTACTTGCGGAAGTCCTCGAACATGCTCGCGATCGTTTCGGGTGCGGCTCCGGTGAGCGTGATCAGCTCGTCGAAGTAGGCGCGGAACGGCACCCGCCGGGCTTCAGGCAGATCGCGGCGGGAGCGGACGGCTCGCAGCAAATCCCGGGCCAACAGTGCGGTGATGAGCCGGTCGGTGGGCCCGTTGCCGCCCGGGCATACCCACACGAT
Source organism: Streptomyces sp. NPDC034099 (assembly GCF_055575415.1). Taxonomy (NCBI): domain Bacteria; kingdom Bacillati; phylum Actinomycetota; class Actinomycetes; order Kitasatosporales; family Streptomycetaceae; genus Streptomyces; species Streptomyces sp. NPDC034099. The sequence continues at coordinate 12,773 of NZ_JBVISR010000025.1, read as the reverse complement.
CATTTGGGAGTCCATGGCGGTGCGGATGTTGTAGACGCCGGCCGGCTGGCCGAGGAAGGCGCGGGTGACGGGGTTGGCGGCCAGGCGGGTGAGCGGGTTGAGGACCACGGCGAAGGCATCGGCGGGCAGGGTCGGGAAGACCGTGTGCCACCAGGCGCGGGTCTCCTCGTCGAGGCGCCCTTCCACGCCGGCCAGTGCCGTGGTGCGGAAGGCGGGGTCGGTGAGCAGGGCCCGCACGTGGAAGAGGGTGGTCTGGTCTTCGGGCCGTCCGGCCTGGCAGGCAGCAAGGTTGACCGCCACCAGTGCCGCGAGGGCGGCGGTGAGGATGGTCAGTGCGCGGGGCGCGGTGGCGTCGTCCCAGCCCAGGGCGGAGGCGAAAGCGTCCGCGGTGGCCTCGACGACCTCGTGGGCGGCCTGGCCGTGGCGCATGTCGAGCGGGTTCCACGAGCTGACCTGCGGGGCGGGCCCATGAGCGCCCAGGTCGATCAGAGCTGTGCGGTTGGCGAGGGTGGTGTGGGCGAGGAAGGGCAGTGCGCGGGGCCAGGAGTCACGGTGCGGGTCGAGGAACATCAGCCCGCCCCCGGCGTGCGCCCAGCCGATCGCCTGCGCGAGGGCCCGCTCGGTCTTGCCGCCGCCCGCCTTGCCCACCCCCACCTCGAACAACGTCTCCCCGGCGTAAGTGGCGACCAGACGACGGCGGCCGTCCGGGCCCTGGTGAATGCCCTGCAGCAGCAACTCAGGGTTGCCGAACTCGAAGGTCGGCAGGTCACCGGCGAGCAGCGGCAGCCGACAGTGCACCGTGGGCGGCTTGAGCAGACCGGTCAGCTCCTCCAGACGCACCCAGTTCGGGCGGGGCGGCCGGCAGTGCCCCAAGTCCCAGCGGCGCTCGAAGCCGCGCCGGCTGGGCCAGCGGTCCGCCCCCAGCCGCCACGGCCCCAGGTGCCAGCCGCGCATCGCCCACCGCGAGCCACCGCCGAACACGTCCAGGGCGGCCTGGAGCTGAGCGAGCCGTGCTTCGGCCCGCCCCTCGGTGTCGGAGGCACACATCACCAGCAGCTGCACGCGCACCAGATGGTCGTCGTCGGCGAGCTTCCCCAACGCCTCCGCCGGTTCCACCCGGCGCGGCACCGGCGGCATCACCAGCCGCCGACCACCCGCCCCGCCCCCGCCCGACGTGCCGCCAATCAGCTGCTGCAGCTGCCGGCCCAGCGAGTCCTCCACCCCGCCGGCGTCCTGACGCAGCCACCGGGCCGCCCGCTGCGCTTCACGCCGCTCACGGCGGCGGGCGTCCGACATCAGCTGAATGCGCCTGGCCCGCAGCGTCCACTTCGGGGCGCGCTGGATGTCGAGCCGCAGTTCGGCCAGGTCTCCCAGGCCGGCCCGCAGGTCGGAAACGGCATCGACCAGGGGCTGCAGCGGATCCGGATCGAGCGGAACGTCCCGCAGAGGGGCCGTGGGCTTCCCCCGCAAGATGAACTCGGCCCGCACCACATGCTTGCGCGGCTTGTCGGCGACCGGGCGGCCGCGCTTTACGGTGACGGCCGGCCCGAACGGCGTGATGGACAGGAGCCGCTCACCGCCCGCGGGGCCTTCGATGCGGTAGCGCAGCGGGCTGGAGCCGTCGGCGCGCAACCTGACCTGCACGGCCTTGGTACGGCGTGGTGCCCACCACGGCATGGACGTGGACGCCCGGGCGAGCTGCACCCCGCGCCTGAAGATCTCCTCCAGGCCGGGATCGAAGTGCCGGGCCGGCACGAGTTCCAGTGCCATCCGTTCGGCGGAGGCCTTGCGTGCCAGGCGGCGCAGGATCCACTCGGCCAGCGCCCAGCACCCGGCGACGAGCAGGCCAAGGAGATACCAGTGGGTGAGCAGCCACCCGGCGATGTCGACCAGGCCGGACAGCAGGCCGATGGCCTCGCCGACTGGTGTGGCGAGGGTCAAGTGCGGGGCTGCGGGGTCCACGCGGGCTCCCCTTTCTTGGTCGGGGTGGTGCGAGTGAAGCGGAGGTCGGTGATGCGGCCGTCGGTGTGGGCGCCGCCGCGGTCGGTGCCCGCCCAGACCAGGTGCACCACGGCCCGGTCTCGGGCACCGTCCTGGCGGGCGACGGCGGCCTGGATACGGAAGCGAGCGGTGGCGAACGCCGGCGGCGCACCCTGTCCGGCGGCGCCGAAGTAGGCGGGCCAGCGGTCGCGGCCGGCACCGGTCGCGTCGGCGCGCAGCAGTGCGCGGCCGGCGGTGAGCAGCTGCCGCTCGTCGATGGCGTCGAGGTCGGCCGGCCAGGCGGTGTCCAGGGTCTGCTGGATGGCCCGGTCGCCCGCCGCCCCCTCGCCGTGCGGCGGCAGCGCCGACACGGACACCGACGCTGAAGGTGCCGGGCCGGAAGGCGACGAGGCTGCGGCATTCTCGGGCGTGCTCCTGGCGGCAGGCTGCGCGCTCGAGGAAGAAGGCGACGGGTGCCCGTTGGGGAAGGTGGCCGCCTGGCGCGCCGGGGTGGCGGCCTCCCGGGGACCGGACTGGCCCGGCCACGTCAGCACGGCCGCCCCCACTACCGCGAGAATGAGGGTGGCGGTCAGCAGCACGCGCGGTGTGCGGGGTACGGGTGTGGTCATAGCAGGCGGGCTCCTCCCGCGTAGCCGGACATCGCGTCGACCGCGTCCAGTCGGACGGCCGTTCCGGGACGGGCGGCGTTGACCATCTGCCCTGAGCCGAGGTAGATCCCGACGTGGTAGATCGTGGAGTCGCGGCCGGGGGCGTAGGCGTAGAAGACGAGGTCACCGGGCTTGAGCGCCCGCGTTCCCGCGCTCGCGGGGATCCGCTGACCGAGACTGGCCTGGGCGGCCGCGGTGCGCGGCAGGCGGATTTCGGCCTTCGCGTAGGCGTAGGTGGTCAGCCCCGAGCAGTCGAATCCCCGGATGTCCGTCCCGCTTTTGCCGCTGGGGGAGCAGCAGATGCCGGTGCTGGGTCCCTTCGCGTTGCCGCCGCCCCACGAGTACGGGACGCCCCGCTGGGCGAGCGCCGCCTCGATGACGGTTCGGACGTTTCCGGTGACGTTGTCCAGGGCCGGGCTTTTGGCGGCGGCGGTGTACTGGTCGATCCAGCCGCGCACGTTGGCGACGTACTCGGTGGACCGGTTGTACTGGAAGATCGCTGCCCTCAGCTGGGACTCCTGGGCCAGGTCACGTCCGTTGCCGCAGAGGTAGACCGCGGCGCTGAGCGCGGCGTCGTCGGCGTTGTGCGGATCGGCAATCTTGTCGCCGCCTGCGTCCTGGCCGACGCCGGCCCAGGTGGAGGGCAGGAATTGGAAGGGCCCGACGGCGCGTTCGCCGGTGGCGGTGCCGTCCCAGCGGCCGCCGTCCGTGTCCGGGAAGACCGTGGTGTTTCCGCCCGTACCGGAGCCGTTGAGGAGGATCCCGTAGATCTTGGGCCGGATGCCGCCGTCGGCGGTGACACTGCGGCCGGTGGCGTGGTTGGACTCGACCTTGGCGATGCCGGCGAGGATCGGCCAGCGCATGCCCCGGCACTTCGGCACGTGCTTGCCGACCTGCTGGGCCGCGTTCTGGTAGGCGGTGAGCATCCGCGGCGGGATGTCGGCGACACGGCCGCCCCCGGCGGTCCCGCCGCCGTCGTCGCGTGTCCCGGTGGCCAGGGCCACGTACGCGCCCACCGAGTTGGCGATCGGGGCCGCGCAGCACACCGCACCGAACAACAGCAGCAGCCCGGCGCACCCCCACCGCGCGAGGCGGCGACGCCGCCGGACGGGCCTCACGCTTGTTCACCCCGTTCGTCTGATCCGTCATCCGGCTGGGGGCGTTCGCGGCGCACACGCTCGGCCTCGGGCGCCGTCCGGCGCATCAGCTCCTGCATCCGCTCCCGCGCCTGCTCCCGTGCCTGGCTGCGGGCTCTGCCACCGCCGGGCAGGACGGGGCCACCGTGGTCGCGCTGCGGCATCGGCTCGCGGCCCGCCCGGCGCACCGGCGGCGCCGGGTGCTGTTGTGCTCTGCTCTCGGACGGGGCTGCACCGGGCCGGCCGGAGGCCGGCATGCCTCGGGAAGCCGCGGAGGGCTCTGAGGGGCGTGAAGGATCGGGGCGCGGGGTCGTTGTGGGGCCGGTCGTGGGTCGTGGTGTGGGTGTGGTTGGCAGGCGGCGTCCGGCGAACGGTCCGGAACCACCGCGGTCGTCGGTGTTTTCCCTCAGGGTGCGGGAGACGTGGCGGCCCGTGGCCGTCCACGCCCGGCCGTCTTCGCGGGCGGTGTTGCCCCACACTCGTACCTGTTGGCGGGCGTCCTGGGCGTAGCGAGAGCGGCCCTCTCGCAGGCGCTGCACGTTCTCCGGCAGACCGGCCGTTGCCCCGTAGGCGGCGCGGCCACTGCGGTGGAGGATGCGGTAGCCGCGCAAGCGGACCAGCCGATTGTGGGCGCGGGTCGACAGCAGGGTGCGGTCGCTGTTCTGGTCGTGCAGTACCTCACCGGTGCGGCGGTCGACGATCTGGCCGTCCTCGTTGCGGTAGCGGTCGGGGGGACCGCCGGGACGGCGCGGCCCTTGGCCGGTTGCTCCCCCTGCGGCTGCGTCGTCCGGCCCGCCGTGCGGGGTGCTCTCGTCGGGGCCGCCGTCAGCGGCGGCCTTGCGCCACCGTGCCAGTTGCTCCTTGTCCGGCCGCCGGCCGATGAGCAGCCAGTGCGAGCCCTTGGCACCGATGCGTACCCCGGCGCCGCCGACGGCCGCGGCCGCCGTCAGCGGGGCGAGCCCGCGCCCGGCTTCAGCTGCGGCATCGGACAGGATCCGGCCGGTGTCCACCGGCATGCCCGCCCCCTCGACGAGGGAGCCGAGCGCGCCCATCAGCCGCTGCCGGGTGCCGAGCATCCCGAACCGGCCGCCCCCACCGCCGGTGAACGAACGCAACCCGCCGCCGCTGTATCCGCCGAGGACGGCGGGCGAGTTCATGGCGAGGGCGGCGCCGAGTTCGGAGGTGTCGCCGGGCATATGGGTGCCGCCGACCTTGGCGTACCGCATCCGCATCGCCATGCGCCGGCCGAAGGAGGCGATGCCGGTCAGCAGCCTGCGATGTCCGGCCGCGCCGGCGATGGCCAGCACGTCGATGAGCAGGATCCGCTCCACCATCAGGTCGGGGCCGTCGGTGATGGTGGCATCGACGGCGATCCCGAAGAAGGGGATGAACGCGCAGATCCCGACCACGGCCAGGACCGCGATCCCCCACAGCGACAGCCACTTCCACACCGACTGCCGCGGCGGCCCCGGCAGCATGCCCGCGACGAAGGCGACACCGCCCGCGGCGGCGGCCGCCGCGCACACGCCCTGGGTGCCCAGCAGCACGACAGCGGAGGAGAGCAGCATGCCGCAGAGGAACAGGGCGCCGATCACCAGCAGCAGCGCGCCACCGACCCGCCACCAGGTGGGCTTCTCGGCGTACGCAGCGCAGGCTTCGCCGACCTCCCCGGCCTTCTTCAGGTCCGCCAGGAACGCGGAGAACTCCTGCTCCTCTTCCGACGGCACGAGCGCTTCATTCAGCAGCTCGGAGCCCGGGCCGAACGACAATGGGAGGCTGTCGGGAGGATCTTCACCACTGCGGCCACCTCCCTCCTCTCCCCGTTCGCAGTACGCCTTGGCGGGTCCCTTGATCAGGTCGCAGTGGTCGTCCCTTCCCTTCTCCGAGCCCCTGGCCTTTCCTGCCTTGTAGCCACCGGAGACCCACTTGAGGTGGACGGCGTAGGCCTTGCGGTCGGCTTCCTTGGCCGGGTCGAGGATCCGCCCGTACTGCAGGAGCATGTACGGCTTGACGATCAGCGCGTTGGTGACCGAGTCCTGGATCGGGCGGGCCACCTCCTGCGCAGAGACGGGCCCCGCCTCTTCCTCCTCGATGCACTTGAGTTCCTGCCGGCCGGCCATCCCGTCACAAGGGCCCTTGCTGGCGATCTTGCCGCCCCAGTCGTAGGCGTTCACGCTGCGCTGCGCGACCTCGGCGCCCACCTGCTGCGCCTGGCCGAGCGGGCCGTCGGCGGCCAGCAGGTAGTCGGGACGGACGAACGCCGAGGCGGCGAACGCCGCGATCAGCAGGGTCAGGAAGATCTCCCCCAGACCGCGGCTGACCCGACCCCTCACGAGCATGAAGCCGCCGAACACGAACGCCCACGCCAGCAGCAGCCCTTTCAGCCCGAGCGCGTCGACGACCACATCGCTGTAGGCGTCGGCGACTTCCTGTGCCGGCCGGGCGAGGATCTTCAGCAGCGGGAACCGGAAGGCCACCTCGATCGCCCACCCGGCCAGCCCGGCCAGCAGCCGGATCAGGGTGAAAACGCCCGACAGGGCGAACGCGAGAGCCTGCGTCTTGAAGGCGACGATGGAGCCGCCCTCGGCGTTCAGCTCGTAGCCGTTGATCGGCACGCCCTCGGAGGAGGTGATGTTCAGCGGCGCCAGAAGGTCACCGGTCTCGCTGCTGCTGCCGGCCGCATACACGACCTGGCTGTTGACCATCACGAACACGACCGCGAGCAGCACCGTGGTGGCGGCAGAGCGGAGCGTGCCGGGACTGGGACGACGTGCCATGGTCAGACCTGCCCGCTCTTCACGCCCACGGAATCAGCCGGCGGCTCGGGCACGTCGGCCGGAGAGTTTGAACCGCGGTGCCCGGGCGTGGTCGTGATGGACCCGTCGATTCGGGCGATGCGGGGGATGACGGTCTTGACCCGGCCGGTGTTCTGCCGCGGGCAGGTCAGCAGGAACTCGCCTTCTCTGCCTCGGTGGCCGACGGGGGACAGCCCGCTGGTCACCAGCCGCACCAGTTCCTCGTCGTCGGGGTTGAGGCCGATGAACTGCAGGCCGCGGCGGGCGCGTACCCGGTCGGTGGTGCGGGCCAGCGCCCGGTAGGCCATCAGGCCGCGGTCCGGGCCGAGTTCCTCGGCGTCGTGGGAACCGGCGATCAGGCCGGCGCCGTGCTTGCGGCCGTCGTGGAGGATCTCGTGCACGAGAGCGGTCCCCTCGGCCGACGAGGTGAGCCAGTACAGCTCGTCCAGGACGACGGCGGTGAACCGCTGCGGGTCCTCGAACGCGGTCTGCCGCGCGAGCGCCGCGATCAGATAGAGCACCGCGCGGCCGATGAGAGCCTCGAGCGGCTGCTGATGCAGGACCTCGGGGTTGTCGAAGGCGGCCTTGGGCGGCAGCTTCAGCCCCGCCGTGGTGATCACGATCATGTCCAAGGCGCTGGAGGCGTCCAGCCTGACCGGCGGCAGCGCGGGATCGAACACCATCCCTGCCAGCGGGTTGGAGGCCACGACCCGGATGAGGCCGGCGAGGGTGGCGGCCGCGTCCTGCCGCTTGCCCGCCTCGCGCGTGCTCATCTCCTCGAGTACGTCCAGCACGCGCTGCATGGACGGCTTGTCGCCGGCGGCGGCTCGCTCGACAGCGTGGTGGAGGGCCTCACCGCCGGTGCTCATCGGGCCGATCCCGAGCTGGAGGGTGAGGTAGGACAGGGCGTAGTGGCGGCCCTCCGGCCCGTCGAACATCCGCAGCGGGTCGATGGACACCTCGGCCCGGGCGGCGTCGACGATCTGCACCCGGCCCTGGGCGGCGCTGCGGGCGAACGTGGCCCACTCACGCACCGGGGTCCGGTCGATGCAGATCGCGCAGCCGCCGCGCGCCCACACGGCCTCCGCGATCAGCTTCTGCAGCACGCTCTTGCCCGCGCCGAGGTCCCCGACGATCCCCATCGAAGCCGACGCGTCCTGCTTGGGCGCGTCCGCGACGTTGATCATCACGGGGCGAGTGGTACCGCAGTCCAGGTCCAGGCCCAGGAACATCCCGTTCGGATCACCGACTTCCGCGGTGGTGAAGGCGCCGGACAGGGCCCAGTCCTCAGAGACCTGGTGCTGGGTGAACTCCCGCAGCACCCCCGGCCGCGCCGTGCCGGGCAGTCCCAGGGTGAAGAGGGCTTCCTGCAGTCCGGCGGGGCGCACGGCCCGGTAGTCGGCGCCGGAGAGCAGCGCGGTCAGGGCCCGGGCGCGGGCGTCGCACGCAGCGGCGGTCGGCCCCCACACCGTCAGCACCGTGACCGACTGCACCTCCACCTCCACGGAGGTGCGGGACAGGCGGGCGTCCAGCTCGCCCAGATCGCGGGCGGCGTCGGTGAGGGAGGCGGGCATGCCAGTGGGCCGGGCGTCGTACTGGTCGGCCTGGTCGATCAGCTCGTTCTTCTTACGCCGCACCTGGTCCCGCGCCTTCTCCGCCGGCACCAGCGTCAGATCGACGGTGTAGTCGACGGGGAAGTCGAGCATTTCCAGCTGCGCGAACAGATCTGCGGCCTCCGCACCGACCGCGGGCGGGCACTCGGCAAGCGCCAGCTGCGCCTGGTAGCCGACCCCGGCGTCGGTCTCGACCTGCAGCCACCGTCGCCGCAGCGGCGACCCGGTCTGCAACCGCCACCAGGCGGTGCGGCCCGACCGCGTGATGCGGTCCGCGCCCTTGAGTTCGTCGGCGTCGTCCAGGGCGGGGTCGATGCCACCCTCATGCAGGCGCGCCTGGCCGAGGTCGGCGTAGCTGGGAGAGCGCAGCACTCCGCCCTGCACGTGCCCGTCGTACAGGGTGCTGGTCTCGGCTTCGGTCAGCAGCGGTTCCGCCAGGCCGCGGTGCAGGGCGTGCTGCACCATCCACACGATCTCCGCCGGACGGGCCGGACGGAAGCCGATACCCCCGGCGAGCGCGGCCTCCACCCGGGACGCCTGCTCGCGAAACGCGCTCACCTCACGGCGTGCCACCGGAGCAGCCCGCATCCCGAGCACGGGTGCTACCTCCGCCCACATCGCCCCCAGCGACGCAGCCACCTGCCCACCCGCAGCCTCGTTCTGCAGGGGCACCGCCAGCCACAGCGTCCGGCGATGCATCTCCTGGCCCTCCAGCAGATCCAGGGTCGCCTCGACACTCTCCACCCACGGATGCGCCCCCTCGCCCGGTGCCTGCCCGGCGGGCTCGACGCCCTCGATCATCCTGAGGGCGACCTCGCCGGGATCGACCTGCGCGCACAGCCCGAACAGCCGCGGCGCCCCGGACAGCGACCGCACCAGATGCGTGACCTTGGCCAGCTGCTCGTCATGGACCGCGGCAGGCACGTAAGTGCCCTGGACGGTCTCCGCCCGCTGTCCCTTTGCGTCGGGGCCGGGGTGCAGGCGGTAGACGGCCCACACGCTGCCCTGCGTCGACCAGACCAGGTGACCGGCGATGTGACGGACTGGAACCCTCACCGCACACCTCCTGTCTCCTGGACACGGGCCAGCAGCTGCTGGACACCTGGCACCGGCGGCAGAGACACCGGTGCAGGCCGTGTCTGCCGACGGCCGTGGTCGGTTGACGGCCGGCGCACAGCCCCGCGGTCCTTTCGGTGCCGGGGCTCTCCGCGGTCGGCGGCCGGCTCGGCGGCATGCTGTCGCACTTCCGCAGGGACAGCCGGGCAAGCGGCTTCGAGGGTGAAGCCGCCCAGCAGGGGTCGGGCGGCGTGGTCGCGGGCGGCCCTTCCGCCGGTGCGGCTGCCCTGCGGCTGCCAGGCGAGGAGCAGCCAGCCCAGCGTCGCCTGCAGCGGCGCGCGCCCCTTCACCTTGGGCCGGCGCACGGCCCACACGGCCAGCACCCAGGCGACCACCGGAACCGGTCCCATCCACGACCACCAGCTGATGGTCTTGACGAGGAGGAAACCGCCGCCGACGAGGACGGCGATCTGCGCGGGGGTGTAGGGGCCGAGCGGAATCTTCCAGTCGGCGACCTTCCCCAGCACCCACGGATGACGGCGAGCGGTCGTATAAAAGCGCCCGACCCTGTTCGAGGCAGCCGCGCTCACAGTCGGCCTCCCGCATCGTCGGAGCCCACGGGCGCGGCCGGGTCGGTCCCCTCCACGAGTCCCGGGACGGCGGGGGCGCCGTTGGCGGGGTTCTTCACCTCGTCGGTGAACATGTCCGCGAGGCCCTCGCGGGAGTCGTACAGCCCCAGCGCGATGATCATCAGCAGGAGGGCGCCGATCCCGGCCTTCAGGCTGAACCGCTGGACCATGATGACGACGACGAGCACGAGCAGTCCGGCCTGCAGGCCCTTGGTCGCCCAGTCCTCGAACATGCTGATCCAGCTGTCGCCGAGGTCGTCCAGCTGCCCAGCCAGCACCACGCCACCCAACGTGTTCACCGCGCACCCCCGCCCTGCACGCTCCCGGACTCCAGCGCGGCGATGTCCCACCGGCCGGAGCGAGCCGTGAGCGCCAGCTCGTACGCCAGCGGCCACCGGTCGGCGTCATCCCGCGCCTCGGCCTGCACCAGCACATGGACCTTCGCCCCGTCGGCGGGCACCGGCCCGGCAGCCGCGACCTCCTCAACAGCTGACACCTCGCCGACGGCGACCGCCGTGTAGGGGGTGGGGGAGACGGGTGCGAGGTCCACCCCAGGCGCCAGGTAGCGGTCGACCTCGCCGGTGCCGGTGAGGTAGGCGCCGAGAAACTCCCCGATCGTCGACGACAGGGCACCGTCGGACGGAACGCTCACCGAGTACGGCGACTTGGGCGCCGCTGCCCGGGCCGGACCGGCCACCACCCCCGGGGCGCCGGTCACCGCGAACGACGCACCACGCGTGTCGGCGGCGACGGGAACGGCGAAGTAGCGCACCGTGCTGTCGGCGTACTGCGCAGCGACCGTCACGGCCCACGCGCCCCCGTCGCGCTGCACACTGCGCACCGCGGTCACCGACCGGAGTTTCGACTGTGCACCGGCTGCCGGGTCCGGCAGAGCGACGTCCGGGGCGAGGGACTGTGCAAGACGCGCCAGCGCACTGTCTGCCTCGTCCGTGCTGCTGCGCAGCCACGCGTCGAGGAACACCTGCGCATAGCCCGCGGGGTCGGCCGCCACAGGCGTCGTGCGCACCGGGGCCGGCTTGTCGGGGGCGGCGGCCGTCGCGGTGGCCGAGCCGGACGTCACCGCGACGGCCAGGGCGACGGGGCCGGCGGCGATCGCGGTGAACAGCGCCAGACGCGACAGGCGCACGCGCCGCCGCATCTTCTCCAGCTCGACCCCCGCTGCGATGGCGGGGGCGGCCTCGCTGCGCGAGGCCTTCGTGCCCAGAGGCATGGTCAGACTCCCAGGTCAGGAATGGGTGTTGCTGACCTCGAGGAAATCCGTCAGCCCCGACCCGACCACCGACCACACAACCCCGACCACGATCACAGACCGGTCACGAAACCCGTGGTCGGCCCGACCACAGCTCCGACCACGGCCCCCGCAGGCCCACATCGGCCCGGCCACCACCATGGACGGGGCGAGGAGACGTGTGCCGGCACCCGGCACGACTCGGGCGCGGGTCTGCTCTGCGCACCGGCGGACCGACTGTGCAGCCTGAGGCGGTGTGGGTCACCGCTGTGCACTTCACCGCGCATGCCGACTGTGTAGGACCCCCACTCTCGTTGCACAGCCGCCTGCACATTCAGAGCCGGGGGATCTGCGCAGCCGCGGGTGTGCACACTCGCCCACGCGCGAAAGGCCGCTTGGTTGCCCCGACCATGGGGCCGACCATGGCTGGTCAGAGCGCATCTGGTGCAGATCCCGCACGCGTCGCGGGGCAACTGCACATTGAGCGCCAGGAGCGTTGTGCAGCCGGGAGTGTGCATCCCCACCGCCCTCGGGAAACCGCCCTCGGGAAACCCTGTGGTCGGGGTCGGTCATGGGGCCGACCATGGCGGGCCGGTGTCCTTGTTGCCGGATCGTGACCGGTGGTCGGGGGTTGTGGTCGTCTTCCTGGTCGGGGACGGTCGATGGGCTGACCGCCATGGATCTTGTGTGTGTCTCCTCATCCGGTGCCCTGAGGCGGCCCGTTGGCGTGGTCCGGCTGCACGTCCTCAGCGGCCGCGTGTACCGGGTGCGCGGGGAGCTGCGGTGAGTGGCCTCGGGGCAGGGATCCGCCGGGGCGTGATGGCCGCTGATCAGTTCACCCAGATCGCCAACGGCCTGTTCCGTGACGCCCGACTGTCCTACAAGGCGAAGGGGATCTTCGGGTACGTCAGCACGCACCGCAGCGGATGGCGGGTGACGCTCGCCGACCTGGCCCGCCTGGGGCCTGATGGCCGCGACGCGGTGCGCGCCGGTCTGCGAGAACTGGAGGAGCACGGCTACCTGGTCTGTGAGCGCCTGCGCCACCCGGACGGCACCCTCGGCGAGAGCGTCTACTGCATCACCGACCACCCCGCCGTCCTGAGCGATGTGCCGTCCAGGGTGCGCTGTGTGGCTGGAGGCCCGCGGGCAGGGTCTGGCGGTGAGTTCGGTGGGGGGATCCGTCGGGGTGTGATGGCGGGTGATGAGTTCACGCAGATCGCGAACGGCCTGTTCCGTGAGGGCCGGCTGTCCTTCAAGGCGAAGGGGCTGTTCGGGCTGATCTCCACGCACCGGGAGGGCTGGCGGATGAAGGTCACCGATCTTGCCCGCTGCGGCCGGGACGGCGAGGCGGCCGTCAGGAGCGGAGTGAAGGAGTTGGAGCAGCACGGCTTCCTCGTCCGTGAACGCGAGCGCGGTCCGGACGGGACCCTCGGTGCGGTGGTGTACTTCATCACCGACCTGCCAGCCCTGCAAAGTCGCAGGTCACAACCAGCGTCGGGTTTTCCACCGGTGGATGAACCTACGGTGGTTAACCGCCCCGCTAAGAAGACTAAGAGGTCCTAACAAAGGCGTCGGACGTGGCGGTGGGTGATCAGGCAGACGGCGAGGCCGAGGAAGGCTTCGTGGATGTCGTCGCGTCGTTCCCAG
>NZ_JBVISR010000024.1:0-62428 GCF_055575415.1 Streptomyces sp. NPDC034099 | reverse complement strand
CCCGCGACACCGGCATGATCCAAACGACAGGCCCTAGCCATGGCTCCGGGCAGTCGTGCGGCCGGGGGGACTACATGGCGGACGGTTCCCCCGGCCCCCGCCCCGACAGCACTTCCCCGTACGCCTGCATCAGATCCGGCAGCCGCAACGTCGCCAGGTCGTCCCGGGTCAGCGCCCCGGGATACCCGGACAGCCGCAGATCCCGGTACGCACAGCTCTTCTCGTACAGCGTCCGCAGGAACCGCCCGTTCCCCAGCTCGTCGATCCACCCCTGGTCCACCACGTGCCCGGCGATCGACCGCAGCTCGTCCAGCGCCTCCTCGTCCCACGCGTCCCCGTTCTCCGCCGCGAGCACCTCACCGATCGAGGTCAGCTCCAGCGGCCGGTACGACGGGAAGTCGACCCGGGTGGTGAAGCGGGAGGACAGCCCCGGGTTGGCGCTCAGCAGCCGGTCCATGCCCTCCGGATAGCCGGCCAGGATCACCACCAGGTGGTCGCGGTTGTCCTCGGCCCGCTTCAGCAGCACCTGGAGCGCCTCGTCGCCGTACGCGTCGCCCTTGCCGTACCCGGAGTTGGACAGGGAGTACGCCTCGTCGACGAAGAGGACACCGCCGAGCGCGGAGTCGATCAGCTCGTTCGCCTTCACGGCGGTCTGGCCCAGGTACTCGCCGACCAGATCGGCTCGCTGTGCCTCCACCAGGTGGTCGCCGCCGAGCAGTCCGAGGGCGTAGAAGACCCGGCCCAGGATGCGGGCCACGGTGGTCTTGCCGGTGCCGGAGGGGCCGGAGAAGACGAAGTGACGTTTGGGGGGCTGCACGGGCAGCCCCTGCCCGGCCCGCAGCCGCGCCATGTTCAGCTGCGCGGACAGCGCCTTGACCTGCCGCTTCACCGGTTCGAGGCCCACCATCCGCTCCAGCTCGGCGAGCGCCTCCTCCAGCAGGGCGGGATCGGTGGGCCCACTGGGCAGGGACGGGTCGGGCCCGCCCGCCTTCTCGCGCACCGACGGTCCGCCGAGCGGGGGCAGCGGGGCGGACAGCGGGGGCTCGGGCACGGAGAGCTTGACGTCGCGCTCCTCGGTGCCGAAGAGGGGGTCGAGTCCGTCCAGGCCGTCCGTCCCCGCTCCCGCCTGCGCGAGTCCCGCGAAGTCGGTCGCGTCGTCGTAACCGTCGCCCTCGGCGATCGCCGCCAGCCGGGCCGAGGTGTCCATGAACGCGGGGTCGACGCGGTGCACCGCCCGGTACAGCGGGAGCGCGGCGGCGCTGCGCCCGGTGCCCTCGTGGGCCCGCGCCAGCCAGTAGCGCAGTTCCTTGCGCTGCGGCTGCTCGCTGCGGCACCGCATCAGGGCCGCCGAAAGGAGCGGCTCCGCCTGCCCGTACATCTCCAGGCGGACCCGGGCCATGCCGCTGAACAGGCCGGCCTCGATGCCCAGTAAGGGATCGCCGAGCAGGGGGTCGGTGTGCCGGACCAGCTGCTCCCAGTCCTTGACGAGGTAGGCGCGGCACGCGTGCAGGAAGCGGACCTGCGGGTCGGAGTCCACCGGGGGCAGCCCCGCCAGGGCCCGGTCCAGCTCCGGGACGTGCCGGCCGTCCAGCCAGTGCGAGGCGTGCGCCAGCAGCAGGTCACGCGGGTTCTCCAGCACCGGCTGCACCCACCAGCCCAGCCAGTACCAGGAGTTGAGCGTCCGGCGATGGCGGGCCCGCTGCTCGCCGAAGCGGTCGCGGTTGCGGAACATTCGCAGGAGCGCGTTCGTGGTGTCGACGCGCAACGCGTGCAGTCCCAGCCAGCCGTCGGCCATCGTGGGATCGATCCGCACCGCCGCCCGGAACTCCTCCTCCGCCTGCGGGTAGGCACCCATGGTGTAGGCGTCCACGCCGCGCAGCCAGGCGAGTTCGGCCGGGGCCTGTGGGCCCTGCGTGCCGAAGTCCATCACGTCCCCCACCTACGTGCCCCCGTCGGTATGCCGCCGAGCCGTCGCTCGTCGGCCGCCTCGGCCAACGGCTGTACCGCGGGCCGGAGTTGCAGGTGCGTGCGGCAATCTCCCGTAGGTCGCACCGAGGGCATCGTACCCGCGGCGGTCTGTCCTCCGAAGGGTGCGGGAGGGGTCGTTCCACGAGGTGGGAGCGGGTGGGCCGCGAGGCCGGAAGGTGACTGAGGGTGAGCGTGCGGCGTCGCGGAGCAGCCGGAAAACGGGCTCAGGGCAGAACGAAGCCCCCGATCACGGGGGAACAACCGGGGGCTTCGCGTCTGTCGGCGGCTTCGAACTACCGCACATTCAGAACGTAAGACCTGTACGGCCCCCGGGTCAAGCGAAGTTGGGACACGTTGGCGGGTCGTCGGTGCGCGATCTTCACGGGTTCAACACATTGCGGAAGGTCCGTCACCCTGTGTGAGGAAGTGGGCTTCGGAGGTGGTTCCCGCGGGTCCCGGCAGCACCTCGTACCCCTGTTCGCGCTGTCGCACCAGAAGATGCGCGAAGGGGCGTGAGGGATCCTCGGCGAAGTGCCGGCGCTCGGCCGGGATCCACCCGTCCCAGAACGTCCGCTGTTCCGCTCCGTCGCGCGCCCGTCCGCGGGCCCACGCCCGCTCCCGCGGCAGGTCCATCCAGAGCAGCCCGGCCAGGTGGGGCCGCAGCGCCTCGCGGCCGGCGCCGACGCCCTCGACCAGGATCACGGGAGCGGGCGGCAGTGGACGGGGTGCGCCGAAACGCCGGGCCCGCCAGTCGTAGGGGGCGTAGTGGGCCGTGACACCGCGCCGCAGGGGCTCGATCACCTGGTCGAGCAGTCGTGCGGTCCAGTCGAACAGCTCGTCGTGACTGGCGATGTCGTCGAGGTGCAGCACCGGCGCACCGCCCAGCTCGGCCGCCAGGCGTCCGGCGAACGTGGACTTCCCGGACCCGGCGTACCCGTCGACACCGATCAGACGCACGGGGCCGCAGGAGGGGGGAAGCCGGCGGAGCCGGGCTGCTAGGTCGAGGATGGCGGATCCTGTGGGCGGGAGGGGCGGACGCGTTCACCCGCACTCTAACCAGTGGTCGACACCAATATTGGTGGCGTGGCGTGCGGGGAAGTGCTGGCAGGAGCGGGCCGCTGCGGCCATAGTTGGCGCACGACCGTGCAAAGACGGACCCGCCCGACCCGGACACCTGGGGGTCTCCCGCCCATGAGCAGAGTCGAACAGCCGTCCCGCAGAGCCCTCCTGGCCGCGGCCGTCGCGGCGGCCGCCGTGGCGGGCGGCGCGATCCCGGCCGTAGCCCAGTCCGCGCCCGGCGCGGGAACCGGTGCCGACGGCGGCGCCGACCCCGACCGTGCCGGCGCCCGGCCGGTGGACTACCACGCCTGGACCACGTACGGCGACTGGCGGCGCGGGACCGTGCGCGGGGCCCGCCCCGTCGCGGGCGCCCGCCCCGGCGTGGTGATCGGCGCCCCGGCCGGCACCACCGACTACACCGACCCGCACACCGGCACCACCGCCGCCTGGGAGTACGCGACCTGGACCTCCCCCGTCCACCGGCTCACCGTGCCCGCGACGGAGGTCATCGCCTCCTGGAACGCGCACACACCGGCCGGCACCTGGATCCAGGTCGAGCTGAAGGGCGCCTACTCCGACGGCACGGACACGCCCTGGTACGTGATGGGCCGCTGGGCGGCGGGCGACGGCGAGCGCGACATCCGGCGCACCTCGGTCGACGACCAGGGCGACGGCAGGAGCAGCATCTGGACCGACACCTTCTCCGTCGACGACGCCTCCACCGGCCTGCGCCTGGTCTCCTACCGGCTCAGGCTCACCCTCCACCGCCGCCCGGGCACCCGCACCACGCCCACCGTCTGGCGGCTCGGCGCGATGGGCTCCGACGTCCCCGACCGCTTCACCGTGCCGGCCTCCGCCCCTGGCCACACCGGGGAACTGCGCGTCCCGCGCTACTCGCAGGAGATCCACAAGGGCCAGTACCCCGAGTACGACAACGGCGGCGAGGCCTGGTGCAGCCCCACCTCCTCGCAGATGATCATCGAGTACTGGGGCGGGCGCCTCACCGAGGAGCAGCTCGCCTGGGTCGACCCCTCCTACGCCGACCCGCAGGTCTGCCACGCCGCCCGGTACACGTACGACCACCAGTACGCCGGCTGCGGCAACTGGCCCTTCAACGCCGCCTACGCCGCCACCTTCGAGGGCCTCCAGGGTGTGGTCACCCGCCTCGGCTCCCTCGCCGACCTGGAGACGCTGATCGCGGCCGGCATCCCGGCCATAACGTCCCAGTCGTTCCTGGAGGAGGAGCTGACCGGGGCGGGCTACGGCACCTCGGGCCACCTGATGACCGTGATCGGCTTCACCGCCGACGGCGACGTGATCGCCAACGACCCGGCCTCGGACGACAACGACGCCGTGCGCCGCGTCTACCGGCGGCGCGAGTGGGAGAACATCTGGCTCAGGACGAAGCGGTACAACGCCAGTGGCAAGGTCGTCTCCGGCACCGGCGGCGTCTGCTACCTGTACTTCCCGGCCCACCCCAGCCCGCGTCAGCGCAAGGCCCTCGCTGCGGTGGGCGTGCGCTGAGCGGACCGCACCCCACCGCTGTGACCAAGCTCTCGGCCGCGAAAGCCGCTCACGGTGGCAAGGTGGACACCGTGAGCGGGGGGAATCCGCCGAAGCCGAACCCGAGATCAGCGAGACGCCATGACCGCACACAGCGCAGCCGCCCCCCGTGTCCGCACCGGCGGCCCCAAGGACGACGACGGCCCCAAGATCCTGGAACACGTCATGGGATGGACGCTCGTCGTGGTGGTCGCGATGCTCGTGGTTCAGCTGGGCCTTCTGTGACGTGACCCGGGTGTGACCTGCCCCACGACCCGACCTGCCATACTGCGGAGGTCCCGCCGCCCGCAGGAGACCAGGGTCGAAATTGAATATCAGTCAACAAGGTGCCGATGTCCGTCCCCGGGCGCGCGGCACCGAGCGTTCGCTGGCGCGCCGCGCCGAACTCATCGCCATCGGGCGGAGGTTGTTCGCCGACACGTCGTACGACGCGCTCTCGATGGACGACATCGCCCGCCAGGCGCATGTCGCCAAAGGGCTGATCTACTACTACTTCCAGTCCAAGCGGGGCTACTACCTGGCGATCGTCCAGGACTCCGTCGCCGACCTGGTCACCACCGCGGCGCGCGGCACCGAACTGCCGCAGGTGGACCGCGTCCACCGCACCATCGACGGCTACCTGCGCTACGCCGAGCACAACCAGGCCGCCTATCGCACCATCGTCAGCGGCGGAGTCGGCTTCGACGCCGAGGTGCACGCCATCCGGGACGGGGTGCGCGAGGCGATCGTCGTCACCATCGCCGAAGGGGCGTACGGGCGCTCGGACATCGGGCCGCTGGCCCGCATGGGCCTGCTCGCCTGGGTGTGCGGCGTCGAGGGCGCCACCCTGGACTGGATCGGCCGCCCGGAACTGCCCCGCGAGAGCATGCGCGAGCTGCTGGTGAGGTCGCTCGGCGGCACGCTGCGCGCCATCGAGGAACTGGACCCCGCCTGCCCGGCCCCCGCCCCGGCCCGCCGGGACAACGTCTGAGGGCGCCCGGTCAAGCGTGACGAAGGGGCGGAGACCCGAGCCGGTCTCCGCCCCTTCGCCCCCCGTGGGCGCGGGGTGGTTCAGTCGATCGCCTTGATCAGTTCACCGTTCGCGGTGTCGCCGCTCAGCTCCCAGAAGAAGGTGCCTCCGAGACCCTGCTCGTTCTTGTACGACATCTTGGTGGCGATGGTCTGCGGAGTGTCGTAACTCCACCAGTCGTTGCCGCACTTGGCGTACGCGGTGCCGCCCACGGTGCCGGTCGCCGGGCAACTGCTCTTCAGCACCTTGTAGTCCTCGATGCCGTTCTCGTACGTGCCCTTCGCCGGTCCGGTCGCGGTGCCGCCCGGCTCCGACTGGGTGACACCGGTCCAGCCGCGGCCGTAGAAGCCGATTCCGAGCAGGAGCTTCGAGGACGGAATGCCGAGCCCCTTGAGCTTCGCGATCGTCGCCGAGGTGTGGAAGTCCTCCTTCGGGATGCCCGGGTAGGAGGTCAGCGGCGAGTGCGGAGCGGTCGGCCCGGTGGCGTCCCAGGCACCGAAGAAGTCGTACGTCATCGGGTTGTACCAGTCGACGTACTGCGCGGCGCCCGCGTAGTCCGCCGCGTCGATCTTGCCGCCGGCCGTGGCGTCGGCCGTGATCGCCGCGGTGACCAGGTAGTCCTGGCCGAACTTGGCGCGCAGGGCGCTCATCAGCTTCGGGAAGGCGTCACGGCCGCTGGTGTCACAGCTCAGACCGCAGGCATTCGGGTACTCCCAGTCGATGTCGATGCCGTCGAAGACGTCGGCCCACTTGGAGTTCTCGACCAGGTCGTAGCAGGACTGGGCGAACGCCTCCGGGTTCTGCGCGGCCTGCGCGAAGCCGCCGGACCAGGTCCAGCCGCCGAACGACCAGAGGATCTTCAGGTCTGGGTGCTTCTTCTTCAGCTTGAGCAGCTGGTTGAAGTTGCCGCGCAGCGGCTGGTCCCAGGTGTCGGCGACGCCGTCCACTGAGTCGGCGGCGGTGTAGGCCCGGTCGGTCGCCGCGTAGGCGTCGCCCATGGCGCACTTTCCGCCGGTGACGTTGCCGAACGAGTAGTTGATGTGGGTGAGTCGGTCGGCGGAGCCCGACGACTCGATGTTCTTGACGTGGTAGTTGCGGTCGTAGACGCCCCATTCGGTGAAGTAGCCGACGACCTTGGACCCGGCCGCGGCCTGCGCGGCGGGTGCCGCGGCGGTGGCCGTGGCCGGGCCGGCACCGGCCAGCAGCCCGGCGCCGAGGGCGACGGTGCACAGGGCGGAGAACAGCGTCCGGATGGGGCGGACGCGGGGGAGGTGCGGGACGTGCATCGGGTGTCTCCTCGTGGGGGAAGAGGGAAACGCGCGCCGATTGGCATGAACGCGGTGAGGCGTTCGATCCGTCACCGTAGGAGGACTAGACCAGTGTGGTCAATGGTTCGGACCATTCTCGGGTTCCGAAACGGAAATCCCCGCTCTCAGGGCCTGTCCGGACCGGTTCTCGGAATTCTTTGAGTAAGCGGTCGTTAACTGGTGACTCCGTGCGTCCGATCGGGCATACTCACAGCGCACAGCCGCTGGTCAGCCGCTTCCGCGACCCGGGAGTGCGAGCATCGGCCAGGCCCGAACGACCCGGCGGAGCCGCCTCCACCCAAGGCGCACGTCCGCCGATGTGCCCGACAGGGAGGAGAGCGTCGCCATGCCCGACCGCGCCCCGCAGCCGGTGGACCGGCAACTGCCCACGGACGAGGCAAGGGACCTGATCTCGCTCGTCCGCGACATCGCGCAGCGTGAGATCGCCCCGAGCGCGGCCGAGGAGGAGGACGCCGGACGCTTCCCGCGCGAGGTCTTCACCCTCCTGTCCGACTCCAGCCTGCTCGGACTGCCCTACGACGCCGAGTTCGGCGGCGGCGAGCAGCCCTACGAGGTCTACCTCCAGGTCCTCGAGGAACTGGCCGCGGCCCGGCTCACCGTCGGCCTCGGCGTCAGCGTGCACACGCTCGCCTCCTACGCGCTGGCCGCGTACGGCACCAAGGAGCAGCAGGCCGAGCACCTGCCCGCGATGCTCGGCGGGGGCCTGCTCGGCGCCTACTGCCTCTCCGAACCGACCTCCGGCTCCGACGCCGCCTCGCTGCGCACCAAGGCCGTGCGGGAGAGCGGCGGAGACTGGGTGATCACCGGCACCAAGGCGTGGATCACGCACGGCGGCATCGCCGACTTCTACACCGTCATGGCCCGTACCGGAGAGGACGGACCGCGCGGCATCACCGCCTTCCTGGTGCCCGGCGACGCCGAGGGGCTGACCCCCGCGGTGCCGGAGAAGAAGATGGGGCTCAAGGGCTCGCCCACCGCGCAGCTCCACCTCGACGGCGTGCGGGTCCCCGACGCCCGCCGCCTCGGCGACGAGGGACAGGGCTTCGCGATCGCCCTGTCCGCGCTCGAGTCCGGCCGGCTCGGCATCGCCGCCTGCGCGATCGGCGTGGCCCAGGCGGCGCTGGACGCGGCGGTGTCCTACGCGACCGAACGGCGGCAGTTCGGCAAGCCGATCGCCGACTTCCAGGGCCTGCGCTTCATGCTCGCCGACATGGCGACGCAGATCGAGGCCGGCCGCGCCCTGTACCTGACGGCGGCACGACTGCGCGACGCCGGACTGCCGTTCGCCAAGCAGGCCGCCATGGCCAAGCTGCACTGCACCGACACGGCGATGCGGGTCACCACCGACGCCGTGCAGATCCTCGGCGGGTACGGCTACACCGCGGACTTCCCGGCCGAGCGGTACATGCGCGAGGCCAAGGTGCTCCAGATCGTCGAGGGCACCAACCAGATCCAGCGGATGGTCATCGCCCGTCACCTCGCTGGTCCCGAGGAGCGCTGAAGTCGGCGGTGACGGTGAAGTCGCCGCCGACGCGGAAGTCGCCGGTGGTGAAGGAGTCACCCGTGGCGAAGAAGTCGCCGAGCCCGCGCGGGGGTTCCGCCAGCCTGACCCACTCCGGGTCGTGCCGCCCCGGCAGGGTGCGGCCGCCGTCGGCCCAGGTCCGCATCAGCTCACGGTAGATCGGCGGGTCGGGGATCTGCGGGGCCGGGGGAACCGGTCTCGCGGACACCGGTACGAACACGCGGCGCCGACTCCCGGTCGACGAGTACGTGGGGGTCATACCCGGGCAACGCGGCGAAGTGCGGACAGGTCACCGGCGGACGCAATCGAGAGTGAGTTCGTGCGCGTCCGCCACCGACCCGCGCCACGGCGTCCTGCGAGCCGTGGCGCGGACCGGTGTGACGGAACGAGTGGGCGAGCCCCGTGAGCCGGGCGCTCGCGCTCCTCAGGCCGCTTCGCGCCGCATCGTCGGCACCCGCATCGGGCGCGAGCCCGGGCCGCCGACGTGGGAGAAGGGCTGGGTCCGCCAGTCGAGGCCCCGGGGGAGCGTCAACAGCAGGGCGGTGTCCTGCTCGTGGGGCTGGAACGACTCGTCGGCGGGGCGGGCCTCGGTGGCCCGGCGGCCGGTGCCGGCGCAGACCGTGAGCCCGAACGGGTTCCACGGCGAGGCGCACAGCGCGTGCTCCGGCAGCGTCTCCTCGTCCGCCAGCAGGGCGATGGGCTGAGCGCAGTCCGGGCAGAACACCCGGTACATCTCGAAGGTGTCGTAGGCGTCGAGTTCCTCTTCGTCGAAGGCGTCGGGTTCGACGCCCTCCGATACGGGCTCGACGACCGGCTGCTGCCGCTTGGGCGCGGTACGACCAGGGCGCTTAAGACTCTGCATGGGATTCTCCCCCTCGGGCTGGGTCGTGACGGCACTGCGGCCTCGACCACAGCAAGCACTTCCCGTCCCCCCTCCGGGGTAATCACGGGAACATCACGGAGAACGTTCAACCAGTGTGGTCTTCGTCACATGCCGCTCGCGAATGCCCCGTGCGGCCCGTTTGTCCCCGCCCGGTCGTCGTCCGACGCCCCGTCACATCACGAACGGGGCATGACCCGGACTGCTCAGGTATCCGAGGAGATCAACCGCACTGTAGGTTCTTGCGCCATGGAGGAGCTGGACCGACAGATCGTGCAGCTGCTCGTCAAGGACGGGCGGATGAGCTACACCGACCTGGGCAAGGCCACGGGCCTGTCCACTTCGGCCGTGCACCAGCGGGTGCGGCGGCTGGAACAGCGTGGCGTCATCCGCGGTTACGCCGCGGTCGTCGACCCGGAGGCCGTCGGGCTGCCGATGACCGCGTTCATCTCGGTGAAACCGTTCGACCCCAGCGCCCCCGACGACATCGCGGACCGCCTCGCCGGGGTCCCCGAGATCGAGGCCTGCCACAGCGTCGCGGGCGACGAGAACTACATCCTCAAGGTCCGGGTGGCCACCCCGCACGAGCTGGAGGAACTGCTCGCGCGGGTCCGCTCGCTGGCGGGTGTGTCGACCCGTACCACCGTCGTCCTCTCGACCCCCTACGAGTCCCGGCCGCCGCGGATCTGACGGCGCCCGCACGGGAGCGGGGGCCACGGGGCGGCTGCCGGGCCGCCCCGGCTGCCGGACCGCGCCCGCGAGGGGTGAGACTGGTGTCCATGAGTGAGTCCACCACCCCGTCCTCGACCGTCCTGCTGCGCCGCGGCGAGGTCCACAGTCCCGCCGACCCCTTCGCGACGGCCATGGTCGTCGAACGCGGCCAGGTCGCCTGGGTCGGCTCGGAGGGCGCCGCGGACGCCTTCGCGGACGGGGTCGACGAGGTGATCGACCTCGACGGCGCGCTCGTCACCCCGGCGTTCACCGACGCACACGTGCACACCACCGCCACGGGCCTCGCCCTCACCGGACTCGACCTGTCCGGCGCCCCGAGCCGTGAGGCGGCCCTCGCCCTCGTACGGGACTTCGCCGCCGCCCGTCCGGACGACCGGGTGCTCCTGGGCCACGGCTGGGACGCCGCCCGCTGGCCGGACGGACAGCCCCCGACGCGCGCCGAACTGGACGCGGCGACCGGCGGTCGTCCCCTCTATCTCAGTCGTATCGACGTCCACTCGGCCGTCGTCACCACCGCCCTGCTCGACCTGGCACCCGGTGACCTCGCACGCGGGGACGGCCCGCTCACCGGCGACGCCCACCACGCCGTGCGCGCCGCGGCGCTCGGGGCCGTCACCCCCGCCCAGCGCGCCGGGGCCCAGCGCGCCGCCCTCGCGCACGCCGCCTCCCTCGGTATCGGAACCGTTCACGAATGCGCAGGCCCGGAGATCTCCTCCGAGGACGACCTCACCGGCCTGCTGCGCCTGTCCGCCGAGGAGCCCGGACCGCGGGTGATCGGCTACTGGGCCGAGCAGGACGTCGACAAGGCGCGGGAACTGGGCGCCGTCGGGGCCGCCGGCGACCTCTTCGTCGACGGCTCCCTCGGCTCGCACACCGCCTGCCTG
Organism: Streptomyces sp. NPDC034099; assembly: GCF_055575415.1. Classification (NCBI taxonomy): domain Bacteria; kingdom Bacillati; phylum Actinomycetota; class Actinomycetes; order Kitasatosporales; family Streptomycetaceae; genus Streptomyces; species Streptomyces sp. NPDC034099. The sequence goes on along the minus strand of NZ_JBVISR010000024.1, from coordinate 51,483 downwards.
CACCAGCCCTACGCCGACGCCGGGCACACCGGCACCGCCCACCTGGACGCCGCCGCCGTCGCCGCGCACGTCGTCGCCTGCACCGAGGCCGGTCTCCAGGCGGGCTTCCACGCCATCGGCGACGCAGCCGTGACCGCCGTCGTGGAGGGAGTGCGCGCCGCCGCCGACAAGACCGGCCTCGCCCGCGTGCGCGCCGCCCGCCACCGGATCGAGCACGCCGAGATGCTCACGCCCGAGACGGTCGCGGCCTTCGCCGAGCTGGGCCTGACCGCCTCCGTACAGCCCGCCTTCGACGCGCTCTGGGGCGGCGAGGACGGCATGTACGCCCGGCGGCTGGGCGCCGAGCGGGCCCGGACGCTCAACCCCTTCGCGGCCCTGCTGCGCGCCGGCGTGCCGCTCGCCTTCGGCTCCGACAGTCCGGTCACACCCCTCGACCCGTGGGGCACCGTCCGGGCCGCCGCTTTCCACCGCACTCCGGAGCACCGGGTCTCCGTCCGCGCCGCGTTCACGGCGCACACGCGTGGCGGCTGGCGGGCGATCGGCCGCGACGACGCGGGTGTCCTGGTGCCGGGCGTGCCCGCGGACTACGCCGTGTGGCGCACCGGCGAACTGGTGGTCCAGGCCCCGGACGACCGGGTGGCGCGCTGGTCGACCGACCCGCGCTCCGGCACCCCGGGGCTGCCCGACCTCACCCCCGGCCGGGACCTGCCCGTCTGCCTGCGTACCGTGGTGGGCGGCCGGACCGTCTTCGTACGGCCGGGCGAGTGATCTCCACCGCCGACGGGGCGATGATCTTCGGGCGGCCGCGACCTGCGCCTCCTCCCCGCTGACCTGCGCGTTGGCATCAAAGGCGCAGGTGGCACGACTGTTGACAGGCGACGGCGGGGGGCCGGTAGGTTCGGCCGAGTCCACCACCGGACGCCCGACCGGCGAACCTTCCGCACACGCGTCGCGGCGCCGCTGAGTCAGGGACGGTGTGCCGCACCGGGGCACCGCCACTGGGAGCCAGGCTCAGTGCCCGCACCGCGACGAGGGAACGTTCCGGCCGGTCGGGAGGTGTGACCCGGGTGGGGCCCGGGCGCTCAGTAGACAACGGCCCAGGTCGATCCGCAGCCGGCGGGTCCCGGGCCGGCCCGAAGGGCGCCGGGCCCCCATCCGTCGCACAAACGGCCCGAATCGGCCATCCCTACCCCGGTTTTGGGGAAACGACACCACCGTACGACCGTCCTGGCACGTCTGCGCAGGCCGTGGCGATTATGGTGGTCCTTTGTGTACGGACACGAAGGGGCAGTGGTGAACGACGGCGACGGGACGCCCGCGGCTGCGGGGCGGGAGAGGCGGTTCGGCCCCCTGGGCACGGCCCTGGTGATCATCCCGACCTACAACGAGGCGGAGAACATCAAGGCGATCGTCACGCGCGTGCGCGAGGCCGTCCCCGAGGCACATGTTCTCGTGGCCGACGACAACAGCCCCGACGGCACCGGCAGGATCGCCGACGAACTGGCGGCCGGGGACGACCACGTCCAGGTCATGCACCGCAAGGGCAAGGAAGGGCTGGGTGCCGCCTACCTCGCCGGCTTCCGCTGGGGCCTGGAGCACGGCTACGGCGTGCTGATCGAGATGGACGCCGACGGTTCCCACCAGCCCGAGGAGCTGCCCCGGCTGCTGACCGCCCTCAAGGGCGCCGACCTCGTGCTCGGCTCCCGCTGGGTGCCCGGCGGCCGGGTGGTGAACTGGCCCAAGTCCCGCGAGATCATCTCGCGCGGCGGCAGCATGTACTCGCGGATCGCGCTCGATCTGCCGCTGCGCGACATCACCGGCGGCTACCGCGCCTTCCGCCGCGAGACCCTGGAGGGGCTCGGCCTCGAGGAGGTCGCCTCCCAGGGGTACTGCTTCCAGGTCGACCTCGCCCGCCGTGCGATCAAGGCCGGTTACCACGTCGTGGAGGTGCCGATCACGTTCGTCGAGCGGGAACTCGGCGACTCCAAGATGAGCCGCGACATCCTGGTGGAGGCCCTGTGGCGGGTCACCACGTGGGGCGTGGGGGAGAGGGTCGGCAAGGTCCTGGGCCGCGACCGGAGGCCCGGCACGGCGGCCGACGCGCAGGCGGCTTCCAGCGACGCGTCCGCGAAGTCCGGTGACGCGTCGGAGGAGACCGGTGACGCGTCCGCGAAGTCCGGTGACGCGTCGGTGAAGGCGTCCGACACCAAGGCATGATCGCCCTCTTATGCCGCACTGAGCCGGGGCCAGGCACACTGGGAGTATGACGACTGGCGCTCAGACCCCCAGGTCCCCCGCCCGGCCCCCGCGCTCCCGGCTGCGCACGTTCCTTCCGCTGGGCCTCGCCGCGTGGCTGGTGCTGGAGATCTGGCTGCTGACCGTGGTCGCGGGGGCGTCCAGCGGCTTCGTGGTCTTCCTGCTGCTGGTCGCCGGCGTGGTCCTCGGCTCCGTGGTCATCAAGGCGGCGGGCCGCCGCGCCTTCCGCAACCTCACGGAGACGCTCAACCAGCAGCAGTCGGCCGTGCGGTCGGGCATGCCGCCCGAGGCCGTCCGCCCGAGCAGCGAGGGCAACGGCCTGATGATGCTGGGCGGTCTGCTCCTGATCCTGCCCGGCCTGATCTCGGACGCCCTGGGCCTGCTCATGCTGCTGCCCCCGGTGCAGAAGGCCGTCAGCCGGTACGCCCAGCGGACGGTGGAGCGCAAGCTCCGGGACGCCGGTCCCGGCACCCTGGGCGACGCCTTCCGCCAGGCCCGGATGCAGCGCCCCGACGGCAAGGTCGTCCAGGGCGAGGTCATACGGGACGACCCGGACGACGCCCCGCAGGGCCCCCGCCCCCCGCTGACGCGCTGAGCACGACAAAACCGCGGGTGCCGTACATGAAGCTCATGTACGGCACCCGCGGTTGTTCGGTTGTGTCGCCTAGGGTTTCCCGCTACGCACTCTTGCGGCTGTCTCGCGGATGGACCGCGATGTTCATCGCGCCGGAGCGCAGAACGGCCAGCCGCTCCTCGAGGACCTCTTCGAGTTCCTCGCGGGTGCGTCGCTCCATCAGCATGTCCCAGTGCGTACGCGCGGGCTTGGCCTTCTTCTCCTCAGGGCCGTCGCCGTCAACCAGGAGTGCCTGGGCCCCGCAGACCTTGCACTCCCACTCCGGCGGGATCTCCGCCTCGACCGAGAAGGGCATCTCGAATCGATGCCCCTTCTCGCATGCGTACTCCACGGCCTGGCGCGGGGCCAGGTCGATGCCGCGGTCCGTCTCGTAGCTGGTCACCACGAGGCGCGTGCCGCGAAGAGCTCGCTCACTCATGAATCGTGCCTCCCGGGCTTGTCGCCCACAGGACAGGTGTCGCTGTCGTCGTCATCCGGTCAACGTCCGGGCGGCGGTAAAGATTCCCGTCCCGACTCCCGATCCGGGCCCTGCGTCGCCGTCGCAGCCGCAGCCTTGCAACCAGTGCAGTACCCGCCGACGTCCGGTTTGTCACCTCTGCTGGCAGACGTGACATAGCGATTCGGCACCTTTGACGCGCAGTAACGGTACGCCTGGCAGGCCAAACGCGTACACTACAGCGCTTTCGCGCTGAGTGCTAAATCCTTTCGGGTACCGGATTGCCCGCGTCGCCGATCGCCCGCCGCACCGGGACCCGCGCGAGCAGCACGAACCCGATGACGAAGAACGCCACCAGCGAGATGATCGCGTCCCGGTAGCTCCCGGTCAGCTGGTAGGTCAGCCCGAAGAGCAAGGGCCCCAGCCAGCTCATCCCGCGGTCGCTCAGCTCGTACGCCGAGAAGTACTCCGCCTCCTTGCCCGGCGGGACCAGGTGGGAGAACAGGGAGCGGGAGAGCGCCTGGCTGCCGCCCAGGACGAGCCCGATCCCGGCGGCCAGCACGAAGAACCACACCGGTGCCCCGGCCGGCAGGAAGTACCCGGCCGCGAGGGTCACCGTCCAGGCGACCAGCGAGCCGAGGATCGTGCGCTTGGCCCCGTACCTGCGGGCCAGCCGGCCCAGGCCCAGTGCGCCCGCCACCGCCAGCACCTGGACCAGCAGGACCGCCACGATCAGCGTCGACTGCCCGAGGTCCAGTTCCTCGGAACCGTAGACCGAGGCCTGGGAGATCACCGTCTGGATGCCGTCGTTGTAGACCAGGTACGCCAGCAGGAAGGCCAGGGTCAGCGGGCGGCGCCGCATGTCCCGGACGGTCGCCGCGAGCTGCCGGAACCCGGGCAGCGCGGCCTCCCGGGCCACCGCACGCCGATCGCGCAGCCGCCGCAGCGGAATGAGCGCGAAGGCGCCCCACCACAGGCCCGCCGACGCCAGGCAGACGCGGACCGCCGCGCTCTCGCTCAGCCCGAAGGAGTCGTGGCCGGTGTAGAGGACCAGGTTGACGATCAGGACCAGCGAGCCGGCCGCGTAGCCGAAGGCCCAGCCTCGGGAGGAGACCGCGTCGCGCTCCTCGGGCGGGGCGATCTGGGGCAGGTAGGAGTTGTAGAGCATCATCGCGACCGACTGCGCCGCGTTGGCGACGACCAGGAGCAGGCCGCCCAGCAGATAGCGGTCGCCGTCCAGGAAGAACATGCCGGTCGTGGCCGCGGCGCCGGTGTACGCGGCGGCGGCCAGCAGCGGCTTCTTGCGGCCCGAGCGGTCGGCCGCCGCGCCCACCAGCGGCATCACCAGCACCGCCACGATCACCGACAGCGACACCGAGTACGCGAAGAACGACCCGGCGCGCACCGGTATGCCCAGCGGATGGACGTAGCCGTCCGCGTCCGCCGCCGACTCGGCGACCGAGGTGAGATAGGGCCCCAGGAACACGGTGAGCACGCTCGTCGAGTAGACGGAGCACGCCCAGTCGTAGAAGTACCAGCCGCGCTGCTCACGCCGCCGTTCGGCCGCTGGGTCGGCCCCGTCTGCCGCGTCCGTCCGCAGGGTGTCGGTGCCCACCGTGCCCTCGCCTTCCCCGTGAACGCGCACCGTCCCCGGGGCGCGGCCGGGGCTCATCCCCAGACGCCGCGGTCCTCCATGACCTTGCGCAGTGTGTCGATGTGATCGGTCATGATGCCATCCACTCCCAGGTCCAGGAGCCGGTGCATACGGTCCGGATCGTTCACCGTCCAGACGTGCACCTGCAGCCCGCGCGCGTGGGCGGCGCGTACGAACCGGTGGTCCACCAGCCGGACGCCCGACTGCGCCTCGGGGACCTGTGCGGCCACCGCCGAGCGGCGCGACGCGGCCGGTACGCCCCAGGAGCGCAGCCGCAGCCCGAGGACGCCCCGGGTGCCGTACGAGGTGGCGAGGCGGGGGCCCGCGAGCCGTTGGGCGCGGACCACGCGTGCCTCGGAGAACGAGCCGACGCAGATCCGGTCCCAGGCGTCGGTCCGCCCGATCAGCTCCAGGAGGGGCCGCAGCGCGGGCTCCGCCTTCACGTCGATGTTCCAGCGCACCTCGGGGAAGGTCTCCAGGAGCTCCTCGAAGAGCGGCACCGGTTCCTCGCCCGCCACGCGCGCGCGGCGCACCTCCTGCCACGGCAGGTCGGCGATCCGCCCGGCCCCGTCCGTGACCCGGTCCAGGGTCGCGTCGTGGAAGGCGACGAGCCTCCCGTCCCGCGTCGCGTGCACATCGGTCTCGATGTACCGGTAGCCCGCCTCGACCGCGCGGCGGAACTGCCGCGCCGTGTTCTCCAGACCGTCCGCCGCCCCGCCCCGGTGGGCGAAGGCGATCGGGCCGGGATGGTCGAGGTACGGGTGGCGTATCGGCGTGGTCACCGACGCAGTATCGCGCGCCGTGGCCGACCGGCGGCAACCACCGTGCTGCCCTGCGGTGACGGCGGCACGGCGAACACGCGCAGGAACACCTGGGCGAGCGGGCCGATCGACACGGCGTAGAGCAGGGTGCCGAGGCCGACCGTGCCGCCGAGGGCGAAGCCCGTCACCACGACGGTGATCTCGACGACGGTCCGCACCAGACGCACCGAGAGCCCCGTGCGCCGGTTCAGCCCCGTCATCAGCCCGTCACGCGGGCCCGGACCGAAGCGCGCCGCGATGTACAGCCCGGTCGCCGCGCCGTTCAGGACGATGCCCGCCACCATCGCGGCGATCCGCGGCGTCCAGCCGTGGGCGTCCGGCACCACCCCCAGCGTGGCGTCCATCGCCGCGCCGATCACGAGCACGTTGGAGACGGTGCCGAGGCCCGGCCGCTGGCGCAGCGGGATCCACAGCAGCAGGACCGCCGCGCCCACGATGGTCAGCACCACACCCATCGACAGCCCGGTGTGCTCCGCGAGGCCCTGGTGCAGCACGTTCCACGGCTCGAGACCGAGCCCGGACCTGACCAGCAGCGCCGAACTCGCGCCGTAGAGCGCCAGACCGCCGTAGAGCTGGGTCAGCCGCCGCGCGAGCCGCCTGGACTGCTTGGACTGCCTGGACAAGAGGTGCCCCCTGGGTGGTGGTAGTGGCCTGCCACATGACACCCTGTGGCTTGAGAAGAAGAGTCAACCATGGCCAATTCGGGGAAGGTGGACTGATTTCCGTGGCGCAGTGGACCTCGGCCGTGGGGGCGGGGCAGCTCGCCCGGCTGCTCGGCTCCCAGCAGGACCGCCCGGCCGGGCCCGGCACGCGCCGCCCGCCGGCCTACCGCGCGCTCGCCGACGGCATCCGGCTGCTCGTGCTGGAGGGCCGTGTCCCGGTCGCCGCCCGGCTGCCCGCCGAACGGGAACTGGCCCTCGCCCTGACCGTCAGCCGCACCACCGTCGCCGCCGCCTACGAGGCGCTGCGTGCCGAGGGCTTCCTGGAGTCCCGGCGCGGTGCGGGCAGCTGGACCGCGGTGCCGGCCGGGAACCCGCTGCCGGCCCGCGGGCTCGAGCCGCTGCCGCCGGAGGCCCTCGGCTCGGTGATCGACCTGGGCTGCGCGGCGCTGCCCGCACCCGAGCCCTGGCTCACCCGCGCGGTGCGGGGCGCCCTCGAGGAGCTGCCGCCGTACGCGCACACCCACGGCGACTATCCGGCCGGACTGCCCGCGCTGCGCGCGATGATCGCCGAGCGGTACACCGCGCGGGGCATCCCCACCATGCCCGAGCAGATCATGGTGACCACGGGGGCGATGGGCGCGATCGACGCCATCTGCCACCTCTTCGGAGGCCGCGGCGAGCGCATCGCCGTGGAGTCGCCCAGTTACGCCAACATCCTCCAGCTGATGCGCGAGGCCGGGGCCCGGCTGGTGCCGGTCGCGATGGCCGAGGGGCTCACCGGCTGGGACGTGGACCGCTGGCGCCAGGTCCTGCGCGACGCCGCGCCCCGCATCGCCTACGTCGTCGCCGACTTCCACAACCCCACCGGCGCGCTCGCCGACGACGACCAGCGGCGGCGGCTGGTGGACGCGGCCCGGTCCGCGGGGACGGTGCTCGTGGCCGACGAGACGATGAGCGAGCTGTGGCTGGACGACGACGTCGAGATGCCGCGTCCCGTGTGCGCCTTCGACCCGGCCGGGTCCACCGTGATCACCGTCGGCTCGGCGAGCAAGGCCTTCTGGGCCGGGATGCGCATCGGCTGGGTCCGCGCCGCGCCCGACGTGATCCGCAGCCTGGTCGCCGCGCGGGCGTACGCCGACCTGGGCACCCCGGTGCTGGAGCAGCTCGCCGTGAACTGGCTGTTCAGCACCGGCGGCTGGGCGCAGGCCGTGACGGTGCGCCGCGAACAGGCCCGGCAGAACCGGGACGAGCTGGTGGCGGCGGTGCGGCGGGAGCTGCCGGACTGGGAGTTCGAGGTGCCGCGGGGCGGGCTCACCCTGTGGGTGCGGACCGGGGGCCTGTCGGGTTCCCGGCTCGCCGAGGCGGGGGAGCGGGTGGGCGTCCGCGTCCCGTCCGGGCCGCGCTTCGGGGTCGACGGTGCCTTCGAGGGGTACGTGCGCCTGCCGTTCACGGTCGGCGGAGCGGTGGCCGAGGAAGCGGCGGCACGCCTGGCCGCCGCGGCCCGGCTGGTGGAGAAAGGCGGCGTCGGCGGCGGCGAGGCACCGCGGACGTTCGTGGCCTAGGTGGTGCGGTTCGCGGGGAGTCACCGGCGCCCGTGAGGGTATGTGGGCGAGTCCGGTGCGTTGGGCCGCCGGGGCTCGCGGAAGCGGGCGCGGACCGGCGGCGGACGCGGGAGGGGCCGGGGCGGGGCGGTGGGACGAGCCGCCCCGGCCACGGCGTCAGGAGGTCTCCGCCGCGACGGCCTCGGCGGGGACCGGCTCAGCGGGAGCCGGCTCGGTCGGCGTCCCGGCCGTCGCCTTCTCCACCGTCACCGGGGTCGGCTCCGCGTCCGCCGCGGTCTCCTCCGGCTCGCTCGCGGCCGCGCCGTCCGGGGCGTCCTCGTCGTCCGTGGAGGCGTTCTTCTCCATGGAGACGGCCTTCGCCTTCGCTTCCGCCTCGGCCTCCGCCTCCGCCTCCGGGGGAAGGGGAGCCTGCTCCCCGTCCGCCGGTGTCGTGCGCGGGGGGAGCAGGTCGAGCACCGCCTGCCGGTGAGCCTCGCTCGTCGCGTCGTCGTAGGGGTCGGGAGTGGCCGGGACCTGGAGGCGGTGCACCGGGCCGGTGCCCAGGCGGGCGTATCCGCGTCCGGGCGGGACCTGGTCGAGGGGCGTGGTGTGCGGGGGAGCGCCCAGCGCCTTCGCCAGCTCGTCCGCGGTGGCCGGGCCGAGCACGACCCGCGCGCGCGTGTGCTGCCGTACGGCGTCGGTGAGGCTGTCCAGGGCGTCTAGCTGGTCGGCCACGACCACGGTCACGTTCGCGGCCCGGCCGTGCCGCAGCGGGATCTGGAGCAGGGTCTGCGGGTCCCGGCGGCCGCCCGTGGTGGCGAGGTGCGTGAACGCGGTCGGACGGTCCAGGAAGACCCACAGGGGCCGCCGGGTGTCGTCCGGCGCCGCCAGGCCCTGCTGACGGGCCTGGTTCACGGAGATCAGCCGCCGTTCCGTCTCGGCGGCGGCCCACTCCAGGCTGGTCAGCGCACCGGTGAGGCCGCACTCCACGGCCAGGACGCCGTCCCGGCCGACCAGGCAGGCGTACTCCCCGGTGCCGCCGCCGTCGACGATCAGCAGGTCGCCCTGGTGCAGCGCCTGGAGGGCGACCGAGCGCAGCAGGGTGGACGTGCCGGTGCCGGGCTGCCCGAGGACCAGCAGGTGGGGCTCCGTCGAGCGGATGCCGGTGCGCCAGACGACCGGCGGTACGTCCCGCTGCTCCTCGCCGTGGGTGAGCGGGAGCGTGCGCTGGACCCGGGTCGGGTCGGTGAAGCCGAGGACGGTCTCGCCGGGCGCCGTCACGAAGCGCTGGGCGGCGATGTCGGTGGGCAGCGCCGCCAGTACGTCGACGCAGAGGTGGTTGGCCTCCTCGTCCCACGTGAAGTGGTACTCGCGGCCCCGGCCGGACTTCGCGGTGAGCAGGTGCTCGATCCGGGCCCGGGACTCGGCCTCGCCGTCGGTGAAGTAGGCGGGGTAGCGGATCACCAGGTGGGCCACGCGGCCGCCGTCGTCGAACTCGTACGCCGGGAACGCCTTCTCCCAGCCGCCGCCGTGGGCGTACAGGGGGTCGGGGTCCTCCGGCAGGGAGAAGTACGGGACCAGCGCCTCGTAGAGCGACTGCAGGCGCCGGGTCTGGGAGTCGTCGGGGCCCTCGGGCACCGCCGGGGTGCGCTCCCTGCCCTGCCAGGCTGCCGCCGCCATCAGGGCGATGACGGCGAGCAGCGGACCGTACGGCACGAGCGCCACCACCAGGACCACCGAGGCCACCAGGAACAGCAGCGCGCCGCGCCGGTCCTTGGGGGTCTCGGTCCATCTGCGCCGCGCGGCCGCGGCCAGTCGGCGCAGACCGCGGCCGATCGTGATCAGCGGCTGGAGGACGTCGGTGGCGCTGTCGGCCGCCGTCCGGGCCAGCTCCCGGCTCCGGGCGAGCTGTGCGCCGCCGTTGCTCAGAATGCGGGGGAGGGGCCGCCGGGCCACTGCTGCCTCCTGGAGGTGCGTACGTGCGGATGTCGGACGAGGGGAGCGGGCCGTCAGAACTTGATGCCGCCGAGGAGGCCCGCCAGGCTCTCGCCGCCCGCCTTGATGCTCGGGGCGATGGCCGTACTCGCGAGATAGAACCCGAACAGGACGGCGACCAGCGCGTGCGAGGCCTTGAGGCCGTCCTTGCGGAAGAAGATGAAGACGACGATGCCGAGCAGGACCACGCCTGAGATCGAGAGGATCATGTGAGTTCTCCTGGTTCACGGGGACAGTCACCATGAGTACTTCCAGGCTCACAGCATGTATCCATACGATAAAAGGTGCAAATGGGGGAAATTCGACCGAATTACCTCAGGTGGCGGATCGGTCCTTGGTCCGCTCGGGTGCCCCGCGAGCCAGTACCCTGGCGATTTGCCGAATGTTCGCAGTGAGAGGTGGTCCGGCCGATGAGCGAAGCCCCCGACCCCGAGGTCGTGGAGCTGGCGACCAAGATCTTCGATCTGGCCCGGCAGGGGCGGACCGAGGAGCTGGTCGCGTACGTGGACGCCGGTGTACCGGCCGACCTCACCAACGACCGCGGCGACTCCCTCGTCATGCTCGCCGCCTACCACGGGCACGCCGACGCGGTGCGTGCGCTGCTGGCCCGTGGCGCCGACGCCGACCGCGTCAACGACCGGGGGCAGACGCCGCTCGCCGGAGCCGCCTTCAAGGGTGAGACGGAAGTGACCAAGGCGTTGCTCGAGGCCGGCGCGGACCCGGCGGCGGGCACTCCGTCCGCCGTCGACACGGCGCGGATGTTCGCCCGGACGGACCTGCTGGAGCTGTTCGGCGCCCGGTGACGGGACGGCGGAGAGGGTCCTGTCCGGCCCCCTCCACATTTTTCTGACCAGGGAAAACACTGGAAACGGGGGAGGCGGTACAGGGCCGCCGAAATTTCGGTCGCGGCAGATGTGACCGCCGGGCCATCATGACGACGTGGTTCACGGACGTGATGGCTGGGCAGGTGTTGCCGCACCGCGCGGGCCGTGACACGGCTCGCAAGGGCCACCGACGAGAGGCAGAGGAACATGGTCTTCAGCAAGCAAGAGACGGCGGGCGCTCCGACGTGTTGGCGCACGGCCAGGTAAACGCGTGCTCCCCGGTTGCGTCGACGCTTGATGTGAGGCTGTTTCCCATGTTCGATCCGGTCATAGCGCCCAGCGGTACGCTGCTCGGCCTGCTTCAGCGGGGTCGCGGCGACGGCACGCTGCACGCGCTCACCGCTCCGCGCGCCGAAGCGCTCGCGGCGCTGAACCACTGTGTGCTCCACGACCCCCGCCACGACTGGCAGGTCGAGAACCGCTCCCTCTACTACGCCCGCCTCTACCTCGACCTGAACGGCGAGCTGGACGCGATCGAGGCCCACCTCTTCGACCCCGAGGACGTCCTGGACGCCGACGAGTCGCGCACCGGGCTGGCCCTCGCGGTCCTCGGCCACCTCGCCTCCTACGGCAGGCTGGACGCGCTCCAGCTGCTGCGCCGGTACGCCGCGCACGGCGTCAACTGGGCGTGGGCCCTGGACGAGCTGGCGCTGCGCGACGACGACGCGGGACTGCGCTCCCTCGCCGCGCCCGTCCTGGCCCGCTTCCCGCGCGACGCCGAGGGCGAGGCCGAGCTGGCCGCCGCGGTGCGGGACGCCTTCGAACCCCGGCCCTGGCGCCTGTGGGCCGACGACCCCCGCGAATCGATCGCCGCGCGCGTGCGTGCCGCCCAGGAGGCGGGCTGCTTCGACCGCTGGCAGCGCCAGATGAACTCCACCGGACCGCGTCCCGGCTGGAGCGTGCGAGCCGTGTTCGAGTGGGCCGAGCAGGGCGTCGAGCGCGGCACCCCGCTCCACGCGCCGGCCGCGCGCTGCCTGACGGCCGTCGCCGGGCCCGAGGACCGGCCCGAGATCGTCGAGGCCGCGCGGTCGGGCACCGAGGGCGCCCGCTGCACCGCCCTGCGCTATCTCGCCGACAGCAATGATCCGGACGTCCTCGACCTGGTCGAGGGTGCCGTGGCCACCGGCTCGGCACCGGTCGTGGAGGCCGCCGTCGCCGCGTACGAGCGCATGCGCAGCCTCGCCGCCGTCGACCGGGCCCGCGGCTGGGTGCACCGGCCCGATGCCCTGGGGGCCGCCGCCGGACGGGTGCTCGCCTGCCGGGGCGCCGCCCAGGATCGCGATCTCGTCCTCGCGGCGCTGCGGGAGGCGGTACGTGGCGACGGCCCCGACGCGCCGACCCTGTGGACCCTCGTCGACGGCACCGGACGGCTCGGCATCACCTGCGCCGCGCCCGTACTGCGCCACATCTACCGCGAAACCGCCTCCTCCCACCTGCGTGGCCGGGCCGCCCGCGCGCTGGCCGCCACCGACCCGTCCTTCGCGGCGGGCTTCGCCATCGAGTGCCTGTGGGACTGCGAGGAGACCACCCGCGAACTCGCCGCACGCCATGCCGAGACCGGCGACAACCGCGTCGTCGAACGGCTGCGCAGGCTCGCCGCCGACCCGGCCGAGGAGGACGAGGTCCAGACGGCGGTACGCAGCCGCTTCGGACCGGACGCGCCCGCCGTGTGAGCGCCAGGGGTGCCGGTGCGGCGCGGGCCGTGCGCCGCACCGGCACCCGGCCGCCCGGGGGCAACGCTCACGGGACGTTCCTCGGCCGGATAGATCGTCGTTGACGCGAGCACGTCCAGTCCGGCGACAACACCGGTATGCGTGTCGTCATCGTGACCGAATCCTTTCCCCCCGATGTCAACGGCGTCGCCCACTGCGCGCTCCAGACCGTCCGGCACCTCGTGGGCCGCGGTCACGACTGCGTCGTCGTCGCGCCGGCCGCCTCCGCCGCCGACGAGGCGGACGCGTACGCTCCGTGCCGCGTCGTCCGGACCCCCTCCCTCCCGCTCCCCGGCTATCCGCAGGTCCGCGTCGCCCTGCCCAGCCGGCGCGTCGCCGCCGCGATCGCCGAGCACCGCGCCGACCTCGTCCACCTGGCGGGACCCTTCGTCCTCGGCGTCCGGGGCATGGCCGCCGCCGCCCGGCTCGGCGTCCCCGCCGTGGCCGTCTACCAGACCGACCTCGCCGGCTACGCCCGTACGTACATGGGGGCGGGCGAGGCGGCCGCCTGGCGGCGCATCCGCTCCGTGCACGCGGCCGCCGACCTCACCCTCGCCCCGTCCAGCGCGGCCCTGCGCGACCTGGAGGCGCACGGCGTGCCCCGGGTCGGGCTGTGGCCGCGCGGAGTGGACACCGTCCGCTTCCGGCCCGGCCGGCGGGACGAGACGTTGCGCCGCGCACTCGCCCCCAAGGGCGAGCTGATCGTCGGCTACGTCGGCCGCCTCGCCCCCGAGAAGCAGGTCGAGCTGCTGTCCGGCACCTGCGCCCTGGACGGCGTGCGCGTCGTGGTCGTCGGCGACGGACCCGGCCGGCCCGGTCTGGAGCGGACGCTGCCGGGCGCCGTCTTCCTCGGCCGCCGCACCGGCGACGAACTCGCCCGGGTCTTCGCCTCACTGGACGTCTTCGTGCACACCGGCCCCTTCGAGACGTTCTGCCAGACCGTGCAGGAGGCCATGGCGAGCGGTGTGCCCGTCGTCGCGCCCGCCGCGGGCGGACCGCTGGACCTCGTCGCCCACGGGCGCACCGGGCTACTCGTGCCGCCGCGCGACGCCGCCGCCGTACGGGACGCCGTATGGTCCCTGTCCGCGGACCCCCGGCTGCGGGGCGCCTACGGCGCGGCCGGGAGGGCCGCCGTGGAGGGGCGCACCTGGGCGGCCGTCGGCGACCGGCTGATCGGGCACTACACGGACGTGCTCGCCCCCCGGAAGGCGGTGCCGGCATGAGCGCGCTGCGGATCGTCCGGCTCGCCAACTTCGTCGCCCCCGCGTCCGGCGGACTGCGCACCGCGCTGCGTGAACTGGGCCGCGGATACCGCGCCGCGGGGCACGACCCCGTACTCGTCGTCCCCGGCCGGCACGCCGACGACCGGGAGACCGGACAGGGCCGGGTGATCACGCTCCCGGGGCCCCTGCTGCCGGGTACCGGCGGCTATCGCGTACTGACCGACAGGCGGCGCGTGGCCGCCCTGCTGGAGGAGCTGGCTCCCGACCGCCTGGAGGTGTCCGACCGCACCACCCTGCGGTGGACCGGCAGGTGGGCCCGGCGGGCCAGGGTCCCCGCCGTGATGGTCTCCCACGAGACCACCGACGGTGTGCTGCGCACCTGGGGCCTGCCCGAAGGCGCTGCCCGGCGCACCGCCGACGCCCTCAACGTCCGCACCGCGCACGCCTACGCGCGCGTGGTGTGCACCACGCAGTTCGCCGAGCGGGAGTTCGTCCGCATCGGGGCCCGCAACGTCGTACGGGCCCCGCTCGGCGTCGACCTCACCGGGCGGCACCCCGGGCTGCGCGACCCCGGGCTGCGGGCCCGGTACGCGCGCGGGGACGAGACGCTGCTGGTGATGTGCTCGCGGCTGTCGGTGGAGAAGCGGCCCGGCACCGCGCTCGACGTGCTGATGCAGCTGCGGCGGCGCGGCGGGCGGGCGGTGCTGGTGGTGGCCGGGGACGGGCCGCTGCGCCCGCGGCTCGAACAGCGGGCGCGGGTCCAAGGGCTGCCGGTGACCTTCCTCGGCCACGTCGCCGACCCCCGGCTGCTCGGCGCCCTCCAGGCGTCCGCCGACGTGTGTCTGGCACCCGGACCGGCCGAGACCTTCGGGCTCGCCGCGCTGGAGGCGATGGCGTGCGGCACGCCCGTGGTGGCGAGCGCGTCCTCGGCGCTGCCCGAGGTGATCGGTGCGGCCGGAGCCGTCGCCGCCGATCACGGGGACGCCTTCGCGGACGCCGTGGAACTGCTCCTGGCACGCCGGGGGACGGACCGGCGGGCGGCGGCACGCGCGCGTGCGGAACGCTTCGGCTGGAACACGGCCGTCGAGGCGTTCCTGGCCGCACACGACGCGACCCACCCGGCGCGCCCCGCGCTGCCGGAGTCCGTGCCGTGAGACGCCTCCGCTCCACGGCCCGGCATCCCGGTGGAACACAACCGCCGCGCCCGGATCCGCTGCGCAGCCCGCCGCCGACCCCGCGCACGGTGCTGCCTGCTGCCTGGCCCTGCGCGGGGCGCCCGACTCGACCCGCTGCCCCGCCATTCGCCGACCGAAGTGCCGTGGTCCCGCGCCGCGTGGGGCGGTGCGCCCGCCAGCGGCGGCCCGCCTGCGACGCAGTCGTACCCCACCCCGACGGGCGGGGTCAGTGTCTGTGTGGCGTCGAGAAGCGCACCGGTGTGCCCGGTACCGCCTGGGCCGCCGCCGGGAGGTCGGTGGTGCACACGACGCCGATCACCGGATAGCCGCCGGTCGTCGGGTGGTCGGCGAGGAACACCACCGGCCGGCCGTCGGGCGGCACCTGCACCGCGCCCAGCACCGTGCCCTCGCTGGGGAGTTCGCCCGGACGGGCGCGTTCCAGCGCGGGTCCGTCCACGCGCAGCCCGATGCGGTTGCTCGCGGACGACACCCGGTACGGCTGCGAGGTGAACGCCCGTACCGCCTCCGGTGTGAACCAGTCGGCGCGCGGACCCGGCGTCACCCGCAGGACCAGCTCCGTCGGGGGCGCCGGCTGCGGAGCGACGTCCACGCGCGCGTACTGCCCGCCCGGCCGGCCCAGTGTCCCCGGTGCCGTGGCCGCGGGCGGTCCAGGAGCCCTGTCGCGGCATCCGGATCACGCCACGCGGTACTGCTCGTCACGGGCGTCGGTGAGGAACATCTGCCCCGGCGCGTGGGTGAGCGCGAAGGGCGGGCGTGAGGCCATGACCGCCGCCTGCGGGGTCACGCCGCAGGCCCAGAACACCGGGATGTCGTCCGGTTCGCGGTCCACCGCGTCGCCGAAGTCGGGCCGGTCCAGATCCGCGATGCCCAGCGCCGACGGGTCGCCGCAGTGCACCGGGCTGCCGTGCACCGCCGGGAGCAGACTGCTCTCGCGGATCGCCGCCGACAGGTGCGCGGGCGGCACCGGGCGCATCGACACCACCATCGGCCCGCGCAGCCGCCCGGCCGGACGGCACCGGCGGGAGGTGACGTACATCGGGACGTTGCGGCCCTGCTCGACGTGGCGGATCGGGACGCCCGCCGAGGCCAGCGCCCACTCGAAGGTGAAACTGCACCCGATCAGGAAGGTCACCAGGTCGTCCCGCCAGTGCTCCAGCACGTCCGTCGGCTCCTCCACCAGCTCGCCGTCCCGCCACGCCCGGTAGCGCGGCAGATCGGTGCGCAGGTCCGCGCCGTCGGCGAGCACGGTGGTCCAGGACCCGGCGTCCGTCACGTCCAGCACCGGGCACGGCTGCGGGTTGCGGGTGCAGAACAGCAGCATGTCGTACGCCCAGTCGGCGGGCACCGAGATCAGGTTGGCCTGGGTGTGGCCGGCGGCGACCCCGGCCGTGGGGCCGGTCAGCCCCTTCCGGAAGCGGGCGCGGGCCGTTTTCGGGCTCCACGCGCGCGCGTGCTCGTCGACCAGGGTGATCGGGC
The DNA here is from genome assembly GCF_055575415.1 of Streptomyces sp. NPDC034099. Classification (NCBI taxonomy): domain Bacteria; kingdom Bacillati; phylum Actinomycetota; class Actinomycetes; order Kitasatosporales; family Streptomycetaceae; genus Streptomyces; species Streptomyces sp. NPDC034099. The sequence goes on along the minus strand of NZ_JBVISR010000024.1, from coordinate 34,993 downwards.
GGTCTCCGCTCGCGGGGTGCGGGTGGTTCATGCCAGTTCCTTTCCACGTGTCTCCGGCAGCCCCAGCAGGGCCAGTGCCGCGATGCCGTAGCCGATGGCGCCGAAGACCAGCGCGCCGCCCACGCCCCAGCTGTCGGCGAGGAAGCCGACCGTGGTGGGGAAGACGGCGCCCACGGCGCGTCCGGTGTTGTACGTGAAGCCCTGGCCCGCGCCCCGTACCGCCGTCGGGTACAGCTCGCTCAGGTAGGAACCGAAGCCGCTGAAGATGGCCGACATGCAGAAGCCGAGCGGGAAGCCCAGCACCAGGAGCAGGGTGTTGGCGCCGCCGGGGATGTTGGCGTACGCCAGGATGCAGAGCGCCGACAGCAGCGCGAAGAGCCAGATGTTGCGCCTGCGGCCCAGCACGTCGGTGAGCACGCCGCCGGTCAGGTAGCCCAGGAAGGCGCCCGAGATGAGGAAGGTCAGGTAGCCGCCGGTGCCGACGACCGACAGGTCGCGCTCGTCCTTCAGATACGTCGGCACCCAGGTGGCGAGGGTGTAGTAGCCGCCCTGGACCCCGGTGGAGAGCAGGCTCGCGAAGAACGTGACGCGCAACAGCCCCGGTGAGTCCGCCGTGCCCGGCCTGAAGATCGCCGCGAACGAACCCCTGCCGGCGCCCTTCTCCCGGACCTCGGCGGCCCGCGGCGCGTCGTGGACGCTGCGCCGCACCCACACCACGAGCAGCGCCGGGAGCGCGCCCGTCCAGAACATGACACGCCAGGCCAGGTCGTCACCGGCCAGTGAGAACACCAACGTGTACACGATCACCGCGAGCGCCCAGCCCACGGCCCACGAGCTCTGGACCGCGCCGAGCGTGCGCCCGCGGTGCCGAGGGCTCGCGTACTCGGCGACCAGGATCGCGCCGACCGCCCACTCGCCGCCGAAGCCGAGGCCCTGGAGGGCGCGGAAGACGAGCAGCGTCTCGTAGTTGGGCGCGAAGCCGCAGGCCACCGTGAAGACGGCGTAGGTGATCACGGTGAGCAGCAGCGCCCTGACCCGGCCGACGCGGTCCGCCAGCACACCCGCGAGCGCGCCGCCGATCGCCGAGACGACCAGGGTGACCGTCGTGAGCAGGCCGGTCTGACCGCTGTCCAGACCGAAGTACGCGGCCAGCGCGACCATGGTCAGCGGCAGCGTGAAGTAGTCGTACGAGTCGAGGGCGTAGCCGCCGAACGCGCCGCCGAAGGCGCGGCGGCCCCGCGGGCCGAGGGTGCGCAGCCAGCCGAACGGGCCGTCTTCCGAGGCGCGTTCGGCCGTGCCGGGTGGACGGGTGTCGGCGGGGAGTGCCGGTGGGTGAGGGGGTGTGCTCATGGTGCACCTCGCAGGGGGAGGACGGAGAGTGCGGATCGAGCGGGAACTTGAGGGCACCGTAGGGGATCGTTCAACGATCCCTCAATACCCCTGTTGTTTCGTTCTGGTATCTGCGATTGAATTCCGGGCATGGCAGAGCAGTTGACGGGACTGGCCGACGATCGCGCCCTCCTCGGGCGGACCAGCACCGCCGAGCGGGTCTCGGACATCCTCAGGAGCCGGATCGCCGAGGGCTACTTCCCACCCGGGACCCGGTTGTCGGAGGACAGCATCGGCGGCGCCCTGGGCGTCTCCCGCAACACCCTGCGCGAGTCGTTCCGCCTGCTCACGCACGAACGCCTGCTCGTCCACGAACTGAACCGGGGCGTCTTCGTCCGGGTCCTCACCGTCGAGGACGTCGAGGACATCTACCGCACCCGCTCCCTCGTCGAGTGCGCCGTCGTCCGCGGCCTCGGCGAGCCGCCGTACCCGCTGGACGGGCTAGCCGAGGCCGTCGAGGACGGGCGGCGGTCGGCCCGCGAAGGTGACTGGAAAGGAGTGGGTACGGCCAACATCCACTTCCACCGGGAACTGGTGGCCCTCGCCGGCAGCGAACGCACCGACGAACTGATGCGCAGCGTCTTCGCCGAACTGCGCCTGGCCTTCCACGTCGTGGACGACCCGCGGCGCCTGCACGAGCCGTACATCGCCCGGAACGCGGAGCTCCTCGCGACCCTGGAGGGCGGCGAGCGGGAGAAGGCCGCGCGACTGCTCGCGGTCTACCTGGAGGACTCGCTGAAGCGCGTCGTGGAGGTCTACCTGCGGCGGGTCGGGGACGAAGGGTAGGGACGGTCCGCCGGGAGGGCCCCGGGCCCCGGCGGCGCGGCGGCCGGCCACCGTGTCCGCGGGGGCCCATCTGCGTCGTTTGGGCCGATGTCAGACCGAGGACCTAGTCTGTGCACCGTGACTTCGCCTGCATCGACGGACAGTGTTCCGCCCCAGCTCAGCGCGGGGCCGCGCCCCGCCCCGGGCCCGGCCGCCGACGAGGGGCTGGCGCGGCGGCTGCGCGCGCTCGCCTGCACGGCGCCGCTGCACGACCTCGACGCGCGCAAGGCCAACCTCGCCGGCGAGTACTCGGTGTACGGCATGGCGGAGGTCGCCCTGGCCGCCATCGACCTCGTCACGCTGAACATGGACTTCGACACGGGCGCCGACCACGACCAGATAGTCGCCAGGCTGATCCCGCGCGTCGCCGCCCAGGCCCCGCGCCGCCCCGCCGCCGAGCACGAGCGGGTGGCCCGGTGGGTCCTGGAGAACCTGATCAACGTCGGCAGCGTGGACCGCGGCTTCCGCGCGGTGTACGGCACCTTCGGACCCGACGGCACGTACGTCCGGCGGGACTACGACTTCAAGCTGCTCGAAGAGGTCCCGGGACCCGGCGGCACCGTCTACCTGCGCACCACCGACGAGGCGGTCAACGTCCTCGTCGGCGCCCTGGACACCGACGTCACCAGCGCCCAGATCGCCGCCGAGGTCAAGCTCGAGGTGCTGATCAGCCGCGGCCGCCTCGCCGACGCCCAGCTCGCCGCCGAACAGGCCCGGTACCGCACCGTCCAGTACTCGGAGACCCTGCGCCGCGCCCTGGACGCCACCCGGCGCAACGTCCGCGCGGTGGACTGGCTCAGCGCCGTCCCCGACATGATCGCCGAGGCCCTGGACCACGTCGCCGACCGCTACCGGCACGAGAACGCGATCCTCACCAACATCCGCAAGGCCCGCGACGAGACCGAGGACGCCGAGCACAAGCGCCGCGCCGCCGAGCTGGTCGACATCGTCAAGGACTGCATCCGCCGCCACACCCAGCTCCAGTCCCGCCTCCTGGAGGCCGGCCCGCTCTTCCGCGCGGAACAGGACCGGCAGGCCTTCGCCACCCCCCTGACCACCTCCGGCCTCGACCTGTACGGCCATCTCGTCGCCCCCGTGCTGCCGTTGCCCGTGGAGCGGGCGCTCCGCGTCACCGACGCCTTCTTCGCCCACGGCACCGGGCTGCGCACCCCCGTCTCCGTCCGGGTCGGCGACCTCGTCGACATACTCCTCACCCCGCCGGTGGAGCGCGAGCACCTGGGCGCCGAGATGCCGGAGCCCGACCTGATCGCCACCCCGGACGACAGCCGGTTCAGCGAGGAGCAGCTCGCCGCCGCCATGGAGCTGCTCGACCTGCCGCACGACGCCCCGCGCCGGCTGTCCGGGCTGCTGGCCGAGGCCCGCGCCCGCGACCCCGAACTGCCGTACCTCGTCGCCCTGCTCGCCGTCCACGCGGCCAGCCCGCCGGTCGGCACCGCCTACCGCCAGGGCGAGCCGAAGCTGCTGTTCGCCGTCGACGACGGCACCGAGCTGGACGACCCCGAGTTCGGCGGCGCCGACCTCATCGTCGGCACGGCGCTGCTGGACGCGGCGGGGATGGCGGCGGACCGGACGGAGGCGGCATGACGACCGGCCCGCATCACGCCCACCCCACTCACCGCCCCACCCGACACCGCAGCACAGAGCGACAGCACAGCGAGGAGTACCGACCGTGACCGAGCACGCCGACCGGAGCGAGCCGGAGGCGGGTGCCGCGCCGACCACCGCGGCCGTCACGCCCGCCGACGCCGCCGACGCGGCGCGGCTCGTCGCCTTCGGTCTCCAGCCCAAGCTGCTGCCCGCCCGCGACCAGGAGTACGCCGACCTGCTGCGCCGCTACCGCGAGGACCCGCCCTTCGCGCGGCTCGCCGACGCCGTGGCGGCCGGCCTCGGGCTGATCGTCCTGGAGGTGTCCCCGCGCGCGGGGATGGCCGTGACCGCCGCCGAGGACTCCGTGTTCGCCGTCCGTATGGGCGACTACGCGCGTCGTGCCGCCACCGACTCCGGCGACCGCTTCCTGCACGGCCTCGCCCACCTCGCCGTCGCCGCCATGGCCTATCCGCGCCCCGAGGACCTCGCCGACGACGGCTACATCGGCCGCGTCACGGTCAACGGCGTGGACGCGTTCGTCCGCCAGGCCTGCCGCAGACTCGAGGAACGCGCGGAGCAGCAGGGCGAGAACACCGACCCGGCCACCGACGCGCCGGGCCTGGAGGCCGCCTGGCGGATCTGGGTCAGGCGCAGCGCGACCGGCGCCACCAAGGACGCGCGCAGACTCCCGGGCTCCACCACCGGCATCGTCGGCAAGGCCGCCGCGTTCCTCACCGAGTCCGGCTTCCTCCAGCGCACCGGCGACGACCACGGCGGCACCTACCGCACGACGGCCCGCTACCAGCTCCAGGTGCGCGACATGGCGGGCAGCGCCGCCATGACCGAGCTGCTCGACCTGGGCGTCGTCCCGGTCACCGACGGCACCGCGACGCTGCTACCCGCCGAGGAGACGGACGACCTGGAGCTGGTAGCCGACGCCGGCCTGCCCTTCCACTCCTCCTGATCCCGCCCGCCCCGCCCCCGACCGTCCCCGACGTCCGAAGACTTACGAGAGTCCGCCATGTACGAGCTGTCCCGGGTCCGCCTCTACTCCATCGGACCCGCCGGTGCGCGCTACGCCGACACCGTGCTTGACCTGCGCGGTGTGGGCGAGCCCGTGCCCGATCCCGCGCCCACGCAGGCGGAGTTCTTCGAGGAGGAGCCCGTCGGCCCGCCGCGCCGGCCCGCGCCCGCAGGCGTGCTCTTCCTGGAGAACGGCGGCGGCAAGTCCGTACTCCTCAAGCTGATCTTCTCGGTGATGCTGCCGGGCCACCGCAACACCCTGGGCGGCGCCAGTTCCGGCGTGCTGCGCAAGTTCCTGCTCGCCGACGACTGCGGACACGTGGCGCTGGAGTGGCAGCACGTCCAGACCGGCGAGTGCGTCGTCGTCGGCAAGGTCAGCGAGTGGCGCGGACGGCAGGTCTCGGGCGACCCGCGGAAGTTCGCCGAGGCCTGGTACTCCTTCCGGCCAGGACCCGGACTGACCCTGGACAACCTGCCGGTCGCCGAGGCCACCGCCGTACGCCCGTCCGCCGAGGGCGCCTCCGGAGCGCAGGGCAGGCGACGCACCATGAAGGGCTTCCGCGACGCGCTCACCGAGGCAGGCAAGGCCTACCCGCACCTGGTGGTGCACTGGGAGGAGATCCACGACCGCTGGATCGAGCACCTCGGCGACCTCGGACTCGACCCCGAACTCTTCCGCTACCAGCGCGAGATGAACGCCGACGAGGGCGAGGCCGCCGGCCTCTTCGCCGTCAAGAAGGACTCCGACTTCACCGACCTGCTGCTGCGGGCCGTCACCGACACCCGCGACACCGACGGCCTCGCCGACCTGGTCGGCGGCTTCGGCAACAAGCTGGGCCGGCGCGCCGAGCTGATCGCCGAACGCGACTTCACCGCCGGGTCCGTCGACCTCCTAGGCCGGATCGTCGAGGCCGCCGAGGCGCGCACCCGCGCGCGCGACATCCACACCGCCGCCGAACGCCGCACCAGGAACCTGGCCCGCCGGCTCACCGCCCGAGGCGCCCAGGAGCGGGTCCGTGCGGGTGACCTCGCCCAGCGGGTCACGGCCGCCGCGTACGCCGTCACGCACGCCGAGTCCGCCCGGGACCGCAGCAACCTCATCGCCGCCGAACTCGCCTACCGGCACGCCTCCCTGGCCCTGACCGGAGCCGAGAAGTCCGCCGCCGCGCAGAAGCGCGAACTGGCCGAGGCCCGCACCCTGCACTCCGCCTGGCAGGCCGCCGAGGCCGTCCTGCGCCACCGCGCCGCCGCCGACCGCGTCGCCCGCGTCTCGGCCGCCATCCAGGAGGCCGAACGGGACGCCGCCCCCGCTCTCGCCGCCCGCACCAAGGCCGCCGTCGACCTCGTCCGCGCCCTGCACGCGGCGGCCGCGAAGGCCGAGGACCACGCCAACGAGGAGGAGGAGCGGTCCGCCGCCCTCCAGGAGGTCAGCGACACCGCCCACCGGGACTCCACCACCGCCGCCACCGAGGCGCAGCGCGCCCGCAGCGAGGCCGGGCACCTGCGCCAGCGCCTCACCGAGGTCGAGCAGGAGACCGCCGAGGCCGTCCGCGCCGGCTGGCTGGACGACAGCGCCCCCGACGCCGACCCGGCCCGCGCCGCCCTCGCGGCCAGCGACGCCGAGAAGACGACCGTCGCCGCCTGGGACACCGCCCGCGAGGCGGCCCACCGGGCCACCGAGCACGCCCGCGAGGCCGCCGCCGCCGAGAGCCGCGCCGAACTGACCGCGGCCCGCGCGGCGGACGCGGCCACCGCCGCCGAGCGCGCCCACCGGGGCGAGCGGCGCACCGCCGAGGCACTGGCCGCGGAGGAACGCCTCGCCGAACTGCTCGGCCTGGCCGCCGAGTCCCGCCCGGGCATCCCCCAGCCCCGCCGGGACGCCGACCGCGCCGACCGGACCGCCGCCACCACCGCGACGGACGGCGCGCTGACCCCCGAAGAACTCGACCGCTTCGCCGACGAACTGCGCGAACTGCTCGACGACACCGTCTCCTCCGCCGAACGCCAGCTGTTCGACCTGCGCACCGCCGCCGCCGACGACTCCCGCATCCTCGGCGCCCTCGGCGACGGCGGCCTGCTGCCGCCGGGACCCGACGTGCTGGCCACCGTCGAGTTCCTCGGCGAGCACGGCATCCCCGCCCTGCCCGGCTGGCGCTACCTCGCCCAGGCTGTCGACCCCGCCGACCACGCACGCGTGCTGGCCGCCCGCCCCGAGCTGGTCGACGGCGTGATCATCACCGACCCGGACTCGCACACCCGCGCCCGCGAGGTCCTCGGCGACGCGGCCCTGCTGCCGCGCTCCGCCGTCGCCGTCGGCACCGCCGCAGCCCTCCTCGCCCCGACCCCGGCCCCGGAGTCCGGCACCGGGGACGTCTTCCTCGTACCGCCGAACCCGGCCATGCACGACGAGCAGGCCGCCGACGAGGAGCGGCACGCCCTGCGCGCGCGGGCGGGCGAGCGGGACGAGGAGATCCGCACCCTCGCCGCCCGCCTCGGCAAGGACCGCGAGCTGGCGGCCCGGCTCGCCTCCTGGCGCACCGGCTGCCCGGCCGGACGCCTCGCGGAACTCGCCAGGACCGCCGAGGAGGCCCGCGCCTTCGCCGAGGAGGCCGAGGCCGAGCTGACCGAGGCCCGCACCGTGCGGGCCGAGGCCGACGAGAGCGCCGCTGAGGCCGTCCACCTGCGGGACGAGCGGCAGGAGGCCGCACAGAAGGCCCGCCGCGCCGCCGACGCCCTCGCCGGACTCGCCTTCCGGCTGCGCGAACGCGCCGGCTGGCAGGTCAGACTCCGTGAACTGGCCGACGAGGGCACCGAGGCCGAGGCCCGCGCCCAGGCCTGCCTGGAGCGGGCCCGCGCCGCCGACGAGGACCGGCGCGCCGCCCAGCGCGCCGCCGACGACGCCCGCCGCACCGCGCGGGCACTGCGCGCCGAGCGCTCCGAGATCGCCGGTGCCCCCGACGACGTACCCGAAGAGGCACCCGGGGACGGTGCCGGGGCGCCGAAGGCGAAGGCGTCCCTGCCCGACCTGCGCGAGGCCTACCGCGCCGCCTCCCAGGTGTACGAGAAGGTCGGCGTCGGCGCCGACCTGCGCGCCGAACAGGCCCGCGCGGAGAGCGACGAGAGCGCGGCCCGCGCGGATCTCGACCGGCTCAGCAACAAGGTCCGCACCCGCGCCGGGCAGCTCCTGGAATCGCCCGACGGCTCCGACGGGCCCTCCCGGCAGGCCGCCGTCGCCCGCGCCGAGGAACTGGTGCAGCTCCTGGAGACCCGTATGTCCAGCGCGAGCGAACAGCTCGGCCGGCTGCGCGGCGAGGCCGAACGGCACGCGCCAGAGGACGGCGACACCCACACCGACCTCCCCGAGGAGCTCCAGCCGCGCGACGTCGAGCACGCCCAGACCCTGCTGCGCACGGCGACCGCCGAACTCGCCGCCCGCACCGAGGCCCTGGCCCAGGCCCGCGAGGCCCACGCCGAACTGCTCGACGCGCACCGCGCCGCCGAGGACGCGGCCGGCGGCTTCGACGAGACCGCCGCCCTGCTCCGCGACCTGCTGCGCGAACACGCGCCCGAGGAGGAGCAGGAGGAACCCGAGCCCTACGCCGGAGACCTGGAGGAGGCCCGCCGGTCCGCCGCCGAGGCCCGCCGCTCGCTGCGCGGCTGCGCCGCCGACCTGTCCGCCGCCGAGGCCGCCGTGCGCGAGGCCAGCGACGTCCTCGTCCGGCACGCCAACTCCACCCGCTACGAACAGGTCCGCACGCCCGCCCGCCAGCAGATCCGCGAACTGCCCGCCGCCGCGCTGCCCGAGCACGCCGCCAAGTGGGCCGACGCCTTCGCGCCCCGGCTCCGCGTCCTCACCGACGAGCTGTCCCAGCTGGAGCGCAACCGCGACTCGATCGTGGACCGGCTGCGCGGCCTGGTCGAGTCCGCGCTCGCCACCCTCCGCTCCGCCCAGCGGCTGTCCCGGCTGCCGGAGGGCCTCGGCGAGTGGTCCGGGCAGGAGTTCCTGCGCATCCGCTTCGAGGAGCCCGACCAGGCCACCCTCACCGAGCGGCTCGGCGAGGTCGTCGACGAGGCCACCCGCGCGGCCGTGAAGAAGAACTCCGACCTGCGCCGCGACGGCATGTCCCTGCTGCTGCGCGGTGTGGCCGCCGCCCTGCAGCCCAAGGGCGTCGCCGTCGAGATCCTCAAGCCCGACGCCGTACTGCGCGCCGAGCGCGTCCCCGTCGGACAGATGGGCGACGTCTTCTCCGGCGGCCAGCTGCTCACCGCCGCCATCGCCCTGTACTGCACGATGGCCGCGCTGCGCAGCAACGACCGGGGCCACGACCGGCACCGCCACGCCGGCACCCTGTTCCTCGACAACCCCATCGGCCGCGCCAACGCCACCTACCTGCTGGAGCTCCAGCGGGCCGTGTCCGACGCGCTCGGCGTGCAGCTCCTGTACACCACCGGCCTGTTCGACACGACCGCGCTGGCAGAGTTCCCGCTGGTCATCCGGCTGCGCAACGACGCCGACCTCAGGGCGGGACTGAAGTACATCAGCGTGGAGGAGCACCTGCGGCCGGGCCTGCCGCAGCCGACGCCGGCCGCCGAGGGGGAGGGCGAGCCGGTGCACAGCGAGATCACGGCGACCCGCATGTACAAACGCCCCGCACAGTCACCGGCCTAGGAGGGCTGTTCGCCGAGCCGGTCGAGCAGCCAGGCGTGGAAGCTTCCGATGTGGTGCTCGGTCGGCACCAGCACCCCGCCCGCCCGGTAGGCCCGGGACGCCATGGCCGGCTGGGTCCGCTCGCAGGCCGCGAAGTCCTGGGTGTTGACCCGGTGGAACAGCTCGACCGACTTCGACAGATCGGCGCCGGACGCCACGACCTCGGGCGCGTACAGCCAGTCACACTCGACCACCGTGCGGTCCTCGGCCAGCGGGAACATGCGGTGCAGGATCACGTGGTCCGGCACGAGGTTGACGAAGACCGTCGGCCGCACGGTGACGGCGTAGTAGCGGCGGTCCTGGCCGTCCGGCACCTCGGGCAGCCTGCCGAAGCCCTCGCTGCCGTCGACCGTGAAGCCCTTCACCCCGTCGCCGAACTCGGCCCCGTGCCCCACGTAGTACTGCGCCGCGTAGCCGTCGGCGAACTCGGGCAGCACGTCGGTGAGTTCGGGGTGGATCGTCGCGCAGTGGTAGCACTCCATGAAGTTCTCGACGATCAGCTTCCAGTTGGCCCGCACGTCGTACCGGACACGTCGGCCGAGTGCGAGTCCCTCGGTGCCGTACCGCTCGATGGCGGCCGGATCACCGAGCCGTTCGACGGTCGCGCCGCGCACCGTCTCCTCGAAGCAGGGCGGCTCCTCGGCCAGGCACACCCAGGCATAGCCGAGCCACTCGCGCAGCGCGACCTCGACCAGCCCGTACGCCGACCGGTCCACATCGGGCATCTTCGTCAGGTTGGGCGCGGCGACCAGCCTTCCGTCGAGGTCGTACGTCCAGGCGTGGTACGGACACTGCAGGGTGCGGCGCACCTCGCCGGACTCCTCCAGGCACAGCCGGGCGCCGCGGTGCCGGCAGATGTTCAGGAAGGCGCGCAGCCCGCCGGTCCGGGTACGCGTGACGATCACGCTCTCGCGGCCGACCTGCACGGTGCGGAAGGCGCCGGGCCGCTCCAGATCGGCACCGCGCACGGCGCAGAACCACATCGCCTCGAAGACGTGCCGCTGCTCCTGGCGGAAGACGTCCGGGTCGGTGTAGTAGCGGCCCGGCAGCGTCGGGACGAGGCTGGGGGACGGGGGAGTCGTCGTCACGTGCGTACTCCTCGGGCGGGGTCGAAGAGGCCGATGGGGTGCGCGGTGGTGCCGGTCAGGGCCAGGTCGGCGAGGATCTCGCCGACGACGGGCACGAACTTGAACCCGTGCCCGGAGAAGCCGCAGGCCACGGTGACCGAGTCGGGGTGCGCCGGGTGGCGGGCGATGACGAAGTGCTCGTCGGGGGTGGTGGTGTACATGCAGGTCGCGGCCCTGCGGAAGGCGCCGGGCAGGTCGGGGATGCGGGCCGACATGTGGTCCGCCATGGCCCGGACCTCGTGGTCGTGCACGGTGCGGTCGATGGTCTCGGGGGTCGTGGCCCGACCCTTGCGGAAGAAGGCGACCTTGGCGCCGTCGTCGGGGCCGTCGATGGCCGGGAAGCCGTAGACCTGGACGCCGGCCGCGTCCTCCCAGACGTAGATCGGTTGGCTCGCGGGACGGAAGGGGCGGATGCCGCCGCGCGGCTGGAACCAGTACATGACCTGCCGCTCGACCGTGAACGGCACCCCGAGGTCGGCGAGCAGCCGCGGCGCCCACGCACCCGGGCAGATCACCAGGTGGGAAGCGGTGTACGTGTTCTCGGCGGTGTGCACCCGCACGCCGTCGCGGTACGGCTCCCAGCGGGTCATCGGTTCGTCGAAGTGCAGGTCGGCGCCCTGCCGGGTGGCGAGCTGGAGATGCGCGGCCACGGTGTTCTCCGGGCGGAGCAGCCCGGCCCTGGCCTCGTACAGCGCGACCTCGTCGTCGCCCGGCGTGAGCGTCGGGAAGCGGCGGCGGATCTCCCGGGCGTCCAGCATCTCGTGCGGCAGGTCCCACTCGCGGGCCGAGCGCAGCGAGCCGGAGACGGTCCACGAGTCGGGGCGGCCGACCATCACCCCGCCGCCGAGCAGCGCGATGTCGCGGCCGGTGGCCCGCTCCAGCTCCTCGTACAGCTCGTAGGCGCGCAGCAGCAGGGGTACGTACGCCGGGTCCTCGAAGTACGACTGCCGGGTGATCCGCGAACCGCCGTGGCTGGAGCCCCGGTTGTGCACCGGGCCGAACTTCTCCAGGCCCAGCACGCGGACACCCCGCGCGGAGAGGTGGTGGGCGGCGGCGCTGCCCATGCCGCCGAGACCGATGACGATCACGTCGTAGGTGGGGGACAACAGGGGCCTCCTGGCGGGCGGTCAACGGCGGATGCGGGTCATCCCGGGATCGAACAGCGGCTCCTCGGCGACCGTGGCGGACACCTTCTCGCCGAAGTACTCCACGTGCACGCCGGTCCCGGAGGCCAGAGCGGCCGGCAGCCAGGCGTACGCGACACAGCGGCCGAGCGTGTAGCCGTACGCGGCGCTGGTCACATGTCCGGCGGGGGCGCCGTCCACGTACACCGGCTCCTTGCCGAGCACCACGGCGGCGGGGTCGTCGAGGAGGAGGGGCGTCAGCCGCCGGTCCGGTGCGCCCGCGCGCTCCAGCGCGGCCCTGCCGAGGAAGTCCGCCTTGTCCCTGCGGACGGCGAAGCCGACGCCCGCCTCGTAGGGGTTGTCCTCGTCGGTCATGTCCGTGCCCCAGGCCCGGTACCCCTTCTCCAGCCGCAGCGAGTTGAAGGCCGACCGCCCGGCCGCGATCACGCCGAGCCGTTGCCCGGCCTCCCACAGGGTGTCCCAGAGCCGGAGCCCGAGGTCGGCCGTGGTGTACAGCTCCCAGCCCAGCTCACCGACATAGCTCAGGCGCAGGGCGGTGACCGGCACATGGCCTACGTAGGTCTGCCTGGCGCGGAAGTAGCCGAACGCCTCGTGCGAGAAGTCGTCCGGGGTCAGCGGCTGGACCAGGTCGCGGGCCAGCGGGCCCCAGACGCCGACGCAGCAGGTGCCGGAGGTGATGTCCCTGACGTGGACACCGTCGGGCGCGTGGCGAAGCAGGTGGTCGAGGTCGGCGGGGGAGTTGGCGCCGACCTGGAAGTGACCGGGGGAGAGGCGGGCGACGGTGAGGTCCGAGCGGATGCCGCCGGTCTCGTCCAGGAGGAGCGTGTAGGTGACCGCTCCGGGCTTCTTGCGGAGGTTGTTGCTGGTCATGCGGTCGAGGAAGTCCAGGGCTCCGGGACCGGTGACCTCCAGGCGGCGCAGCGGGGTCATGTCGTACAGGGCGACCCGCTGGCGGGTGGCGCGCGCCTCCGCCGCCGCGATCGGGGACCAGTGACGGGCCGACCAGGCGTCGCGGCCGGGCAGCCCGAGGTCCGCGGCGAGCGGGGCGTTCGCCTCGTACCAGTGCGGGCGCTCCCAGCCGCCGCCCTCCAGGAAGTACGCGCCGAGTTGCTGCTGACGGGCGTGGAAGGGACTGACCCGGAGCGGGCGTGGCCGCTCCACCGGCTGGAGCGGGTGGACGACGTCGTACACCTCCACGAACTGCTGCGCACCGCGCTCACGGATGTACGCCGGTGAACGCTGCGCCTCCTCGAACCGCGTGAGGTCGCACTCGTGCACGTCGAGCGACGGGCGGCCGTCCACCATCCACTCGGCGACGGCCCTGGCGGCCCCGGCCGAGTGGGTCACCCAGACCGCCTCCGCCAGCCAGAAGCCGCGCAGCGCACGGGACTCGCCGAGGACCGGCATGCCGTCCGGGGTGAAGGAGAAGACGCCGTTGAAGCCCGACTCGATCCCGGCCCCGCGCAGGGCGGGCATCAACCGGCGGCAGTCCTCCCAGCTGGGCGCCCAGTCCTCGGGGGTGAAGGGGTACGACGACGGCATGTCCATGTCCCGGGCGCGGGCCTCGTCGTAGCCGGGGACGGCGAACGGGTCGACGGGCAGCGGACGGTGGGCGTAGGAACCGATGCCGAGCCGGTCGCCGTGCTCCCGGAAGTACAGGTCCCGGTCCTGGAAGCGGAGGATCGGCTTCGAGGCGTCCGCCGTGGCACCGCTCAGTCCGGGCAGCGGCCCGGTCCGCGCGTACTGGTGGGCGAGCGGTTGCAGCGGGACGTCGACCCCGGCCATGCGGCCGACGACCGGCCCCCAGAAACCCGCCGCGGAGACGACGTGGTCGGCGGGGAAGGTGCCGCGGTCGGTGACCACTCCCGTGACCCCGCCGTCCGCATGCTCGATGCCGGTGACCGTGTGCCGGTCCAGCACACGCGCGCCCCGAGCGACGGCGCGGTCCAGCTGGGCGCGGCAGGCGTGCAGGGCGCGGGCCAGGCCGTCTCCCGGGGTGTGGAAGCCGCCGAGGATCACCGACTCGTCGAGGAGCGGCCACAGTTCCCGGCAGCGGGCGGCGCCGACGATCTCGCCGTGCACACCCCAGGAGGTGGCGTACCCGGCCCTGCGGTGCAGGTCGGCGAGGCGCTCCGGGGTGGTCGCCAGTTCCAGGCCGCCGACCTGCTGGAAGCACGGGACGCCGTCCCAGGCGAGGGCGGTGAACTTCTGGACGGTGTACTGGGCGAAGGCCGTCAGGGTGCGGGACGGACTGGTCCGGAAGACGAGGCCGGGCGCGTGCGAGGTGGAGCCGCCGGGAGCGGGCAACGGGCCCTGGTCGAGGACGGTGACGTCCGTCCAGCCGCGGGCGGTCAGTTCGTCGGCGAGCGAGCAGCCGACGATGCCGGCGCCGATGACGACCACGCGGGGCGGACGACCGGGGGCACGGGTGCTCACAGGACCACCACCGAGCGCAGCACCTCGCCGCGGTGCATCTTTGCGAACGCCTCCTCCACCCCGTCCAGCGCCGTCGTCTCCGAGACGAAGGCGCCGAGGTCCAGCAGCCCGTGCAGGTACTGGTCGATCAGGAACGGGAAGTCGCGGCTGGGCAGGCAGTCCCCGTACCAGGACGACTTGATCGCGCCGCCGCGCGAGAACACGTCGAGGAGCGGGAGTTCGACCGTCGTGTCCGGGGTGGGCACCCCGACCTGGACCAGTACGCCCGCGTGGTCGCGCATGTAGAACGCCTGGCGGAAGGTCTCCGGCAGCCCCACGGCGTCGATCGCGAGGTCCACGCCGTGTCCGTCGGTCAGCGCGCGGACCGCTTCGACCGGGTCGGTGCCGCGGGAGTCGACGGTGTGCGTGGCGCCGAACCGTTCCGCCCGGTCCAGTTTCCCGCCGTCCACGTCGACCGCGATGACCTTCACGGCGCCGTTCAGGGCGGCGCCCGCGATCGCCGCGTCGCCGACGCCGCCGCAGCCGATCACGGCGACCGAGTCACCGCGGCCCACACCGCCCGTGTTGACGGCGGCGCCGTAACCGGCCATCACCCCGCAGCCGACGAGACCGGCGGCCTCGGGCCGGGCGGCCGGGTCGACCTTCACCGCCTGCCCGGCCGCGACCAGGGTCTTCTCGGCGAAGGCCCCGATACCGAGGGCGGCGGTCAGCGGGGTGCCGTCCGGCAGGGTCATCGGCTGTGCGGCGTTGCGCGACTCGAAGCAGTACCAGGGACGGCCGCGCCGGCAGGACCGGCAGTCACCGCAGGGAGCCCGCCAGGCCAGGACCACGTAGTCGCCCGGCGCGAGCCCGCCGACGCCCTCACCGACCGCCTCGATCGTGCCGGCCGCCTCGTGGCCCAGCAGGAACGGGAAGTCGTCCGTGATCGCGCCCTCCCGGTAGTGCAGATCCGTGTGACAGACCCCGCAGGCCTGTACGGCGACCAGCACCTCGCCGGGCCCCGGGTCCGGGACGACGATCGTCCGCACCTCCACGGGTGCGCCCCTCTTCACAGCGACTACGGCACGGACCTCGTGTGGCACGACAAGCTCCTCTGCTGTTGCGCATTGCACGATGGGTTGCGCGATGAGGAACATAGTGGGAATGCCATCAAGTGGTCGTCAAGGGGTGCGGGTTAACCCTCGGCAAAAGGACACGGGACGGCTGAAACCAGCGCCGTGACCGCCCTCCGCCCGTGCCGTCCCCGGCGTCGGGTCAGCCGCCCCAGCCCATCCGGCGGGACAGTTCGACCCCCGCCGCCAGGGTGCGCTTGGCCAGGTCGGGCAGCCGGTCCGGCGTCAGCCGGTAGACCGGGCCCGAGACGCTGATCGATGCGATCACCTTGCCGTCGTGGGACCGGACGGGGGCGGCGACGGCGGCCAGCCCGATCTCCAGCTCCTCCTGGGTGATCGCGTAGCCCTGCCCGGTCACGGTCTCCAGTTCCCCGCGCAG
Source organism: Streptomyces sp. NPDC034099 (assembly GCF_055575415.1). NCBI lineage: Bacteria > Bacillati > Actinomycetota > Actinomycetes > Kitasatosporales > Streptomycetaceae > Streptomyces > Streptomyces sp. NPDC034099. The sequence goes on along the minus strand of NZ_JBVISR010000024.1, from coordinate 19,241 downwards.
CACCGCCGCGCCGGTGACGGTGTGCTCGGTGAACCGGTGCAGCGGGCGGGCCAGCAGGCCCTCGCGCAGCGTGGACGGCAGATGGGCGAGCAGCACCTTGCCACTGGCGGTGGCGTGCAGCGGGGTCCGCCGGCCGAGCCAGTTCTGCGCGGTCACGGAGGCGGTGCCGCGGGCCTGCATGACGTTGACCGCCGCGTCGTCGTCCAGGACCGCGATGTTCGCCGTCTCGCCCAGTTCGTCGGCGAGTTCGCGGCAGACGGGCACGCCCTCCTGCGAGATGTCCAGGCGCACCGCCGCCGCTCCCGCGAGGCGCAGCACGCCGGCGCCCAGGTAGTACTTGCCGCGCTCCTTCTCCTGGGCCACCAGGCCGCGGTTCTCCAGCACACCGAGCAGCCGGAAGGCCGTGGACTTGTGCACCTCCAGCTCGTCGGCGATCTCGGTGACGCCCGCCTCGCCGTGCCGGGCGAGGATCTCCAGCACGCTCACGGCGCGGTCCACCGACTGCACGGCGCTCGCCGCGCCCCTGCCGCCGCTGCCGCCGCTGCCGCCGCCCTGCTTGTTCGGCACGTGGTCCTCACCATGGTCGGGCTGCCTCTGTGTGCGGGTCATGGCTCAACTCTCACCACCTGACGGCCCCGTGGGGACCGCATCTGCGGGAAGCCCTTGACGCCACGGGCACCCGCCCCGGATTCTGTTGCGCATAGCGCTCTCCAGTGCGCCATGTGAAACATCATGTTACCGAAGCGTCCGGATCCCGGAAGGGTACGCGTCCCGCGGCCCGGCGGGACACGCGTTCCGGACCGAGAGGGGAGCACCATGATTCCCGTCTGCCGTCTCGAAGACCTCCCCAAGGGCGAGTCCGCCCGCGTCGCGACGAATCCGCCGATCGCCGTTTTCCACACCGACGACGGCGATCTCCACGCCATCGACGACACCTGCAGCCACCAGGACGCCTCCCTGTCCGAGGGCTGGCTGGAGGGCTGCCTGGTCGAATGCCCGCTGCACGCCGCCTCGTTCGACCTGCGTACCGGTCGGCCCACCTGCCTCCCGGCCCGCCGGCCCGTGCGCACCCACCGGGTCACCGTCGACGACGGCGTCGTCCACGTCCACCTCGCCGCCGAGGAGGGAAGCGCCGCATGAGGACCGTGACCGTCGTCGGCGCCTCGCTGGCCGGCCTGTACGCCGCCCGGGAACTGCGGGCCCAGGGATTCGACGGCCGACTGGTGGTCGTCGGCGACGAACCGCACCGGCCCTACGACCGGCCGCCCCTGTCCAAGGAGTACCTCACCGGCCTGGCCGACGAGGAGCGGCTGGCGCTCACCGACGCCGAGGAGACCGCCGACCTGGACGCCGAGTGGCTGCTCGGCGTCCGTGCCCGGGGCCTGGACGCCCCCGGCCGTACCGTCCTGCTCGACGACGGCCGCACCGTCTCCACCGACGGCGTCGTCGTCGCCACCGGCGCCTCGGCCCGGCGCCTGACCGGCGGCGGCCCGTCCGGCGACCGCCCGTCCGGCGTCCACACCCTGCGCACCCTGGACGACGCACGCGCCCTGCGCGCCGAACTCACCCGCGGGCCACGCCGGGTGGTCGTCGTCGGCGGCGGGTTCATCGGCGCGGAGACCGCCTCCTCGTGCGCCGCCCTCGGGCACGAGGTCACCGTCGTCGAGGCCGCTCCGCTCCCGCTCGTGCCCCAGCTCGGGCCCGAACTGGCCGCGGTGTGCGCCGCGCTGCACCGGCGCGGCGGCGTCGGGCTGGTCACCGGCGCCTCCGTGAGCACACTGCGGGGCGGTGCGACCGTCACCGGGGTGACCCTCACCGACGGCCGGACACTGCCCGCCGAGGTGGTGATCGTAGGCATCGGTGCCATGCCCAACACCGCCTGGCTGGCGGGCTCTGCACTGGTCCTGAACGACGGCGTCCTGTGCGACGACGGCTGTGTCACGTCCCTGCCGCAGGTGGTCGCGGTCGGTGACGTGGCCCGCGTCGGCGGCACCCGCGCGGAGCACTGGACCTCCGCCACCCGGCAGCCCCGGGCCGCCGTGGCCAACCTGCTCGCCGGACGCACGGTGGAGAGCGCGCGGTCGGTGCCGTACTTCTGGTCCGACCAGTACGGCGCGCGCCTCCAGTTCGCCGGCCGACGACGGGAGGGCGACTCCGTCCGCGTCGTCGAGGGCGGGGCGAGCGACGGCGCTCCGGGCGAGGACGGTCTCCTCGCCCGCTACGAACGCAACGGCCGGACCACCGCCGTGCTCGCCGTGGACCGCCCCCGCTCCTTCATGAGGGCCCGGCGCGAGCTCGCCCACGAGGCCGACCGGGTGCCGGTGCAGCCGGCGACCGGCGCCGTACGCGGGCCGCCGCCCGGCCGCTCAGGGATGCGACAGCTGTCCCGCGCCGCCCCGCCGGCCTATCCGCTCCTGGCCCCGCTCGGCGGCCCGGGCCTGACGCCTCGCCCGGCGACGCTCGCGGCGCATGGCCCGCGCGGTGCTGCTCGGCTCCGACACGACACCGTGCCGCTGGTTCCACACCTGGCGCGTCACCCACACGTCCAGCACGCCCCAGGTGGCCACCACCGTGCCCGCCACACTGGCGAGCACCATCGGGAACGCCAGCCAGGACTCCGCCAGCGTGCTCAGGAAGGCCACCATCGCCAGTATCAGCGTCACCGCGACGACCAGCACCGCGCGCACGGCCGCCGTACGCACCGGATCCGGCAACCGGCGACGCCGCGCGGGCTCCTCGCGCCACAACGGCCGGTACGCCGACTGCCGCCCGCTCGCCCGGGTCTCCCGCCCGGTCACCGGAGTGTCGCGATCCGGCGCCTCGGGGACCGGTGCGGTCCCTGCGGTCACCTCGGTCGCACCCTCGTCCGCGGGCGCCCCGCTCCGCTCCGCCGTGCCCATCAACATGTCACTCCCCACCGCCAGCAGCCCGCTCGTCCGTGTCCGAAGACACGGCTCCCCTCTGGCTGCCCGGCTTGCGCTGCTTTACGCCGCCCGGGGGCGGGACGCGGCTCCTGTGGCCGATTCCGCCTCCATTTCCCGTAGTGAAGGACGAACGGCGGGTCCCCAAGATTCCCGAAAATCCCGCGCAGTCGAATAATTTCGGCCAATCCGCCCGTCAGGCCGTCCCGCCGACCCCGCGTCCGCCCGTCGATCCCGGGAGGCAATCTCCCGCAATGGCCGGACAACTGACCATCGCCGACCCTGGGCGCGGAAGTTCGGCCTCCGGACGGGTCTTCGAGTTACCTGTGCGTCAGTAGTAGGCTCGCGCCGTTTGTTGACGCACATGTGTACCCCCCGCCGGTGGGGGTCGAGCTGGGGGAGGCCATGCGCTTTCGCGGGAAGTCGATCCGCCGGAAGATCGTGGCGCTGCTCCTCGTGCCGCTGGTGTCCCTGACCGCGATCTGGGCCTTCGCCACGATCCTGACGGGCCGTGAGGCGGCCCGGCTGTTCAGCGTCTCCACCGTCGTCGAGGAGATCGGCTACCCGATCGAGGACACCGTCCGCGTCCTCCAGCAGGAACGCCGCCAGACCCTCGTCCACCTCGCCGACCCCCGCGCCTCCGACGGGCTCGCCGCGCTGCAGCGCAGCCGCACCGCCACCGACGAGGCCGTCGCGGAGATCCGCCGCAACGCCGCCGACGCCGACGTGCGGGACGACCTCGGCCAGGCCGGGGAAGAACGGCTCACCGCCGTACTGGACGCCTTCCACGGCCTCGGCTCCCTGCGCCGCAGCGTCGAGGACGGCACCGTCGACCGCGCCCAGGCCCTCGGCCTCTACAACCGCCTGGTCGACCCCTGCCACGACCTGCTCGCCAACCTCAACGTCGTCGACGACGTGGGCCTCGACAAGCAGTACCGCGCGCTCGTCAACGTCTCCCGCGCCCGCGAACTGCTCTCGCGCGAGGACGCCCTCCTCGGCTCCGCCCTGGTCACCGGGCGACTCACCCGCGCCGAGATCCGGGACGTCTCCGACCTCGTCGCGCAGCGCACCGTGATGTACGACATCAACCTGCCGCTGCTGCCCGCCACCGAACGCGGCCGCTACCAGCGCTTCTGGAAGAACGCCTCCTCCGCCCCGCTCCGGGTCGCCGAGCAGGCCGCCGTCTCCTCCGGCACCGGCACCGGCACGCCGAGCGGAGTCACCGCCCAGAGCTGGGACACCGCGGCCGGGAACGTCCTCAAGGAACTCGGCGACCTCGACGACAACGCCGCCGACCGCTATCAGGACCGTGTCGACCCGGTCGCCACCAGCACCATCGCCAAGGCCGTCGTCGCCGGCGCGCTCGGCCTGATCGCCCTCCTCTACTCCCTCTTCCTGTCCGTCCGCATCGGCCGTTCCCTCATCCGCGACCTCAAGCAGCTGCGCCTGGACGCCCACGAGGCGTCAGGCGTCCGGCTGCCCAGCGTGATGCGCCGCCTGTCGGCGGGCGAGGAGGTCGACGTCGAGACCGAGGTGCCGCGCCTGGAGTACGACCGGAACGAGATCGGCGAGGTCGGCCAGGCCCTCAACACCCTCCAGCGGGCCGCCGTGGAGGCCGCCGTCAAACAGGCCGAACTCCGCGCGGGCGTCTCCGAGGTCTTCGTCAACCTCGCGCGCCGCAGCCAGGTGCTCCTGCACAAGCAGCTCACCCTGCTCGACACCATGGAACGCAGGACCGAGGACACCGAGGAACTCGCCGACCTGTTCCGCCTGGACCACCTGACCACCCGTATGCGCCGGCACGCCGAGGGCCTGGTCATTCTCTCCGGCGCCGCGCCCTCCCGGCAGTGGCGCAAGCCCGTCCAGCTCATGGACGTGGTGCGGGCCGCCGTCGCCGAGGTCGAGGACTACGAGCGCATCGAGGTCCGCAGGCTGCCGCGCGTCGCCGTCACCGGACCCGCGGTCGCCGACCTCACCCACCTGGTGGCCGAACTCCTGGAGAACGCCACGGTGTTCTCGCCGCCGCACACCGCCGTGCAGGTGCTGGGCGAGCGCGTCGCCAACGGCTTCACCCTGGAGATCCACGACCGCGGCCTCGGCATGGCCGCCGACGCCCTGCTCGACGCCAACCTCCGGCTGGCCGAGACACCCGAGTTCGAGCTGTCCGACACCGACCGGCTCGGCCTGTTCGTGGTCAGCCGGCTCGCCCAGCGGCAGAACGTCCGGGTCTCCCTGCAGCCCTCGCCGTACGGCGGCACCACCGCGGTCGTCTTCGTCCCCGACGCGCTGCTCAGCGACGACGCCCCGGACACCAACGGCGTCGGCTTCCGCCTCGACCGCCCCCAGCACGTCAAGGACAAGGAGCGGGAGGCGAGCCGCCGTTCCGCCCTCTCCCACGTGCCCGCACGCCTCCCTGAGCGCCCCGCCGCGCTGCTGGACGGCCCGGTCGAGCTGGAGGCGCCCGTCGACCTGGACGCCCTCGACGACCAGGACAGCGAACACGGCGGCCTGTTCCGCCCCCGCCGCTCCCTGGCCGCGGCCGACGACGACCAGGCCGCCCGCCGCAGCGGACCACGACGCCCCGACTCCCGTGACGGTGACGAGCCGGCGGCCGAGGACGGAACCGAGGCGAGCGCGCCGGTCGCGCTGCCCCGCCGCCGCACCCCCAAGCTGGTCAGCTCGCACGGGCGCCCCGTCCCCGAACGGACCGCCCGGGACACCGCCGACGAACTCCCCGCGCTGCCCGCCCGCCGTCGCCCGAAGGACACCGCCGACCCCACCGCCGAACGCGGTGGCGGCGCGCCCTCCGCGCGCGGGGACGCTCCGTCCGCGGACGCCGGGACCGGCGCGCTGCCCCGACGGGTACGGCAGGCCAGCCTGGCCCCGCAGCTCAGGCAGAGCCCCGAACCGGCCGCCGAGGACCGCTCCGACCCCGCCGACCGCGACGCCGACGAGGTACGCAGCCGTATGGCCTCGCTCCAGCGCGGCTGGCAGCGCGGCCGCAAGGAGAACGCCACGGGTGAGGACCCACCCGGCGGCACAGCACCATCAGCACCACGAGGAACGACTAAGGGGGACGGTCGATGACCGCACCGAAGGCGACCGGCCACACCGCGACCAAGTCCGGGGAGCTGAACTGGCTCCTCGACGACCTGGTGGACCGTGTCGCGAGCATCCGCAAGGCCGTCGTCCTGTCCGGGGACGGCCTGGCAACGGGCGTGTCCAAGGACCTGACCAGGGAGGACAGCGAGCACCTGGCCGCCGTGGCGTCCGGCTTCCACAGCCTCGCCAAGGGCGTGGGCCGGCACTTCGAGGCGGGCAGCGTCCGGCAGACGGTCGTCGAACTCGACGACGCCTTCCTGTTCGTCACCGCCGCCGGCGACGGGAGCTGCCTGGCCGTCCTGTCCGACGCCGACTCGGACGTCGGACAGGTCGCCTACGAGATGACCCTGCTCGTCAAGCGGGTCGGCGTGCACCTGGGTACCGCGCCCCGCACCGATCCGCCCTCGGGCGGGTAAGTGGGATGACATGAGCGCAGACGGTCAGGGAAGAAACCACTGGTTCGACGACGAGGCCGGTCCCGTCGTCCGTCCGTACGCCATGACGCGCGGCCGCACCACCAGCGCGGCCCAGCACCGCCTCGACCTGATCGCGGTGGTCGTCACGGAACCCCACGCGGACGACCCCGAGGCGGACGTCACGCTCTCCCCGGAGCACGTGGACATCGTCGGCCTGTGCCGCGACACCCCGCAGTCGGTCGCCGAACTCGCCGCCGAACTCGACCTCCCCGTCGGGGTCGTACGGGTGCTGGTCGGCGACCTCGTGGACATCGAACTCGTCCACGTCAACCGGCCCGTGCCCCCGGCCGAGCTGCCGGACGAGAACATCCTGCGCGACGTGATCAACGGGTTGAGGGCGCTGTGAGCCGGCCCCCGTTCAGGTCGGGCGGCGGCACGTTAAGGAGAAGAAACCGATGATCTTCGGGCGTTCCCAGCGCGGCAAGCCGCCGGTCGAGCCCGTCACCCTCAAGATCCTGGTGGCCGGCGGGTTCGGCGTGGGCAAGACCACCCTCGTCGGCGCGGTCAGCGAGATCAGGCCGCTGCGCACCGAGGAACTACTCACCGAGGCCGGGCGGCCCGTCGACGACGTCAGCGGGGTGGAGGGCAAGCACACCACCACGGTCGCCATGGACTTCGGGCGGATCACCCTGCGCGAGGACCTGGTGCTGTACCTCTTCGGCACGCCCGGCCAGGAGCGGTTCTGGTTCATGTGGGACGAGCTGTCCGAGGGCGCGTTGGGCGCCGTCGTGCTGGCCGACACCCGGCGCCTGGAGGACTGCTTCGCCGCCGTCGACTACTTCGAGCGGCGCTCCATCCCGTTCGTGGTCGGCGTCAACCGCTTCGAGGGATCGGCGCGCTACCCGGCCGACACCGTCCGCCGGGCCCTCGACCTCGACGAGGACGTGCCCCTGGTGATGTGCGACGCCCGGGACCGTGAGTCCGTCAAGGAGGTCCTCATCGGCGTCGTCCAGCACGCGATGGCCCAGGCGGCGGACCGCCGCCGAGCCGTCACGACGTGAGCGACCGCCGGCACGTGATCGGTCGTCGGCCGAAGAGCGGCTGACGGGCGGCCACTCGGCGTTCCGCCGCCAGTGCGCCCCGAGTTCGTCGAGGCCGCCCCACACACCGGTGGCCGGGCCGGCCGCGTAGGCGGCATCGGGACGGGTCGTCCCGGGGACCCGGGGGCGGATCACCGGCACGCCCGGCACGCCCGCCCGGAGAGCGCCCCCGGACGGCCGGCGTACGGCGGTTGCGGTCGACCGCTCAGCCCGCCGGCGCCGTCGTCCGGTCCGTGCCGCGCCGGACCTCGTGACCCGGGGCGTCCGCCCGGCCCACCACCCAGCTCGCCCCGCGCAGCGCCTTCGCAGCCTTCTTCAACGGCGCCAGGCGGGCCGCCGCCCGCCGGTGGTCCGGCACGCTGCCGGGCGCGCACAGGACCGTCGCCAGGGACAGCGTCACGGGCCGTCCGCCGGCCGACCACGGTACGTCCAGCACCGAGGCGGCCAGCGGATCCAGCCCTTCCGGATCGGTGAGCACCAGGAAGTCGTCACCGCCGATGTGCCCCACCCGGGTCTCCCCGGCCGCCGCCTGGAGCAGCGCCCGTCCCACCGCTCGGATCAGCTCGTCGCCCGCGGCGAACCCGGCTCCGTCGTTGACCTGCTTGAAGCGGTCCACGTCGAGCCAGCTCAGCGCGAACGCCCGCCCGGCCGCGATGCGCCGGTCCACCTCGGCCGTGATCGCGTCCGAACCGGGCAGCCGCGTCAGCGGATTGAGCCCGGCCGCCTCCTCCACGCGGCTCTCCGCCAGCGCCCGCACCAGGTCCGCGAGCCGTACGACGCCCACGCACCGCCCGCGCGCGTCCACGACGGCCACGTCGTCCGACGTACGGTCGGGGCCGCCCACGGCCACCACGTCCAGCACCTCCCAGGCCGTCGCGTCGACGCCCACCGTCCGCGGCGGGTCGCCGAGCTTGGCGGCCGGCCGGTCGGCGTACAGGGCGTGGCCGTAGCGCCCCGACATCGACAGCAGGAAGCGGGAGCGGTGCACCGAGCGCACCGGAACCCCGTCCCGGTCCACGAGCAGCACCCCGGACACGTCCGGCGCCCCGGTCAGCAGCGCCCGCACCCGCCCTGCCGAGGCCGTCGCCGGCAACAACGCGGCCGGCCGGACGAACTGCCGTACCGGCGGCCCCGACCGAGGCGCCGGCGCGAGGCCGGGGGAGCCGGGCGGCACGTAGACGTCCACCGTGGGCAGCCGCGCGGGCGGCGCGAACAGCTCGCCCTGCGCCAACTGCGCCCCGGCCGCCCGCGCGACGGCGCAGTGCGCCTCCGTCTCCACGCCCTCGACGGCCAGCAGCGCCCCCGACTCCTCGCACAGCACCCGCATCGCCCGCACGGCCGCCGGCCGCGCCAGCAGCGAGGCGTCGAGCTTCACCAACTCCGGCGCCAGATCCGTCAGCAGCCGCAACGGCGCGTCCCCGTCACCTACCCCGTCCGCCGAGATCCGGAAGCCCTGCCGCCGCAGCACGGCCACGGCGTCGAGCAGGGCCCGCCGCGGCACGTGCGTGTAGGGCGGACACACGTCCAGCGTCACCTCCCACGGGAGCCGGCCCGCCTCGCGCACGGCGTCGTGCAGGGGCTGGAGCCCTCCGAGGTCGGCGAGCGTGCCCGCGAACACGTTGACGTGCAGCGGCAGCAGCGTCTCCCGGCGCACCGCCGCGCGCAGCGCCGACACCGCGAGCAGACCGTCGAGTTCGGGATCGCGGCGCGCCTCGGCGAGCACGTCGCCGGTCTCCGGCCGGGCCAGTATCTCCAGCGCCGCGACCCCGCCGGTCATCAGGTTGACCACCGGTTGGAAGGCGAAGCGGAGAGTGTCCGTCCAGGAGCGCACGGGAGCAGGATGGCGCGGCGGCCTCCCAACCGGGTCCAGTTCACGCGACGTTCACGCAGGATTCCGGCGCGCTCACGCAGCGTCGGTCCGGCGTGTCGCGGGCCCGCCCCCTTCCCACGCGGAGCCCCACCCTGATAGATGCAGGGGACATGACACGATTCTCCACCGCGCTCCGCGGGCTGGTCACCACCTTCGCCGCCCTGCTCGCCGCCACCGCCCTCCCCGCCACGGCAGCCCCCGCCACCGCGCAGGCGCGGCCCGAACCGAGGGCCCCGGAGGACTTCGTCGCCCTGCGGAGCGTCGACCCGACGATCATCGAGGAGATGCGCTACGTCACCGCGCACAACTTCGTCGGCGAGCGCGTCGACGGCTACCGGCAGCCCCTGTGCATCCTCACCCGCCCCGCGGCCGAGGCCCTCCACCGCGCCCAGACCCGGCTGCTGCGCCAGGGCTACTCCCTCAAGGTGTACGACTGCTACCGGCCCCAGCGCGCCGTCGACCACTTCGTGCGCTGGGCCGAAGACCTCGGCGACCAGGACATGAAGGCCGAGTTCTACCCGGACGTCGACAAGACCCGCCTCTTCGCAGACGGCTACATCGCGGAGAAGTCCGGCCACAGCCGCGGCTCGACCATGGACCTCACCCTCGTGCGGCTCCCCGCCAGGCCCACCCGCCCGTACCACCCCGGCCAGCCCCTGGTGCCCTGCTTCGCGCCGCAGGGCGAGCGATTCCCGGACAACTCCGTCGACATGGGCACCGGCTACGACTGCTTCGACACCCGCTCGCACACCCTCGACCCCCGCATCCAGGGCGTCCAGCGCGCCAACCGGCTGCTGCTCAAGAACACCCTGGAGGACGCCGGCCTGGTGAACCTCCCCGAGGAGTGGTGGCACTTCACCTACAAGCCCGAGTCCTACCCGGACACCTACTTCGACTTCCCGGTCTCCGCGACGTCGCTCGCCGGCCGCCGCTGACCGGCCTGCCGGAGCCGCCCCCTCCGCTGATCGGATACAGTCCGCCGCGTGTCCGAAAATGAAACCTCCGTTCCCAACTCCGCGCCCGACTCCCACTGTTCGAGCTGTGGATCGCCCTACGGAGAGGGCGTCTCCGGCTGGCCCCGCACCTGCCCCGCGTGCGGCACCGCGGCCTACCGCAACCCGCTGCCGGTCGCGGTGGCCCTCCAGCCCGTGTACGACACACAGGGCACCGCCCTGGTCGTCATCACCCGCACCGTGACCCCCGCACGCGGAGGCGTCGCCCTGCCCGGCGGCTACGTCGACGACCGGGAGGACTGGCGGCAGGCCGTCGTCCGCGAACTCAAGGAGGAGACGGGCATCGACGCGGCCGGCCGCGACGTACGGCTCGCCGACGCCATGAGCTCGCCCGACGGCCACCTGCTGCTCTTCGGGCTGCTGCCCGAGCGGCCGGCCGAGCAACTGCCGCCCTCCACCGCCACGGACGAGACCGAGGGATGGCACCTGCTGCGCAGGCCGGAAGAGCTCGCCTTCCCGCTCCACACCCGGGCCGTACGGGCCTTCTTCGAGGGCCGCTACATCTGAGCCGCGCGCTCGGCCAGCCCCCGGACGCGGACGGGGCAGGACGGCTCGCTCAGACCGTCCTCGCCCTCCCGCTCCACGACCACCCGAGGACCCTCCCAGCGGCACACGTACCGTTCGATCTCCGGTTCCGCCCAGCCGTCGCCCGCGTCCGGCACGACCAGCCCACCGCCGGTCCGCCCCCGCGCGGGCGCCCACACCTCGAGTTCCGGCAACCCGTCCTCCCCGCGCACCGGAACCACCGCTCCCGCGCGCGCGAACACCGGAATCCGCGCCCGGGGAGCGTCGACCAGCACCTGCGCCGGACCCTCGTACGCCCGCTCCGTCACCACGTCGTACCAGCGCCCCCGCGGCAACCGCACCGCTCGCCGGTCCGCCCCGGCACTGAGCACCGGGGCCACCAGCAGACAGTCGCCCAGCAGAAAGGCGTCCTCGCAGTCCCGCAACGCCCGGTCCTCCGGCGCCTGCCACCACAGGGGACGCACATAGGGAGCACCCGTACGCCGGGCCAGATGCGCCAGCGTCACGAAGTACGGCAGCAGCCGCCGCCGCTCGACGAGCGCCACGCGCGCGTGCTCCAGCACCTCGGCCCCGAACTCCCACGGCTCCCGCCGCCCCGAACCGCCGGAGGTGCGGAACAACGGCAGACAGGCGGCCAGCTGGAACCACCGCAGATAAAGCTCGGCCGACGGACTCCCGTCGGCCCCGCCCACCTCAGGACCCGCGTACGGCACCCCGCACAGCCCGAGCCCCAACACCTGCGCCAGCGACGCCCGCAACCCCGGCCAGCCCGTGGCCACGTCCCCGGACCAGACGCCGCCGTAGCGCTGCTGGCCGGCCCATCCGGAACGGGAGACGACGAACGGCCGCTCGTCGGGCGTCAGCGCCCGCAGCCCCTCGTACCCGGCCCGCGCCATGCCCAACGCGTAGACGTTGTGCGCCTCCCGGTGGTCGCCGCCCCTGCCCTCCAGCGCGTGCCGGGCCGACCGCGGCAGCGTCGGCTCCCCGAAGGCGGCGAACGACGTGGGCGCGTCCAGGTCGTGCCAGACTCCGGCGAACCCCCGCCCGAGCCGCTCCTCGTAGAGCCCGCCCCACCACTCGCGCGCACCCGCGTGCGTGAAGTCCGGGAAGACCACGTCCCCGGGCCGCCCTACACCCCGCACGACCGCCCCGGTGGCGTCCCGCACGAACACGTCCGCGCGCGTCCCGCCGTCGTACACCGCGTTGCCGGGCGCGGCCGCGACCGCGGGCTCGACGGCCGACACCAGCCGCACGCCCTCCCTGCGCAGCTCCTCGGCGAGCACGGACAGCTTCGGGAACCGCTCCTCGTCGACCGTGAACACCCGCCGGCCGGCGCCGTGCCCGATGCCCAGATGCACCGCGTCCAGTGGCAGCTCACGCTCCTGATGGCCGGCCACGACCCGCCTCAGCTCCTGCTCGTCGCCGACACCCGCCTGCGCGTGGTGATGCCCGAGCGCCCACGTCGGCGGCAGCGCGGGCGCCCCGGTCAGCGACGCCCAGGCCAGCAGCACGCGCGCGGGGGTACCCACCGTCACCCAGCAACGCAGCGGACCGCCGTCCATCCGCAGCACACTCCGCCCCGGCCGGTCGTGCCCCGACCCGGCTCCCTCCGCACCCTCCCGCAACGCCACCGTGCCGTCCCACGCGCTGTCGTGGAAGACCAGGTGGGTCCCCGCGTCCGCCACCACCAGCTGCACCGGCATCGTGACCGACGACGCGTCCTCGTCGGCGGCGAACGGCAGGCCGGGACCGGTGTTCCACAGCCGGTACGTGCCGTTGCGCAGCCGGGGCCCGGCAGACCGCCCGCCGAGCCCGAAGAACCGGGCGTCGGCCGCCACCTCCGACCGCTGCGTCCAGCGCGCGGGACCGCCGTCGACCGGCTCCCACCAGCGGGGCGGCAGCTCACGGCGCAGCACCACACCCCCCGGCGTACGCACCTCGACCGCGCCGTGCCGGGACACGGCCACCGTCGCCCGCTCCGCCACCACCCGCCAGCCGCCGTCCTTGTCCGGCTCCAGCACCGCCCGCGGATCAGCCTCCGGACAACGGCCCGCCAACGCGTACGAAGGCTCCGGCCCCGCCCCGTCCCAGCCCCAGAACACGGCTCCGTTCACCGCCACGAGGATGCGCAGCTCCGAGCGGTCGAACCGGACCACACCACCCCCGGGCCCCGGTTCCACCTCCCGCATCGGACCCGGCACCCGCGCCCGCTCCGCACCCCGCGGCGGCAGCCCCGCCGCATCGACACGCCGCCTGCGCCACGCCGCCCGAACCGTACGCAACCCCTGCGCCACGCCCGCGGAACCGACCGTCTTCATCGAACGCACCAGGTCACGACCGTCCATGCTGCTCACCCTGCCATCGACCAGCGCGCACAGAGGCGTCGTTCAACTGCCGTTCACCCGTGACCGGACCACATCTTCATGTCACCGACTATGTGGGGCGCGCCCTGGTGCGGAAGTCGATCACATGGCATCGTCCCTGTCAGCCGCGTCACGCGCACACCCCAGCCCGTGCGCGGAGGACGCACACGACGCGCACAGTCCGGGAGCCGCCCCATGTCGACCGAGAACCCCCAGCCGCTCTGGCAGCCGGATGCGGGACGCATCGCCCAGGCACGCATCACCAGGTTCCAGACCTGGGCGGCCGAGCACCACGCAGCCCCCGCCGAGGGCGGGTACGCCGCCCTGCACCGCTGGTCCGTCGACGACCTGGACACCTTCTGGAAAGCCGTCACGGAGTGGTTCGACGTCCACTTCTCGACCCCCCACGCGCGCGTGCTGGGCGACCGGTCGATGCCCGGCGCCCAGTGGTTCCCCGGCGCCACGCTGAACTACGCCGAACACGCCCTGCGCGCGGCCGCCACCCGCGCGGACGAACCGGCCCTCCTGTACGTCGACGAGACCCACGAGCCGGCCCCCGTCACCTGGGCCGAACTGCGCCGCCAGGTCGGCTCTCTCGCCGCCGGACTGCGCGCCCTCGGCGTACGCCCGGGCGACCGCGTCAGCGGCTACCTCCCGAACATCCCGCAGGCCGTGGTCGCCCTCCTGGCCACCGCCGCCGTGGGCGGCGTCTGGACCTCCTGCGCGCCCGACTTCGGCGCCCGCAGCGTCCTGGACCGCTTCCAGCAGGTCGAACCCGTCGTCCTGTTCACCGTCGACGGCTACCGGTACGGCGGCAAGGAACACGACCGCCGCGACACCGTCGCCGAACTGCGCCGGGAACTGCCCACCCTGCGCGCGGTGATCCACATCCCGCTCCTCGGCACCGGGGCCCCGGACGGCGCCCTGGAATGGGACACCCTGACGGCCGGCGACACGGAGCCCGCCTTCGAGCAGGTGCCCTTCGACCACCCCTTGTGGGTGCTCTACTCCTCCGGCACCACCGGCCTGCCCAAGGCCATCGTCCAGTCCCAGGGCGGCATCCTGGTCGAACACCTCAAACAGCTCGGCCTGCACTGCGACCTCGGCCCCGAGGACCGCTTCTTCTGGTACACCTCGACCGGCTGGATGATGTGGAACTTCCTCGTCTCCGGCCTGCTCACCGGCACCACGATCGTCCTCTACGACGGCAGCCCCGGCTTCCCGTCCACCGACGCCCAGTGGCGCATCGCGGAACGCACCGGTGCCACCCTCTTCGGCACCTCCGCCGCCTACGTCATGGCCTGCCGCAAGGCCGAGGTGCACCCGGCCCGGGACCTGGACCTCTCCGCCGTCCAGTGCGTCGCCACCACCGGCTCCCCGCTCCCGCCCGACGGCTTCCGCTGGCTGCACGACGAGTTCGCCGCGAGCGGCGCCGACCTGTGGATCGCCTCCGTCAGCGGCGGCACCGACGTCTGCTCCTGCTTCGCGGGCGCCGTCCCCACCCTCCCCGTGCACATCGGTGAACTCCAGGCCCCCGGCCTCGGCACCGACCTCCAGTCCTGGGACCCGAGCGGCAACCCCCTCACCGACGCGGTCGGCGAGCTGGTCGTCACCAAGCCCATGCCCTCGATGCCGATCCGCTTCTGGAACGACCCCGACGGCAGCCGCTACCACGACAGCTACTTCGACACCTACCCCGGCGTCTGGCGGCACGGCGACTGGATCACCCTCACCTCACGCGGCTCGGTCGTCATCCACGGACGCTCCGACTCCACCCTCAACCGGCAGGGCGTCCGCATGGGCTCGGCCGACATCTACGAAGCCGTCGAGCGACTCCCCGAGATCAGGGAATCCCTCGTCATCGGCATCGAACAGCCCGACGGCGGTTACTGGATGCCCCTCTTCGTCCACCTCGCACCCGGAGCCGCCCTCGACGACGCCCTCCTCGACCGCATCAAGCGGACCATCCGCGCCAACCTGTCCCCGCGCCACGTCCCCGACGAGGTCATCGAGGTGCCCGGCATCCCGCACACCCTGACCGGCAAACGCATCGAGGTCCCGGTCAAGCGCCTCCTCCAGGGCACCCCGCTGGAAAAGGCCGTCAACCCCGGCTCCATCGACAACCTCGACCTGCTCCACTTCTACGAGGACCTCGCCCGCAAACGCTCCTGACCAGCACACCGACGAGCCGGCCGCCCCGGGCGGCGGCCGGCTCCCCGCGCCCGCCCGACGCCGTTGTCAGTGCCTCCGATTACTGTGAGTGAGCATTGATCGACCGTGCACAGGGGGAAACATGGCGCACACCGACCAGACCGACCACACCATGCGACGCGTGCTGCGCCGCGAGATCGCGGGCACCATCGGACTGCTCACCGACGAACACGACTTCCGCGCCATGCGGCGCTACCGAAGCTTCACCTTCCACGACCACGCCGCCTACCTCCACCAGGTAGAGGCCCTCCTCAGGGCCCGCGCGGCACAGGGCACCCACACCACGGTCGCGCTCTTCGACCCGGAGGAGTACGCCGCCTTCTGCACGGCGGCGGGCCTCGACGCCGACGCCGTCGCCAGCCGCGCCCGCTTCACCGCCGAACTCGCCGCCCACGGCCCCACCGTGCCCTACGAGGGCCAGCCCCTCACCGACCTGCTCCCGGCCCTCGTCGACGAAGCCGTCCGCCAGGCCACCTGGGAGTACACGTCGAGCGTGCTCGCCCGCCTGGGCAGCTGCGCCACCTGCGGCGAGGACCTCGGCCGGGCCGCCTTCACCCGGGCCTCCCGACTCCTGGGCCGCGTCCTCGAAACGGCTCCACCGGGCAGCCGACACCTGGTCTGCAGCGTCTCCGGGCACCCGGACGAAACCCTGGTCTCCGCCCTCCTCGTCGACGAGGAGACCGACGGCATCCCGCACTTCGACGAGGCCGAGGCCCTGGAGTTCACCAGCGTCCTCGCCCTCGGCCTGGCCACCCACAGCCCCGGCGGACTCGTGATGCGCGTCAGCCCACCGAACGGCCCCGACCGCATCCACGGCTGGCGCCTGCGCGGATACGGCCTCCAACCGCTCACCGCCGCCGAGGTCTTCGACGCCTACTGCACCGACGTCGAGTCCGGCGACCTCGTCTCCCCGGAGTCCAACGTCGACTACTGCGCACCGCCCGACCTCGGAGACGACCGCCTGCCGCCGGGACACCACCACTGAACGCGTGCGGGGCGCCCCACCCGAAGGTGGAACGCCCCGCACCGCGGCGACAACGGCAACCGCACCCGGCCCCTACTCGCCGGACAGCACCGCCTGCGCGGCGGTCCGCGCCTCCTCGGCACTGTCCGCGGCCCTGGCGGCAGCCGCGGCACGCTCGCACTGCGCCAGCGTGAACTTCGCCAGCGTCGCCCGCACGTACGGCAGCGACGCCGCACCCATCGACAGGGAGGTGACACCGAGACCGGTCAGCACACACGCGAGCAGCGGATCCGAAGCGGCCTCACCGCAGACACCGCAGCTCTTGCCCTCGGCCTTCGCCGCCTCCGCCGACAGCGCGACCAGGTCGAGCAGCGCCGGCTGCCAGGGGTCCTGCAGCCGGGACACCGCGCCCACCTGGCGGTCGGCGGCGAAGGTGTACTGCGCGAGGTCGTTCGTCCCCAGCGACAGGAACTCGACCTCCTGCAGCACCGAGCGGGCCCGCAGCGCGGCCGACGGAATCTCCACCATCGCGCCGAACTTCGCCCGCAGCCCGGCCTCCCGGCAGGCGTCGGCGAACGCCTTGGCATCGGCCCGGTCCGCCACCATCGGCGCCATGACCTCGAGGTAGACCGGCAGCCCCTCCGCCGCCTTCGCCAGCGCCGTCAGCTGCGTACGCAGCACGTCCGGGTGGTCGAGCAGCGTCCGCAGGCCCCGCACTCCGAGTGCGGGGTTCGGCTCGTCACCCGGGGTGAGGAAGTCCAGCGGCTTGTCCGCGCCGGCGTCCAGCACCCGCACGACGACCCGGCCCTCCGGGAACGCCTCCAGCACCTGGCGGTAGGCGGTGACCTGCTTCTCCTCCGACGGCGCGTTTTCGCTGTCGTCGAGGAACAGGAACTCGGTGCGGAACAGGCCGACACCCTCCGCGCCCGCCTCGACCGCCGCGGGCACGTCGGCGGGACCACCGATGTTCGCCAGCAGCGGCACCTTGTGACCGTCCGAGGTCGCACCCGGCCCGGTCGCGGCGGCCAGCGCGGCCTTGCGCTCGGCGGCCTCGGCCGTCAGCCGTGCCTTCTTCTCCTCACCCGGGTTCACGAAGATCTCCCCGGTACTGCCGTCGACCGCGACGACGGTGCCCTCGGGAAGCTCACCGGCGCCCGGCAGGGCTACCACGGCGGGCACGCCGAGCGCCCGCGCGAGAATCGCGCTGTGACTGGTCGGCCCACCCTCCTCGGTGACGAAACCCAGCACGAGCGTCGGGTCGAGCAGCGCGGTGTCGGCCGGCGCCAGATCCCGCGCGATGAGCACGTACGGCTCGTCGCTGTCCGGGACACCCGGCATCGGCACCCCGAGCAGACGGGCGACGATACGATTCCGCACGTCGTCGAGGTCCGCCACGCGGCCGGCCAGGTACTCACCGGCACCGGCCAGTAGGGCACGGTACGCGGCGAAGGCGTCGTACACGGCGCGCTCGGCGGTGCTCCCGACGGTGATCCGCCGCTCCACGTCGGCCATCAGCTCGGGGTCCTGGGCCATCATGGCCTGCGCCTCGAGCACGGCCTGGGCCTCGCCTCCGGCCAGATTGCCGCGCGCCATCAAATCGGCCGCCACAGCTTCCACGGCCTTGCGGGCGCGCCCCTGCTCACGCTCCGCGTCCTCGGCCGGGATCTGCTTCGCCGGCGGTTCCAGGACCGCCGTCCCCATGTGCCGAACCTCACCGATCGCCACACCGTGACTCACGCCGACGCCTCGCAGCGTTGTCTCCATCTCACCCGTCCCGATCATGCGGCGGGTCCCGCCGCCGCGGTGGTTGTCCTACCAGCCGTCGATGCCGCCGTGTGACGGCACGGACGTCACTTCCAGAGGAAGAGGCTCTCGCCGGCCTTCACGTCGCCGTCCTCACGGAGGTCGGTGAGCGCCTCGGCGGTGGCCTCCAGGGCCACGATCGGGCAGATCGGAGACTTGCCCGCGGCCTCGACCGCGGCAGGGTCCCAGCGCACCACGCCCTGACCGCGCACGACGGTGTCCCCCTTGTTCACGAGCAGCTCGAAGCCCTCGCCGTTGAGCTGCACGGTGTCGATGCCGAGATGGGTCAGCACACCGTGTCCGCTCTCGTCGACGACGACGAAGGCGTGCGGGTGCAGGGAAACGATGACGCCGTCGACCGGGGCCACCGCCTCGGAGGGCTCCCGAACGGGGTCGATGGCGGTGCCCGGGCCGACCATGGCCCCGGAGAAGACGGGATCGGGCACAGCGGCCAGGCCGATGGCGCGTCCTGCGAGCGGGGACGAGACGGTGGTCATGGGAAGCCTCCCAGGGCGGAGATCTGTACGGGCCGTCACTGCCTGTCCCGGACGGCACACTGAGCAGCAGGGTATGTCATAGGAAGTACCGGTTCCGCATGAGTGTTCCGATTAGAGGTCTAGACCACACTCCTCACGGATTTGCACCCGTTCTGCGGCCCGGTGTAGAGTCGTTAGTCCTGCCTGAGGTTGAGCATGCGCAGCAAGGCGTCCTCGCCCCGGCAGTACCCAACTCATCAGATCCTATCGCTGGATCACCTTCTGCATGTCCGCAGGACGGTGGTCAGAAGCACCGGGAAAGCCTGATAGTGTTGGAAACACCGAAGGGAAGCGCCCGGAGGAAAGCCCGCGAGATTATCTCGGGTGAGTACAAAGGAAGCGTCCGTTCCTTGAGAACTCAACAGCGTGCCAAAAGTCAACGCCAGATATGTTGATACCCCGACCTGATCGGTACTT
>NZ_JBVISR010000023.1:0-66220 GCF_055575415.1 Streptomyces sp. NPDC034099 | reverse complement strand
ATCAGATCTTTCCGACCCGATTTCCTCGGTGCTTTCCAGGTTCCCGCTTTCGCGTTTCCCTTTCCGGCGGTTCCGACTCTATCAGACCCTTTCGGTCCTGATTCCCCGTCAGAGGGGGCTGTCTTCCCGGCTGTTGGGCCGTTCCGACGTCTCAAACTTTAGCGGACTCTCTCCGCGATTCTCAAATCGCGGTCGGAATTGAATTCGGGCACGCCGAAATCGATCCCGCTGGGAGGTCGTGCTGGTGGTTTGGTTGCCGCTGCTGCGGCGGGAGGTGCTACCGCAGAACCGTTACGGTCCCGTGGCAACCCGAAGAACCCTACGGATCCCGCAGGGGACTGTCAAGCATCCCTGTCAAGATCTTTAATCGAGGTCGCTGAGCCGGCCACCGGCGTCCGGCTGCGCGTGCTCCACCCTGCGCAGGAGCCTGGTGAGCACCTCGCCTAGCGCGGTGCGGTCGTCGGCGGAGAGGTCCTGGAGCAGGTCCTCCTCGAAGACCGTGGCGAGGCGCATGGCCTCCAGCCACTTCTCGCGCCCCTCCGCCGTGAGCGCCACGATCACCCGGACCCGGTTGGTCTCGTCACGCTCCCGGGTGACCAGGCCCTCCGTCACCATGCGGTCGATGCGGTGGGTCATCGCGGCCGGTGTGAGGCCGAGGCGCTTGGCGAGGTCGCCGGGGCCGAGGCGGTAGGGGGCGCCGGAGAGCACGAGGGCCTTCAGCACCTCCCAGTCCGTGTTGCTGATGCCCAGCTCGGCGGTCTGCCGGCCGTACGCGACGTTCATACGGCGGTTGAGGCGGGAGAGCGCCGAGACGATCTTCTCGACCTGCGGGTCGAGGTCCTGGAACTCGCGCTGGTAGGCGGCGATCTGCTCTTCGAGTGTCGGCTCGCCGGCGCCGGAGGTGTCGCCCATGGCCGCAGTATGGCACGCGGCTCCTTTGCTTTGAAGTCCTTCGGTATGTACTCTTTACCTTCGAACTTTAACTTCTAAGTCTTCAGCTCTAACGGCTGGAGCGATCGATCCCGAGAGATCAAGAGAGGGTGAACGTGACCAGGGCAATGGGCGCGGCGATGCGCCGGATTCACGTGGGCAACGCACTCAGCGCGTTCGGACTCGGCTTCACGGTCCCCTACCTGTACGTCTATGTGGCGCAGGTACGGGGACTGGGTTCCGTCACGGCGGGCCTCGTGCTCGCCGTCTTCGCCGTGGCCGCGCTGATCGTGCTGCCGTTCGCCGGGCGGGCCATCGTCCGGCGCGGCCCGCTGCCGGTACTGCTGGTCGCCCTGGTCACCGCCGCGCTGGGTGCGCTGAGCCTGGGGCTGTCCGCCTCCGCGGTCACGGTGCTGCTGTCCGCCGCCGCGCTCGGGGCGGGCCAGGCCGTGATGCAGCCCGCGCTCGCGACGATGATCGTGGACTGCTCCACGACGGAGACCCGGTCGCGGGCGTTCGCCACGCAGTTCTTCCTGCAGAACCTGGGGCTCGGCGTCGGCGGGCTCATCGGGGGTCACCTGGTCGACACCACGAGTGCGTCGTCCTTCACGCTGCTGTTCGCCATCGAGGCGGCGATGTTCCTGGTGCTGGTCGCCGTCATGGCGACGGTGCGGGCGCCGCGCGCGCCCCGGATCGAGGGGGCGCCGGGACACACCGGCGGCGGGAGCTGGAAGCAGCTGCTCGGCAACCGGGCCATGGTGCAGCTGTGCGTGCTGGGCTTCGTGCTGTTCTTCGCCTGCTACGGGCAGTTCGAGTCGGGGCTGAGCGCCTACGGCGTCGAGGCGGCCGGGATCTCCACCTCCGCACTGGGGACCGCGCTGGCGGCGAACACGCTGATGATCGTGGTCGCGCAGTTCGCGGTGCTGAAGTTCGTGGAGCGGCGCAAGCGCTCGCGCGTGATCGCGTCCGTGGGGCTGATCTGGGCCGTGGCGTGGGCCGTGGCCGGGTACGCCGGACTGGGACACGGCAGTCAGACGATGGCCACGGCCGCGTTCATCTCGACGTACGCGCTGTTCGGGCTGGGTGAGGCGATGCTGTCGCCGACGCTGGCGCCGCTGGTGGCGGATCTGGCGCCGACCGGGCTCGCCGGGCAGTACAACTCCGCCTTCGCCCTGGTGAAGCAGCTCGCGCTGGCGATCGGTCCCGCGGTGGGCGGGCCGCTCGGGGCCTCGCTGCACGCGCCGTACATCGTGGCGTTCCTGTTGTTCTCGCTGGGCATCACGGTGCTGGCGGTGCGGCTGGGGCGGCAGCTCACGGACGTACAGAACCAGCCGTCGCTGGCCAGGAGCCGGGTGGTCACGCAGGGCGGGGCGCCGGCCGACGCGGTGGTCGTCGCGGAGGCGTGAGCGGACCGGCAGCCGGGGGCCGGGGTTCCCTCCGCCTCCGGCGCCGGGTCACGGCTTGTGCAGGACGAACTCGCACCACACCGCCTTGCCGCCGCCCGGGGTGCGCCGGGACCCCCAGTTGGAGGCGATCGTCGCGACGATGGCGATGCCCCGGCCGGACTCGTCCCCCGGCTCCGCGCGGCGGCGTCTGGGCAGGTGGTCGTCGCCGTCGGTCACCTCGATGATCAGGCGGCGGTCGGTGCGGCGCAGGCGCAGCCGCATCGGCGGGGTGCCGTGCTGGAGGGAGTTGGCGACCAGTTCGCTGGTGGCCAGGACGCCGAGGTCGTGCAGGTCGGTGGGGAAGCGCCAGCTGGTGAGGACGCCGGAGGCGAAGGCACGCGCGCGTGGGGCCGCCTCCACCCCGCCGAGCAGTTCCAGGGCGGCGTTGCGGAACAGCTCGGCCTCGGCTCCCCCGCGGGCGGGGTGCTGGAGGACCAGGACGGCGACGTCGTCGTCGTGGTCCGGGGTGACGCCCGCCGAGCGGATCAGGCGGTCGCAGACCACCTGGGGGGTGCCGCCGGCGCCGGACAGGGCGCGCTCCAGGGCGGCGATGCCCTCGTCGAGGTCCTCGTCGCGGCGTTCGACCAGGCCGTCGGTGTAGAGGACGGCCGTGGAACCGGGGGGCAGGCCGATCGAACCGGACGTGTGGATCCAGCCGCCCGTGCCGAGCGGCGGGCCGGTGGGTTCGTCGGCGCGCTGGACGGTGCCTTCCTCGTCGCGGACCAGGATGGGCAGGTGGCCGGCGGACGCGTAGACCAGCCGGCCCTCGTTGGGGTCGTGGATGGCGTAGACGCAGGTGGCGATCTGGTTGGCGTCGATCTCGGCGGCGAGGCCGTCGAGGAGCTGGAGCACCTCGTGCGGGGGCAGGTCGAGGCGGGCGTAGGCCCTGACCGCCGTGCGGAGCTGGCCCATGACGGCCGCCGCGCGGACGCCTCTTCCCATGACGTCGCCGATGACCAGGGCGGTGCGGCCGCCGCCGAGGGTGATCACGTCGTACCAGTCGCCGCCGACCGCGGCCTCGGTGCCGCCGGGGTGGTAGGTGGCGGCGACACGCAGGTCGTCGGGCTCCTCCAGTTTCTGCGGGAGGAGGGAGCGCTGGAGGGTGACGGCGGTTTCGCGCTGGCTGCGTTCGCTCGCGCGGAGGCGTCCGGCGGCCTCCGCGTGGTCGGTGACGTCGGTGGCGAATACCAGGACACCGCGGCCGCCCCGGCCGCCGTCGCTCCCGGTCCCGGTGTCGGTCTCGGCGACCGGGGTGCAGGTGAAGGTGTAGGAGCGGCCGTCGGGGGCCTTGCGGGACTTGAGGGTGCGGGGCCTGCCGCTGCGCTGGACCTGGTCCAGGAGCGGGAAGAGGCCCGGCTCGTCCAGCTCGGGGAGGGCCTCGCGGGCGCGGGCGCCGAGGTCGCGCACGCCGAAGGCGGCGACGTAGGCGTCGTTGACGTAGGCGAGGCGGTGCTCGGGGCCGCGGAGGAGGGCGACGAGGGCCGGGACGCGGTCGAGGACGTCGCGTACGGGCAGTTCGTCGACGCCGGGCACCTCGGGGGCGGGCGGGGCCTCGTCGGTGAGCTGCTCGGCGCGGGCGGCGGGTACGGAGCCGTCTGCCCGCCGGTCCGGGGAGAGGGCCGTGTCGGTCCGCGCGGCGGCGCGGCGCTGTGTTCCGGGGAGTCGGGCGCTCCAGCGCGTGAAGTTCACGAATCCTTGCCTCGTGTAGTTGTCGGCGGCCGGGGACCGGGACGGGCCGGGGGCGGCCCGGGCCCCGGGGGCCGCGCTGGGGCGAGCGGCGGCGCGCCCGCGTGGTGGACCAGTCTGGCAGGGTGCCCGCCCGGCCGACATCCGTCAGACGCCCCAGTGGCCGGGGGAGTTCCTGAGACCGGTCAGGACGACCCCTTCGGGTTGTGCGGGGGCTCCTGGGAAGGCTTTCCACCGGCCGCGAGTTCGAACTCCGCCCGCGGATGTTCGAGTGAACCCAGGGAGACGATCTCCCGTTTGAAGAGTCCGGCGATGACCCATTCGGCGAGGACGCGCGCCTTGCGGTTGACGGTGGGGACGCGGCTGAGGTGGTAGGCGCGGTGCATCAACCACGCGGGGTAGCCCTTGAGCTTGCGCCCGTAGACGTGCGCGACGCCCTTGTGGAAGCCGAGGGAGGCGACGGAGCCGGCGTACGTGTGCGCGTACGTGTCGAGGGGCTCGCCGCGCAGGGCGTGGGTGACGTTGTCGCCGAGGACCTTGGCCTGGCGGACGGCGTGCTGGGCGTTGGGGGCGCATTCCCGGCCGGGTTCGGGCGCGGTGACGTCGGGGACGGCGGCGGCGTCTCCGGCCGCCCACGCGTGCGGGGCGCCGTCGACCGACAGCTGGGCGGTGCAGGTGAGCCGGCCGCGGTCGTCGAGGGGGAGGTCGGTGGCGGCGAGGACCGGGTGCGGTTTGACGCCGGCCGTCCAGACGACCGTGCGGGTGGGGAAGCGGGAGCCGTCGCTGAGGACGGCCACGCGGTCGGCGCAGGACTCGAGGCGGGTGTCCAGGCGTACGTCGATGTTGCGGCGGCGCAGTTCGGTGACGGTGTAGCGGCCCAGCTCCTCGCCGACCTCGGGCAGGATGCGGCCGGACGCCTCGACGAGGATCCACTTCATGTCCTCGGGGGTGACGTTGTGGTAGTACCGCGCGGCGTAGCGGGCCATGTCCTCCAGCTCGCCGAGGGCCTCCACGCCCGCGTAGCCGCCGCCGACGAAGACGAAGGTGAGGGCGGCGTCGCGGAGGGCGGGGTCGCGGGTGGAGGAGGCGATGTCCAGCTGTTCGAGGACGTGGTTGCGCAGGCCGATGGCCTCCTCGACGGTCTTGAACCCCACGCCGTGGTCGGCGAGTCCGGGCACGGGCAGGGTGCGCGAGACGGAGCCGGGGGCGAGGACGAGTTCGTCGTACGTGATCCGGCGGGCGCCCGTCCGCTCCTCGTCGGTGGCGAGGGTGGTGACCGTGGCGGTGCGGGTCGTGTGGTCGATGGACTCGGCCTCGCCGACGACGACGTCGCACTGGCCGAGGACGCGCCGCAGGGGCACGACGACGTGCCGCGGGGAGATGGAACCGGCCGCCGCCTCGGGGAGGAACGGCTGATACGTCATGTAAGGGTCGGGGGTGACGACCGTGATCTCGGCCTCGCCCCGCCGCAGTTCGCCCTTGAGGTTCCGTTGCAGCCGCAGGGCCGTGTACATCCCGACGTAGCCACCACCGACAACGAGAATGCGCGCACGTTCCTTCACCATCCCATGACGCACCCGGCGCTTGCGTTTGTCCACAGGCTCGTCAATTTGTGTGACCGGAGATCGTCCGGGCGCCGAGCCGGGCGCATCGCCGTGGTGCGGGGTGATCACGCAGGTCAGCATGGGTGAGTACGGGGTCGGAGGGCAGCACATTCGGGGCGTATGCGATCCGTGCGCCGATCGGGGGGCGCTCCGTGCGGAACGTGCCCCTTCTGAATTGACCCCCGCTCAACTATGTTCTTTCCGACGGTGTGCAGGGGGATGTGCCATGGGGTCCGCGACGGGCGGGCCGCGCAACCGGGCCCGTTCCACGCGCTCCGGCTTTCGATGGCGGGGAGTGTCTCCGGGGGGAGACGTCATTACCGGGGGATTGTCTATGCATGTGCAGGATTCTCATTGGTCGTCCGCGTCGGCCGTCGCGCCCGGCGGTGCGATGAACCCGGCGGCGGGCGGCGCACGCGGCGACGCGGCACGGAACGCGCCCTTGCGCGTGGACGCCCAGCGCAATCTGGAGCACGTGTTGCGCGCGGCGCGGGAGGTGTTCGGCGAGCTGGGGTACGGCGCGCCGATGGAGGACGTGGCGCGGCGCGCGCGGGTCGGTGTCGGCACGGTGTACCGGCGTTTTCCCAGCAAGGACGTGCTGGTGCGCCGGATAGCCGAGGAGGAGACGGCGCGGCTGACCGACCAGGCGCGCACGGCGCTCGGGCAGGAGGACGAGCCGTGGTCGGCGCTGTCCCGCTTCCTGCGGACGTCGGTGGCCTCGGGCGCCGGCCGGCTGCTGCCGCCGCAGGTGCTGCGGGTCGGGGTGCCGGACGACACCGACGGCGGTGCCGGCGGTGCCGGTGGTGCGGCGGCCGGTGACGCGCGGGTGCCGCAGCAGCGGATACAGCCGGGCACCGGCGAGCTGCGCCTGGTGCCCGAGGAGGCCGCCAGGTCCGGGGCGTCGACCGGTGTCGCGGGTTCCGTCGTGGGTTCCGTGGTGGGCGACGACGGGGCCGCGGCGCTCCTGGAGGTCGTGGGCCGGCTCGTGGAGCGGGCGCGGACGGCGGGTGAGCTGCGGCCGGACGTGTCGGTGTCGGACGTACTGCTGGTGATAGCCACGGCGGCGCCCTCGCTGCCCGACCCGGCCCAGCAGGCGGCGGCTTCGGCCCGGCTGCTGGACATCCTGCTGGAGGGGCTGCGGTCACGGCCGGCGTGAGGCGGCGGCGGAGCCGTCGGGCGGCCGCTTCATCCTTACCCCGAACGGCTGAGCGTCATTACCACCGCACGGCAAGTCCCCACAGACGAGTGATGGTCGGCACAGGGGGGTCCTGAACAAAAGCCAATATGGCACGCTGACCCGGTGTTCGGACGGGCTGGGCAGGTTGGCGGGGGCTTTCCGCGATGAGCGTTGACGGGCGGGACGGGGCACTCGGCGGTGACGGGGCGAACGGCCCCGGTGACGTCGGGCCGGGCGACACCCGGGACGGGGACGCGCCGCAGGTGCCGGGCCAGGGCGGCCCGGCCCACGGCCGGCGGGCCGGTGGCCCTCAGAAGGGCTACCGGCCGGGCGAGGACGGTGGCCGCGAGGGCACTGTCGAGGACGGGGACCGTGCGGGGACCGGCGTTCCGGCGCAGCGCGAGCTGCACGAGGACAGCGTTCTGCCGCCGCCGCGGGAGCTGCACGACGGTGGCGTCCTGCCTCCGCCGCGGGAGCTTCCGGTGTCCGACGCGGAGCTGATCGAGCGGATGCGCTCGGGCGACGACACGGCCTACGAGGAGCTGTACCGGCGCCACGCGGACGCGGTGCGCCGGTACGCGCGCACCTGCTGCCGCGACGCCCACACCGCGGACGACCTCACCGCCGAGGTGTTCGCCCGCATGCTCCAGGCGGTGCGCGGCGGTTCGGGGCCCGAGTACGCCGTGCGCGCCTACCTGCTCACCGCGGTCCGGCGCGTCGCCGCCGGCTGGACCAGGTCGGCCGGACGGGAGCAACTCGTCGAGGACTTCGCGGTGTTCGCCGCGCGGGCCGCGCACACCACGAAGGCGGACGACGACACCCTGGAGCTGGGCGCCGACGTCCGCGCCATGCACGAGGCCGAGCAGTCGATGGCCATGCGGGCCTTCCGTTCGCTGCCGGAACGGTGGCAGGCCGTGCTGTGGCACACCGAGGTCGAGGACGAGTCGCCGAGCGAGGTGGCCGTGCTCTTCGGGCTGGACGCCAACGGCACCCGCGTCCTCGCCAGCCGCGCCCGCGAGGGGCTGAAGCAGGCCTACCTCCAGGCCCATGTCAGCGACGCCCTCGCCACCGACGAGGAGTGCGCCCGCTACGCCGACCAGCTCGGCACCTACGCGCGCGGCAGGCTGCGCATCCGGGCCGAACGCGGGCTGCGCAAGCACCTGGACGAGTGCGCCAGGTGCCGGCTGGCCGCGACGCAGATCGAGGAGGTCGCCAGCGGCATTCCCGCCGTGGTGCCCGTCGCGGTCATCGGCTGGTTCGGTGCCGCCGGGTATGCGAAGGCGGCGGGCCTCATCGCCGGGGGCGCGGGCGCCGGTGCGGCGGGTGCCGCGGCCGCGGCGAGCGGCGGCGGCTCCGGCGGAGCGGGCGCCGGGGGCGGCGCGGCGGCCTCCGAGGGGCTGGGCGCGCCGGTGAAGGCCGGTATCGCGGCCGGCGTGGTCGCGGTGGCCGCCGCGGCGGCGCTGGCCCTCGCGCTGGCCGGCAACGACGCCCCGGACAAGGAGCCGCCGAAGGCCGCCCCGCCCGCCTCGTCACCGGTGGCACAGCCCGCCCCGGACACCCCCACGCCCTCGACAGACCCGCCCCGCCCACCCGCGCCGGTGGCAGCGCCCAAGCCGAAACCGACCCCGAAGCCGACCCCCACACCCACTCCCGAGCCCACCCCGAAACCGAAGCCGAAGCCGACCCCCACACCCACCCCGACCCCCACTCCCACCGCAACCCCAACCCCGACACCACCGCCGCCGCCACCGCCCGCCCCGACCGTCTACCAGTGGAGCGAGCTGGCGTACGACGTGAGCGGCGACGGCACCGGCCCCGAGATGCGGCTGGCCGGAAGCAGCTGGGTGTGGCAGCGCTCCGCCCTGACGATCGACGACGTGTCGTACCCGCACGGCGTCACCGTCCACGGACGCTCCTCGGTCACCATCGACCTCAACCGCGCGTGCTCGTCCTACGACGCCCTCGCCGGCATCGACGACCTGACGATGAAGCTGGGCAAGGTCCACTTCTCGGTGTACGCCGACGGCGTCCGGCTGTGGAACTCGGGGATGGTCAAGGGTGGGGACCCTGCGGTGCCGGTCCACCTGGACATCACGGGGCGCGAGACGCTGCGGCTGGTGACCGAGCCGCACAGCCCCTTCGACACGGTGGCCCTCGCGGACTGGGCCCAGTCCCGCTTCACCTGCGCGTAGGGGCCTGCGGGACCGGCTGCCCCACCACCGCCGCCAGCTCCCCGATGACGTCGCGGGGCGTGAGGACGGCCCCCTCGGCCAGTTCCACGGCGTACCGCTCACCGCCGAGGGCGGCGCGGGCGGCGGCCTCGGCGCGCTCGGCGTGCGCGCGGTCCGGCATGGGGCGCGGGCGGTCGCCGCGCCAATGGCCCGCGGCCCCGAGCAGCCGTACCGCACGGGCCTGGTCGCCGAGGTCGCTCAGCAGGCCCGCCGCGCTGTCCACGAGGGTCGCGACGACCAGGTCGGCGCACCGCTCCTCGACGGCCGTCCGGATGGTGCCCGCCAGCAGCGACAAGGCCTCCCCCGGACCGGACTCGCCCGCCGTCACGAGCGCGTCCACCAGGCCCAGCATGGCCAGGAACTGCGGTGGCGGCGTGCCACGCAGGCACTCCTCGCGGGCGGCCTCCCACAGGAGGCGCGCCCGCGCGAAGTCCTCCTCCACCACCGCGAGCCCGGCCCGCAGCATCAGGACGAAGGCCTTGGAGTCCACGACGCCGTACCGGTCCGCCGCGGCGCCGGCCTCGTCGAGTACGCCGAGTGCCGTGCCGTGGTCCCCCTCGCGGTAGGCGATCTCGGCGAGCCGGGCGATGAGGAACGGCGCCTCCGCGAAGGCGCCCACCTCCTCGGCGAGCCGCAGGGCCTCCTCGTACTCGGCCCGGGCCTCCTCGTAGCGGCCGCGCACCATGGCGGCCTCGCCGAAGGCGCTGCACACCTGGGCCTCCACCAGACGGTCGCCGACGCGGCGGCTGAGCACGCGCATCTCCGCGAGGTCGTCGTCGATGCCGACCGGGGTGCCCGAGAGGTCGACCACCGCGTGGGTGCGGAACATGAGGCTCGCGGCGATCTCCCACTCGCCCCCGTACACACGGCAGTTGGCGACGGAGGCGTCCATGGAGCCGCGGACGTCGCCCGAGTCGCTGACGAAGAACTCGGTCAGCGGCCACACGAGACCGGGCACCCGGGCCGCTTCGGGGCCGCCCGCGGCGAAGTGGTCCCGCACCCGCCGGACGTACCGCCGCATGCGCTCGTCCAGCAGCCCCTCCCTCGGCGCGGTCTCGAAGGTGAGGAGGATGTGCATCATCCGCACGTGCATGCGCAGGGAGCCGAGCGGGTGCGGCGGGCCGTCCTCAGGCAGGGCCAGCAGCGCGTCGACGGGGTCCGCGGCAGCCGTACGGCGGGCGAGGACGTCCGGCGCCGGCACCCGGCCGTCCCCCGCGTCCAGGGCGGCTCCGAGGCGCAGCACCCGGTCCAGCCATCTGACGCCCTCGTGGCGGTAGTTGCGCAGCCACCAGAACCACCCCATGGCGAGCGCGAGGGCGGCGGCCTCCGGCTCCTCGCCCGCGGTGAGCGAGCGGTCGAGGGCCGCGCGGATGTTGTCGTGCTCGGTCTCCAGGCGGGAGATGTACGGCAGTTGCCCGGCCGAGCGCAGCCGCGGGTCGGCCTCCTCGGCCAGGGCGCGGGCCCACGCGCGGTGGGCCCGTTCGGCGGCGGCGCGCAGCCCGGGGACCTCGGCGGCGCGTTCCTCGGCGTACTCGTGGATGGTCTCCAGCATGCGGTAGCGCATGCCGGCGCCGTCGGCGCCCGGGTCGGCGACGACCAGGGACTTGTCGACGAGGGCCCCGACGAGCTCCGCCGCGGGCCCGGTGGTCACGGCCTCCGCGGCCGCGAGGTCCCAGCCGCCCGCGAAGACGGACAGCTCGCGCAGCATCGTGCGTTCCGCCTCGTCGAGGAGGTCCCAGGACCAGTCGACGACCGCGCGGAGGGTCTGCTGGCGGGGCAGGACGGTACGGCTGCCCGAGGTGAGCAGGCGGAAGCGGTCGTCGAGCCGGTCGGCGATCTCCCGCGGGGTGAGCAGCCGCAGCCGGGCGGCCGCCAGTTCGATGGCCAGCGGCAGGCCGTCGAGGCGCCGGCAGATCTCGGCGACCGCCTCCTCGTCACGCAGGGCCGCGTCCGCGTCGGGGCGTACGGCGCTCGCGCGCGCGGTGAACAGGCGCCGCGCCTGCTCGGGGGTGAGCGGCTCGACCGGGCGGACCGACTCGCCGGGCACGCCCAGGGGTTCCCGGCTGGTGGCGAGGACGGTGAGGCCCGGACAGCGGGTCAGCAGGGTCTCGGCGAGCCGGGCCGCCGCGCCGATGACGTGTTCGCAGTTGTCGAGGACCAGGAGCAGGCTGCGCGGGGCGCAGTACTCGACGAGCAGGGCGACGGGGTCGTCCTGCACGGTGGGCCGGTCTCCGGTCATCAGCACGGTCTCGCGCAGCCCGAGGGCGTTGACGACCGCGCCGGGCACGGCCTCCGGGCGGTCGAGCGGGGCGAGTTCGACCAGCCACGCCTGGTCGAGCCCGGCGGCGGCCTGCTCGGCGAGGCGGGTCTTCCCGGACCCGCCCGGTCCGGTGAGGGTGACGAGGCGGGCCGCACGCAGTTCGGAGCGGATGGCGTCGAGTTCGCGTTCCCGTCCCACGAAGGTGGTCAGCCGGGGCCTGATGTTGCCGCGGCGGCCGTCGGGAGCCCGCTCGGGTGCCTGGGAGGTGGTCACCGCGCCCTGGGCGCCGAGCAGTTCGGCGTGCAGGGCGCGCAGCCGGGGGCCGGGTTCGGTGCCGAGGCCTTCGGCGAGGGTGCGGCGGGTGCGCTCGTAGGCGGCCAGGGCGTCGGCGTCGCGGCCGGTGGCGCGCAGGGCGCCGATGAGGAGGGCGTGCAGCGGTTCGTCGTACGGGTGGGCGGCGGTCAGTTCGCGCAGCCGCGGTACGGCGTCGTGGGCGTCGCCCAGGCGCAGCCCTGCCTCGATCCGGGTGCGGGTCGCCTCCAGGTGCAGGGCCTCGGGGCCGGCGGCATGTCCGGGGAGGTCGGCGAGGGCGGGGCCGCGCCAGAGGGCGAGTGCCTCGTCCAGGTGCCGGGCGGCGGTCGAGGCGTCGCCGCGTCCGAGGGCGGTGGTGCCTTGGTGGACGAGGCGCTCGAAGACGAACAGGTCGACGTCGTCGCGGGTCGCCGCGAGCCGGTAACCGCCGGGGGCGGAGTCGACGGCCTCCTTGCCGACGGTACGGCGGAGGCGGCCGACCAGGGCCTGGAGGGCGGCGGGGGCGTCCTGCGGCGGGTCGTCCTCCGCCCAGACCTCGTCGATCAGGGTGGCGGGCGTGACGACGTCACCGGGGCGGAGGGCGAGGGCGGTGAGCAGCGCGCGCAGGCGGGGGCCGCCGGGGTTCGCGACGGTGCCGTGGTCCTCCGTCTGGGTGACGCCCAGGATTCTGTACCGCACGGGGCCATTGTCGCCGTAGCGGTGGGGTGGGGGCACCCGGCGCGGGGGCGATCAGTGATCCGGGGGTCGTCCTCTTACCCGGCGGGCGTGTGCAGAGGGGTCCGCGTTGCCATGGGTCCCGGCGTCGGGGTGGGCGCGGGGGTGGGGTCGCAGCCCGGCGTTGCCGCCGCGCCCACCCGTGCCGCCTGGGGGCACCTCCCAGGCCGTTCAGGCACTGGGGGAGGCACGACTGCCCGCAGCTGGGGCGGGAGAGCCGCGTACGGCGGGACGGGCCCCGCAGGGATGGCGGCCCGCAGACGCGTACGGCGGGAAGGGGCCGTGTCGGGGGGTGTCCGCCCGCAGCGGTTGGCGCGTCAACGGAGTTCACTTCTGTGTCCGACCCATTCCGCGCCGTTCCGAGGACGGACACCCCCCGGCGCGGCCCCGACCCACCCACCGAACCCAAGGCGCTACGCGCACCCCCACCGAACCCGCACAGGCGCCGCAGGCACCCGCACCCCCGCTCAACCGCCGGAGGCACCCCTCAGACCCGCCGCGCGACCGTCCCGGCGCCGCCCAGCGCCCCCCGCTGCGGCGCGATGCCCGCGGGTACCGCGCGTTGGCGGGCCGGGGTGCCGGTCCAGCAGGTGCCGCGGCGGGCGAGGAGACGGCCGAGCCACAGCTCCAGCGAGACGAGGTCGGCCAGCCCGTCCAGCGGCAGCGGCTCACCCGCGGCCGCCGCCCGCACCGCCTTGCGCACGACCCGCGCCTCCACGAGCCCCGCCTCCGCGAGCAGCGGCGTGTCGAACAGCCCCAGCAGCGAGTCCGCGGCGACCCGCAGCCCCGTGCGTGCGGCGGAGGCAGCCACCGCCTGGGTGGGCGCCCCCCACCCGCTGGGCAGCTCGCTCACCCCCGCCCCCTCCAGCACCGTCCGCAGGATCGCCGCCCGCGCCCCCGGCTGCACCCGCAGCGCCTCCGGCAGGGCACGGCAGGCCCGGACGACCTGGTTGTCGAGGAACGGCGTGTGCAGCCGCTGGAAGCGGATCTCCGCGGCCTGCTCGAGGACCCGCACCTCCGCCGCCTGCCGCGCCAGCGCCGACCGCGCCCGGAAGTCCCCCGGCCGCTGCCCCGGACCCACCCCCGACCGCTGCGAGGACGTCTGGAGGCGAACCGATACTTCAGCCAGCGCCTCTCCGGTCAGCCACCGCGCCGCCGGCCCCGCCCCGGCCCAGGTCAGCGCGGCCAGCGAGGCGTCCATCGCCCCGTCGCCCGGCGTGTCGAAGCGTCTGCGCAGCAGCCGCTCGGCGAGCACCTCCAGGCCGCTCCGGTACGGCGTGCGCGCCAGCCGCCGCGCCGCCGCGTACACGCGCGCGGGAACCAGTACCGACCCGTCGGCCTTGGCGAGCGCGGCGACCGGCCGGACCAGGTGCCGCCGCTTGCGGTCCATGAGCAGATCGGCGAGGCGCGCCGGATGCGCGTCGAGGACCTGCCGCGCCCCGTACCCGGTGAAGTGGTCCGCGCTCCCCGCGGCCAGCCGCGCCCGGTGCCGCGCGGCGGCGACCAGGATGGAGCCCGGTTCGTCGGTCAGCGGCCCGTCGAGCGCGGTGAACGGCAGCATGTCCTCGCCGCCGGTGACCACCACGTGGTGCAGCCGCGGGTTGGCCGCCAGCGCGCCCGCCCGCGCCAGCTCGGGTTCCTGCCCGCCGACGGCGAGGTCGTTGAAGGTGACGGCCAGCAGCCGCTCCCCCGCCCCGGTGCCGTGTCCGAGCACGGTCCCCGGCATCCCCGGCAGCCCGGCCGCCAGCAGCGCCAGCGTGCCCGAGGCCGGCCCGCCGGACAGGTCGGCCCCGATCCCCGGCACCGGCATCCCGCGCGCCGCACGGCGCTCCGCGGGCCCCATGCCCGGGACCGGCCCGGGGTCGATGCCGTCCCCGGGGACGTGCCGGGGTGCGGCGAGCCGGGTGCGCACCGCCTCCACCAGGGCGTCCCGCACGCCGTCCACCGCGCGGCCGGGGTCCGCCGCGGGCGCCGCGACGGCGAGCGAGGCCACCGGCTCGTACCCCGCGATCTCCCGCGCCCCGGCGCGCAGGATCAGCGCATGCCCCGGCGGAACGCGCTTCACGCCGTCGTACGGGGTGGAGTCGTCCAGCGCGGCCGGCACGTCGGGCGTGGCGAGCAGCGCGGCGAGGTGGCCGAAGTCGAGGTTGGCCTCGACGAGGTCGGCGAGCGGCAGTGCGGCGGTCGCGTAGGCGGTGCCGCCCGCCCAGGGGGTGTGGAAGACCGGCCGCGCGCCCGCGAGGTCGCCGCAGACGGTGATCCGCCGCCCCACCTGGACGACGGCCGTGTAACTGCCGGGCCACGCCGTCAGGTGCCGGAGCGCGCCCCCGCGCGCGGCGAACAGCGCGACCCGCAACTGCTCGTCGCTCGCGCCGCAGATGCCGAGGACGGCGATCCGGGTCTGCGGGTCGGCGCTGACGACGCGCACCTCGTCGGGGCGCCAGTCGCCGACCGCCCACAGGGGATCCGGGTCGCCCCACAACGGCTGGGCGCCCACGGGCTGCACGGTCTCGCCGTCGTAGCCGGTGGCCCCCGCGGAACCGGCCGCCCCGGCGATCCCGGCTGCTCCCACGGCGGCGCTGCTCCACCCCACCAACCACCGCATCGACGCCTCCACAGGCTGGGGACAACCAGTGCACCGTACGAACTGGTTCCCCATGCTGCCATGAAGGGCGCGCCACAGAGCGACGGCGGAGCCGCATGTGCTCCCTGCGGGCGTTCTCGCGGAGACTCACACGAGAACGCCGGCTCCCTCGCACCGCCCCTCGGACACCGTCCGGGAGGAGGTGAAGACGACGCGAATGCGCCCCCGCAACGCGCCCCTTGGCTCCCCCACGCGCCCTCAACTGCCGTGGTGAGGGCGGTAGTACCCCGAAATCACCAGAGGTGATTTTCAGCCAAATCGGCGTCACGCAGTCGCACCCGAACACGCTCCGTACAAACCCTGCGCCCCGCTGGGCGGCATGCCGCCGGCGCGCGGTCCGGGGGACGGGACTCGCCCCCCGGACCGGTCCGCCGCCCGCGGGGATGTAGGCGGCGGTGTCCCCCAGCCCACTGGATCCAGTACAGCGGGCCGACCCACGCATCGCCCATGGAATCGCTCCCGCCGTGGCCGGAGAAGAGCGCACGCACGGGCGCACGGCCACACATCGGGAGCACGCGGCAACAGACCGTACATACACCGCACTTGAGTACGGACCACAATCCCGCCATCCGGAACAATGCCTCTTAACGCCTGGGATGCGGCGAACTACGCTGGGTTTACGAATGCCGCGTGGTTATGCCAGCGCGGCAGCCGTCTGTGTCGAGGGGTGGCGCATGTCCAGGGAGCAACGCGGGCCGAACGAAAAGCTCGGCACCGTTCTCGCCCTCGCGGGAATCAGCAACGCAGGACTCGCCCGGCGCGTCAACGACCTCGGCGCCCAGCGCGGGTTGACACTTCGCTACGACAAGACGTCGGTGGCGCGCTGGGTGTCGAAGGGCATGGTGCCGCAGGGCGCGGCGCCGCACCTCATCGCCGCCGCCATCGGCCAGAAGCTCGGCCGCCCGGTGCCGCTCCACGAGATCGGCCTGGCGGACGCGGACCCCGCCCCCGAAGTGGGCCTCGCCTTCCCCCGGGACGTCGGCCAGGCGGTCAGGTCCGCCACCGAGCTGTACCGTCTCGACCTCGCCGGCCGCCGGGCCGGCGGCGGCATCTGGCAGTCGCTCGCCGGGTCGTTCGCGGTGAGCGCCTACGCGACGCCCGCCTCACGATGGCTGATAACCCCGGCCGACAGCTCGGTGGCGCGCGAGGTGGGCCCGGCCGAGGGCTCCGGCGCACCGCTCAAAGTCGGCCACAGTGACGTGCAGAAGCTGCGCGAGGCCGCCGAGGACGCCAGACGCTGGGACTCCAAGTACGGCGGCGGCGACTGGCGTTCGTCGATGGTCCCCGAGTGCTTACGCGTCGAGGCGGCGCCGCTGCTCCTCGGCTCCTACTCCGACGAGGTCGGCCGCGCCCTGTTCGGCGCCTCGGCCGAACTGACCCGCCTGGCCGGGTGGATGGCCTTCGACACCGGCCAGCAGGAGGCCGCCCAGCGGTACTACATCCAGGCCCTGCGCCTGGCCCGCGCGGCGGCCGACGTCCCGCTCGGCGGCTACGTGCTGGCCTCCATGTCCCTCCAGGCGACCTACCGCGGCTTCGGCGACGAGGGCGTGGACCTCGCCCAGGCCGCCCTCGAACGCAACCGCGGCCTGGCCACGGCCCGCACCATGAGCTTCTTCCGGCTGGTGGAGGCGCGGGCCCACGCGCGCGCGGGCGACGCGGTGGCGGCCGGGGCCGCCCTGAAGGCCGCCGAGAGCTGGCTGGAGCGCGCCCGCCCGGGCGACAGCGACCCCTCGTGGCTGGGTTTCTACTCCTACGACCGGTTCGCCGCCGACGCGGCCGAGTGCTACCGCGACCTGAAGGCACCACGCCAGGTCCGCCGCTTCACCGAGCAGGCGCTGTCGCAACCGACGGAGGAGTTCGTACGCTCGCACGGCCTCCGGCTCGTCGTCTCGGCGGTGGCCGAGCTTGAGTCGGGCAATCTGGACGCGGCCTGCGAGCAGGGCGTGCGGGCGGTGGAGGTGGCCGGCCGCATCTCCTCGGCCCGCACCACCGAGTACGTGAAGGACCTCCTGCACCGCCTGGAGCCGTACGGCGACGAGCCGCGCGTGGTGGAGCTGCGCGAGCGCGCCCGCCCCCTGCTGGTGACTCCGGCCTGACGGACCGCCCGCTTCCGGGTTTGAAGGCATTGTCAGTGGCGCAGTGCACTATCGAAGTCGGGAGGTGGACCGGGACATGGAACAGGCGTTCGACTGTGAGGTGCTGGTGATCGGCGGCGGGATCGTCGGCCTGTCCACGGCGTACGCGATCACGCGCGCCGCCCCGGGCACCCGCGTCACGGTCCTGGAGAAGGAGCCGGGCCCCGCCCGCCACCAGACGGGCCGCAACAGCGGGGTCATCCACAGCGGTGTCTACTACCGCCCGGGTTCCCTGAAGGCGCGCTACGCGGTCCGGGGCGCCGCCGAGATGGTCAAGTTCTGCGCCGAGTACGGCATCGCCCACGCCGTCACCGGCAAGCTGATCGTGGCCACCGACCGCGCCGAGCTGCCCCGCCTGCACGCCCTCGTCCAGCGCGGCCGGGAGAACGGCATACCGGTGCGCGAGCTGAGCGGCGCCCAGATCCAGGAGTACGAGCCCGAGGTCCGGGGCCTGGCCGCCATACACGTCGGCACCACCGGCATCTGCGACTACGGCGCCGTGGCCCGGCAGCTCGCCCGCGCGTCCGGGGCGGAGATCCGCTACGGCGCCGAGGTATACCGCATCGACCGGCGCCCCGGTCTGGGGGTCGCCGTCCGCACCCGCGCGGGGCACGTGCTCCGCGCCCGGGTCCTGGTCAACTGCGGGGGGTTGCACTGCGACGAGATCGCCCGGCTGACCGGGGACGACCCCGGCATGCGGATCGTCCCCTTCCGGGGCGAGTACTACGAGCTGGCGCGACCGGAGCTGGTACGGGGCCTGGTGTACCCGGTGCCGGACCCGGCGTTCCCGTTCCTCGGGGTGCATCTGACCCGGGGCATCGACGGCGGCGTGCACGTCGGGCCGAACGCGGTGCCGGCACTGGCGCGCGAGGGCTACGGCTGGGGCGTGGTGCGCCCCCGTGAGCTGGGCGCGACGCTGGCCTGGCCGGGTTCGTGGCGGATAGCCCGGCGGCACTGGAGGTACGGCGCGGGCGAGCTGCGGCGGTCGCTGTCCAGGACCGCGTTCACGACGGCGGTCCGCAGGCTGCTGCCGGCGGTGACGGAAGGCGACCTGGTCGCCGCCCCGGCCGGGGTGCGGGCGCAGGCGGTGCTGGCCGACGGCACCCTGGTGGACGACTTCCTGATCAAGGAGGGCGCCCACGCGGTGCACGTCCTGAACGCGCCGTCGCCCGCGGCGACCGCGTCCTTGCCCATCGGCCGGGAGGTGGCACGCCGGGCGCTGGCGATGCTGGCGGACTAGGGCACCTCAGGCGCCCTCTCCCTAGTCCCGCCCGGGCGCGCTGCTGCCCTGGTACGAGCCGAGGCCCTCGATCAAGGCCACCAGGGCCGGGTCCCCCGCGAAGCGCTCGGCGTGGATCTGCCGGATGAGTTCGCCCGTGGCCGGGTCCTCGCCGTCGGTCAGGTCGTGCGAGACCATGTGCCGCACCAGCGGCAGCCCGATCTCGTCGACCCGCCGGTGCAGCGGAGCGAGCATGTACGCCCGGTAGGCCGCGATGTCCTCGACCGCGAACATCGCGCCGTAGTCGAAGTCACCGCCCACGTCCCGCCCGACCGCCCAGTACGAGACGGCGTCGATCTCACGCCCCATCCTGCGGAGCATCCCGAGCGCCTCCTCGACCTTGTCCTGCGGCGCGTCGGGGCGCATGGCGAGGCGGATCTGGTGGTGAATCACGGCGTCTCTCCTCCACGGTACGGCGAATGACTTCATGCTATCGCTTGAGTTATAGACTCTAACTAGCCCGATAGGTCATCGCAACCGCGTGCGCGGACTAAAATCGACGCATTGTGTCTGACTTCCACCACACCCCCGAGGCCGAAGACGCTTCCCCGCACGCGGCCGGGACCTCCCTGCGCCACGTCCGCGCCAAGGGCGAGCCCCGTTTCCCCGACGGCCCGAAGGCCGATCCCGCCGGGTCGCACTTCGAGCGGCGGATCCGGAGTTTCCAGCCCCGGCGGAGCCGGGTGACCACCGGGCAGGCGGACGCGTTGCAACGGCTGTGGCCCGTGTGGGGGCTGGACATCGACGGACAGCGACTCATCGACCTCGCCGAACTCTTCGGCAACGACCGCCCCGTGGTCCTGGAGATCGGCTTCGGCATGGGCGAGGCCACCGCCCGGATGGCCGCCGACGACCCGGGCACCAACATCCTCGCCGTCGACGTCCACACCCCCGGCCAGGGAAACCTGCTCGGTCTCGCGGAGCGGAAGGGGCTGTCCAACATCCGGGTGGGCAACGGCGACGCGATCATCCTGCTGCGCGAGATGCTCGCCCCCGACTCCCTCGCCGGGCTGCGCGTCTACTTCCCCGACCCGTGGCCCAAGAAGCGGCACCACAAGCGGCGGCTGATCCAGCCGGAGTTCCTGTCCCTGGCCGCCGCCCGGCTCGCCCCCGGGGCCGTCGTGCACTGCGCCACCGACTGGGAGCCGTACGCCGAGCAGATGCTCGAGGTGCTCACCGCGCACCCCGGCTTCGAGAACACCGTGCCCGGCGGTGGATTCGCGCCACGTCCCGAACAC
This sequence comes from Streptomyces sp. NPDC034099, assembly GCF_055575415.1. Lineage (NCBI taxonomy): Bacteria > Bacillati > Actinomycetota > Actinomycetes > Kitasatosporales > Streptomycetaceae > Streptomyces > Streptomyces sp. NPDC034099. Next base: position 46,565 of record NZ_JBVISR010000023.1, on the reverse strand, counting down.
CGGCCGCTGACCCGTTTCGAGGGCCAGGGACTGGACAAGGGACATGTGGTGAACGACCTGCTCTTCCGTCGCGTACAGCACAAGGAGCTGCCCCCCACCGGTTAGGGTCCATGCCGTGGCCACCTGTCCCCCGCACCCGACCCGTGCGCACCGGCATACGCACTGGTGGCAGCGCACCTGGGTCCGTTACGGCGCGCTGATCACCCTGCTCGCGCTCTCCGGGCTGGTGATCCTGGCCCTGGTGCGCGAACAGACCGGCACGCAGGGCTTCCTGGTGGGACTGGGCCTGGCGGTACTGCCCGTGCCGCTGCTCATAGCCGCGTTCCGCTGGCTGGACCGGGTGGACCCCGGCCCCTGGCGGAACCTGCTCTTCTGCTTCGCCTGGGGGGCCTGCGCGGCGGCGCTGATAGCGATCGTCGCCAACAGCTTCGCGACCCGCTGGATAGCGACCGCGACCGCCGACCCGGCCGGCGCGGACACCCTGGGCGCCACCGTGATAGCGCCGGTCGTCGAGGAGTCCGCCAAGGCGGCCGCCGTCCTCCTGGTCTTCCTCTTCCGCAGACGGGACTTCACCGGCATCGTCGACGGCGTCGTCGTCGCCGGGGTCACCGCCACCGGCTTCGCCTTCACCGAGAACATCCTGTACCTGGGCACCGCCTTCGGCACCGACCAGCTCACCGGCGACAGCGGCATCGCCTCCGTCACCGCGGCGACCTTCTTCGTGCGGGTCGTGCTGTCGCCGTTCGCGCACCCCCTGTTCACCGTCCTCACCGGCATCGGCTTCGGCATCGCCGCGCTCTCGGCGGGCCGGCACCGCCTGCGCCGGTCCCTGCTCCCCCTGGCCGGGCTGCTGCTGGCGATGGGCATGCACGCCCTGTGGAACGGCTCGGCCGCCTTCGGGGAGTACGGCTTCTTCGCCGTGTACGCGGCGTTCATGGTGCCGTCCTTCGGCCTGCTGACCTGGCTGGTGATCTGGACCAGGCAGCGCGAACTGCGCACCGTACGGGCGGAACTGCCCGCGTACGTCGTCGCCGGATGGCTCACGCCCGCGGAGCCGTACGCGCTCGGCTCGATGCGGGCCCGCCGGATCGCCCGGCAGTACGCCCGCCGGCACGCCGGGAAGGAAGGAGCGCGGGCGGTGGCGCGGTACGAGGCCTGCGCGACCTCGGTGGCGTTCCTCAGGCAGCGCGGGCGCCGGGGCAGGGCGGGCGCCGACTTCACCGTGCGGGAGCGGGCGCTGCTGGAGGCCCTGTGGCACCTGCGGGACGTGGCCCGCCCGGCGCTGGACTACGCGGCCCGGGCCACGGCCCCGCCGCCGCCCGTGCCGCGACCGGTGCCGCCGTGGGTGTACCCGTACGGCGGGGGGCACCCCGGGTACGCCCCCCGGACCGCGCCCGCTCCGTACGCCCCGCACATCCCGTACCCGCCCCACACCCCCTACGGACCGCAGGCGCCTCTCGTCCCGTACGGGCCGCACCCCCCGTACGCCCCGTACGCGCCACCCGGCCCGCACCGGCCGTAGGTCCGCGCCGTCCGTCCGCTCAGGCGGACGCCCGCGTCAGCCGCCCGACCTCGTCCTCCGTCAGGCTCAGCTCGGCCACGCCCAGCAGGGCCGGCAGCTGCTCCACCGTGCGCGCGGACGCGATCGGCGCCGCCACCGTCGGCTGGGCGGCCAGCCAGGCGAGCGCCACCGTGGCGACGGGAGCGTCGTGGGCCTCGGCGATCTCGTCCAGGGCGGCCAGCACCCGGCGCCCCCGTTCGGTCTCCAGGTGCTTGGCCGCACCGCCCGCCCGCGGGCTGTCCACGGCGGTGCCCGGCCGGTACTTGCCGGTGAGGAAGCCGGCCGCGAGGGCGTAGTACGGCACGGCGGCGAGACCGGCCTGCTCGGCGAGGTCGCGCAGCTCGCCCTCGTAGGTGTCGCGGGAGACCAGGTTGTAGTGCGGCTGGAGGGCGACGTACCGGGCGAGGCCCTCGCGGTCGGAGAACTCCAGGGACGCCGCGAGCCGCTCGGCGGAGATGTTGGAGGCGGCGATGTGCCGCACCTTGCCGGCCTTCACCAGCTCGTCGAGCGCGCCGATGATCTCCTCGACCGGCACCTCGGGCTTGTCGAAGTGGGTGTAGTAGAGGTCGATGTGGTCGGTGCCCAGGCGGCGCAGCGAGGCGTCGGCCGCGGCCTTGATGTTCGCGGCGGACAGCCCCGGGTACTCGGGGTGCTGGCTGACCTTGGTGGCGAGGACGACGTCGTCACGGTTGCCGCGGGCCGCGAACCACTGGCCGAGGACGGTCTCGGACTCGCCGCCGCTGTTGCCGTCGACCCAGGCGGAGTAGGAGTCGGCGGTGTCGACGAAATTGCCTCCGGCCGCCGTGTAGGCGTCCAGGACGGCGAAGGACCGGTCCCGGTCGGCGGTCCAGCCGAAGACGTTGCCGCCCAGGGCGAGGGGGAAGACCTTGAGGTCGGAGGAACCGAGTGTGCGCAGAGAAGTCATGTAAGGCGTCAACGACCGCACCGCGGCAGGCCATTCCGGCATACACGCAAAAATCCCGCAAACCGGCAGTCCTGACGTCGGGGGGTTGCCGTCAGGACCGCCGGAGGATCAGCGGGATGGATCAGGGGGCGGAGCGGATCAGGGCGTGAGCCCCTTGCTCTGGAGCCAGGCCATCGGGTCGATGCCCGAGCCGCCGGCGGTGTGGACCTCCAGGTGGAGGTGGGCGCCGGTGACGTTGCCGGTGGCGCCGACGCGGCCGATGACGTCACCGGTGGTGACCTTCTGGCCGACGCTGACGTTGATGGACGACTGGTGCGCGTACCAGAGTTCGGTGCCGTCGTCGAGGGTGAGCACGGTCTTGTAGCCGTACGAGCCGTCCCAGCCGGCCGACGTGATCGTGCCGCTGTGCACCGCCTTGAGCAGCGTGCCCGTGGGGGCGGCGAAGTCGAGGCCGGTGTGGTGGCCGGAGGCCCACAGCGAGCCGGCCTGGTTGAACGTGGAGGAGATCGTGTACGAGGAGGTCGGCAGCGTGTACTGCTTGGCCAGCTTCGCGAGCCGCTCGGCCTCGGCCTTCTTCGCGGCCTCCTCCTCCGCCTTCTTCTTGGCGGCGGCGGCCTTCTCCTGGGCTTCCTTCTCCGCCTTGGCGGCGGCTTCCGCGGCCTTCTTCTCGGCGGCGGCCCGTGCCTCGGCGGCGGCCTTCGTCTCGACCTGCGCCTGCTGCTGCTCGGCCTGCGCCATGATCCGGGCCCGCAGCGACTCACCGGCGTCGGCGGCGCCGGCGCCCTCCGCGCTGTCGGCGGCGACGGCCTGGGTGACGCCGCTGAGCGGGGTGACGGAACCCTCGGGCTCCGACGCCTCGTCGTCTCCGGGCAGGAGCGAGCCGACGTTCGGCAGGTCCGGCATGGCGATGGACACCGGCGGCTTGCCGGTCTGCGCGCTGGCCATACCGCCCGCGCCGACGGCGGCTATGACCCCGACGCCGAGGACGGTGGAGCTGCGGGCGAGCCCGCCGCGCTGCTTGGCGACGCGGTGCCGGCCGCGTACGGGGCGGATGGATTCCGCGGTGGGATTCCACTCCTCCCAGGGACCCTCTTCGGCGCGGGGGGCGTCGTAGCCGAAGGTGTCGGTGTCGTGCCCGGCGGGCACGAACGGGGCCTCGGGGGCAGGCCGGTTGGACGCCACGTGGGCGTACTCCTTTCCTTCCTTCCGCCTACCGGGTTAGCTGACGGGTTCGGAGCAGGAAGGTCTCCTACGGGTGTGCGCCGACCGTGCGGACACGGCGACATACGCCCGATTCACCCCAATGTGGTGGTTCCCCGGTTCCCTTGCGGGATTCGGCGCGTGCGCACGGAGCCGCCTTCTGTGACGGCTGGGACGACCGCGCTGCGTTATCGAACGTTAATAGACGCGGGGCTCTGTTTCCAAGCCGTTCCTCTTGATCGTTAACGGAAACGGCCGGGACGTACGCCTCACGATCGGTGAAAACCGGGCGAGTTGACCCCGTCTCAGTATTCCCTTTCACGCCACGTTGTTCTGACGGTGCATCAGTTGTTATGCGGAGGGGGTTCGCACTGTCACGGCTCGTGACAATGATCATGATCACCGCGCCGGGGCCTCCGTACGGCGAGCAGCGCCATGTCGTCCGCCATGCCGCCCCCGGAGTGCCTGCGCACCTCCTCGGCGAGGGTGTCGAGCAGGGTCGCCGGATGCCGGAAGACCCGGCCGGCCAGCCGGGCCTGCGGATCGTAGAACTCGCCCTGCGCGTCCCGGGCTTCGGTCAGTCCGTCGGTGTAGAGCAGCAGCGTGGCCCCGCCGGGAAAGGCCACCTCCTCCGCCCGGTCGGGCCACACGCCCAGCTCTCCCATGCCGAGCGGCAGCGCCGGCTCGCGGGCGGGCAGCGGGCCGAGGGTGCCGTCGGCGTAGAGCAGCAGGGGCGGCGGATGACCGCGGTTGACGATGCGGACCGTCCCCCCGCCGTGCGGGACTTCGGCGAGTACGGCGGTGGTGAAGCCCTCGAAGGCGTCCAGTCCGTCGCGCCGGGTGCCCTCGCGCGCCAGCGCCCGCTCCAGCCGCTGCGCCACCGCCTCCAGGGTCGCCTCCTGCTCGGCGGCCTCCCGGAAGGCACCGATCACGACGGCGACGGCGGCCACCGCGCCCATGCCCTTGCCGCGCACGTCCCCGACGATGAGCCGGACACCGCGGGCGCTGTCCTGCACCGCGTACAGGTCGCCGCCGATGAAGGCGTCCGCCTGCGCGGCCTCGTAGCAGACGGCGACCTCGAAGCCCGCGATCCGCTCGGCGGGCTGGGGCAGCACGGCGCGCTGGGCGGCCTCGGCGATCTCGCGGACGGAGACGAGGCGCTCGCTGCTGCGCCGGACCATGCCGTTCACGAGGACGGCGAGCGCGGCGACCGTCGCGATGGTGATCAGCTCGGTGAGGGAGTCGACGTAGTGGATGACGCCCTTGCCGAGTTGCAGCCCGATGACCGCGGCGACCACGGCGACGCCGGTGAGCGCCGTGCCGCGCCGTGAGTAGAGGGGGGCGGCGATCAGGGGCGCGGCCGTGTAGAGGGGACCGGCGGTGAAGTACCTCGGGGTGAAGATGTCGTACAGGATGGCGACGACGATCAGCAGCACGGGGAGCGCGTGCACGAAGGTGCGCCCGTACCCGGTCCGCCGGCGCGGCGGTGGGGCCGGGGCCGTGAGGGGCCGCGGCTCGTCGCCGAGGCCCGGGTCGGGCACGGGATCGCCGGGGAGCCGGCCGCCGGCTCTGGCGTACGCTCCCTCGTCGTCCACGTCACCTGGCCGCACCACTCGTCTCCCGCCGCCCCGCACGTCCGCGCCGCTTGCCGTCCCGGTCTCCAGGTTTCCGGGAGCGGGGGCGGGCGGCGAGCGGTGAGGGGCCGACCGGATGACACGGAGCGCCATGGTGAGACGCACCGAGGGCCGGAACCCTTTCGGATTCCGGCCCTCGGCCTTCAGTAGCGGGGACAGGATTTGAACCTGCGACCTCTGGGTTATGAGCCCAGCGAGCTACCGAGCTGCTCCACCCCGCGTCGTTGTGTTCACCACTGTACGTCATCCGGGGACCGGAATGCACATCGGTGTCTCCCGCCCGGCTCCCTACCCCTCCAGATGGCGGTTCGGCGCCTTCGCCCGCTCCGCGTACTCGGCCAGTACGACGACGGCGGCTCCCCCCGCGGCGAGCACCCCGCTCCCGTCCGCCCCCGCCACGAAGGTGTCCGGCTCCCGCCAGGCCGTGACGACCCGGCGCACCCCGGCGTCGAGGATCAGCCGGGCGCAGGGGGCGGGCCGGGAGGCGCGGCGGGCACAGGGCTCCAGGCTGCTGTACACGGTGGCGCCCGCGAGCCGCCGGTCGGCGGGACCGACCTTGGCGAGCGCGGCCTCCTCGGCGTGCACGACCGGATCACCGCCCTCCCGGGAGTACCCCCGCGCCAGCTCGCTCCCGTCGGCGGCGACCACGACCGCCCCCACGCTGAAGGCGGTGTCCGACGGCGGACACAGCTCGGCCAGCTCGCAGGCGAGCGCCAGCCAGTGCCGGTCGGCGGCGGCGACCCGGTCGCCGGTGCCGGGGGCGGTGGGCCGGTACCGCATCAGTACGACGTCCTCGATCCGCCGCGTCTCGACCAGCGCGAGCCGCCCGCCCCGGTAGGCGCCGGGTCCGAACAGCCGGGGCGCGGCGGGGTCCCCGACCAGGAGGGGCGCGAGGACGAGGTGCAGCTCGTCGGCGAGCTCCTGCTGGAGCAGCTGGGTGTGCACGGTCCCGCCCCCTTCGACCATGAGCCGCCGCACCCCGCGCCGGTCGTGCAGGTACTCCAGCGCCGCACGCCAGTCGAGCACCGGGCCCAGCGGCACGACATCGGCACCGATCCCGAGCGCGCGGGCCCGCCGGGCACCGTCGTCCGTGGTCAGCAGCAGCTTCTCCCCGCCCGTGTGCCAGAACCGCGCCGCCGGGTCCAGCTCGCCGCCGCCGCTGACGGTGACCTTGAGCGGGTACTCCGCCCTTCCGGCCGCGGTGCGGGCCGCCCGCCGCTCGGCCGAGTTCACCAGCAGCCGCGGATTGTCGGCCCGGATCGTCCCGGCCCCGACCAGGATCGCGTCCACGGAGGCCCGCACCTCGTCGACCCGGTCGAAGTCGGCGGGGCTCGACAGGAGGAGCCGGTCTGGGCCGGTGTCGTCCAGGTAGCCGTCCAGGGAGACGGCGGCGGAGAGGAGGACGTGGGGGAGGGGCATGGGCGGCACTCCGGTGTACGGACGGACGGACGGACGGGCTGGGCGTGGAGTGCCGCCATTGTCGGACATGGCCGGCGAGGGGTCCTTCGGCGTGGCGCGGACGCCGCGGCCGACGGGGACGAGCCCCTCCGGCTGACCGACCCGGCACCGGGGTACCCGGCGCCGCATGAGCACCGAACCCGCGCCGCTGCTCGCGCTGGATCTCACCGGCACGTTCGCGTTCGGGCTGAACGGGGCACTGACCGCGGTGCGTGCCGCGCGGCTGGACGTGGTCGGCGTGGTGGTGCTCGGGATGATCACCGCGCTGGGTGGCGGATTCATCCGTGATGTCCTGATCGACTCGCTGCCGCCCGCCACGCTCCTCGACTGGCGTTACTACACGCTGGCCGCCGTGGGTGGCCTGATCGCCTTCGCCGTCAGCAGGCACCTGCGCCGACTCGAACCGGCCATCACCGTGCTCGACGCGGTCGGTCTGAGCACCTTCGCGGTGATCGGCGCGAGCAAGGCCCTGGACGCCGGGCTGGGCGTCGTACCCGCGATGCTGCTGGGCGTGATCACCGCGGTGGGCGGAGGGACGATCCGCGACCTCCTCGTCGGCCGGATCCCGACGGTGCTGCGCACCGGCCTGTACGCCCTCCCCGCCCTGGCGGGCGCGGCGGTGACGGTCGCGACCACCGAGGCGGGGCTGTACGGCCTCCCGGCGGCGCTCGGGGCGGCGGCGGTCTGCTTCCTGATCCGCATGCTCGGACTGCACTTCGGCCTCAACGCGCCCGAACCCCCCGAGACGCGTCCGTCCGGTGGCCGAACCCGGGACCGTCAGTAGCCTCGATGGCATGGAGCAGCTTCGATGAGTGGCACCGCCCGGGCCGTCCTGGCCGGCCTCGACGCCGTCCGTCCCGGCCTGGAGGACCTCTACCGGGACCTGCACCGGCACCCCGAACTCGGCCTGCGCGAGCACCGTACGGCGAAGAAGGCGGCGGACGCCCTGCGGCAGAGCGGCTACGACGTCACCGAGGGCGTCGGCGGCACCGGCGTGATCGGGGTCCTCGCGAACGGGGACGGCCCGGTCGTCATGGCCCGCGCCGACATGGACGCCCTCCCGGTGCGGGAGCGGACCGGTCTCCCGTACGCCTCCACCGAGACGGTGACCGACGAGGACGCCCGGGAACAGCCGGTGATGCACGCCTGCGGCCACGACGTGCATGTGACCTGCCTGATCGGGTGCGCGCGGCTGATGGCCGAGCACCGGGACGCCTGGCGTGGGACCTTCGTGGCGCTCTTCCAGCCCTCGGAGGAGAACGGCGCGGGGGCCGCGGCCATGGTCGAGGACGGACTCACCGACACGTCGCCCCGCCCCGAGGTGGTGCTCGCCCAGCACGTCCTGCCGTACCCCGCCGGTTACGTCGGCACCCGTGCGGGCTCCTTCCTGTCCGCCGCGGACAGCTTCCGCGTCACCGTCCACGGCCGGGGCGCGCACGGCTCGGCGCCCCAGGCGTCGGTCGACCCCGTGGTGATCGCGGCCTCGATCGTCGTACGCCTCCAGACCGTCGTCTCCCGGGAACTGGCCGCCACCACGCCCGCCGTGGTGACCGTGGGCAGCATCCACGCGGGCAGCGGCCCCAACGTCATCCCCGACCGGGCCGTCCTCGAGATCAACGTCCGCACGTACGACGACGCCACCCGCACCCAGGTCCTGGACGCGGTCAAGCGCATCGTCCGGGCCGAGTGCGAGGCGTCCCGCTCCCCCGAGGAACCCGAGTTCGAGCGGCTCTCGTCCTTCCCGCCCACCGTCAACGACGAGGAGCCGACCCGGCGGGTCGCGGAGGCGTTCGCCGGGTACTTCGGCGACGACGCCCACACCGTGGACCTGCAGACCGCCAGCGAGGACATGAGCGAGATCCCGCAGGCCTTCGGGGTGCCGTTCACGTACTGGGCGATCGGCGGCACCGACCCGGACCGCTACGCCGAGGCCGCCAGGAACGGGACCGTGGCCCGGGACATCCCGGTCAACCACAGCGCCGCGTTCGCGCCGGTGATCCAGCCGACCCTGGACACGGGTGTGAGCGCGCTGACGGTGGCCACGCTGGCCTGGCTCGGCGACCGGGCCGCGTAGAAAGTCGCGGGCGCCCCGAGCGCCTTGACTCTCCAGTGGCTGGAGACCGGAGAGTGTGCCCCATGAACGGCGCGACGCCCCTGCACGCGAGGTACTCGATCGGTGAGCTGTCGGCCCGTACCGGCGTTCCCGTCCGGACGATCCGGTTCTACTCGGACACCGGACTGCTGCCGCCCACGGACCGCACCCCGGCCGGATACCGCCGCTACGACGACGCGGCCCTCGACCGGCTTCACCTCATCGGCGTCCTGCGGGAGCTGGACGTCGACCTCGCCACGGTCCGCCGCGTCCTGAACGGCGGCCTCTCCGTCGCCGAGGTCGCCGCCGCGCACGCCGACGCCACCGCCCTCCAGATCCGCGCCCTGCGGCTGCGCCACAGCATGCTGCGGCTCGTCGCCCGGCGCGACCCCAGTCCCGAGGAGACCGTTCTCATGCACCGGCTCACCCGGCTCACCGCCGACGAACGACGGCACCTGGTGGCCGACTTCATCGCCGGCCTCGGCGCCGACACGCCCCGGTCCCGCGACGCTGCCGCCGTCCTGCGTACGGCTCTGCCCGACCTTCCCGACGAGCCCTCCGACGCCCGGCTCGCCGCATGGGTGGAGCTGGCCGAACTCATCGCCGACGACGACTTCCGCGCGCGCATCGCGGACGCGGCGTTCCCGCCCGCCGACGAGGACGCGCTGCCGGGGGTGGCCTCCGAGCAGGCGGCCGAGCTCGTCCCCTTCGTCAGAGGGGCCGTCGCCGACGCGAGGGAGGCGGGCATCGATCCGGCGGCCGCCGACGCCGGATCGGTGGTCGACGCCGTCGCGGAGCGCTTCGCCGCCGTACTCGGCCGCGCCGACGGGCCGGAGCTGCGGGAGTGGATGGCGGGGCGTTTCGAGGCGGGCCACGACCCGCTCGTCGAGCGGTACTGGCGCCTGGTCTGGGCGGTCAACGACTGGCAGGTGATCCCGGGTCATCTGCCCTTCCAGCCCTGGATGGTCACGGCACTGCGCCGGTCCGGCGGCCGGTTCAGCCCCAGTCGCCGTTGACCCACGCGAGCAGGCGGGCGCGCTTCGTGGAGGAGCAGAACGTGTGGTCCGCGCCGGACGTGGGGTACGTCCCGGAGCCGTACCGCGCCTCGTACTCCTGGTCGCCGGGGCCGTACTCGCCGTCGCGGCGGCCGTCCAGGTCGTCGGCCCAGTCGAGGAGGCCGAAGTCGAGGCCGAGGTTCTCGAAGTAGCGGCCGGGGTCGGCCGGTTCCACCGGGGCGGGGCGATCGTCCGACGCGGCGGCGGGCCCCTCCTCCAGGCAGCCGTCGGACCGCACCGGCTGACCGAGCCACCACCCGGCCAGGAACACGGCGTACAGGAAGGTGACGACGCCGAGGCGGCGCGGGGTGATCCAGGCGGGCATCCGGCCCTACGGCCAGTCGCCCTCGGACCACGCGCCGAGACGGGGCCGTTCACTCATGTCGTTCGTGCAGGCCACGGCGTAGGACGTATACGTCAGGGACATCACGTTGTCGTTGCCCACCACCAGCGACTCGGAGGCCGGACCCACGATGGGTGCGGGCGTGGGGGACGGCTGGGTCCGGTACCGCTCGGCGGCCCGGTCGATCGCGGCCCGGTCGGCCTGGCACTCCGGCGTCACGGGCTGCCCCAGGTACCAGCCCGCGACGAACACGCCGTAGACCGCGGCGGCGGCACCGAGGCGGCGCGGGGTCACTCGACGGGGCCGGAGGGCAATCCCGCCCGCACCGCGCGGAGTTGTGCTCATGCCGGAGCACACTACCCGCCGGTCCAACGGGGGCCCGAGGTCACGCACCCTCTGCCCGGGTAACGGAGAAGGCGCCCGCGGCGGCCGCCAGCACCGCGGCCCGCGCCGCCCGTTCCGGCAGGCGCGGGTCGGGATCGGCGCGCAGGAGCACCAGTTGGTGGTAGAGCGGCGCCGTGGCGGCGATCAGCAGGCCGCGGGCGTCCACGTCCCGCGCGGGGAGTTCGCCGCGCTCGACGGCGCGTTCCACGAGGACCTCGCACTGGGCGTACCGGTCCGCCCACAGGCGCGTCTGGGCCCGCGCGGCCTGCTCGGAGTGGAACGACGCGGCCATCAGGGCGACGGCGAAGGACGGCCGTACGACGAGGGACTCCTGGATCTCCCGGTTGAGCGCGGTCAGATCGCCGCGCAGGGAGCCGGTGTCCGGCGGCTGCCAGTCCGTCTCGCCGGCGGCGTCGATGACGTCGACCAGCAGCCCGCCTACGTCGCGCCAACGCCGGTAGACCGTGGTGCGGTGGACCCCCGCGCGGGCGGCGACCCCCTCCACGGTGAGCCCTTCGTGCCCGGCCTCGGCGAGTTCGGCGCGCACCGCGTCGAGGACCTGGGCACGGACACGGGCGGTACGCCCACCCGGACGCCGCTCAGGCGTCGTGGCCGTCGTGTCTGCCGGGTCTGCCGGGTCTGTCATCGGGGGTCCACTGTCCGGTTGATCGATGGAGATGCGCCGTGCGACCCTCTTAACGCTACACCTGTCGCACTAGTGATCCGCCGAGAGGATCCGCCTTGCCGATGCCCGCGCTCCCCGCCGATCCCACCGTGCTCCACCCGATGCCCGAACAACCCCGGGTCGTGCTGCTCAAGCCCCTGGTAAGGTCCCCGCTGATCGAGGTCGGCGAGTTCTCCTACTACGACGATCCGGACGACGCGACCGCCTTCGAGACCCGCAACGTGCTGTACCACTACGGGCCCGAGAAGCTGGTGATCGGGAAGTTCTGCGCCCTGGGGACCGGCACCCGCTTCCTCATGAACGGCGCCAACCACCGCATGGACGGCCCGTCCACCTTCCCCTTCCCCACCATGGGCGGCTCCTGGGCCGAGCACTTCGATCTGCTCACCGGCCTGCCGAACCCCGGGGACACGGTGGTGGGCAACGACGTCTGGTTCGGCAACGGCGCCACCGTGATGCCCGGCGTCCGCATCGGCCACGGCGCGATCATCGCCACCGGGGCCGTGGTGACGAGCGACGTGCCCGACTACGGCATCGTCGGCGGCAACCCGGCCCGCCTGATCCGCACGCGCCACGAGGAGCAGGACATCGCGCGGCTGCTCGCGGTGGCCTGGTGGGACTGGCCCGTGGAGCACATCACCGAGCACGTCCGGACGATCATGTCGGGCACCGTCACGGAACTGGAGCGGGCCGCCGCGCGGCAGGTACGGAGCTCGCGGGACGGACAGGACCCCAGCTCGTTCCTGCGGTGAGCTGGGGTCCGGCGGGTAGGCCCTGTGGGACTCGAACCCACAACCAATGGATTAAAAGTCCACTGCTCTGCCAATTGAGCTAAGGGCCCAGACGGTGTGTTGCGTGATGTTGCCACACCGAGCATAGCCCGACGCCGCCGGGACGCCGATCGGGTATCGGGGTCACGGCCGCGTCGGAGGGGGTGGGGGCCCGGGGCTACGGGTCCACCGGCTCGGGGGTGCCCGCCCGGGCAGCGGCGCGGGCGCGGGTGCGTTCGTGGTCGGGGTTGAGGAACCAGTGCCGGGCCGAGGCCAGCCACCAGGTGGCGGCGAAGCCCAGGACGACCAGGACGGCGACGGGTGCGTAGTTGAAGGTCTCCCAGGTGACCGGGGAGACCTGGGGCAGCATGAACAGGACCGTGATGACGACGACCCACGTCACCGCGACCACCCCCACCGGCTGCGACCAGCGGCCCAGGTGCCACGGCCCGCGTTCGAAGGCGGCGCCCTTGCGGACGCGCAGCAGGGTCGGGATGACGTAGGCGATGTAGAGGCCGATGACCGCGATCGACGTCACCGCCGCGTATGCCGTGACGTTGATCAGGTACGGGAGGCCCAGGACCAGCGCGGCCAGGGCCGCCAGCCAGACCGCCGCGACCGGGGTGCGGGTGCGCGGGTTCACCGAGTGCCAGACGTGGGACCAGGGCAGCGCGCCGTCCCGGGAGAAGGCGTAGATCATGCGGCTGTTGGCCGTCACCGACGCCATCCCGCAGAAGAGCTGCGCACCGATGACGACGAGGAGGAGGAGTTTGCCCGCCGTGGCGCCCAGCGCATCCAGCAGGATCTGGGCGGGCGGCGCACCGGTCGGGGACGTCAGGGCGCCGTCGTAGGACTGGATGGCGAAGGTGAAGCCGAGGAGGAGGACGAAGCCCGCGATCCAGGAGGTCCAGATGGAGCGGACGATGCCCTTCGGGCCGGCCGTGGACGCGTCGTGCGTCTCCTCGGTCATGTGGGCGGAGGCGTCGTAGCCGGTGAAGGTGTACTGGGCCATCAGGAGACCGATGAGGACGACGTACGCCCCGCTGCTCCAGCCCGTGTTGTTCACGAACTCGCCGAAGACGAAGGACGCCGACTGGTGGTGGTCGGGCGCGAAGGTCAGCGCGCCGACGATGACCGCGACGCCGAGGACGTGCCACCACACGCTCACGCTGTTCAGCAGGCCGACGATGCGGACGCCGAAGGTGTTCAGCAGGCCGTGCAGGATCAGGATGGCCGCGAAGAGCAGGATCGTGCGGCCCGGCGTCACCTCGAAGTCGAACTGCAGGTTCAGATAGGCGCCGAGGAAGGACGCGGCGCCGAAGTCGATGCCGGCGGTGACCGCGACCTGGCCCAGCACGTTGAACCAGCCCGTGAACCAGGCCCAGGCCGCCGCCGTGCGCGGGGGTGCCAGGCGGTGCGCCCAGAAGTACAGGCCCGCCGAGGTCGGGTACGCCGAGCAGATCTCGGCCATCGCCAGCCCGACGAAGAGCGTCATCAGGCCGACGGCGACCCAGCCCCACGTGATGACGGCGGGGCCGCCCGTGTTCATGCCGAAGAGGTAGAGGGTCAGGCAGCCCGACAGGACCGAGATGATCGTGAAGGAGACCGCGTAGTTGGAGAACGCCGACATGCGGCGGGCCAGAACCTGGGTGTAGCCGAGCTGGGCCAGCCGTTCCTCGTCCGACAGCCCACTCGCCTTGGCGTCATCTGTCATGCCCCCAGCAATTCCCTCGCGGTGGGCGTGACATGCGTCACTCCATGGCCGAAACCGGACCGCAACGCGAAGCGCCGTGGCCTCCACCCGGTGGGGCGGAGGCCACGGCGCGTCTCAGCTGTTCAGGCGTCAGCCGTTGCGCTTCCAGCGCGGCTTGTCGTCACGGCGGCCGAAGGACGAACCGCGGTGGTCGTCACGGCGGCCGTTCGGACGGTCGTGACCGCCGGAGCGGAAGCCGGGGCGGTCGCCCTGGCGGTCGCGGTTGAACGGACGGTCGCTGCCCCGGTGTCCGCCGCGCTCGCCGCGGTCGTCCCGGCGGAAGCCGCCACGGTCGTCGCGGCGCTCGAACGGGCGGCCACCGCGGTCGTCACGCCGGTCGAACGAACGCCCACCACGGTCACCACGGTCACCGCGGTCGTCGCGACGCTCGAAGGAACGGCCACCGCGGTCGTCACGCCGGTCGTCGCGGCGCTCGAACGAACGCCCGCCGCGGTCGTCACGGCGCTCGAACGAACGCCCGCCACGGTCGCCACGGTCACCGCGGTCGTCACGGCGGAAGCCGCCACGGTCGTCGCGACGCTCGAACGAGCGGCCACCGCGGTCACCGCGGTCGTCGCGACGCTCGAAGGAACGGCCACCGCGGTCGTCACGCCGGTCGTCACGGCGCTCGAACGAACGCCCGCCACGGTCGCCACGGTCACCGCGGTCGTCACGGCGGAAGCCGCCACGGTCGTCGCGACGCTCGTACGAGCGCTCGCGGTCGTTGCCGCCGCCGGTGCGCTCCGTCTTCTCCACGTCCCGGGCGCCGGGCTGCTCGGGCAGCGAGACCTCGGCCTCGGACGACGCGGCGGCCACCTCGGCCAGCACCGTCTCCGGGTCCTCGCCGCGCTCCCGCGCGGCCCTGGCGACCAGGCGGTCGGCCTCCTCGCGCAGCTCGGTGGCACGGCGCTGGGCCCGCTCCAGCTCCTTGGTGAGCTGGCCGACCTCGCGCTCGGCCTGCTGCGCCGCGTTGCCCGCCGACTCGGCCTGCACCTCGGTCATCGACCGGGCGCCGGTGATCTCGGCCACCTCGGGGTCGAAGGCGGCGCCGCCCTGGATGATGTGGCGCGTGGCATCGACGCCCGCGTCCTCCATCAGCCGGAAGATCTGGCGGCGCTGGTGCGGCAGGGACAGCGAGACGACCGTGCCGGTGCGGCCCGCGCGGGCGGTGCGGCCGGCGCGGTGCAGGTAGTCCTTGTGGTCGCCGGCCGGGTCCACGTTCAGGACCAGGTCGATGCCGTCGACGTGGATGCCGCGGGCGGCGACGTCGGTGGCGACGAGCGCGTTGACGTAGCCCTTCTTGAAGTCCTCCAGCACCCGGGTACGCGCGCCCTGCGTCATGCCGCCGTGCAGCGCGTCGGCCTTCACACCGGCGTCGCAGAGCTGTTCGGCGATGCGGTCGGCGCCGAGCTGGGTGCGGACGAAGATGATCGTGCGGCCCTTGCGCGCGGCGATCGCGGCGGTGACCGGCGCCTTGTCCTTGGGCTTCACGACCAGGATGTGGTGCGACATGGTCGTCACGTTGCCCTGGGCGCTGTCGACCTCGTGCGTGACCGGGTCGGTCAGGTAGCGCTTGACCAGCGTGGAGATCTCGTTCTCCATCGTGGCCGAGAAGAGCATCCGCTGGCCGCCGGCCGGGACCTGGTCGAGCAGCTCGGTGACCTCGGGCAGGAAGCCCAGGTCGGACATCTGGTCGGCCTCGTCGAGGACCGCGATCTGCACGTTCTCCAGGGAGCAGGCGCCGCGGTTGATGATGTCGCGCAGCCGGCCCGGGGTGGCGACCAGGACGTCGACGCCGCGCTCCAGGGCGTAGATCTGGTTGCCCATCGAGGTGCCGCCGCAGACGACCTTCATCTTCAGGCCGAGGACGTCGCCGTACGGCTGGAGCGCGTCGGCGACCTGCATGGCCAGCTCGCGGGTCGGGGTGAGGATGACAGCGCGGGGCTTGTGCTTCTCGGTGCGGCCGCCGGACAGCGTGGCCAGGGTCGGCAG
The DNA here is from genome assembly GCF_055575415.1 of Streptomyces sp. NPDC034099. Classification (NCBI taxonomy): domain Bacteria; kingdom Bacillati; phylum Actinomycetota; class Actinomycetes; order Kitasatosporales; family Streptomycetaceae; genus Streptomyces; species Streptomyces sp. NPDC034099. The sequence goes on along the minus strand of NZ_JBVISR010000023.1, from coordinate 30,713 downwards.
ACCGAAGGAGAGGGTCTTGCCGGAGCCGGTGCGGCCCCGGCCGAGGATGTCCTTGCCCGCCAGCGCGTCCGGGATGGTCGCGGCCTGGATCGGGAAGGGGGTGGTCACGCCGTTCTGCGCGAGCTTGCGCACGACGCCCTCGGGCAGGCCGAGGTCGGCGAACGTCGGCTCGGGGGCCTTCGTGGGCTCCGTGGCCTCGGTGGCCGTGGAGGCGTCCACGGCCTCGACGGCCTCCGGCGCGCTCTCGACGCCCTCGGCGTTCTCGGGCACGACGACGTGGTCAGTACTGATCATGGACATGCGAATGCGAAACCTTCCGGAGTCTCTCGTCGGCACGCGCCCGTCAACTCCGTGAATCGCGATTCGCAATACGACCGCCTCGATGCGGTCCACCACGGCAGGGGGAGAGTACGCGCCACACGGCGCGCTCTGCGGTGGCGCCGGGCAAATGGGATCAAACGATCTACCACCATACGCACCCCCCACCCCCGAAGGCAAACCGGCGACACATGCGCAGGTCAGCGGCCCGTCGTCGCCCGGCCGAGCAGGCCCGGCCGTCCTCCGGCCGTCCGCACCCGGCCCGTCCGCCCTACGCCGGTGTCCCGGCCGCCGGTGCCGGCTCCCGTTGTTCGAGCTGGGTCCCGGGCGGCTCGTGCGCCGACGAGGACGGCTCGGCCACCGTCGGTTCCGGCGTCGGGGAGGCGGGCGGCTCCGCGGTCCGCGTCGGCTCCGGCTCGGCCGTCCGGGTGGGCTCCGCCGGGGGCGTCCAGGTGGGCTCGGGGCCGTGGTTCCCGCCGTTCGGCGGCGGAGCCCCGGTCGGGTGCGCGGCCGGGGGCTCCGAGGCGGACCCGGCCCTGCCCTTGCCGCCCTCGCCGCCCTTCCCCTTGTGGTCGCCCTTGCCCTTGCCCTTGGATTTCGCCTTCTTCCCCTTGCCGTGCCCGTCGTCGGCCGCCGCCGCGTCGTACCCGGCGTTCCCTCCGGAGACCGCTGGGCCGCCCCCGGGCGCCTCGCCTCCCCGCTCCCCGGCGGAGTGCGACGGCCTGGCGCCCCCGCCGGACTCGTCGCCGACGCTCATGCAGCCGGATGCGGCGGCGACGGCCAGGGCGGTGGCGGCCAGACGGACGGGTACGTACAAGGGGCGCACGGGCGGCCACCTCCGGGGGTCAAGGAGTCGACGTGCCCAACTCCCGTCACCCACAAGAGGACACGCGCCCGGCGAGGCGGACTTGACCCGGGCGCGTCACCCGTACCCGAGGGAGTGCAGCCGCGCGTCGTCGATCCCGAAGTGGTGGGCGATCTCGTGAACGACCGTCACCTCGGTCTCGGCCACGACGTCTTCACGCGTCGCGCAGAACCGCAGCGTGGGCCCCCGGTAGATGGTGATCCGGTCCGGCAGCACCCCCGCGTACCACTCCCCGCGCTCCGTCAGCGGCGTCCCCTCGTACAGCCCGAGCAGCTCGGGATCGTCCGCCGGCGGTTCGTCCTCGACGAACACCGCGACGTTGTCCATCAGCCGCGTCAGCTCCGGCGGGATCCGGTCCAGGGCCTCGGCGACCAGTTCCTCGAACTCCTCGCGCGTCATCTCCAGCACACGCCCATTGTCGGGTACGACCGTTCCGTACGACCCGCATATCCGCACCGGGGTCCGGGCATACGGGACCAATGGCCCGCGTCCCCGCCGCAGCCCCGCACGCCCTGGCCGAGGTGATGAACCGAATCCGCAACGCACCGCGCATCCTCACCCGCCGCTACCGCGACCGGCTCGCCCGCCGGGACCGGTCCCTGTCCGCCACCCCCGAGCTCGCCGCCCGCCCCCGCCCCTGGACCCGCGCCGCCGGCCTCGTCGCCGTCGTCCTGCTCGGCGCCTGGCTGGGGCTGCTGGTCGTCGGCGACGTCCGGGTCCCGGTCGGCCCCATGGACACGACGATGACCCTGCGCCCCTCGCTGGCCGGCGGCACGAAGATCAACCTCTCGCCGCTGGGCGCCCTCCAGCTCGACAGCCACGTCGCCCCGGTCCGCCTCGACGTCAACGTCGACCAGCTGGACCCCGCCCGCGCCCAGGCCCTCGTCGACCACCCCGAACGCCTCTCCGGCCTCCAGGACGAGGTCGCCCAGGACGTCGAGCACGGCACGCTGGACCTGGCCGTCCGCTCGTGCGTGGCCGTCGTCACCGGCGCCACGGCCCTCGGCCTCGTCGTCTACCGCCGCCCCCGGCGCGCGCTCGCCGCCGGGGGACTCGCGCTCACCCTGCTGGTCGCCTCCGGCGGCACCGCCTACGCGACCTGGAACCCCGACTCCGTCCTGGAGCCGAGGTTCTCCGGGCTGCTCTCCTCCGCGCCCTCCCTCGTCGGCAACGCGCGCAGCATCGTGACCGAGTTCGACGTCTACCAGAAGGAGCTGGCCCGCCTGGTGACCAACGTGACCAAGCTCTACGACGTCACCTCGACGCTCCCCGCGTACCAGCCGGACCCGACCACGATCCGCGTCCTGCACGTGTCGGACATCCACCTGAACCCGGCGAGCTGGAAGATCATCGCTTCGCTGGTGCGGCAGTACAAGGTGAACGTCATCGTCGACTCCGGCGACACGATGGATCACGGCACGGCCGCGGAGAACGGCTTCCTGGACCCCATCGAGGACCTCGGCGCCCCCTACGTCTGGGTCCGCGGCAACCACGACTCCCGCGGCACCCAGGAGTACCTGAAGCACCTGAAGAACGTGCACGTCCTGGACGACGGCCACGCCCGGACCGTCGCGGGCCTGCGCTTCGCCGGGATGGGCGACCCGCAGTACACCCCCGACCGCTCCGAGGCGGACGGCGCCGAAGCCTCCCAGGAACTGGCCGGCGCCCGCCTCGCCTCCGCCCTGCGCGACCAGAGCGCGGCCGGCACCCCCGTGGACGTCGCCGTCGCCCACGAGCCGTCGGCCGCCCGCGAGGTCGACGGCGACGTTCCGCTGGTGCTCGCCGGGCACCTGCACCACGAGGACATGAAGGTCATGAAGTACGGCACCCGGCTGCGCGTCGAGGGCTCCACCGGCGGCAGCGGGCTGCGCGCGGTCGAGGGCAAGTACCCGGACCCCATCCAGGCGTCGATCCTCTACTTCGACCGGGACACCCGGCGCCTGCAGGCCTGGGACGAGATCGAACTGGGCGGCCTGGGCCTGACGACGGCCGAGGTCAGCCGCCACCTGCCGAAGGAGAACCAGCCGGGCGCGTCCCCGTCCCCGACCTCGACCGGGCCCTCCGCGACGGCCCCGGGCGGCCCGGCCGCCTCCGCTCCCGGCGCCCCGTGAACCGTTTTGGCGATACGTCGCGGCGTCGCCTATGCTTCTCACGTCCCCGACGCGCCGTGAGGCGCCCCGGCGGGCCGATAGCCCTCATCGTCTAGCGGCCTAGGACGCCGCCCTTTCAAGGCGGTAGCACGGGTTCGAATCCCGTTGGGGGCACCATCGTCGTTCGTCGGGTGAGCCCGCACCGTCCGGTGCGGGCTCACTCGTGTGCGTGGAGGAGTTCGCTCACCGCGAGGCGTGGACGGCCGGCGGTGACGAGGGCCTGGCCGACGAGGACCGCGTCCGCTCCGGCCCTGGCGTACTCCGCCACGTCCCGCGGGCCCCGTACGCCCGACTCCGCGATCCGGACCACCTCCGCGGGGATGTGGGGCGCGACCCGGGAGAAGGTGGTCCGGTCCACCTCCAGGGTCCTGAGGTCACGGGCGTTGACACCGATCACGGTGGCTCCGGCCGCCACCGCCTGTTCGGCCTCGGCCTCGTCGTGGACCTCGACGAGCGGGGTGAGTCCGATCTCCCGTGCCTGGTGCAGCAGGTCGGTGAGGAGCGGCCGGCCGAGCGCGGCGACGATGAGCAGCACCAGTTCGGCGCCGTTGGCCCTCGCCTCCCACAGCTGGTAGGGGTCGACGACGAAGTCCTTGCACAGCACGGGCACGTCCACGCGCGCGGCCACGGCCGCGAGGTCCGCGGGCGAGCCGCCGAACCGGCGCCGCTCGGTCAGCACGCTCACCGCGGCGGCACCGCCGGCGGCGTACTCCGCGGCGAGCGAGGCGGGGTCCGCGATGTCCGCGAGCGGCCCCGCCGAGGGGCTGGCCCGTTTCACCTCGGCGACCACCCGTACCTGTCCGCGGCCGCGCAGCAGTTCGGCGCAGTCCCGGCCGGCTCCGCGGGCGGCGGCCCGGTCCCGCAGCTCCGCGCCGGACGTGCGCGTCGTGCGGCCCGCCAGCTCCTCCCGTACTCCTACGACGATCTCGTCGAGCACGCTCATCGCGCGCCTCCCTCCCGGGGCGGGCGGCCCCTCCGATACGGCGACAAAGAATGGCCGGCGGCGCGGCGCGTACTGGTTCGCGCGAATCCGGCAGGACGGACAACTCAGGTATTGCAGGTATTGCAGGCGCCACCGGACGACTTTCGGACACCATTCACGCCGACATGGCCGAATACTTTCGGAACAGCGATTATTCGCCACCGTGGCGCGCAGACGCCGTTTCCCGGCACAGAAAAGCCGGCTGTCCTGTCGACAGGACAGCCGGCTGGGCGAACCGGCGGGAAAGGCGTGGATCCGGCCCCGCCCGGCCCGTCATCCGGCGTGCGCGACCCCGAGGCCCTTCGCGGCGGACACCGCGCCGGACGGCGGCAGACCCGCCACCGCGGCGGCCCACTCGTCCTCCCCCTCCATGACCTGCTCGGCGGCGGAGTCGAGGATGGAGAGCACCCACTCCTCGACCGCGACGCCAGTGCACTCGGCCGCCTTATGCCAGCGCTCGAACCGCTCGCGCGGTACGGCCAGCTGACGCACCGGGATCACCTTCGCGCCCTTGGGCGCCGTGTCCTCCCTGGCCTCCCGGAGGGCGTTGCGCAGCTGTTTCGTAGTCCAGCCGCGCTCCTCGGCGCGGGCCAGCCAGGTGTCCTGGTCACCGGGGGACAGCGAGGCCACCTCGGCGTGGTGCTGGAAGGTCAGCCTGGACCGGCGCCGCCCCAGCTCGAAGCGGCCCGCCACCCAGGCGTAGTTGCGCAGCGTCTGATAGCGCAGGCCGGCGGCGGCGATCCCCTGTTTGTAGCGGTCGGAGTAGTGGTCCTTGCCGTAGGTCAGCCAGTCACCGAGCCACCACGACGACGAGTCCAGTACGCCGGCCAGCTGGCGGCCCGCTCGCTCCCACTCCTCGAAGGACAGCAGGTCAGGGAGCCGTAACCCGACCCGCACGGTCAGCACCTGATCGGCGCGCATGTGCCCTCGTCCGACCCCGGCACGATGTGGTGGAACCGTCTTCGTCATGTGCGGTGGGATGGTGGGAGAAACTCTTATTCCACCATCCACGCCATTTTCCAAGCTCACGTACATGACCCCCCGTCCGGTCACCTTTGCAAGCGATTGTATTTGCTGCTTTAACTTCGGTCGGGGGTCAGCAAAACATTGACATGGAGAACATGTCAAGATCGTATGTAGACTCCAAAAATTTTTCGCTTCCTTAGCGCCTATTGCGAAGGAATCCGAGGTAATGGCCGCCATGGACCGGCGTCTGTCACGCGGCCCGGCCGAGGACCCGCCCGCGGTCCGGACGGCGCTCGAAGCGGGCCGGTGGCACGGGGATCCGGCGCTCCGTCAGATAGCGCAGCACGGCCAGCACCCGGCGGTTGTCGCTCGGGCTGCCGGGGATGTGCAGTTTCTCGAAGACGGACGCCACCCGTTTCTCCACCGTTCCCTGGGAAACGATCAGCCGGTCCGCTATGGCGCTGTTGGTGCGGCCCTGCGCCATGAGGGAGAGGACCTCCAATTCCCGTTCGCTCAATACGTCGAGCACGGCCCCTTGATCGGATACGGGTGCGGTGCCCGCCGCCAGCGAGCCGACCACGCGGGGATCGACGACGGTGCCGCCGGTCGCGACGTGCCCGAGGGCGTCCAGCAGTTCCTCGGCGTCCGTCATCCGGTCCTGGATCAGATAGCCGACACCGGCGCCGTCACCGGCGAACAGACGGGCCACGTGCTGGGGTTCGGGGCTCGCGGAGAACAGCAGGACTCCGGTGCCGGGGTGCCGCCGGCGGGCGTCCAGCGCGGCACCCACGCCCTCGTCGGTCCAGGTCGGGGCGAGCCGGACGTTGGCGACCAGGACGTCGGGGCGGTGGGTGGCCACCAGGGCGGGCAGCACTCTGGCGTCGTGGACGGCACCGGCCAGCTGGTGGCCGCGCTCACCGAGCACATGGGCCAGCCCCGCCCGCAGTACGGCGGAGCCTTCGGCGATGACCAGACGCATGGCGGATCACTTCCTGGGCCGGGTCCGGCCAGGGACGCCCGGCCGGCTCGGCGGTGTCGGAGACGGGATCAGGGACCGGGACTGCCAGTGCTGCCACAGACACGGCAATCCGGTCACGCACGGCCTCGGCGCCCCGTCGCGGGGCGCCCGTACGGAGGTCCTCATCTCATCCGCCCGCGGGCACGGGGCCGGCGGCGGGCACGGGGCCGGCGCCGTTGCGCACGTCCACCAGCTCGGCCAGCTGGGCCAGGGTCGGGGTGCGCGCGAACTCGCCGATGGTCAGGCGCCGGTCCAGCGCGATCACCAGCCGCGCCGCCGCCCTCGACGTGCCGCCGATCCGGAAGAAGTTGTCGTCGCGGCCGATCCGCTCGACCGGGACCCCGAGCGCGTCGGCCCACAGGCCCGCCAGCCGGCGTTCACTGTCGGTCGCGGGACGGCCGGAGTTCTCGAGGTTGACTGCACCGGGCATGCCTGTCGCCTCCACTGGGACGCTTGTTCCGTGAGCCGGTCCGGCATCACGTCTTCTGCCACCGAAGACGTTAGGGCGTGGCTCTATCAAAGGAATATCGGTCCAGTTTTGGCCCCGGGCCGCCCCACGCCGCCAGGGCCGCTGCCAGGCCCGACGCGGTGCTCCGCAGGTGCTTGCAGAATGAATCTACCGCGCCCGGGAAAGAATCCACCAGGATGAAAACCCTCTGCTCCCGGGAGGTTTTCCGGAATTCCGGCGGGATGCCTCGCGGTAATGGCGGACTGGCCGCACGCAAACGGAACGACCGCCGACGTCCGGCGGTCGTTCCGGGGGCCTGCGCGGCGCGGATCAGCCGCTCCGCTCCGCCACTCCCAGCGCCCCCGCGTGCGCCAGCTCCCGCGGCGCGCGGTCCCGGATGATCGAGTCCGCGATCTCGCCGCTGCGCACGGCGATGTTGGACAGCAGCGACGAGGACAGGCCGTGCGTGTGCTCCGTGCCTCCCTGGAGATAGATGCCGCAGGTCACCTCCGGCGTGGTGACCAGCCGGTAGTCGCGGGTCACCCGGTGGTGGCCGCTCTCGTCGCGCAGGCAGTGCCGGTCGAGGTCGCCGAGCAGCTCGGCCGGGTCCATGGTGTCGTAGCCCGTGGCGAACACGATCGCGTCCACGTCGAGCCACTGCGGCCCCCGCCCGTGCGACGAGGTGAGGTGCACCCGGCGCGTGGCGCCGGTTCCCTCGACGGAGCGGACCTTGGTCAGGTTGAGGTAGTGGAACCGGCGGGCGCCGGCCACGTCCTCGTCATAGGCGATCTGGTAGAGGTGCCGGATGTCGGCGTCGTCCACCACCCCGTAGTTGGTGTTGCGGTGGTAGCGCCAGAAGGCCTCGCGGCCGGTGTCGTCGCCGAAGTAGTAGTCGTCGACCGCCGCCGAGTCGAAGATCTGGTTGGCGAACGGGGTGTCGTCGGCGACCGAGTAGCCGTACGCCGGGAGGATCGCGTGCACCTGGGCGTGCGGGAGGCGCTCGTGGAAGAACGCGGTGATCTCGGCGGCGCTCTGGCCGGCCCCCACCACCGCCACGTTCCGGAGGCTCTCGGCGTCCGTGCGGCCGTAGCGCTCCAGGAACTCCGAGCTGTGCCAGACGCGCTCGTCGCGCCGCACGCCCTGGGGCATGCGGGGGCGCAGGCCCGTGGAGACGACCACGTTGCGGGCGTTGACCTGCCGGGACGTGCCGCTCAGGGTGTCCTGGATCTCCAGTTGCAGATGGTCGCCCGCCACGTCCCGCAGGTGCTCCGGCGCCTGACGTATCGCGGTGACCGCGCTGCCGTAGGAGACGACGTCAGACAGGCGCGACTCCGCCCACTCCAGGTACTGGTGGAACTCGCGCCGGGTCGGGAAGAACTCCTTGCGGTTGACGAACTGGGCGAGCCGGTCCTGGTCGTGCAGGAACGACACGAAGCTGAACCGCGACACCGGGTTGCGGAAGGTGACCAGGTCCTTCAGGAAGGAGATCTGCATGGTCGCCGACGGCAGCAGCATGCTCCGGTGCCAGCCGAAGGACGGCTGGCGTTCGAAGAACGCGGCGGTGACCGGGGCGGACAGGACGTTGGCGGGGTGCTCCTCGAGGGAGATGGCCAGCGACAGGTTGGCCGGACCGAAGCCGACACCGACCACGTCGTAGGTCTCGGGTTCACGAAGACTCATGGTTGTACTCCCGCTTGCGTGTTGACGGTGACTTGCCGTGACTGGGCGTGACGTGCCGGTTGGTGGTGGTGCACGGTTCAGGCTCTGGTCCGGTGGCGGATCTCCAACGTGCAGCACTTGACGCTGCCGCCCGCCTTGAGCAGTTCGGAGAGGTCCACGCCGACGGGCCGGAACCCGCGGCCGCGCAGCTGCCCGGCCAGCCGGGTCGCGGTGTCGGGCAGGAACACCCGCAGCCCGTCGGAGACCGCGTTGAGGCCGAAGACCTCCGCGTCCTCCTCCCCGACCAGGACCGCGTCGGGGTAGAGCGCGCGCAGGACGTCCAGGCTCCGCGCGGAGAACGCGCCCGGGTAGTACATGACCTCGGTGTCGGAGAGCACGGCCAGCGCCGTGTCCAGGTGGTAGAAGCGCGGGTCGACCAGGGTGAGGGTGACCACCTCGCGGCCCAGGGCGCGGGCCAGTTCGGCGTGGGCGCGCGGATCGGTGCGGAAGCCGGTGCCGGCCAGGATCCTGTCCCCGAGGACCATGTAGTCGCCCTCGGCCTCGTTGACGTACTCGGCGGTGTGCACCCGCGGGTAGCCGCGGGAGGTGAACCACTCGTGGTACGCCGCGGCCTCCGCGGCGCGTTCGGCGTGCCGGAACCTGGCCACCAGCACGCGGTCGTCGACGACGGTGGCGCCGTTGGCGGCGAACACCATGTCGGGCAGGCCCTCGACGGGGTCGATCACGTCGACGGTGTGGCCGTGCTCCAGGTAGAGCCGGCGCAGCGCGTCCCACTGCTCGACCGCCAGGTCGGTGTCGACCGGCTTGCCGGGGTCCATCCAGGGGTTGATCGCGTAGGTGACGTCGAAGTACGTCGGACGGCACATCAGGTAGTGGCGGGGAGTGGCCTCGCGGCCGGCCGTTGACTGGGACAAGGCCCTGCTTCCTCTCGGTCGGTGGAGCGTCTGGAACTCGGCGGGGCTGCGTCCGTACGGCCCGGTGGGACCGGTGGACGCGGTGGCTCGGTGGGGCCGAGGGCCCGCACCCTGTGGGTCGGGGGTGAGGACCCGGGCGGGGCCGGGGCCAGGTGGGCCGGTGGGTCGGTGGCACGGGGCACGGGGCTCGGGGCTCGGGGCTCGGATGGGGCAGGGCTTGCCGCAAGGTCCGGGGCGCTGGGCCGGGTGGGGTCCCGGGGCTGGGCCTTGGGCGGGGACGGGCGCCGGGCCCTGCGCGGGTCCGGACCTTGGGCGGGGACGGGCGCCGGGCCCTGCGCGGGGCCGGGCGTCAGGCGGCGTCGCGTTCGACGGGGCAGCTCATGCAGCGGGGGCCGCCGCGGCCGCGGCCGAGCTGGTCGCCCCGGATGCGCAGCACCTCGATGCCGTTGTCCTCCAGCATCCGGTTGCCGGCCTCGTTGACCTCGTAGGCGACGACCGTGCCGGGCGCGAGGGCCAGCAGGTTGCAGCCGTCGTTCCACTGCTCGCGCTGGGCGGCGTAGGAGTCCTGGGACGTCTGGAGGACCCGGACGGCGTCCAGCTCCAGGGCCGCGCCGACGGCGGAGAAGAAGTCGGGGTTCTCCGTGACCTCGGGTGCGTCGCCGGGGCCCGGGGTGAGCGTCCAGGAGCGCAGGGCGCGGGGGCCGAGGCCGGAGAACAGGGCGAAGGCGTCGGTGTCCACCATGGTGAGCACCGTGTCCAGGTGCATCAGCGCACGGGCCTTGGGCAGTTCCACCGCGATCACCCGCCGTGCCGAGCCCGCCCGGAACATCCGCCGCGCCAGGATCTCGACCCCGGCCGGAGTGGTGCGCTCGCCGAGGCCGACGAGGACCGCGCCGTTGCCGATCACCTCGACGTCGCCGCCCTCGATGGCGGCCGGGGCCATGGCCTCGCCGTCGATCCAGCGGTGCGCGCGGGCCTCGGCGAACATCGGGTGGTAGGTGTACACGGCCTCGTAGTTGACGGTCTCGGCCTTGCGTCCGGCCTTGGCCATCGGGTTCACCGAGACCCCGTCGTAGACCCAGCAGCTGGTGTCCCGGGTGAACAGGGAGTTGGGCAGGGGCGGCAGGATGAAGTCGTCGTCGGCCAGGAGGTCCAGGCCGAGGGAGCGCAGCGGGGGGTGCCGCTCGCCCAGCGCCGTCGTCAGTTCCCGCTTGTTCAGGCCGCCCAGCAGGTGGGTGGCCAGTTCGTGCGGGCCCATCGCGGCCAGTACCGCCCGGGTCGCGGCGGCCAGGCCGGCACCGAGGTGGGGCTGCCGGTCGTCCAGGACGCGGTCGAAGAGGAAGTCCACCGCCTCGTCGAGCTTGACCGTCTCGGCGAGCAGGTCGTGCAGGAGATGGACGGTGACGCCCCGCTCGCGCAGGAGTGCCTGGAAGGCCCGGTGCTCCTCCTGGGCGCGGGCCACCCACACGACGTCGTCGAAGAGCAGCTCGTCCTTGTTGGCCGGGGTCAGCCGCTCGAAGTCCAGGCCCGGTTCGTGCAGGACGACCTGCTTCAGCGCGCCGACCTCAGAATTCACATGGAACATGTTCTCTCCTGATCTCGAGCCTGGGCAGTGACTACTCGGCCTGCAATGTTGCCGCCGCTTCTTTCCTTTTCGTTATCGAACTCTTTTCGGCCAGCTGGGCGACGATTTCCGGACGAGATCATTCAGTCCCGTTTCGCCGCACCGCCGGCCAGCGCCGGCCGCACCCGGGGTGCTTTGTGCGAAACCGGATCGATAACGACCCGAAAGCCTCCGCGGCTAGCTTCCTGGACACCGCGAAGCGCAGCTCACGCCGTAGCCGAAAGGAGCGGTAACGATGTTCGTCCCACCGCCCTACCGGGAGCCCGAGAACTCCTGGCTGCTGGACCTGATCCGCACCAGCCCGCTCGCCCTGATGGTGTCGAACGGCGCCCGTGACGGCAGCCCGTTCGCCACCCACCTGCCCGTGATCCTGGACCCGGAGATCGACGGCCCGCACGCCGACGACCTGTCAGGCACCACCCTGTACGGCCACATGAACAGGGCGAACCCGCACTGGGCCGCCCTGGAGACGGGCAGCCCGGCGCTGCTGACCTTCGCCGGGCCGCACGCCTACGTGTCGCCGACGGTGTACGAGAAGACGCCGGCCGCACCGACGTGGGACTTCACCTCGGTGCACGCCCACGGCACCCTCGAAAAGATCGAGGAAGAGGCGCCCGGCGAGCAGACGCTGCACGTGGTGACGTCGACGGTGCTCGCCTTCGAGAAGGAATTCGGCGCCGACTGGGACATGACCGAGTCCCTTTCCTATTTCCGGCAGATCCTGCCCGGTGTCGGCGCATTCCGTTTCACCGTCACCGGCGCCAACGGAATGTTCAAACTCAGCCAGGAACAGGGCCGTGAGGTACGCGAGCGCGTGCACCGGTCCTTCGCCGAGCGCGGCTGCACCCGGCACCGCGCCACCGCCGAACTCATGAGCAGGCTGCCGTGATTTCTCCCATGATCGATCTGGGTTTCCGCCACACGTCCCTGACCGCCGCCCGGCTCATCTCGTCGGGCCTGCGCCGGGTCTCCCGCCGCCGGGCCGAGCGCCGTTCCGCGCCCGCGCGCCGCGCGGACACGCGCTGACGGCCCGAGTCCCGTCCGGCCCCCAGCCATCCACCCACGAGTGTGAGACGAGGTACAGCCGATGACCCATCGGACCGTGACCGCACCGGAACCGACCGTCGTGCCGGGCGAGCGGCCCCCGACCGGAGCGCAGGCGGAGCTGCTGCGCACCGGCATGGACACCCTGCACCACGCCGACCCCGAGCTGGCCGCGCTGCTGGACGCCGAGGTCGAGCAGCAGAACTCCACCCTGGCGATGATCGCCTCGGCGAGCACCGCCGACCCCACCGTCCTCGCCGTGGGCGGCGCGGCCCTGTCGAACGTGACGGCCGAGGGCTACCCGGGCGCCCGGTACCACCCCGGGGCGCGGCAGTTCGACGAGGTGGAGCGGCTGGCGGTGGAGCGCGCCAAGCAGCTCTTCGGCGCCCGCTACGCCAACGTCCAGCCGCACTCCTGCTCCTCCGCCAACCTCGCGGTGCTGTCCTCGCTGCTGCGCCCCGGCGACACGCTGCTGGGCCTGGACCTCGACGCGGGCGGCCACCTCACGCACGGCTCCCGGGCCTCGGTGAGCGGCCGCCACTACCGCGCGGTCTCCTACGGCCTGGACGACCGGGGGCTCATCGACTTCGCCCAGGTCGCGGAACTCGCCCGGGAACACCGGCCGCGGGTGCTGATCGCCGGCGCCAGCGCGTACCCGCGCACCGTCGACTTCGCCCGGTTCCGGGAGATCGCCGACCGTGTGGGCGCGTACCTGCTCGCGGACATCTCCCACATCGCCGGGCTGGTCGCCGCGGGTCTGCACCCGAGCCCCGTCGACGTCGCGCACCTCACCACGACCAGCACCTACAAGCAACTGGGCGGCCCGCGCGGCGGGCTGATCCTCGCCGGGCGGGACTTCGACGCCCCGGGCCCCGACGGACGCACCCCGCTGCACCGGCTGATGCAGCGGGCGGTCTTCCCGCAGTCCCAGGGCACGCCGAGCCCGGCGTCGATCGCGGCCAAGGCCCGCGCCTTCGCGGTGGCGGCCGAACCCGCGTTCCGGGAGACGGCCGAGCTGATCGTGGCCGACGCCCGGGCGCTCGCCGCCGAGCTGTCCGCCCTCGGGCACCGGATCCTGACCGGCGGCACCGACAACCACATGGTGCTGATGGACGTCACCGGCACCGGTCTGACCGGAGTGACCGCCGAGCGCGCGCTGGAGGAGTGCGGGATCCTCGCCAACCGCAACCGCATCCCCGGCGACACCCGGCCGCCGCTGGTCACCAGCGGACTGCGGCTGGGCACCAACATCCTCGCCCAGCGCGGGATGGGACCGGCGCAGATGCGGGCCTGCGCCCAGCTGCTGCACCTGGTGCTGACCGGCACCGACCTGGTCTCCGACACCGCCTACCGGATCGATCCGGCCCTCGTCACCACCGTCCGCGAGGAGGTCCGGTGGCTGTGCGCCCGCAACCCCCTGCCCATCGACACCGACGCAAGCGCCCCGGTTTCCCTGATCGGAGTCGGACCATGACCCCAGACCACGCCCTCGCCCCCGCCACCGGAACCCTGCCGGTGACACCCCCGGCCAACCCGTCCCTGACCACCGCAGCCCTGGTCGGCGCATCCCTGGGCGCAACCCGGGCAGACGCGCCCCCGGCCACCGTGCCCACGGTCACCGCGCCCGCGCCCGCACCCGCACCCGCACCCGCACCCGCCGAGGGTTCGAGCCGGCCTCCGGTCCTGCTCCCGGCGGACGCCCCGCGGCGCCCCGGTGCCGTCCCCTGGGCCTCGGTCGTGCTCGACGCCCCGCTGCCCTCGGGGGCGGACCCGGGGCTGGCGGCCGCCGCGCTCGCCGCGCTGCTGTACCGCTGCACCGGCCAGGAAGACATAGCCCTGGCCGGCCCGGACGGCGAGCTGCGGTTCCGGGTCACCGACGGGGCGACCCTGCGGGACCTCGCCGTCGGCGCCACCCGTACGGCCGCCACCGGCGGTACGACGGTGGCCTTCGCCACGGGCACCGACCCCGCCCCGTACGGCGCGCCCTTCGAGCTGGTCGTGTCGGTCCAGGGCGACACGGTCCGGCTGCGCCACGACCCGGAGCTGTTCGAACGCGCCACGGCGGCCCGGCTGCTGAGCCACTACGGCACGCTCCTGGCCGACGCGCTGGCACACCCCGCGCGTCCGGTGAGCCGGCTGCGGCTGCTCACCGACGCCGAGCTGCGCACCACGCTCGTCGAGTGGAACGACACGGCCACCGACCTGCCCGCCCAGGGCTGCCTGCACGAGGCCTTCGAGGCGCGGGCGGACGCGACGCCCGAGGCGGTGGCCGTCGTACAGGGCGCCGACCGCCTGACCTACGGCGAGGTCAACGCGGCGGCCAACCGCCTCGCCCACCACCTGCGTTCCCTCGGTGTCCGACCCGACGACCGGGTCGGGCTCTGCCTGGACCGCTCGGCCCAGCTGCTGGTGGCCGAACTCGCGGTCCTCAAGGCGGGCGGCGCCTATGTGCCGCTCGACCCCGACTACCCGGCATCGCGCATCGCCACGATGGTCACCGGCACCTCCTGCGCGGTCATGGTCAGCCGCACGGACCTCACCGGCAACCTGCCCGGGACGGACGGCACCCCGCTGGTGCTGCTCGACCGGGACGCGGACCTGCTGCGCGCGTTGCCCGACCACAACCCCGGGCGCCTCGCGGGCCCCGACCACCTCTGCTACATCATCCACACCTCCGGCTCGACCGGCGCACCGAAGCCGATCGCGCTGCGCCACCGCGGCGTGCTGAACAACGTCGCCGACCTCAACACCCGTTACGGCGTCGGCCCCGGCGACGCCGTGCTCGCGCTGTCCTCGCCGAGCTTCGACATGTCGGTGTACGAGTTCCTGGGCCTGACCGCCGCCGGCGGCACCGTGGTGGTGCCGGACGCCCGCCGTGCCAAGGACCCGGGGCACTGGGCGGAGCTGCTGGTCGCCGAGGACATCACCGTCTGGAACTCCGCGCCGGCGCTGCTGGGCCTGCTGACCGACCACCTGGAGCAGACCGGCGCCGAGCCGCTGCCCCGGCTGCGCCTCGCGCTGCTCGGCGGCGACTGGGTGCCGGTCACCCTGCCCGAGCGGGTGGCGGCGCTCGCCCCCGGGCTGCGGTTCGTGGTGATGGGCGGGGCCACCGAGTCGTCGATCCACTCCACGGTCTTCGAGGTGGACAAGAGCGACCCGGAGTGGACGAGCATCCCCTACGGCCGCCCCATGGCCAACCAGCGCTGCTACATCCTCGACGACGCGATGCAGCCCGTGCCCCCCGGAGTGCCGGGCGAGCTGTACCTGGCGGGCACGGGGCTGGCCCGCGGCTACCTGGACCAGCCCGAGCGGACCGCGGAACGGTTCCTCACCTGGTCGTACGGCGACGTGGTGCGCGACGAGCGCCTGTACCGCACCGGTGACGCCGCGCGGTTCGGTCCCGACGGTCTGATCGAGCTGATCGGACGCAAGGACTTCCAGGTCAAGATCCACGGCCTTCGGGTGGAGCTGGGCGAGATCGAGAGCGTGCTGCGCTCCCACCCGGACGTGCGGCAGAGCGTGGCCGTCGCCCGCGACAACCGCCTGGTCGCCTACGTGGTCGCCGAGGACGCCGAGCACGGCGGCAGGGTCGACACCGGCGCCCTGATCGACCTGGCCGCGCGCAGACTGCCCGACTACATGGTCCCGGCGGCCGTCGTCGCCCTGGAGCGGCTGCCGCTCACCCCGAACGGCAAGCTGGACCGGCTGGGGCTGCCCGAGCCGGAGTTCACCACCGCCGAGTACCGGGCGCCCCGGAGCGCCGAGGAGCGGGTCCTGACCGCCGTCTTCGCCGAGGTGCTGCACCAGGAGCGGGTCGGCGTCGACGACGACTTCCTCGTCCTGGGCGGTGACAGCATCCGGGCCATCCAGGTCGTCACCCGGGCCCGGGCCCGCGGCGTGGAGGTCACCGCGCCGCTGGTGCTGAAGTGCCGTACCGCGGCCCGGCTGGCGGCCGTGGCCACCGGCACGGACTTCACCGCGGAGCTGCTGCCGTCGGCTCCCCTGGCCGACCCGGAGTCCGCGGAGTTCCAGGCCTGGAAGGGGCGTTACCCGGGGCTGGCCGACATCTGGCCGCTGACCGCGCTGCAGTCCGGGATCCTGTTCGAGTCCGCGCTCAGCGACACCGGTTACGACGCCTACCAGATGCAGACCGTCTTCCACCTCTCCGGCCCCGTGGACGCCGGACGGATGCGCGCGGCCGGCCAGGCCCTGCTCGACCGGTACGCCAACCTGCGCGTCGCCTTCGTCCCGGACGCCGACGACACGCTGGTCCAGCTGGTGGTGGACGGCGTCGAACTCCCCTGGCGCGAACTCGACTTCGGCGCGCTGTCCGACGACGACCGCGAACGGGCGATGCGGGAGTTCCTGGCCGAGGACTACGCCGACCACTTCGACCGCACCCGCCCGCCGCTGCTGCGCCTGACGCTGGTCCGGCTCGGCGAGGAGCGCCACGACGTCGTCCTCACCACCCACCACGTACTGATCGACGGCTGGTCCGAGCCGATCCTGATGCAGGACCTGCTGCGCCTGTACGGGTCCGGCGGCGACGCCTCCGCCCTGCCCGCGGTACGCGGGTTCCGGGACTTCCTCGCCTGGCTGGACCGGCGGGACCGGGACGCCTCGGCCCGGGTCTGGGACGAGGAGCTGGCCGGTCTGGACGGGCCGACACTGCTGGTGCCGGGCGCCCCCCGGGTCGCCGCCCGCGGGGCCGGGGAACGGGCCGTCGCGCTCACGCCGGCCGAGGCCCGCCTCCTCGGCCGGCGCGCCGTGGAGCTGGGCGTCACCGTCAACACGCTGGTGCAGGGCGCGTGGGCGGTGCTCCTCGGGGCTCTCACCGGCCGCGAGGACGTGGTGTTCGGCGCGACCGTCTCCGGCCGTCCCGGCGCGCTGCCGGGCGTGGAGTCCATGGTCGGCCTGTTCATCAACACGCTGCCGGTGCGGGTCCGCTGCGCGCCCGGGGACACCCTGGCCGGTCTGCTGACCGGACTCCAGTCCCGCCAGGCGGCGCTGCTCGACCACCATCACCACAGCCTGTCCGACCTGCACCGGCAGACCGGCCTCGACGCCCTGTTCGACACCCTGGTGGCGTTCCAGTCGTACCCGGTGGACCGGGCGGGCATCACCGAGGCGAGCACCGCGGCCGGCCTGGAGGTGACGGGCGTGGACGCCGAGGGCGCGGCCGGTTATCCGCTGGCGCTGATCGTGGAGACCGACCCGGGGCTGCGGCTGACCCTCCAGTACCACCGGGAGATCCTCGCCGAGGACGCGGTGGAGGCCGTCGCCGCCCGGCTGCACCAGGTGCTGTGCGCGCTCGCCGAGGACCCCGCGCGGCGGGTCGGCGCGCTGGACCTGCTGACGGCGCCGGAGCGGGAACGGCTCGACGGCGCACGGCACGGGCACGCGGCGGTGCGCGCGGAGGAGGCGCCGCCGCGGGAGCCGCTGCCGCCGCTGGTCGAACGCTGGGCGCGGGACACTCCCGACGCCGTGGCGGTGACCTCGGAAGGGGTCTCGCTGAGCTACCGGGAGCTGAACACGTGGGCGAACCGGCTCGCGCACCAGCTGATCCGGCACGGGGTGGGTCCCGAGTCCGTGGTCGCGCTGGACGTGCCGCGCTCCGTGCAGTTGGCGGTCGCCGTGCTGGGCGTGCTCAAGTCCGGCGCCGCGTTCGTGGTGGCGGAGCCGGGCGACGCACCGGTGCCCGTGGCCGAGTTCGTGCGGCGCTCGGACGTGGACGAACTCGGCGCGCAGCCCTCGTACCCCTCGGACGACGCGGACCCGACGCGGCGCGAGCTGCGGGCCCCGCTCGACCCGCGGCACCTGGCCTGGCTGCGCCGGCCGTACGCGGCCGACGGCGGCCCGGAGGCGGTGGCGGTGGACCACCGGTCCCTGGTCGAGGGCGCGCGGCGGTTCGCCTCGGTCGCGGGCCTGGCGTCCGGCACCCGGCTGCTGGCGGCCTCGCCGCACGACGACGCGATGCTGTTCGAGGTGGTCGCGGCGCTGGTCAGCGGCGCCGGGGTGAAGGTGCCGACCGAGATCGGCACGTTCGGCCGGGACTGGGGCTGGACCGGTGACGTGATCGCCACGGTCGCCCCGTTCTTCACCGAGGCCCTCAACCGCGCGGGCCGTGCCCTGTACGCCGGCACGGTGGTCCTCACCGGGGACACCCTGCCCGAGGCACTGGTGCGGCGGGTGCGGGAGCTGATCCCGGGGGCGCGCGTGGTGGGTGCGTACGGCCCCGCCGCGACCGGTACGGCGCTGCACGTCCCGGACGCCGCCACGCGCGTGCTGCCGGCCGGTTCGGCCCGGGCGTACGTGCTGGACTCCGCGCTGCGGCCGGTCCCGGCGGGCGTGACGGGTGAGCTGTACGTCGGCGGTGCGGTGGCCCGCGGGTGGCCCGGGCGGGCCGGTGGGACCGCGCTGCGGTTCGTGCCGGACCCCTTCGGACCGGCCGGGGCCCGGATGTACCGCACCGGGGACCTCGCCCGGCGGTGCGACGACGGTGCGCTGGAGTACGCCGGACACGGCGGGCCGTGGGCCCGGGTCGGCGGGCGGCGCGTCGCGGTCACCGAGGTCACGGCCGCGCTGGCCGCGCATCCCCAGGTCGCCCACGCCGTGGCGGTGGTCCGCGAGGACGCCGGTCCGGACGGCGCGGACGGGGTCGTCGGCTATGTCTCGCCGGTGCGCGACGGCCGGGTGGACGCCGGGCAGGTACGGGAGTTCGTCGCCGGGCGGCTGACGGACGCCGCCGTGCCGGTGACGGTGGTGGTCCTCGACGAGCTGCCGCTGACACCGGCGGGTGCGGTGGACCCGGCCGCGCTGCCCGCGCCGGTCGACGCGGCGCCCGCCCCGGCCGACGGCGGCGCGCCCGCCCCGACCGCGCAGCAGGAGGCGCTCTGCGAGCTGGTCGCGGACGTCCTCGGGGTGGAACGGGTGGGCCTCGGGGACGACTTCTTCGCCCTGCGCTGCAACTCCCTCAAGGCCACCCGCATCATCGGCCGGATGCGCCGCACCCTCGGTGTCGAGGTCACCATCCGGCAGCTCTTCCAGTACCCGAACGTCGCGGACCTCTCCGCCCACCTGCGGCCCGCCACCGCCAAGAGCCGCCCGAGCCTGGGCGGCACGCTGCGGCGGGCGGGGCAGCGGGACGGTGAGGGCGCCGCGGCGGTGGCCCGGCAGATCCGCCAGAAGACGAAGGAACAGGTGACGGTCATGCGTGAGAACGCCAAGCAGGACGCCCGGCAGCTCAAGGAGCAGCTCGTCGGGCAGACCCGGGACCAGTACGGGGCGGACTTCCAGGCCCGGCTCATGGAGGACGTGGAGGAACGGGTCCGCGCGGGGATGCAGCACGGGTCGGGCCGGCCGAAGGGGCGGGACGCCAAGGAGACGCAGAAGCTGCTGAAGCGGATGCTGGAGCGGTTCGGCGACCAGGTCCGCGACGCCGGCCAGGACCGCGTCCTCACCGAGGACGACCTGGCCAAGGCCCAGGGCCTCCTCAACACCACGGCCGAATCCCTCTCCGCCCTGTTCCGCACCACCCCCCCGAAGGCGGGCTGACCTTCCCCTCGTCAGCCCCCGCCCCCGGCCCCCCGCATCCGCGGGGGGCCGGGGGTTTTCCACTGCACGCCGCCCGGCCTGGGGCGGGGGCCGCGACAGGGTGGAGGCGGGCCACGGGGGCGATGGGGAGGCCCCGGTGCGGACCGCGCGGAACGCGGAGCAGCTGGGCCCGGCAGGAGTCGCGGAGCAGGGACGGCGAGGGACGCGCACCGCCCGCACCGTGCCCGGCCGCGGCAGGCGCCCCGCCCCGCACTGCCCGGCGTACGACGCGCGCCGTCCCCGTCGTGGCGTCGCGCAGGGTGGGCTGTGCGGGGCTGGAAACGCCTCCGCCCCCGCCCTGGGGTGCGGGGCGGGGGCGGTCGGTGGAGGTGGGGTCAGGGCCAGCTCTCGCCGTCCAGGTCGTAGGAGGTCCGGCGTACGACGATGTCGCCGATGATGGTGTGGGCGTGGATGCGGACGGCGTCGGGACGGTCCGCGGAGGTGCCGGCGACGATGAGGTCCAGGGAGCGGTAGACGGTACCGACGTGCGAGTCGAGGTCGAGCAGGGTCGGCACGCCCAGGGCGACGCCGACCTCCAGCTTGCCGGACGCCGTCTCCAGCACGAGGGGCCCGCGCGTGGTCTCGTCGATGCGGATGTCGCCCTGCGAGGCCCGCGCCTCCACCTCGGCGTGCGCCCGCCCGATGTGCAGGTCGCCGCTGTCCGCGTACACGCGTACGTTGCCCCTGGCCTCGCCTATCTCGGAGTTGCCCTTGGTGCGGTTGAGCTGGACGGCCGCGTCGGCGACCCGGATGTGCACGTCGCCGCCCTCGGCCAGGGCCTCCACGTCGCCGTGGGCGTGCGCCACGGTGACGTTGCCGAGGATCGAGGTCAGGTGGAGCGGCCCCGCCTGCTCCACCTCGATGTGGCCGCAGTCGGTGCTGAGCCGGCACTCCCCCAGGCGGCCCACGCACACGAAGTCGGCGGCCAGCGCGTCCCCGCGGACCCGGGAACCGGCCGGCAGCCCGATGTCGATGACCACCGCGCCGCCGCCCAGCGCGAATCCGCGCGGGTTGGGCGCGCTCACCACGAGTTCTCCGGCCGTGAAGGAGACGTGGGCCTGCTGCGCGGTCGCCACGTCGCGCGGGTCGGAACGGTCGTTCGGACGCACCTCCACCACCGTGTCGGTGCGGGCGCCCGCGGCGATGCGGACGCTGCCGACGTTCAGCTCGATGGTGGCCAGGATCGGTTGGGGTGTCTCGAATTCCGGCATGACGAACCCTTTGGCGGATGGCAAGCAGCCCGTGGACACGCTGGGGTGCCACGGGCTGCGGGGGATGACTCGGCGGACGGGTGTCGCGCCGTCAGTTGGTGCGGTCCTTGTTGAAGTGCTTCATGGCCCAGACGAAGCCGAGGAGCGTGAGGCCGGCGCACCAGGCGACGGCGATCCACGCGTTGTTGCCGATCTCGGTGCCGAGGAGCAGTCCGCGCAGGGTCTCGATCATCGGCGTGAAGGGCTGGTACTCGGCGAAGTAGCGCAGGCCGGTCGGCATGGTGTCGGTCGGCACGATGCCGGAGCCGACGAAGGGCAGCAGGATCAGCGGGAAAGGGGCGTTGCTGGCCGCGTCCAGGGTCTTCGCGGCGAGGCCGAAGGCGACGCCGAGCCAGGTCAGGGCGAGGCTGGCGGCGGCGAGCAGCGCGAGGGCCGCGAGCCACTCGACGGCGGTGGCGTTGGGCCGGAAGCCCATGGCCCAGGCCACCGCGAGGACGAGCGCCATGCTGGTGAGGGTCTGCAGGACCGAGGAGATGACGCGGGCGATGAGGATGGCCGGGCGGAAGATGGCCATCGTCTTGAACCGCGCGATGATGCCCTCGGTCATGTCCACGGAGGTGGACACGGCGGTGCCCAGGGAGCCGGTGGCGGCGGTCATGATGATCAGACCGGGCAGGACGTAGTTGACGTAGTCGTCACCGCCGCCGAGGGGGGCGACGCCCTCGCCCAGCACGTTGCCGAAGACGTAGACGAACAGCAGCAGGAACAGGACCGGGATGCCGACGATCGACAGCGCGGTGGTGGGGTAGCGCAGCTGGTTCTTGATGTTGCGGCGCAGCAGGGTGGCGGAGTCGGCGACCGCGTAGGTGACGGTGCTCATACCAGGGCTCCATTCTCGGTGTCGGCGCCGACGGTGCCGGCGGGCTCGCTCTTGCTGGTGTCGGGGGTCTGGCCGGTCAGGGCGAGGAAGACGTCGTCCAGGTCCGGGGTCTTGAGCGACAGCTCGCCGACGGTGGTGACGTCGAGCCGGGCGAGGACGCTCTGGACGGCGGCGGCGCTGCCGTCGCTCGGCACCCGCAGCGTCATCGAGTCCTCGTCGCGGGTGAGCGGGGTGCCGTCCAGTGCGGCGGCGGCCGTGGCGAGCGCGGCGGTGCTGGTGAACCGCAGGTCGATGCTGCCGCCGGGGATCTGCCGCTTGAGCTGCTCGGGAGTGCCCTGGGCGACGAGCCGGCCGCCGTTGAGGACCGCGATGCGGTCGGCGAGCTGGTCGGCCTCCTCCAGGTACTGGGTGGTCAGGAACAGGGTGACGCCGTCGGCGACCAGGTCGCGCAGCAGGTCCCACATCGCCCGGCGCACCCGCGGGTCCAGTCCGGTGGTGGGCTCGTCCAGGAAGATCACCCGCGGTGCGCCGACCAGGGTCATCGCCAGGTCGAGGCGCCGCTTCATGCCGCCGGAGTAGGTCAGCACGGGCTTGCGCGCCGCCTCCACCAGGTCGAACTGCTCGATCAGCCGGGCGCAGCGCTCCTTGGCCACGCGCTTGTCCAGGTGCCACAGCCGGCCCATCAGCGCGAGGTTCTCCTCCGCGTTCAGGAAGGGGTCGACCGCGGAGAACTGTCCCGTGACGCCGATGCTGCCGCGGACGCCGTCGGGGTCGGCCGCCAGGTCGTGCCCGGCCACCGTCACCCGGCCCTCGTCCGCCTTCAGCAGCGTCGAGAGGATCTTCACGGTCGTGGTCTTGCCCGCGCCGTTGGGACCCAGGAGCGAGAACACCGATCCGGCCGGGATCTCGAGATCCACTCCGTCCAGTACCCGGTGCTCGCCGTACGCCTTGCGCAGACCGACAACCGAAATCGCCGTACTCACCATCTCAATCCTCCTCACTGACTTGCACGCCGTTCAAGTCCTCACCGTAGGGGCGACTTGCACAGTGTGCAAGTGCCGTTCCGGATCTGACTTGAACTTTGTGCAATCCGAATTTCTGATCTAGCCTGAGCTCATGCCCCGTGACACGCTGACCCGCGAACAGATCGTGCGCGCAGCCATCGAGCTGCTGGACGCCGAGGGTCTCGAGGGTCTGAACATGCGTAGTCTCGGCAAGCGCCTCGACTCGGCGGCCACCGCCGTGTACTGGCACGTGAAGAACAAGGACAACCTCGTCGTCCTGGCCGGGAACGAGGTGTGGAACGAGGTCGGGCTACCCGACCTGGACACCGTTGACTGGCGCACTGCGGCGGCCACGATGGCCGGTGACCTGTACCGCATGGTCACGAAGCACCCCTGGCTGGTGATGGCCTTCGCCTCGCAGCCCCTCCACGGGGAGAACAAGGCCCGCCACGACGACCACAGCCTGGCGGTCTTCGAGAAGGCGGGTTTCGTCGGTGCGGAGGCCGACCAGGCGGCGGCCACGGTCTTCACGTTCGTGCTCGGCCACTCCATCGGCCTGTCGGCCACCCTGTCGGTGAACCGGCGTCTGACCAATGCCGGCCGCAACGCCCAGGAAGCGATCAGGGAGACGATGGCGCAGGCGACGGAGATCGCGATGGGCTTCCCCCGGCTGCGCTCCCGCGTCGACTCCTATGCCGGCACCGAGTACGGCGCCGCGCCCGAGCACAGCTTCGAGTTCGGCCTCCAGGCCATCCTGGACGGTCTCGAGCGCCGGCTCGGCAGCCGGTCGCTGTCGCTGCCGGACCGGGCCGGCGCGCAGGACCTGGACCGCGTCCATCGGTGACTCCCGTCGGTCGGTGAGGGGCTCGGCCCTCCGGGTTTCGGTTCCCGCGGCATCTGTCGCCCCGGTACGACCACGACGTTATGGGGTCCGCTTATCGGTGCCTTATCGACGCGCTATCGGGCCCCGGACGTGCGAGGTCCCCGCCGGTGGCTCCGACGGGGACGGGGGGGCGGGTGCCGCGGGTCAGGAGGTGCGCACCGCCAGGGAACGCACTCCGGTGAACTCGGGCGAGCCGAAGAAGACCGGCGGGACGTCCGGGTCCACCCGGAGCGTCGGGAAGCGGTCCAGGAGCAGGTTGAAGACCACCCGGGTCTCCACCCGGGCCATCGCCGCGCCGATGCAGTAGTGGGCCCCGCGCCCGTATCCGACGTGCTGGTTCGGGGCGCGGCCCGCGTCGAAGGCGTCCGCGTCGGGGAACTGGCGCGGGTCGCGGTTGGCGGCGCCCAGCTGGATGCTGACCATCTGGTCCTTGGGGATCTTCACCCCGCCCACCTCGACGTCCACCTCGGTGGCCCGGTAGGAGGTGGTGGCCGGCGTGAAGTACCGCATGACCTCCTCGAACATGCTCGGCACCAGCGAGCGGTCGGCCCGCACCCGGGCCGCCTGGGCGGGGAAGGACTCCAGGCAGAGCATGGTGTTGCCGATCAGGATCGGGCTGGTGAGGTGGCCCGCGCCCAGCACCGCCACGGCGAAGTTGATGATCTCGTCGCGGGCCATCGGGCTGCCGTCGAGGTAGCGGAACTCCAGCATCAGGCTGAGCAGGTCCTGCCGGGGCTCCTTGGCGCGCTCGTCGATGATCTCGCCCAGGAAGTCGCGCAGCGGCAGCAGCGGGCCGAGCAGCGAGTCGAAGTACTCCTCGCCGCCCTCGCCGACCGTGCTCATCTGGACGTCCGCGTCCATCGTCTGGTCGACGGCCTTGAACATGTGCCGCTGCTCGGGCGGCGTGCCCAGCAGCTCGCTGAAGAGGATGCCCGACAGGTCGTCGATGAAGTCGCCCAGCAGGTCGAACCGGTCCCGGCCGGCCAGCGGGGCCAGCAGTTCGTCGCCCAGGCCGGTGATCCGGCCCTCCAGGTCCTCCATCCGCTTGGGGCTGAAGGCCCGGCCCACCTGGCGGCGCATGTGGATGTGCTCGGGCCCGTTCATCTGGGCCATGTCGCCCTTGATCAGCCGGGCCTGCTCCTCGTCCACGTCGAACAGGCGGGTGGAGTCGGCGGAGAACGACTCGGAGTCGTTCAGGACCTCCAGCACCTCCGGGTACCCGGCGACCTGCCACACGCCGAGCGCCTCGTCGAAGGCGACCTTCCGGTCCGGCAGCCGCCCGCGCAGCCAGTACTTGTCGGGACCGAGGCCCCAACGGTCCGCGAAGTCGGTCACCGGGCCCCGCCCCGCCCGGTCAGGACGTGCATCGAGCGCACGCCCACCATGTCCTCCGAGGGGAAGAACGTCGTCGGCCGCTCGGGGTCGGACCGGAAGTCCGGGTAGCGGTCGAGCAGGGCGTTGACGGCTATCCGCCCCTCCAGGCGGGCGAGCCGGGCGCCCAGGCAGAAGTGCACGCCGTGCCCGAAGACGACGTGCGCGTTGGGGGTGCGCTCCGGGCGGAACTCGTCGGGGCCGTCGAAGCGCAGCGGGTCGCGGTTGGCGGCGCTCACCCACGGCAGGATCATCTGCTCGGCCGGGATGGTGACGCCGCCGAGCTCCACCTCGCGGGTGGTGACCCGGGACAGGGTCGCGGCCGGCGGCAGCAGCCGCAGCGCCTCCTCGATGGCGCCCGGCACCAGCGAGCGGTCCTCGCGCACCCGGTCCCGCTTGGCGGGCTCCGTGTCCAGGCACGCCATGGTGTTGCCGACCATCATCGTGCTGGTGATGTGCCCGGTGATCAGCAGGACGTTGGCAATGTTGACGATCTCGGTGTCGGTGAGCCGGTCGCCCTCCTCCTCGGCCTGGGTGAGGTAGGTCAGGAGGTCCTCCCGGGGGTTCCTCCGCCGCTCCACCACCTGGCCGAGCATGTAGTCGAGCAGCGGCTGGAGGCGCTTCTCCGCGTCGTGGATCTGCTCCTCGATCCCGTCGCCGCCGGCGACGAAGTCGATGCCCGCCATGTTCTCGATGATGTCGAAGGCCGCGCCCTTGAACAGGTCGAAGTCCTTGCTGTCGATGCCGAGCATGTCGGCGATCACCCGCACGGGCAGCGGGTAGGCGAGGTCGGCGACCAGCTCGAAGGAGCCCTTCTCGTCGACCGCGTCGAGCAGCTCGCCGGTGATCTTCCGGATGGCGGGTTCGAGGTTGGTCACCACCCGCGGGGTGAAGGCACGTCCGATGAGCTTGCGGTACTTGGTCTGCTCCGGCGGGTCCATCTGGGAGATGTCGCCCTGCTGGAACTTCTCGTCCACCTGCACGGCGGCGTAGGCGGCGGTGCGGGCGGAGAAGGTCTCGTGGTCACCGAGTACCTGCTCGACCTCGGCGAAGCCGTAGACGTTCCAGGCGCCGAACGCCTCGCTGAACTCGACGGGCTTGTCGGGCCGGATGCCGCGCAGCCAGGGGCTGTTGGGGTGGAAGTTCCACCGCTCGACGACTTTCGACATGGCGAAGTTGATTCCTCTCGCTGGTGTCTGTGCGCTGGTGTCGCTGCTCGCTGGTGTCGCTGCGCTACTTCTCCGCGGCCATGGCCGCCCGCAGGCTTCTGGGCCGCAGGTCGGTCCAGTTCTGCTCGACGTACTCCAGGCACTCGGCGCGGCCCGCCGGACCGAAGACGGCCCGCCAGCCGGCCGGCACGTCCGAGAAGGTCGGCCAGAGCGCGTGCTGGTCCTCGTCGTTCACCACCACCTGGAACTGGCCGCTCTCGTCGTCGAAGGGGTTGCTGCTCATATGTCGAATCTCCGTTTCGTCTCCCGGCCGATGAGCCGGCAGATCTCGTCGGCCGACGCGGCGTCGATCAGGTCGTGGTGGGTGCTCTCGATGTCGTACTGCGTGACGGTCCCCGTGATGTACGGCCCCCACAGGTCCCCGTAGCGGGCGTCCGGGTTGGGCACCGCGTTGAAGAACAGCGCGTCGCCGTGGAAGACCGGTGAGGTGAACTTGGGCGTCAGCGAGGTGTGGTTGACGATGACCCGGACCGCGTCGTCGAGGAACGCCTCGTGATCCCCGGAGCCGACGCCGCTGGTGAGGTGCTCGCGGAAGTACTCCCGCAGCGCGGCCGGGGCCGGGGCAGGCTGGGTCGCCAGGTAGTCGCCGGGCACGCTGTCCAGCAGCACCAGGAACGCCACCTCGTGGCCGCGTTCCTGGAGCCGGGCGGCGACGGCCTGGGCGAGGGTGCCGCCGATGGAGTACCCGGCCAGGTGGAACGGGCCCTCGGGCTGGACGGCCAGGATCTCCCCCACGTAGTCGAGGACCATCTCGTCCAGCGACTCGGGCAGCCGGGCCGCCCCGTCGAAGCCCTTGGCCTGGATACCGTGGATCGTCCGGTACTGGGGCAGCCGGCCGCCGAAGCCCAGGTAGGGCCAGCAGATGCCGCCGCCGGGGTGCACGAACCACAGCGGCGGCCCGTCGGCGCCCGCGGCCCTGCTGCCGCCGCCCTTGATGGACAGCACCGGGGCGAAGGGGTCGCCGGACAGCCCCGAGTCGCCCTCCGCCTCCAGGAACGCGACCAGTTCGGCGACGGTCGGCGCGTCGAAGACGGCCCGCAGGGGCAGTGCGACGCCGAGGACCATCCCGATCCGGCTGATCAGCCGGGCGGCGAGCAGCGAGTGCCCGCCGCGGGTGAAGAACGAGTCGTCGATGGTGACCGAGTCGAGGCCGAGCACCTCGGCGAACAGACCGCACAGGATCTCCTCGCGGGTGGTGCGCGGCGCCCGGCCGGCCGACTCGCCCGCGTAGTCGGGGACGGGCAGCGCCCGCTTGTCGAGCTTGCCGCTCAGGGTCAGCGGCACCTCGTCGATCAGTGCCAGCGCGGCCGGCACCATGTGCTGCGGCAGCCGCGCCCGCACCAGTTCGCGCACCTCGGACACCAGGTCCGGGTCGCCGGCCCGGTCCGCGGTGGGCACCAGGTAGCCGGCCAGCCGCCGGTCGCCGCCGCTGCCGTCGACGATCACCACGGCCTGGTCCACTCCCGGATGGGCCCTCAGCCCCGCCTGCACCTCGCCCAGTTCGATGCGGAAGCCGCGGATCTTCACCTGGTCGTCGGCCCGCCCGTGGAAGACGAGCGCGCCGTCGGCGGTCCACGCCACCACGTCACCGGTGCGGTACATCCGTTCGCCGGGCCCGCCGAACGGGCAGACCACGAAGCGGGCGGCGGTCACCGTGGGCCGGCCGACGTAGCCGCGGGCGAGGCCGGGACCGGCGATGTACAGCTCGCCGGGCACCCCGGCCGGGACCGGACGCAGCGCCGCGTCGAGCACGTACAGCCGGGTGTTGTGGATGGGCGTGCCGATCGGGAACACGCGGTCGTCGGCGGTCAGCGGGGCGCTCATGGTGGCGCACACGGTGGTCTCGGTCGGGCCGTAGACGTTCATCATCCGGCGGCCCGGCGCCCACTGGGCGACCAGTTCGGGCGACGGCGCCTCCCCGCCGACCAGCAGCGAGACCACGCTGCTCAGCGACCCGGCGGGGAGCGCGGCCAGCATCGACGGCGGCAGCATCATGTGCGTGACCCGGTGCCGGTCCACCGTCGCGGCCAGCGGCGGGCCGGGCGCCAGCTCCTCCTTGTCGGCCAGGACCAGGGTGGCGCCGGACAGCAGCACCGTGAACATCTCGCACAGGGAGACGTCGAAGCTGGGCGAGACCAGCTGGAGCATCCGGCTGCCGGCGTCCACCGCCATCCGCTCGACGTGCGCGTCGACCAGGCTCGCCACACCCCGGTGGGTGACCACCGTGCCCTTGGGCAGGCCGGTCGAGCCGGAGGTGTAGATGACGTACGCGGCGCTGTCGGGGCTGCTGCCCCGGGCCACGCGCGGGACGTGCCCGCCGCCGGACGGCACCCGGTCCACCCGGACCGTGGCCAGGCCGTGCCCGTCCGTCACCGCGGCCGCGGAGGCGTCGACCACCGCGAGCCGGGCGCCGGAGTCGGCCAGCATGTAGGCGATCCGCTCGGCCGGGTAGGTGTGGTCGACCGGCAGGTACACCCCGCCCGCCTTGGCCACGCCGAGCAGGGCGACGACCAGGTCGGGGGAGCGGCGGGTGGCCACCGCCACCACGGTCTCGGCGCCCACGCCCCGCTCGCGCAGCGCGTACGCCAGCCGGTCGGCGCGCTCGTCGAGTTCCCGGTACGTCACCCGCCGGTCCTCGAAGAGCAGGGCGGTGGCGTCGGGCGTGGCGGCGGCCCGGCGTTCGAACTGGTCCGCGACGGTGCCGGGAGCCGTCGGTGCCGCCGTGTCGTTGAAGCCGTCGAGCAGCCGACGCCGCTCGTCCTCGGGCTGGAGGGCGACGGCGGCGAGGGGCACGTCGGGGTCGGCCGCGATCCGGGTGAGCACCCGGCCGAGCCGGTCCGCGATGCCCTCGGCGACCGCCGTCTCGAAGTGGTCCTGCTGGTACTCCATGACGACGTGCAGCCGGTCGTCGGCTGCGGCCGCGATACCGAGCGGGTAGTGGGTGCCGTTGCCGGTGCCGACACCGGTGATCGCGACGCCGCCGTTGGCGTCGGCGTCGGCGAGGCCGTCCCGTTCCATCGGGAAGGACTCGAAGACCACGACGGTGTCGAACAGCGTGGTGAGACCGGCGGTCCGGCAGATCTCGGTGAGCCCGACGTGATGGTGGTCCATCAGCGCGCTCTGCCGGTCCTGGAGCGCGGTGAGCACCTGGCGCAGGCTCTGCCAGGGCGACAGCTCCGCCCGTACCGGCAGGGTGTTGATGAACAGGCCGACCATGGACTCCACCCCGGGCACGGCGGGCGGCCGGCCGGAGACGGTGGTGCCGAACACCACGTCCTGCCGGCCCGTGATCCCGGCCAGGACGACCGCCCAGGCGCCCTGCACCAGGGTGCTGAGCGTGACGCCCAGCTCGGCGGCGACGCCGATCAGCGCACGGGCGGTCTCCGGGGCCAGCGGGATGTCGGCCTGCCCCACCCGCCGCGCGTCGGCCCGCACGCTCGTGTCGGTCACGACCAGCGTCGGTTCCTCCACCCCGGCCAGCTCGGTCCGCCAGGCCCGGTCGGAGGCCGCCGGGTCCTGCTCCGACAGCCAGCGCAGGAAGTCGCCGTACCGGTGGGCCCGCGGCAGGACGGAGGGGTCGCCCCCGGAGCCGTACAGCCGCAGCAGCTCGCCCATCAGGGTGCTCAGCGACCAGCCGTCCAGCAGGGCGTGGTGCGAGGTCAGCACCAGCTGGGCCTCGTCCGCTCCGGTCAGCGCGAGGCTGATCCGCAGCAGCGGGGGCCGGGCCGGGTCGAAGTGGTCGGCCTCGTCCTCGGCGAGCAGCCGCCGCAGGGCCTCGGCGCGCGCGGTGTCGTCCAGCTCCCGCAGATCGGCGAGGAGCCAGGGCAGTTCGACCTCGTCGAGCACCAGCTGCACCAGTTCGCCCGCCCGGTCCGACACGAACGCGGTGCGCAGGTTGGCGTACCGGTCGAGCAGCGCCTGCCCGGCCGCCCGCATCCGCTCGGGCTCGACGGCGCCGGACAGGCCGTAGACGACCTGGACGTGGTAGGCGTCGTACGAGGAGTCCGCGAGCATCGACTCGAAGAGCAGGCCGTGCTGGAGCGGGGTGAGCGGCCAGACGTCCGCCAGGGACGGGAAGCGTGCCTCCCAGCGTTCCAGTTCGCCCTGGCGTACGGCGACCAGCGGCACGTCGGAGGGGGTCAGCCCGCCCGCGCCCGGCCGGGCGGCGTGCCGGGCGAGACCGGTGAGGGCGGTGCCCCACAGGTCGGCCAGCTCGCCCACCTCGTCGCGGGAGAGCACCCCGGTCGGGAAGCCGAAGCGTATGGCGAGCGCCGGGCCGTCCTCGGTGTCCGTCACCGCGGCGTTGATCTCCAGGGTGGACATCACGGGCATGTCGGCGTCGGGGACGGCGATCAGCTCGTTCATCCCCGGGGTCTGGCCGAAGCCGAGCCCCCGCAGCTCCTCGGGCATGTCCGTGCCGGCCGAGAACTGGCCCAGATAGTTGAAGGCGATCTGCCCGGTCGGACGCCCGGCCAGAACGGCCGCCGTCTCCTGGTTCAGATACCGCAGCAGACCGTGCCCCATGCCCTTGTC
>NZ_JBVISR010000022.1:0-66351 GCF_055575415.1 Streptomyces sp. NPDC034099 | reverse complement strand
CCCGCGGAGCGGGTACCCCATCGCTGCGCGATGGGCAAGCGAACACCCGCGCTGGGCGCGGGTGTTGCGCTCACGCTCCGCGTGAGCGCTAACGGGACGCTGCGCGTCCCGCTCACCAGACCGGCGCGCCGGTCTGGTGACGCTCCGTCCGCTGCGCTCCCGGAGCTGCGGTGGCCTACGCTGCGCTCCAGCCACCTGGTGGCGCTGTGCGCCACAGGCCGGACCCGCTGCGCGGGTCGGCCAACGGGCCTGCGGCCCAGGCGGCAAGGGGTGGCCGGGTCGGCGACTCTGCATCAGGTGATGCAGTATGTAGTTTTGGCAGAACCAGGGCACTCCCGCGCCTCAGCTTGCAGGCTCAGACTGTGTGAGGAGCACGCGCCCCCGCTGTTTCGGGGTGGAATGGCGTAACAGGTTCGCCGAGGGAGGATGAAGGCGCCTGACTCTGGGCTTCATCCTGTGATGTCTCTTGCGGCTTCCTGTCCCCTCTTCTGGGCCCGAATCGGGCCTAGTTCCCCCATTCCCGGCGCGGCGGCCCCGGCTGACGCGCAAGCAGAATCCAGGCGGCCCGATCCCCGAGGCCGCCGCTCGCACCGCGCCCGCCCGCCTCACTCATCCTTCAACCGTGCGGGGACAAGTGGCAGCAGAGGGGATGTCAGCGCTCCGACCACGAACCATCAGGCATATGACCTGGTGTTACGTGGAAGCCGGCCTTTGGGAGGCGCAACCCCTAACGCAACCTCTAGCGCAACATCCTGGCGCAACATCAGGCGCAACGCGCTGCGCAACAGGGCTTCCCTTCCTGCCCACAACACACTATTATTTGAAGTTCTGGGGGAGGCGACCCCGGGAACCGCAGACGACCAACGAAGGGGAAAACATGGAAATCCAAATCACCGACGGAATTGTCCGCCGCGTTCACGGCGGACAGGACGCACCCATGAACGGTCTGGCAATCCAGGCCCGGACCATCGCAAACTTCCTGCCCCTGACGTGCGTGCGGGCGGGAGCAAACATCGTGCATAACTCGGACGCGAATTACACCGGAATTCGCTTCGACACCAAGGTTGGCCCGGTCGTTCTGGAAATGCCGTCGGACGAACGCCCCTACCGTCTCGTGCACGAACTGATCGAGCCGGACGAGCAGGGCCGGACCGAGGTCGAGATGCGCCGCTTCCCGCAGATCTACAAGCCGCGCGGAGTCGCCCACATCACGGCCGAGTTCCTGCGCGCTCGCGGCTTCCTGAAGTAACCCGCCCAGGGAGGCGCCCCGTTGGGGGCGCCCCCCTCCATCCGGCAGCATCGAGACGAGAAGGGGAAGTCATGGAGAGCACGCGGATCGCGGAGCAGGCCGAGGAGACCGGAGCCCCGCTCACAGCAGCAGAGGAGGAGCAGGCCGGTTACGCCCTGCGAGCACTGACAGCCAAGACGGGGAACCCGGACACCGCGCTTGTGCCGCGCGAGTGGCTGGCACTGGTACAGCCGTTCTTCGAGCTGGGCTGGGCAATGGGTGTTCGTACCGGCAGCACCGGGCTTGCCGTGGCGGGGGTACCCGTGGACGGGGCAACCGTGGCCCACGCGCTGGCGCAGTTGAACGGGGAGCGGGCGGCGGATCTCTTGGCCCGTGGGGTCGAGGACCCGCAGCACGCCGGTCCGTCGATCTGGCAGCGAGTGCGCTACCACGGCAGTCTGACGCGGTCTCACGGTACCTACTGGGTTGGCGCCATCCACGCGCACGGTGACCCGGCAAGCATGCTGCCCACCCTGCGGTACGACCTGTACGAGCTGCGCGGTGAGACGCCGGTTCCTGTGGTCACCAACGTACGGCGGGTGAGCCTGACACCGCTGACCGAGTGGTTGACCGCCCTCTAAAGGGCAGGTCGGGGGCGGGTTCACACTCATCCCAAACACACTATTATTGAAGTTGTTCGGGGGGCGGTGGCCCCGCCCCCCGAGCCGCAGAAACCAACAGCGAAGGGGAAACACCGCATGACTCAGCAGTTCGCCGAACGCGCCACGGACGTTGCCCCCACCGGCGCCCGCAACGCCCAGCTCCCCGATCTGGTCCGCATCCTGGAAGGCCAGGAGCGGCACAAGCTGGACGTGATCGCCCCCGCGTCCGCCCTGCGCCTGCGGGAAGGCAACGTGCACGTCGAGGGCGTGGAGTCGCTGATCACGGAGGACGGGGTGACGGAGGTCGACGGCATCTACCGGCCCACCGCCGTCGCCGACGAAGGAATCGCCGACAAGCTCCGCATCCCGCTCGCCTACCTGCGCCGCATGCGCACCGGCAACGTCCCGCTTCTGGACGAGAACGTAAACGCGTGGCTCTGCCAGGAGCCGGAGCGCCGTTTCATGCTCCGCGCCTTCCGTGGTGATGGAGGACCGGGAAGGCCGGCCGAAGGGGTGGCCCGTGCGCTGCTGTCCGACAGCTACAAGCTCATGGACAACTTCGACCTGCTGCTGGCCGCTCTGGACGGGGTGAAGCAGTCCGGGCACCCCACCCGCGTGACCGGCTGCGACCTCACCGACCGGCGCATGTACGTGCGCGTGGAGTCCGAGGCAGTCGCCGTCCAGGCCCGCGAGTTGCTGCGCGGCTACCGCTCCCCGTTCGACGGCCGCAGCGGTGACGAA
Source organism: Streptomyces sp. NPDC034099 (assembly GCF_055575415.1). Lineage (NCBI taxonomy): Bacteria > Bacillati > Actinomycetota > Actinomycetes > Kitasatosporales > Streptomycetaceae > Streptomyces > Streptomyces sp. NPDC034099. Next base: position 63,720 of record NZ_JBVISR010000022.1, on the reverse strand, counting down.
CTGCCGATGATCTCCGCCGGTTTCGTCATCACCAACAGCGAAGTCGGGGCGGGGGCGTACTCCATCACCCCGCGCGCGGTCATCCAAGTGTGCCGCAACGGTCTGACCATGAGCAAGGACGTCATGCGCGCCGTACACCTGGGAGGCAAGCAGGACGAGGGCGTCATTTCCTGGTCCGGGCAGACCCAGCGCAAGACGCTGGAACTGATCACGTCCAAGACCACCGACGCCGTGCGGACCTTCCTGTCACGGGAGTACGTCGAGGCGAAGCTGTCCGAGATGGAGGACGCAGCCGGTAAGAGGCTGGCCGAGCCGACGAAGACGATCGAGCACGTGACCAAGACGCTCAGCATCGGAGCCGAGGCCAAGGACATGATCCTTGCCCACTTCGTGCAGGGCGGGCAGATGACCGCCGGGGGCGTCATGCAGGCCGTCACGTCGACCGCCCAGACTCTCACCGACGCCGACCAGGCCGCCGCCCTGGAGGCACTGGCCGTGCCCGCCCTCACGGCAGCCGCCGCACACGGCTGACAGACCCCCGTGCGGGCCGGGACCCCCCTCCCTGCCCGGCCCGCACGGGCCCACGCCACGGAGCGCGCAGCGCCCCACCCGAGAAGGGAGCGCGTAGCGCGCCTGCCCCCCCCGTCCCCGGAGCGCAGCGCAGGGGACGTCCGCCCCCCCCGGAGCAGCGGCGCCGCGCCCCTGCTCCGGGCGCAGCCCGGAGTACCCCGCTGCGCGGGGCAGAGAGCAACGCCCCAGCCAACCACGATCAAGGAGTGATGCGCCATGCCCGCACGCCCGGAACTGGTGCGCCCCGACGATGCCGCCATCGCGGCCGCCGTGCGCTGCACCCTGCGCGCTCTTGCGACGCTGTTCCAGGTACTCGGCACCGGCGAGCACACGCTCAGCCTCGCAGTCGACCGTACCGACGACGTCATGATCCCCGCCCGCGCCGACATCTCCCTTGGCAACGCCCCCGTACGGCTGGCCGTGCTGGACGAAGACGAGTTCCAGGCACTGTGCACGCTGGTGACGTTCGCACTGGAGGGCAGCACCGTCCGCCGCGCCGTCCTGGTGGCCACCACCGCCGCCGAGCCCACTCCCCGAGCCTGCGCTTGGACCGTGCGAGACGAATGGCTGCGCCCCATGGACACGGCCGAGCTGGAGCTGGCCGTCCACCCCTGCCCCGGCCTCCCGGACGTCCACCGCGAGGTCTACCCCGCCCCGGTCCTCACCCAGCACCCCGACAACGACGAGGAGAGCCCCCGTGCCTGACAAGCCCGCCGTCACCGACACCGGCTACTGCACCAACACCGCTCCCGTGCCCGGCACCCTGCGCACGGTCAACGCCAAGAACACCGGGCCCAAGTTCTTCCACCTGCACGGCCGCCGCTACGGCCAGTGCCCGTGCGGCAAGGAAGTCTCTCTGACCGAGCGGGACAACCTCCGCCGCCACAAGCCGCCGCAGGAGTAACCCCCAGCCGCCGTCCGCCCCCTCGCTCCAGGGGCGGGCGGCCCGCCGCCCGGCCAGGTCACTGGCCCGGGCGCCTGCCGCCCGTCGCTCGCCCTTCCCCTTCAGCGAGCGACGGGCGGCGGGCAAGACCCCTCCCGGTCCCCGGGTCAGGGGCAGGCCCTCTCCCGTAGGTCCCGCTCCCCCGCCGGGCGATGCCACCGCACCGGCCACGCCGCCCACCGCCCTCCCGGCCAAGTCCGAAACGCACACTGAGCGAAAGGCCCTGCCGCTCATGGACACCACCGTCATCTGTGAACTGCACCTGCGCCTGATTCTGTCGAGTGAGTCGTCCCTGCCCGTCCGGGCGAGTCTGCGGTATGACACGGCCGACCCGTACGCCGTGCGCGCCGTCTTCTACGACGGAGCGGAGGTGACCGTGGAGTGGGTGTTCGCCCGCGAACTGCTCACCGCCGGCCTCCACCTCCCCGCAGGGATCGGTGACGTCCAGGTGTGGCCGTGCCGCAGCCGCGGCCTGGGCGTCGTGTGTATCGCCCTGACCTCCGAGGAGGGCAAAGCCCTGCTCCACGCCCCGGCGCGAGTACTGGAGGCATTCCTGAAGCGCACAGAGACCGCGGTGCCGTCCGGCACGGAGTGCAAACACTTCTGTCTCGACGCGGAGCTCTCGCACCTCCTGACGGAGGGCTAGGGCAGACGTTCGCCCGTGCCGTTGCCGCAGAGTGACGGCACGGGGCCACGCCCGCGCCAGACCGAACAGCGCGCCAGCCCTCGACTCTCCACCGGCCTTGGTACCGCCAGGGCCCTCCAGAGAGCCGACCCGGAACCAGGAGACACCGCCCATGACCAGTGACCGCCTGACCGTCGAGACCCCCGCAGGCACCGTGCACGCCACCGCTGGCCCCCGCAGCAGCGACGCCGTCGTATTCGACCTGGGCGGCGCGATGCGCGGCAGCGTGCACGTCACCGGCACCCACCACCCCCAGCACTGGCACCGGTTCACCGCCGTCCGCGCCTGCCTCGGCCCCGTCAACGCCTACCAGACCACCGCCCCCGACGACGCGCTGCCCCGCCTCGCCCGCGGCCACAGCGGCTACCGGGGAAGCCTCGCGCTGTACCCCGACGTCACCGGCCGCCCCGAGGTGTCGGTGTACCCGATGGAGACCGCCGCCGGTCACGAGCCGTCCCCGAAGACGGCCGCGACGCTCACCGCCGTCCTGCGTGCCGGCGCCGAGCACGTCATGCGGCGCGAGGACCTGCCCGCCATCCTCACCGCCTCCCGGCAGCGCGACACCCCCGCCCTGCTGCGCTTCCTGGACTGGTCGGTCACCCACCACCAGGCCGAAGCCGCGCGCTAGGTGTATTGACCCGCAGGGTTGTTCACGCGGCTGATCGGTGGGTGGCCGCCGAGTGCGGTGTGGCGGCGGTGGTGGTTGTAGGTGTGCAGGAAGTCTGTCAGGGCTGCGGTGCGTTCGGTGTTGGTGGTGTAGGGCCGCAGGTAGGCCCATTCGTCGAGCAGGGTCCGGTTGAAGCGTTCGACCTTGCCGTTGGTCTGCGGACGGTAGGCGCGCGTGAGCTTGCCGGTCGCGCCGAGGCCGGCCAGGGCGTCGCGCCAGGCGAAGCTCTTGCGGTAGGGCCAGGCGTTGTCGGTCAGGACCCGCTCGACGCGGTCGATGCCGTGGGCGGTGAAGAAGGCGGCGGCCCGGCGGAGGAAGGCCGCGCAGGTGGCGGCCTTCTCGTCGCTGTGGATCTCGCTGTAGGCGAGGCGGGTGTGGTCGTCGACGGCGGAGTGGATGTAGTCGAAGCCCATGTTGCTGCGGGTGATGCGGCCGGCCTGGCGGCCCAGGACCTTGTGGCCGCCGCCGTCGGGGATCCGGCCGAGCTTCTTGACGTCGACGTGGACGAGTTCGCCGGGCCGGTCGCGTTCGTAGCGGCGGATGACCTCTCCCGTGGGCCGGTCCAGGAAAGCCAGACGGTTCAGACCGTGGCGGACCAGGATCCGGTGCACGGTGGAGGCGGGCAGTCCCAGAACCGGCCCGATACGGGCGGGACCGAGCTTGCGGTCCTGGCGCAGACGGCACACCCGGGCCTCGGTCGCCGCCGGGGTGCGGTGCGGTGTCGTCAGGGGCCGGCTGGAGCGGTCGTGCAGCCCTTGCTCGCCCTCGGACCTCCAACGGCGGACCCACTTGTGGGCTGTGACACGGGAGATCCCCATCTCGGCTGCGACATGTGCGACGGGACGGCCGCTGCGGACACGCTCGATGAGCAGCCGCCTGCCGTGAACGGTCAGCCGGGCATTACGGTGGGACACGAAGACCTCCGTGCGGTGCAGTCCTAGACAGCTCCACCACACCGGAGGTCTTCGCCATGATCAAGCCCCGCCAGCGTTAACAACGCTCGTGATCAATACAGCTAGGAGGCGGAAGCCCGGGCCGCCCGCCCCGCCCGGCGCGCAGCCGTGGCCGCCTGGTGGACCATCGCACGCTGGTTCACCGCCTCCCCGCACCCGGTGCTGCTGGTGATGCTGGCCGACCACCCCGGCTCCCTGTCCCGCCACGTCTCCCTCATGGAGTGGTGGGCCCCCTACTGCCTGACCGCTGCCAGTCGCGAACACGACCACGCCCGCCGCGCCGAGACCGAAGCCGCCTGCCTGCGGAACGCGCAGGTTCGGCAGCGAGCCCGGGACCGCGACATGGCAGGAACCTGCTGAGTCGGTGAATTCGCGCAGGTCATGGGTGGGTTCACACCCACCCATGAGCCACTATTATTGGAGATGTGAGAGGGGGCGCCCCTCCCCCAGCCCGCCCCCTCTCGCACCCTTCACACCTCCGGCCGCCCCGCCCGACACGGGAGACAGACCGACCATGCGCTGGCTGATGACCCTGGGAGAACGCTCCCGCCCGGACCATCCCCGCTTCGCTGCGATCCCCGCACCCCACCAGGCCCGCGCACGGGCCCTGGTCGACGACTTCGACCACCTCTTCCCCGTCCTGCGGGAATGGCGTCAGGCGTACGGCGACGAGCTGACCGCCTGGGCCGTACAGGTCGAGGCCGACGACGTGACCTCCCCCCCCCCCCCCCCGCCCAACTGACCAGCCGATGGGAGGAGGAAGACAATCTCATCCGCTTCGACACCGAACGCGGCGGATACGTACGGGTGGCCGACTACCGCGACACCCCGGCGCGCGCGGGCATCAGCACCCGCATCACCGCCGACCCGCCCGTGTGGACCACCGCCGAGCGCGAAGGATCCTGCCCCGTGGCCACGTTCACCCACGCCACCCCCGAACGCTGCGCCCAGCTCCACCGCGCCCTCAGCGCCGCCGGCCTCAGCTGGAGCGACAACGGCCAGCGTCACTACCCCCAGTTCCTGACCTACACCGTCACCGACTCCCACGGCCGCACATGGCGGATCAGCCCCGCCACCAACTTCCAGATCTCCCCCTCCAGCCCTGGGCAGATCTGGCAGGCCAGCTGCCCCGCACTGATGACCACCACCCCCGTCCTGTCCGCCCGCCATGTGGCCGAACACATCAAGGACACCCCGGCATGAACAGCCCACCGCCCCCGTTCCGCCCCGAGGACTTCGACGAGCACTGCGAGACCTGCGGCGCACCGTCCGGCCAGTTCTGCCATGCCTGGTGCGACACCGGATACACCGCCGCCGACGCCCGCGCCGACGCGGCGCGCCACGCCGCCCGGAACGACACCATCAGCGAGAGGCCGCCATGCCGCAGGAATTGACCACCCAGGAGCAGTTCGACGCGTTCGCAGCCGACGTGGCGCGCGAACTGGGCACGCACTGCAGTACGGCCCCGCTCCCCGCGGAGCCGCGGGACACGGCACGGCTCATCGTCAACGACGACGGCCGCGCCCTGCGCCTGGTCCAGCCGGACCACCGGCGCCCCGAGCGGCTGAGGATCTACGCCGCGCTGCCGGACGAGTCCGAGGTGAGTGCGCCGTCGATCGGGGTCACGGCGAGCAGCGCCCGTCATGTGGCGCGCGAGATCGTCAGGCGCCTGTATCCACTGCACGCCGAGGCCGCACAGCAAGCGGCCGAGATCACCGCCCGGCGGCGGGCGGAGGAGCGTGCCCGCCGCGCTGTCGCCGAGGCCGTGGCCGGCGCTCTTCCGGGCGCCCGGGTCCAGGAGCAGCACCGGCGCACCCTGATCGTCTGGCAGCACAACACGAGGCCGCAGGGGAAGCGCGGCCCCGTCCAGGTCGACAGCGCGTGCGCGGTGGTGCGTGCGTGCGGGGAGTCGGTGCAGGTCGACTTGGTCGGCCGTCCCGACTCGGTGGTCCCCATGCTCGCGGCTTTCGCCCGGACTCACAAAGGGAGCTAGGCGTGGCCATTTCGCCACAGGAGCGCCCGTTCTTCGTCATCGGCCAGTGGTGCGGCGCGGACATTGAGGTCTGGGCGGTGCAGGAAGCGCCGCGTGACGAGGACGAGCGGACCGAGATGTGGGAGGAGTACTCCTTGGAGGCGGAGGGCGCGTTCGGCAGCGTCGAGGTGGTCTATGCCGCCAGCACCGGGGAGGCTGAGGTGAACGCACGCATCGAGGCGGTACAGACAGCCGCGCGGATCCGTCGCGATCTCTCCACCGGCCGGAATGCCAGTCAGCGAACCCGCAGGTCAGGGGTGAGTTCACGTAATCACTTAACCCACTATTATTTGCAGTGACTTCCAGGGTGCCACCCGCTGGCATCCGGCCGGGCGGCCCGCCTTCCCCCGCTTCCACTTCTCAGGAGTTGCCATGCCGCGAACGCTGCGCCGTGCCCTGCGACCGGCCCGCCTGCGTATCCCCGCCCGCCGCTTCACGGCCGGTATCGCGGCCCTGCCGCCCACCGCCCGCGAAGCGTTCGGCGACGACGCCACGACCCAGGAGGCCATCGCCTACAACCGCAGCCGTGTCGCGACCGCGACCGCCGTCGCCCTCTACCGCAGCGGACATCTGCTGCCGATGCCCAACGACCACCTGGACTTCCCGTACTCGGCCCCGAGCCCGGAGACCCGCGCCGCCGTCCGCGCCGCACTCGCCGTCCTGGAGGCGGACTACACCGTCACCGTCGCCCACTGACCTGCCCGCACCGTCCTGCGGGCCGCCCGCCTCCGGGCGGTCCGCAGCGGAAGGAGCCCTGGTGTTCCTGGTCACGCCCGACCACTCTCACGGCCTGGTGCCCCCCCCCCCCGCGCCGCCGAGGACCTCACGCCCGGTACCGAAGAGGCACTCACCACCCAGGGGTTCGCCTGGAACAGCGACATCGCGGCATACACCCGCCCGACCGGCCACAGCCCTGAGGACGTGGACCGCACCGCCGGCGCGCTGCGCACACTCGGCCACTTCGTCTTCCACCCCTACACGGCACGGGCCGGACACAGCCCAGCCCTCCCTTCGGACCAAGGAGACCGCCCGTGAATCCCCTGGAACTTGCCGAACTGCTGACTGCCCCGACCCAGCCTCCGGTCCGGGAGGCGTTGCGTGAACTCGCCCCCAGGGAGTTGGACACGCTGGTCATCGAGGCACTGGCGGCCACAGAGGAGGCGTGGCGACAGGTGCTGGTGAACCGGGTCAAGGCTTTCGCGGCCGGGCAGCCCGGCGACGGACGCCCGGCAGTGGCCGCCTACTTCACCACCACGGAACAGCGCGCAGCCGACGGCATGCACCTGGGCTGGAGCCCTTTCGTCGCCGCCCTCGCGGGCACCGAGGCCGTTCCTGATCTCCGACCCACCCGGACCACGGCGACCGCCGCGCCTGTGGAGAAGCCGCGCTGGCGGAACAGGTCTTCGCCGACCCGGAACTGGCCGCAGCGCTCAACCGGCTCGCGGCGCTGGACCCGCCCGGACACGGGGACGTCCTGAGCATCCACCTCCCCACCCGCGAGGTCACCCGCTTCAGCTGCTGACCGCCGGTCTGCGCGGGCACCGAGTTGCCCGCGCGGACCGTGGCGAAGCCGGCCACCGGCCCGCCCTCTCACCCGGTGATGAGCGAGCGGTGCGACCGGAGTCGCGCTCAGCATTTACGCAGGTCAAAGGGTATCTAGCCACTACAGAAAAAGGCACTATTATTTTTGTTGTGCGGGGTCGGGCCCCGCTCATTCGCCGCCGAGGCAAGGAGAAGGAGAGCCACATGGCCACCGCCGTCTCACCCCAGACCGACGCTCCCGCCGCGCACGAGGACGCCGTGCCGCAGATCGTCCAGCTCGCCCCGGCACTCCTGGTGCGCGACACGTGCAACGCACGCGAGCACGACACCGACCCGGACGAAAAGCTCATCACCTCCGTCAAGGAAATCGGTGTCGAGGAACCCATCAGCGTCCGGCCCCTGCCCGACGGCACCTTCGGCGTCTTCAAGGGCTGGAGGCGCGCCCAGGCAGCACAGGCAGCCAACGCCTCCGCCGAGCAGGACGGCCGCCCCGTGCGCATGGTCAACGCGTACCTACGCGAGGACCTTGTCGACCGCGACGGCTGGACCCGGCTCCTGTCCCTGGTCGAAAACGACCACCGCGAGAGCATGAGCGAACGGGACACCCTGCGCGCGCAGGAACTCGCCCTGATCGACATGAACGAAGTCGACCGGCGCTCGGCCGCCAAGGCGCTCGGGGTGGGACGCCACGCCGCCAAGCACGCCAAGACGGCGCAGAAGCTCAACGACGCCACGCTGCGCCGGGCAGCGGCCGGAGGCATGGACCTGGAGCAGACCGCCCAGCTCGCCGAGGTCGAGGACGTGCAGGGTGCGGAGAACCGGCTGCTGCGTGCCCTTCAGCGCGACCACGAGGAGGGCAGCGGCGGACGCGGCCACTGGGACCAGGAGATCGCCCTGCTGCGCGCCCAGCAGAGCGACGCCAAAGCCCGCGCCGAGGCCGAGCAGGAGCTGAAGTCGGCAGGCATCCCCCTGCTGGCCCCGGTGTCCTCGTGGCACAAGGACCCCGCCCAGCCCCTGACGGAACTCACCACCGGCCTGGGCAACCCGCTGACCTTGGACAGCCACCGAGGCTGTCCCGGCCACAGCGCCCGGCTCGACGACGAGCACAAGCCCGTCTGGTACTGCGCCGACCCGGCCGAGCACGGCCACAAGGTCCGGCCCAAGCCGAAGAAGCCGCCCACGGAGCAGGACGAGAAGGCTGCGGAGGAGCGCCGCAGGGTCATCGCCTGCAACCGGGCATGGAAGGCCGCTGCGGGGCCGCGCCAGGACTTCGTCACCCGGCTGGTCCGCATGAAGGCCCTGCCGGACGCGGCCCGCGTCTTCGCGCAGAAAGTCCTGCTGACCGTTCCCCACTACTACAGCTCGTGGGTCGACAAGCACGACTCGGAGGCCGTCGCGCGTTTCCTGGGACTCAAGGACCCCGACAAGGCCGACCTGACGGAGACAGCGGCGCAGCTTCCCAAGGCCCGTGTCGTGAACGCCCTGTTCGCGCACGTCGCCGCCGCCTGCGAGTACAACATCCGCGAACCCCGAACGTGGTCGAACCTCACGCCGCCGCAGGCCCGCTACCTGCTACTGCTCGAATCCCTCGGCCAGGCCGACAACGGCAGCTACCAGCTCTCCGAAGTCGAGCAGCAGGCCGTGGCCAGCCACCGCCCCGACACCGACGCCTGAGCATCCACACCTCACGCTCCGGCCGGGCACCGCCCGGTGCCCGGCCGGCCACCCCCTCCCCTTCAACCGAAAGGTGAAGCGCCATGCCCACCGGCATCAGCGAGGTCCGCGCCTAAATCAGCCAGCTGCCCGACACCGCCGCCAACGCAGGCCGTGCAGGAAGCATGCGCGACGCGGCTGCGTGAACTGGACTCCGCCGCCTACCACAGCATCACGGCGGGCTCCCGGGCCCGGATCACCGACTCGCTGCGCCCGGCCTGCCTGCGCAGGCTCACCGGCACCGACCAGGAACGCAACCGCAGCGGCACGCGCGCGGGCTTCCTGCTGGACGAGGACTCCACCCGACTGCTGCGCACCGGCCCCCGCAGCCGCTACCGCGTCCCCGAGGGCACCAAGCGGTACCGACTGCCCGGCAACGGCGTCCGCTCTCCTGCCTTGAGCTCATCGAGGACTGACCGCCCCTCGGATCGCCGGGCAGGGAGCGCTCGCCTTCCTGCCCGGCGGTCCCGGCGGCCATCGCAGAACGGCCGCTTCCCCCCACCGCCCGAGAAAGCAGAAACGACCATGGTCATCTCCCTCAGCACCGTGGCAGCCGCCCGAACGTACGCCAGCGACATGAGCACAGCGCCCCTGCCCGAGCCGTCACCCGCCGACGACGACGGCCCGCTGAAGCCGGCCCACGAGGCCGCCTACTACCTGGGGATGGGTGAGACGTTCCGCATCCTCACCCATCCCGGAGAACCGGCCAGCCCGGACGTGAACGAGCTGAGCACCGCCGTGCGGGCGGTGCCAGGCAGCGGCCTCTGGTACCGCCGCGGCGACGAGGCCGCCCGCCGGATCGTCACCTCCGACCGCCGCATCCGCACGCTGCCCCAAGGCCCCGACCAGCTCTGGGCACTGCTCGCCGACGTACTCCAGGCCCTGGACCAGCACGGGCAGGCCCCCCAGCTGGACGGCAGCAACCTGCGCCGTGCCCACCTCCTCGGGCACCCGGCGGCAATCCGCCGCACCGACCCCACCGGCGGCTGGGGTCCCGTGCGCGTGCAGTGGAACCCGGACGGCGCCTGCCGCTGGACCGACCTCCACCACGGCAGCTGGCGATGGCCCCACCCGGCAACCGACGACCCCGCCGCGAACACGCCACACGACTGACCGCCCCCGCTTCTGACCCGTGGGCACGGGCAGGCGGGGCTGCCCACGCGGTTCGCCCCGCCCCGCCTGCCCGGCCCGGCATTCCTCCCCGACGACGAAAGCGACGCTCCGCACCCATGCCCAACTCAGCGCCAGCGCCCGGGTACCGGGCGCGAACGCCGGTGCTCGTCATCAGCGACAGCCCGGAAGCCGACCCGGTCGGCCTGCTGCCTGCACGGTTCCCCTGCGACGCATGCCTTCGCCTCTGTTCAGCGCCGAGGAGTACCGGCTTGCCCCGCTCGTGATCCTGGACGAGCGCAGCTACACCGCGTTCCGGCTGCGCCACATGCCCCAGCGCCCCGGCCTGGTCCTCGCACTCGTCGGCACAGACGACGACACGGTCTACCCACGGGCCGCGGCCATCGGCGCCGAAGCCGTCGTCCGCACCGGACGGCACCTGTCCTGGCTGCACCTTCGCCTGCACGAGGCGACCGGCTGCCGCTACGCCAACTGGGACGACCTCCTGACCGGCCCTCCCCCACCCCCCGGCAACTGACGCCCACTCGCCCCGCCCCTCGAACCGGAAGAAGAAGGCTGATGCCCTCGATACCCCAACGCTGTGCGCGCCGGCCTCTGGCAGGAGGGCTGGTCGTGCCGTGGGTGCCAATGGTCCACGGCGGCCATGCCGCCTTCGGCAGCCTGCACGCCGAGCGGGCACTGGCCGCCTTCCTGCGGCGCCTGTGTCAGATCTGCGGCCAGCCCCTGGACGAGCGGTGCTACCTGATCGTCCGGCCGGCCGACGTCGGCCAGGGCTGTTCCCCCGAACCGGCGCTGCACCCCGAGTGCCTGCCGTACACCGCCGCGCACTGCCCCATGCTCAACGGCACCGCGACGCACTACCGCCGCCGCCCGGTCCTGGCCGGCCACCCAGCCGGACACCCGTGCACCGACCCGTCCTGCCCGTGTCCCTCCCCCTCCCCCGACGAAGGCCACACCGCGCGCAGCGGCAGCCCCGCCGACGGTACGAGGCCTGGATGATCCACACGCGGACCTACCGTCTCGTCCACCCACCCGGCAGGCCCGAAGTGACCACCGGCATCAGCGTCGACGTGCCCATCCTGCGCACACGCCTGCTGCGCACGGCGGCACTCACCCCCGAGCAGCAACAGCTGATGGACCTGTGGAACGCCCTCATGGACGGGTGACCACTCCCTTCTCCCGCACACCGCCCACCGCTCATGAAGGAGACTGCCGTGCTGATCACACCGGACCCAGCCACGCCCGAAGGCGCGGCCATCATCGATCTGGCCGCACCGATGGACGCCCTCCAGGCCCGCACCGGTGAATGGCCGGGCGCCCAGACCGCCGACATCCTCAGCGACTGGCTGCGCCGCTTCAGCTTCGCCGCCCCCACCGCCCACACGACACAGAGGGCCGGCCGAGCGTGGGTACTGCGCCGGTGGGACCGGCGCTGCGAGGAGGTGACACTCTGGTCCGACGAGGCATCCGCGCTGGGCTCACCGGCGCAGCACGTGCGCACCCACTGGGACAACGTGGCAGGCACCGACGGTGTCCCCCGCCGCCCTCCCGCCGACAACCGGACAGCTGTCGACGCCTACTACGGCCCGGAAGACGAACGGTGCGACGAGGACTACACGCTGCGCGCCTACGACGTCCTCCGCGCCGACACCAGGGCCTTGCGGGTCTCCGTCCATCTGGACGCAGCGGACGAGCAACTGCTCCAGGCCGACGGCGACGTCCCCGTGCAGGTGGACGTCGAGGACAGCACGGTGTCCACCCATCCCCCAGTCCCGCCGGCGCCGACCGGCTGGCGGGCCCTCCTCAGGCGGCTGGTGGGCCGAACCGCCAAGCACGAGGGCGGCGAGCGGCGACAGGAGGGTTGACCCACAGGCAATACTCACTATTATTTGTGTTCAGGAGGTGATCCGCATGACCCCTTCCGTCACCCACGTCAGCGGCACCGTCACCGGTGACGTAGAAGTCCGCTTCACCGAATCCGGCGTCGCCGTCTGCCGCTTCCGCCTCACCGACACACCCGCCCAGTGGGACGCCGCCGCACAGAAGTGGCGTGACGGCACTCCGATCCGCTACGTCTGCACCGCCTGGCGCACCCTGGCCCAGAACGCCGCCGAGTCCCTCGTCAACAGGGTCAGCATCCAGGTCAGGGGACGGATCACCGAAATCCGGGACAACGCCGTCTACCTGAGCGCCGACGACATCGGCATCAGCCTGCGCCAGCGCATCGCCTACACCGAGACCAGCCTGCCCAGCCCGGCCGCCGCCGCGCCGGTCACCGCACCGCCCTCCCCGGCACCGCCGTCCTCCTCCCGCCCTGCCACGAGACGACCGGGCAACCCGCCCGCCTGGTGGGATGAGCGAAGGTCCTCCGGCTGGTCCGGCGACACTCCTTCCCCCGCAGCAGCCGACGGCACTCCCCTTCACGTCGCCCGCTGACCGCCACCCGGCGCGGCACCGGTTCGCCTGCCGGTGCCGCGCTCTGCGCAATCCCACCGCCGCACCAGCGGCACATCCCCCTTCCGCTGGCCGCGCCCTGCCTGCCCGGCCAGCAGCACGCCGCCCGGCCTCAGGGCGACCCTTCGCCCTGCTCCAGGCCCTGCCGCCTTCCACGCCCGGAAACCCATGCCACCCCTGACCAGAACCAGAGGACACCCCCGTGGCTGAGAACGTCGAATTCTTCGAAGCCGTCGTCACCTGCTATCCCCAGGACGCCGACCATGCCCCGTTGCTCCACGACCCCGTTCACGCACGCGTGGCCCGAGCCGACGACGTCGTCGACGGCGACCTGATCCTGGCCGCCGTCTCACTACGCGGCGCCGACTACTTCAACGACCAGTACACCGCGCACCCCCAGCCCTACGACCCGGCCTGCCAGTGCGGAGTGTGCTGCCACCTCACCCACGAGAACGGCCGCGTGGTCGTGCTCTCCAACGGCCATCCCTGGAGCACCTGCGACCCATGGCGCGGCGACGACCTGGTCCTCATCGTCCCCGCCATCCGTCTGCCCGACCGGACCGCGAAGGAGTGAACACCGCCATGGCCCGCACCATGTACGCGCCGCCGCTGCCCGGCCTCACCACCACCGACGACCTGGACACCGTCATCAACTGGGGGCTTGGCTCCGACTCCACCGCCTACCTCGCGCGGATGCTCACCGCCCCCGCCGCGCACGGCATCGACCTGGACCGCACCGCCGTCCTCTACATGGCCACCGGCAGCGAATGGCCCGAGACCCGGCTCCTGGTCGAGGAGTTCATGCTGCCGCTGCTGCGCGAACACGGCGTGCGCCTGGTCCAGCTGGCGCGCAACGGGCACCGCAAGGAGGACGGGTTCACGGTCCTGGACGACTCAAGCCGCCCCGAGCGGCTCATCGTCCGCCGGCCGTGGACGCTGTGGGACGACCTGGAGTCCGTCGGCACCGTCCCTCAGCAGGCCGGAACCCGCAAGTGCAGCCTGTGGGCCAAGGGCGCGGTCGGTGACTAGTGGCTCGCCCAGGTCTTCGGCAGCCGCCCCTTCCGGCAGGTCATGGGCTTCAACGCCGACGAGCAGGGGCGCTGCCTGCGGGACGAGACCGCTTCCAGACCCCCGGGACGCACCGGCCGCTACCCGCTCCTCGACTGGGGCTGGGGGCGCCGGCAGGTCGAGGACTACCTCCTGGAGCGGTTCGGCGTGCACTGGCCCAAGAGCTACTGCACGTTCTGCTGCTTCCCCGTCTCCATGGGCGCCCTGCCTGCCCACCTGGAGCGCATGCGCACGCACCCGGACATCGCCGGTGATGTGCTGCGCCTGGAGTACACGGCGATGAGCCTCAACCCCAACGCGAAGCTGTACGGCCGCAGGAGCCTGCTGGAGTTCTTCGACCGCGCGCGGCCGCGGGACCGGGCATGCCTGGAGGCCTTCGAGCGGGAGCTGGACATGCCGTGGGCGCTCTACCACGTGCGCCGGCTGTTCCTCGCGTCGGCCGACGGCGGGCGGCGCCCGGTGATGCGCTCCACCGAGCGTGTCGACATCGGCCGCCCGCGCCAGCTGGCCGGGCGGCTGATCTCCGTCTCAGAGCGGTACGGCGTCACCGTCGAGCACGACGCGCTGTACGGGCGCGCCCGAGCCTGGCTCCGTCCCCGCGGCACCGCGTGGCCGATGGCCGAGGAACTGTTCGCCACCGCCCCCCGCCCGCGTGATCGACAAGCAGGACATGAACTTCGAGCCGCAATGGCACGCCCTGACTTCCGGTTCCACCGCACAGCTCCCCCTCACCTGAACCCCCTTTCCCTGTTGGAGACGAGACATAACGACCTGGCCGAAGAGCCCCGACACACGGAGGCGCCGTGATGCCGGTCCAGGAGCCGCTTCCGTTCGAGAACCTGCCAGAGATGCCGACGACGTCCCCCTGGTGCCAGCGGTGGCGCGAGAGGAAGCACTCCTGGCGGCATGTCCGGGACGGTGGCTCCGACGCCCGGCGCTACCACGTGGACGTCATCCCCGACGAACAGCCCGGCAAGGCGTTCGTGCTCGCCCACCACTACTCCCGTTCCTATCCCGTTATCTTCACGGTGATCTTTCCAACAGCCACGTCAGCCACATGCATGCTGAACTGGCCGGATCATCGGTATCCAAGGGGTGTTCGACATCACAGGCACGTTTGTGACGTCGTTCCGTGCAGAGCGGGCGACGCTGGCTAAGGACAAGTCCGGGTGGGTGATCGTCGGAGCCGACGACTACGCTCTCCACCGTGAAGGCTCGCTGTTCCTCGCAGGTCTGAGGGACGCCGGCCGGGCCTACAACACGGAGAGGACGTACGCCGGGCGGGCGGCACTGTACCTGTCGTACAGCACCTTCCACCGCCTGGAGTGGGCGCAGATCACCGTGTGGCAGCTCGCTCGCTTCATGCACTGGCTGGTGGAGGAGCCACTGCCATCGCGTGCCCGCGGCGGAGGCGGGCCGGAACGATTCCGCGACGAGAACACCGCCAACGCGATCGTGGGTACGGTCTGCGAGCTCCTGAACTTCGGCATACGCATGAACTGGGTCGATCCCGAACTCGCCGGGCAGCTCACCGAGCCCCGCTACCTGCGGTATCTGCCGAAAGGCTTCAACCCTGGCGAGAACGGCCAGCACCGTACGGTCCGCTCGCGGCTGCTCAAGCTCCGGGGCGTCGACTCGGGGATCGAGTGGCTGACGGTCGAGCAGATAGCCCGCCTGATCGACGTGACCCGGCACGCGCGGGACCGCTTCCTGGTGCTCCTGCTGTGGTGCACCGGCATGAGGATCGGCGAGGCGCTCGGACTGCGGCGCGAGGACATGCACCTCCTGGCCGACTCGCAGGCATTCGGCTGCCAGGTCAAGGGCCCACATGTGCACGTACGGCGCCGCTTGAACAGCAACGGCGCATGGGCGAAGTCGCGGAAGCCACGTGCCATCCCGGTGACCGCCGACCTCAGCATCTGCTACGCCGACTACCTCCACGAGCGTTCCGAGGTCCCTCAGGCAGACTTCACCCAGCAGGTCTTGGTCAATCTCTTCCGGGAACCGCTCGGACAGGCGATGACGTACTCCGGGGTCAAGGGATTGTTCGACCGGCTCGCCCGGCGGGCTGACCTGATCGCCCGGCCGCACATGATCCGTCACAGCGCCGGCACCGAGTGGATCCGCCAGGGCACCGACCGGTCGGTGGTCTCCGACCTCCTCGGGCACATGTCCGAGTCGTCCATGGCCCCGTACGTCCACGTCGACGAAGGGAGTCGCCGGGCCGCGGTCGAGCGCGCGGACGCCCGACGCCGGGAGATGGCGCGATGACCGTCGAGCTGACAGCCGCCACGATTGAGTCCCCCGTCGTCATCCTGCCCGTCGACCGCGCGGGGTGGATGGCGTGGCTGATCGAGAACACCGAACCAGATTGGCGTCCGGACGAATGGGACGCGGCGAACTGGCTCTTCACCGGCGATCCCGATAGGGACGAGACCGCGATATGGCGGTGCAACAGCGCCGGCTGCCACGTCGCGGTCCGCGCCACACGGCACCTGTGCCGGTCCTGCTACGAGCAGTTCCTCGAAAGCGGTCTGAGCCGCGAGGAGTTCGCCGAGGTCGGCCGCCGGGCGATGATTCGCTCCCTGCCGGGAGAACGGCCGTTGTGCTCGGCCGAGCGTGACGGCGTGCGCTGCGCCTTGGAGGCCCAGTCGCGCGGCGCCTGCAGCCCGCACTACGTGAAATGGCGCTATCACCTGAAGGGCGGAAAGACGGCGCTGACACTGGATGAGTGGCTCCAGGCCGAGGCCGAGCCGCTCCCGCCGGGCACACCATGCCTGGTCGGGGCCTGCGCCGGCAGCGCCCCTGGCCGGGTGCCGCTGTGCGCGTACCACCGCGATCGCTGGCGCCGTCACCGGAAGGAAGCCGGCATGAAGGGCACGATCCATGAGGGCATGATGGAGTGGGCCGCCGTACAGCCACCGTGACTGACCGGCTTCCAGTTCTCACTCGTCACCCTGCCCGAACTGCTCCGCCACGAGCTCCGCTACGCGCTGGCGGAACGCGACAAGCAGCGCCCCACCCTCAGCCCCGTCGCAATGCGGCTGATGGTCCGGGGACTCGCGGACGTGTCGTCGATCGCCGAGCTCACGGACAAGAAGCTCGGCGACCTCGGATACCTCGACCGCAACTGCGAGGCCCACTGGAACGACGTCGTACGTCTCGTGCGCGGTGCTTTCGACCGCTTCCGGGGCGTCGACCCGCTGGACCGGCCGATCTGGGAGCTCGGCGACCTCGGCCTGCGCTCACGCACGCAATCCGGTGTCCGCGTGTCCTCACGCCGGCTGGACGTCACACAGATCCGACAGGAGTGGCTGCGCCGCCTGCTGGCGGACTGGGTCAGGGAGACCACCCCCGACAACAACGACTTCCGGCGCACCTTCGAGGGCTGCTTGTCGGCATCGCGGGCCCTGTCCGCGCGGCCCGGCGGCGGACACGACCCCGGGGCCCTGAAGGTCACGGACGTGGACGCGGTCGTCGCCGCGATCCGCGACCGCAAGCGCCAGGACGGCACCGCCACTCTCTCCTACGGATCGCGCGCCGAACTCCTCGCGCACTTCTGCCAGCTGCTCGACTTCGGTCGGCGCCTTCAGATCCTCGACCATGTCGCCTCCGCCTTCGCCCGCCATCCGCACCACAAGATCCCGTATGAGGACCCCGCCGAGGACATGGCCGGCAGGGCCATCCCGGAGTACGTAGCCGCTCAGCTCGATGCCCACATCCACCTGATCGGCGACGACTTCGCCTACGGGGACATGGCACCCGACGCGGTGAAGGCCATGCTGCGCACCGCCTACATCCTGCTGCGCGATACCGGACGTCGCCCGTGGGAAGTGCGCTGGCTCCGGATGGACTGCCTCGAAGCCCAGGACAGCGAATACATCCTGATCTGGGACAACCACAAGGCCCGCCGCAACCGGCGCCGCCTGGAGATCGGCAGGGAGACCGCCTTTGCCATCCAGGAGTGGCTCGCGATCCGTCGGACCCTGAAGGTCCCCGCCCGCTCCAGAACCTTCCTGTTCCCGACCGCGCGCCACGGCTACGACGCGTGCATCGACGCGGACACCGTCGCCAAGATGCTCCGGCGCTGGGTCGACGGCCTGCCGGAGCTGCTCACCGATACCGCGGACAAGGACGGCAACCTCCTGCCGTTCGACCGCAGCCGCATCTTCGCCTACGCCTTCCGGCACACCTACGCCCAGCGGCACGCGGACGCCGGCACCGAGCTGAATACCCTGCGTGACCTCATGGATCACAAATCGGCAGATACCACCATGGGGTACTTCAAAGTGTCAATGGAGAAGCGTCGCAAGGCCGTCGCGACGATGCGCCAGCACGTCGTCGACCGGTACGGCAATCCGGCACCGACGACGTCCGCGACCGCTTGCGAGGCCCGCTCGGTCGCCGTGCCGTTCGGCAACTGCAAGGAACCCTCTAACGTAAAGGCCGGCGGCGGCAGTTGCTCGATTCGTTTCCAGTGCTCCGGGTGCGCCTTCTACCGCCCCGATCCTTCCTTCCTCCCTGCGGTCGAGGATCATATCCGTGCGCTCAAGGCCGACCGCGAGATGGCCAGGGCCCTGGGGACCGCGGAGTTCGTCGTCCGCAACTTCAGCGACCAGATCGACTCCTTCCAGAACGTCGTCACCAGCCTTCGCCGCCAGATCGAGGTGATGCCGGAGGAAGATCGGCGCCACCTCGAAGAGGCTTCCGCCGTCCTGCGCAAGGTCCGCGCAGCGGCAGCCCCGCCCGCCCTGCCAGTCCTGCCCGTCCCCACCGTTCCCGCCCGGAGAAGTACCGATGAGTGAGTCCCGCACCCCGGCTCAGGTCCTACGCGATGCGCGACAGAAGGACTCGCGCGACAAGCGCGCCCGCGTCCTGTCCGTTGTCGACCAACTGGTCGCGGAGAACGAACCGGTCACCTTCACCGGGGTCGCCCGCGCCGCGAATGTGTCTCACTGGCTCGTCTACGCCGAGGGCGTGCGCGAGCACATCGAGGCCGCCCGGCGCCGCCAGGGACGCACCGCGTCCACCAACGCCCGCGCCGGCGCCAAGGAACCCGTCGGGTGGAAGGTCGAGAAGCAGCTCCTCCAAGAGGACAACCGGCGCCTACGGCAAGAAGTCGAGCGACTCAAGGGCGCCGTCCGTCGCAGTCTCGGCCAGCAACTCGACCAGATCGGTGCCGCTGACCTCGGCACCCGCGTCGACGAGCTCACGGCGGAGAACCAGCACCTGCAGGGGGAGCGTGACGAGGCTTTGGCCCGCGTAAGGGATCTGACCGAGCAGCTCAACGAAGTCCAGGACGACCTGGCCAGCGCCAGGCTCAGCCTGCGCCGGATGATCCGTACCGAGAACCACGCTGTCAGTGCCTCGGAGAGGACGTGAGGGTCAGGTTGAGGCTGATCCTTTGGAGTGGACACCCTGACAATGGATCTTGATGGTCCAGGGAGGGATGTCCAGGTGGGACGCAAGTCTCCGTATCCGGATGAGTGGAAGGATGCCGTCGCGCTCCACCACGCCGCGGCTGGCAAGCGTACGTATGCGGCGGTGGCCGCGGTATCTCGGCGTCACCGCGGAGTCGCTGCGGACGTGGGTTCGCAAGGACGACTCACAGGCCGCGCCCGGACGCCGTAACGCGGGCGGGAGCGAGGCGGAGGAGCTGGCCCGGCTGCGCGCGGAGAACGCCCGGCTGCTGAAGGCGGAGAAGGAGTGGCGGCTGGAGCGCGAGATCCTGCGCCGGGCAGCCGCCGCCCTTGACCCGCTGGTCCTTCCGCGGCACCGACGCGAACACATCAGCGACGTAGACGCCAGACTCTCTCGGAAGCGGTTCACTTCATGTGCGTCCACACACCCACCATGCTCTTGATCAAAACCGACAGGAAGACCTAACGGAGTCCTACTCAGGGGTCGGCATGGTGCAGCCCCAGCGGACGGCGACGTACAGGTCCTTGATCGTGCGATTGTCGAGTTTCAAGACGAACTCGTCGCCGTCCAGGGGAATGCGCACCTCAGGGAAGTCGCGGGAGCGCAAAGCGCCGACGGGGGCTTCGAGCGAACCGGGGTTCCCCTGGCCGGCGGGTGGGGTGACGGTGACGGCTTCCGAGCCGTAGACCGTGATGCCGCCAGTGTCCAGCGCTCCCCGGGTGGTCCAGAAGGGGAAGTGCGCCGGGACCACCAGCAGCTTGAGCGGGGTCCCCGGGGTGGCGTCGGTCTGCGGGGTGTTCTTGAACGCGGCCCACGCGGAGGGGAATTCATGGCGCACCGAGAAGAGGCGTACGAAGGGGGCGACCCCGGCTTCGGCGGGAAGCTTGGTGAACTCGCGCAGGTGCTTCTCGGCCGCCTTGCGCAGCCCCTGGCCGCCCTCGCGGGCAGTGAAGCGCACGTGCAGAACCACGTCCGCGATGGTGTCGTAGTCGAACGGGCGGAACTGCGAGGGAAGTTCCAGGAGCCACGTGGAGACCGCCCCCGCCCCCTCGAACGGGAGCCGCCGGTCGTCGCGCAGGTTGGTGTCGAACATGCCGCTGTCGTGCTGCCCGACACTGGTCACGATGGACTGCGTGCTGCCGTAGTCGTCGTTGAACCGGTCGTCGCTGTCGCCGTCCCGCGCGTACCGCGATTCGCGCAGCGCGGGAGTGGTGCGCAGCGAGCTGTGCCGGAGCGTCAGCGTGGCTGGCACGCTGGTATACGGGCCGGTCACGCACGGCAGGCTCACCGCGACGCTCTTGATCCGCCGAAAGTAGTGCCCGGGCGTGTCCATGTCGAATGCCTCCTCGGGCACGGCGATTGTGCACGAGCCGTTCTGCCGGAGCTCGACCAGCTGGGCCGGGTCCAGTTGCAGCAGGCTCACCGACTTGGAGAGCTCGTACTCGCGGCGGTTCAGTTCCAGGTGCGCGGCGTCCATGCGCTTGAGGTCCTGGAACAGCTTCTCGCCCGCGTGGAGCTGGTCGGGTCCGCTTTGGTAGTCGTAGCGCAGGAACGTGAGGTCTCGGTCGCCGAGTTCGGCCTGCAGGGCGCGTTCCGCCTTGCGCGCCGCTTCCAGGGCCATCTGGAAGCACTGCGTGTACAGGCCGCGCACCTCCCGCCGCAGGTGCACGTAGTAGTCGCGGTCGGTGTGCTTGCCGTCGACGTTGACGGGCCCGGCCTTGGTGCGCTGACCTGTGAGGAACAGTTCGACGTCAGCGGACAGTTCGACCGCGCGCAGGTGGTTCGTGTGCTCCCATTGCGCTGCGGCTTCGCGCAGTTGCGCGGCGCGGAGCTGCTTGAACGACTGGACGATCTCACCAGCGATGGTGGCACTGTGGAAGGCCCACTCCTGCTCTCGCCGCGCGAACCCGCCAACCTTGGCGGCGCGGGCCGCCTGGTAGCCCAGTTCGCCGGCCACCGTGCGTCCGGCGCTGGCAAGCGCCGACGCCCCGTGGTGCAGGTTGGTGCCGCCGTACTTGAATGAGATGCCCAGCCCCCAGAAATGGCCGTGACCGGTGAAGTCGGGGATCGCTGCCAGTGCCGCGCCCACTGCGTCGGTAATGCCTGCGGCGTTCTGCCAGTTTTGGGCCAGCCGTAGGTTGGTGAGCTCGTCGAACTCGCGGGACGAGATGTGCATGCCGCCGGTTTCGCCGAGCCCGCCAGGGCTGATGTCCACCGGGACGTCCCGCGGAGCCATCTCCGGTTCCCTGTGATCGGCGCGGCCGGACGGGGCGTCGTTTTTGGAGGCGTTCGCCAGCAGCCCGTCGAGGTCCTCGCGTGACAGGGCATTCAGTCCCGGCACCTTGATGTCGCTGGGCGCGACGCCGAGCAGCCGCTCGTAGTAGGCGAAGCGTCGGGCCGCGGCGGTGATGGTGCGTTCGACGGCCTCTCGGTTCTTGACCGCCTCCTGCCATTGGGCGTACTTCACGCTCGCGGCGAGGGCGAGGGTGCTGTGCTCGTGCCGTGCGCGCAGCACCGCGAGGGCTTCGGCATCTTCCTTCTCGATCAGTGAGAGCAGGTTCGTGCCGAGTGCCTTGACTTCCTGGCACAGTCCGGTCGCCTGTTGCGCGAGGACGCTGTACCGCACCTGTGGAAGTGGCTGGTGGACGCCGCTGACCGCCGCGGCGAGGTCGACGCCCGCCGCTGTCGCGCGCACCAGCAGCGCTGGGTCGATCGGCGGTTCGAAAAGGGGCAGTTGGCGGAACGTGCCCTGCAGGTTGAGGCTGTTGCGGATCTTGAAGAGACGGTCGGCGACGGTGTCCCAGAAGCCCAGCAGTGTGGGGTTGGGCGGCACGCAGAAGTATAGCGACGACCCCAAGCTGCGCAGCGGGGCGAGCGCCGCGCCGTCCGTGGCCTGCGGCAGCGGCGCGTGGGCGAACGGGATCTCCGTCTCCAAGGACACCAGCGCGCTGCCGAACTCGCGCAGGTGCCCGCGAAGTGAGCGGTACGTCTGCGGTGTACCGCCGCCGATCTGCGGCACTGCCTGCGGGCGGGGACCGAGGAGGTTCGCGGCTAGGACATACAGCTGCAGTGCCTCGTTGACGCTCTCGCCGGTGTCCTCGGCGAACAGCGCGTCGCCCCAGTCGACAAGGTTCTGGAGGTAGGCCATGACGGCTTTGAACATGTACGCCGTCGGCCTGTAGCGGGCCACCAGGTGCGGGCTGAACGGGTTCTGGGCCCAGGCGTGGATGCTGTCGATGGTTTCCCGCTGCAGTGCGGGGTCGGCGCCGGTGACCAGATTGGTCAGCACCTGCTCGACGAGGCGCACCGGTTCGGTCTGGAACGGCTTGACCTGCCAGAAGCGCTGCGGCGCCGGGCCGAGGCGCCCGGTTGTCGGGTCGAAGATGTGGTGGAACCACCGCTGGGACTCTTCGTACCGCCGGTTGCGGCTGAGGTGGATGGCAATGGCCAGGGGCACGTGGTAGAAGAGCTCCCAGTTGTAGACGCTGTAGGCGCCCGCCGATCCGAACTCCAACTCCGCGACTGGATACGGCTTTTTGACGATCCCCGTTGGGGCGTACCCGTCCTCGTCGAAGAGTTCCTCGAACAGCACCGGACGCGGTCTGCCGTCCGGCAGCAGCGCGGGGACGCCCGGCGCATCCTCCTCGTAGTCGGTGTCCGCGGCCTGGAGACCAGCCACCGACTTCTCGATGAGGCGGTCGACGAGCTCGGACGCATACGGGTGGAAGTGCGTGCCGAAGCTGTACGACATGCTTCGCGTGTTGACGGTCACCCAATAGCCGAGGACGTCCCTAAACTCCGGCCGGTCCTCCACGGGCG
Organism: Streptomyces sp. NPDC034099; assembly: GCF_055575415.1. Classification (NCBI taxonomy): domain Bacteria; kingdom Bacillati; phylum Actinomycetota; class Actinomycetes; order Kitasatosporales; family Streptomycetaceae; genus Streptomyces; species Streptomyces sp. NPDC034099. Next base: position 40,722 of record NZ_JBVISR010000022.1, on the reverse strand, counting down.
CGCCCCCGCTGGGAGGAGCGGGCACGTCGATCCCGATGAGAGGGCCCCGGATAGCCCCGTCAACACGGGTGTCGATCAGGCTGTGGAAGCCGCCGAGGCGGAGGTCGTCGTTCACTAGTTGCGTTCCTCGATTCGCATCGCCTGGAGGGACCGCACGGCGACCGCCGGAACGGGCCCGTCCCCCGGGTCGCCGACGATCCCGTCGAACGCAGGGAATCCGGCGCCGCCCACCACCCGCAGCTCGGCCCCGGCGACAGTGTCCGTGTCCGCGGGATGGAAACGCACCCGTGCGCCGGCCAGGAGTCTCACGGGGCGCCCGGCGCCCACCGGGTTCTTCCCGTCGTCTCCGCCGACGATCCGGCCGGCCCCACCGGCCATGACCTTGCCGACCGTGTCGGGCCGCGCCCGCTGCCGCTCGGACCCCCAACTTCCGGAACCTTCCGAGCCGATACCGACAGACGGCGGCATCACCACCTCGATGCCACCGCGCTCCCCCACCATCCGGTCGTCGTAGGTGAGGACGGTCACCGGGTTCACCAGCCAGTCCTGCCCATGCTGTGCCGCAACCGTGGCGCGCGGGTCGATCCCCTCCCGCCAGTCGGGTCGCGGCCCGGGATCAGGCAGCTCCTCCTCGGGCGGTAGAAAGAGGTCGTGCAGGAACGGCCGGATCTTCAACGACTTCCTGTGGTGAGGGCGCAGCGGCGGCTCCTCCCACGGGCCAAGCGGCTCCGATTCGATCGTCCAAAGGCGCCATTCCCGGAGGCTCACGTCCGTCGCCATGGGCTCCACATGGAAGGTGTTCATGTCATCGGAGTAAAAGAACGGCAGCTCGGTCTCGGTCGCGGCGGCGCCGGCCCAGTACCCCTGTGGCATGGTCCGGAGGCTGTATTCGCGCGGCGGAGCGGCGAGGACGACCCTATTCACCGTGGTGGTGGTGGATGTGGTCCTGCCCTCCATTTCGAAAAGCTCCTCGATCTGTTCGGGGAAGCTGGCCGTCAGGGGCTCGCTGCCAGCGGCGTAGCGCGTTCCGTACCGCCTGTCCGGATCGGCGTCGTAGGGCGACTCGATGAGGTACTCCAGCTCGACCAATCTCGGGGGCGCATGACGGCTGACAACGCGCAGGCCCCAAAATGACACCGCGCCCGTCAGAACGATGTCGAGCTGCTCGCCGTTGATGAACGGCACGATCTGGATCGCCGCAGGGTCGAGGCCATCCGACACCATGATCCGGTGGTCTGCCGCGAAGCCGCTGTTCGCCACCTTCGTCCAGGTGCCGCGAACGTACTCGCTCCAGTGCAGATTCATCCGCAGATAGCGTTTTCCCTGGGCACCACTTGCCAGCTGCGACATGTGAGCCTCAGCGAGCCGCGGGTCGCCCGACCCCACCGGCAAGCTGGCTGTGGACGGGTCCCCCTCCAAAGTGAACGTCATCCAGAAGAGGTTCAGGCGCCCGCGCCACACGATCGCCGCCAAATGGTCGCTCCCGGCCTGGATGTCCAGGGGAATGGGCTCCCAGGGTGTCCACATGTGGTTTGCATAGCGCCGGACGAAGTACCTGTGCGGCGCGCTGTACGTGCGGCCGACGACGTGCAACACGCTGGTGCCGGCGCTCGGCGGACGCCTTTCCTCAGCCATCGCCACGATGTCGAGTCTCGCGATGGCGTGCAGGCCGTGCAGGTAGGCCACGAAGGAGTCCTCGACGGCGTCGTCGCCGAGGTCGCTCTGCAACAGCGCTCCTTCCAACTGCCGGAACAGATGGGTCTTGTCGTCCCGGAATTCGGGCCAGAGGTAGTTCTCCGGCCACAGGAAGACCTTGCGGTTCGCCTCCCACACCCGGTAGCGCTTCATCCACGCCCACACTCTCCCGTCGATCACCGACGGGTCGACACGTTCTTCCTGGCCGAGCAGGCAGCGCTGTACGAAGGTCTGCACGGATGAGATCGCGAGCCGCAACCGCGAGGTCTGAACGACCGGCTCGGTGCCCGGGTCGAGCAGGAAGTGCTCGAACAGCGCCTCCGTGTGCGGGAATTTGCCGAGGTGACTGACCCGGGCGACCAGCGCGTCGCGGCGCAGCCGGCGCAGCCGGTCGGAGATGGGCCCCGCGGCTCGCGGCCAGGTCTCGGGACCGACCCGCCAGCGTGCGGCGTCGCGCAAGCCCCGGGCCGCCTTCGCGTCGGGCCCGGGTGCCGCCCAGGCCCGCGGGGCAGGGGCCGCTGCGCCGGGCAGGGCGGTGCCGAGCAGCGCGTCGACCGGGGCACCGACCCGCGTCGTGATGCGCACCGCGTCGACGAGCCGGGCGAGGTCCGTTGGCCGGCGCAGGGCGGGGATAGCGGTGGTCTCGACGCCGGCGTCGACGCTGCTCACGGGTGTGGTCAGGCGGAGGTGCGCGGCCAGGGCGGCAACCGAGTCCGGCTCGGTCCCGGTCAGCCGGGCCAGAAGCGCGCAGCAGTCCTTGACTAGTTCCCCGGCCAGGACGTTCCGCGCGCCAGCGTCCAGGGGCCTGGTGGCGCGTTCCGCCGCGGCGAACAGTTCGGTCAGGCGGCCGGGCCCGGCCCCCACGTCGGTGCGCAGCCGGGTGTAGCGGATCAGCGCGAGAATGCCGTCGTACGCCTGCCGCAGCGCCGTGGCCGCTTCCGGCGCCGTCGGGTCGACCGGGGCGAGGGGCAGCGCGTCGGCGTCGAAGCCGCCGAAGTCCTCGGGATGGGCGGACGCGTACCGCAGTTCGTCGACGGACAGGCCGAGGGCGGAGGCCAGGAAGACGATCTTGCGCAGTCGGGCGTGAGCCCGCGGCAGCCGGTCGGGCGCCTCTGTATCGAGGTAGGCGTCGAGCAGGCGCGTGCCGGGCGGCGCGTCGGGCGGCGCGTCGGGAGCGCTGATCAGTTCCCGTTCGGTCAGCAGTGCGGCGGCCGTATCGGGTTCCACGCCGAAGGCGGTGGCGATCGCCCCGATCGCGAAGGCGGTGACGACGCTGTGCTGCACGGCCGGTGCCAGGGTTGCCGCGAGCCGCTTGCGGGCAGCGGGGTCCAGGCGCGGCACCGCCGCGGCACCGTCCGGTCCCGTGTCCGGGAAGACGATGGGCAGGTCCTCTTCGGCAAGGAACAGGGCTTCGGGGTTCTGCGCCGCGGCGGGGACGAGGTGGTCGGCGCGGAAGGCGTCGCGTTCCGGGGCATGAGGGTGCGCGTTCCAGAGCCGGAAGAAGGCCTCGACCGCGGACGGCGGCAGCAGCAGCGCGAGTTGCGCCGCGATGCGATCGTCGGTGTACGCGGCGGGGTCCACCGGTGCGGCGTGCTCCGCGCGCAGTTGCGGAACGGTCTTGGCGAAGGCCGCGCCGATCGTCCCGGCCGACGCCGGGTCGGTGGGCGCGGTCGCGTGCGGCCCGTCGGGATCGATGTCGTGGAGCACCAGGTAGCGCATGTCGGCGACGGTGCACCCGCTGCCGTCCAGAAGTGCGGCGTCGTGCTGGAACCGCAGGGTGGCCAGCAGCGGTTTGTCGTCGGTGCCGGTGAAGGTGGTGAATGGACTCCCGCCCGACATTGTTTTGAGAGCGATCAGGTCGCGCACCGGCATGGCCAGCGCCTCGGCAAGAACCGCGTAGCGGTGGAGCACGGACACGGCCCGGATCGTGAGGGCCGTCGACTCAGCGAGCCCGGCGTCGGCCAGCACGGCGTGCATCTCGGCCGTCGACAGGCCCAGCGCGCTCTGCAGTGCGGGGAGGTGTCCGCCGACCGTCTCACCCGAGGCGGTCAGGAACGCACCGAGCGGGTGGTCGAACACGTCGTCCTGGCCGAGGACGTCGCGGGTGAGGAACAGTCGTGCGTACAGCGGGGCCACTCCGGTGGTGGGGATGTCGGTCCACAGCGTGACCAGACGCTCCCGGTCGATCGTGCCGCCGGCCCGTTCCCGTAGGGTCTCCACATGCGCCAGGCAGGTCAGCGCGAGGCGCCATGCGGCCGCCCACTTCTCGGGAGTGGCCTCGCCGGTCGGCTGGTGGAAGAACGCGCACAGCGCCCGGTCGGTCTCGGCGGTCGACCATCCGAGGCTTGTGCGCAGCCGGACGAACAGGTTGAGCCGCGTCAAGTCGGCCGCGGCGATGGGCAGGTCGGCGCGGTCGGCGTAGCGCAGGGTCACGGCGTCGAAGTCGGAGGCGGAGCCGGCCGACCACAGGAGCAGGATGCCGGTGAGGGTGCCGTCGACCGCCCAGTCCCGGACCTTGTCCCGGAGGTCGATTCCGGTCGCGGCGGACGCCTTGACCAGTGCCGCGGCGGTGGCGCGCACGGCGAGAGCCATGTCGCGCTCGTCGCCGGTCACCGTCGCCAAGTCGCCGGTGAGCAAATCCTCGTGCGCGGCGAGGGTGACGATGGCCGCGACGTCCAGCCCGATCCGGCGCAGCAGTTCGACTGCAGGCAGACGGGGGTTGACGAATCCGGTGCGGATCAGGTCGACGAAGTCCTCGTAGTCGACCCCGAGTCGGCGGGCCAGGGATTTGGCGGTCGCGAGCCCGGAGCGCGCGCTCGCATCGTCCAGATGGCCATAAAGCATGTACCACGCGGTGAGTTTCTCGGGGTTGGTGTACAGCTCGGTCTCGGCGGGCGAAAGTCCAAGGTGTTCGACGGCCACTTCGAAGGCGCCGTACCCGGACCCGTCAGCTGGGGCGTTGTCGTGGACGCGCAGCGTGTCTAGGAGCCGCCAGAAGGAGACACCCACAGCCTCCAGGTGGGCACGCACGGTTTCCGTCCACAGGTCGAACGGAAGCGGCCGCGGGTACATCGCGAGGGCCAGGTCGTCGTAGGCGGATTCGATGACGAAGCGGGGCTCGGCGAGCAGTTCCTCGGTTGTCTCGGTCGTGGTGTTGCGGACGTCGTCGGGCCCGAGGCGGCCGCCGCCGGCGATCCAGAACTCGAGGACCTCGTTGACGATGTCGATGTAGGGCAGCGCGGTATGGGTGTTCTCGCAGCTGAGTGCCAGGTTGGGAAGGTCCGGGCGGCGCTGGGTCAGCACATCGTACGGCGTGTCGGTGCCGCCCGGGTACGGCACGCCGGGGTGGGTGCTGTTGTAGCGCGCGAGGGTGGCGGCCCAGTTGTCGGCGTCGACGTCGAGGAACTCAAGCAGGTCGACGAGGTATGCCGCCGGGCTGAGCACCGACCGGCACTCCACGCAGGCACAGAAGTCCGCCGAGCCGAACAGCTTCTCCAGGGTGGGGAGGGCTTTCTTGATGCCCTGCCTGGCCGCGTCCAGCGCATCCGCAGCCGATTCGCCGGGCCGCGCGGTAGCCAGGGTCGCCGGCGTGGCGTCGAGTTGGTGCACCCCGGTGAGGAAATTGAGGGTGACCGCGTGTACTTGCTGCGCCTTGCTGTACACCAGCCGGGCTTCCAGTTCCGACGGGAACGCGTCGGCGTGGCGGGCGAGGAACTCCTCTTGTGGGAGGGCCGCAATATCACGCGCCGAGGTGAAGCCCGCCTCGGTCACCGCGGCCAGCGCGGCATCGGACGGGGTGATCTGGTGCAGTCGGACGAGCTTTCGCAGGCCCTCAAGGGTGCTCCGGTCGTCGTCCGGCAGTTGCCCGCTCACCTCGGGGTTGTCGCGGAGGAACGCGTGCACGGGTGTGGCGCCGAGCATGAAGCCCTTGTCCGCGGCGGACCGCAGGAACGCGGCGACCGGTGCGGCGACGTCCCGCTCACCGTGGCGCAGCGGCACAGCCCCGGTCTCCAGCAGGCGGGTCGCCACCTCGGTCGGGTACGCGATCCGCAGGCGCCGCGCCGCCTCCTGTGCCAGCTGCGGGCGGGCGGCCTCGGGGACTCCGGCGTCGGCGAGTCGTTCGGTCCAGTTCTCCGCAATATGCAGGTCGTGCTCGCTGACCAGGGTGCCGAGGTCGTCAGCGTCGCCCAGGTCGGCATGGAGGCTGACCACGAGCGGCGCGTTGTTGAGGGTCAGGGCGGCGAGCTTGCCCTGGGTCCGCAGTTTACGGATCACCTGCTCCGAGACCCCGTTGGCCGCTGCCGCGTCCCACAGGCTCCCGCCGTCGCGGTCGAGCAGCGCCCGCTCGAATCCGGCGCGCTCGTCGCCGGGCAGGTCCGCGAGGTCAAGCAGTTCTGCGGGCGTCGAGACGGTGCCGGGGACCCGGGAGGTCATCCGCACCGAGTCGGCAAGCGACGCGAACGCCGCGGCGGACGCCTCGAGTTCCCCGTCGTCGAAGGCGACGATCCCGGCATCGCAAGCGCGCTTCAACGCCTCGGTGGCCTCGGCGGGCGGGCGTCGGGCAAGCAGGGCGGGGTCGGTGGGCAACCCAGCGCGGAACATCGCGTACAGAGCCTTGGCCGAGAGTCCGGCCGAGCCCCCGGTCCTGACCTGGGTGGCCTGCTTGGTCGAGCCTTCGGAACTGACCTGCGCGGCCTGCTGATTGGACTCGACCGCCACACGCTCGGCCTTGGCGGCCAGTGCGAGCAGCCGGCTGTCCCAACCGGTCGCCTGGTGCAGGACGCCGAGGTCCTGGCGGCCGCCCCGCTCCCGCGCGTTCGCCAGCTCCGTGACGGCCAGGTCCGCGCGCTCGGTCAAGGCGGCGACCAAGCGGTCATACTCGGGTACGAGCGGCCTCAGATCCCGCGGGGCAACGAGGTTCACCGGTTCACGCGTGTGTCCGTCCAGCGAGTCGGCGAGCCTGACGGTGGCCGCACCGTCGTCGGGGACGGCATGGACCTCGTAGAGCACTCCGGGTGCGATGGCGTCCAGCGGGAACGCGTAGTCTCCGACGCCGTCGGTGGTGACGTCGGCCACCTCCATCAACACCCCGGCAAAGCCGCGCCGGAACAGCCGAAGGGCCAACCCATCGGCGGGAACACCGTCCTGGAAGTAGATTCGCCCGCGGAGTTCCAGTGGTTCAGGCATGGCCCGCCCTCTCCCTGCTCACTTTTTGAATGTCTTGATCTGAATGTCCGGATACTTTTCATGCAGCAAGTTCTCAAAGGCCCCGGCGTTCTCCTCACGCACCATCCACTCAAGGGTGAGACCATGCTGCTTGGCAATCGCCGACTGCGCGCCGGCCTCATCGAGGAGCGCTTTCGCTGCGTTCTCGGATCCGATTTCGATGAGGAACTGGTACTCGTCCTTGACGTCTCCCAGCGTCCGGCTCTCCGGGTCGAATTTGTCGAACTTGCGTCCGTCGAGCTCAAACTCCTCGATATAGGCTTTGCCTTCGCGGAACCTGATCGACTTTCCGGAGTAGGCGGACTGAATCTCAAGCGACGTCATCGAGCCGGGCTTCTTGGCGTTTCCGGTCCACCTGCGCGCAACTTCGATCCAGCGCCCGCCGACTGGCCAGTCAGCAGGCGTCGAGGACTGTCCGGCCTTCGGCATGCGCGACTGGTTCGGTCCCCCCTGGGCCGCCGATGGTTCAGGCTTGGCTGGCTTTGTGCCCCCGGTCGCGGCTGCCTGCTCAGGTTCCTCCTCAGTCGCCTTCGGTTTCTCCTTGAGTTTAGAGGCTTCCAAGACCGGCACTCCGCCCGCGGGGATTGCCGGCGCGTGGGGCGCCACGACCGGCCCGCCGCCGACCGGCGCGAGACCCCCACCTGCTCCAGGGCCGCCCTTGCCCTCGGACGCAGCAGCCATGGACACAGCGTTCAGCAGCACGGTGACGGCCTCCGCGTCCCGCTGAGCGCGTTTTGCGGCGAACGACTGGTTCGGCGCATCCAGCTTTCCCATGCTTTCCAAGGTCCCGATGAAGCCAAAGGAATTGTCACGCACGAACGCCTTCGTGAATTCGATTCCGTATTCGTGGTCTTCGACAAATTGGTCACGCGCCTTGTTGATCTTGGCTGCGCCCGGGACCCACGCCGGGACGTCCAAGCCCCCGTCCGGGTCGACCCGGCTGGTGGGACTTCCGCTGCAATAGGCGTAGGAGCTGATACGCCGTCGGGCGTCGAACAGCGGCTCACAACTGGTCCATCTGCCCAGCCAGGGGGCGTAGTAGCGGGCGCCGTGATAGGACAGGCCGGACTCCTCGTCGCGTTCCTTCCCCGTGAACCGGTAGCGCTTGGGGGCCTGGACCGCCGCGGCGCCCGCTTGATAGGCGCTGCTTCCGTAGGGGTGGTACTCCTCGTAGGAGATCACTCGTGCGCGGTCGTCCAGTTCCACCGCCGCCGAGCCCAGATGGTCCGCAAGTTGGTAGCGGGTCAGCCTCTCGGGGCCGTTGTCCGTGCCCTTGGTGCGGGTCTCGACCAGGGCGACCCGCGCTGCGTCGTCCATCACGTTGAGCGTTTCGCGTTCGAGGGTGACCGTGGTGCCGTCCGGGCCGTATTCGCGGTACACCTCGACCGCGCCAAGGTAGATCCGTTCGCGCAGCCGTGTCGGCGTGCCCCCCTCGGCCGCGAACCGTTCGGTCACCTTGCGGACTCGTTGCCCGGAGGCGTCGTAGACGTAGTACGTGGTCTCCGGGGTCCCGGAGTTCACGGCTTGCGTCGAGGTCGCCGCGAGCCGGTCGCGGTGGTCCCACCGCATCAGCGTCGTGTGCGGCATTGCCGTCGTGTTGCCGTGCGCGTCGTACGCGAATCTCTCCCGCACGCCGCCGATGTCGGTCGTCGACAGCCGGTTGCCGACCGCGGCCGGTTCCAGTGCGCTGCGTTCCCGGTACTCGTAGGTGCGGGTCCATCCCCGGTGCCCGCCGTGGACGTCGGTCGACTGGTGCTCCAGGCCGCGCAGGTTGCCGACCGCGTCGTAGGTGTACCGCTCCCGGTAGCTGCCCATCGCCTTGCCGTCGCCAGGGTGGATCTGACCGGTGCGGGGCGCGTCCGTCCAGCTGCTGGGCACCGGATCGGCGGTCTGGCCGAGGTGCTCGCGTCCGGTCGCCTCGATGAGCCGGTACACCGCGTCGTAGACATACCGCATGCCGGGCTCGATGCGCTGGTTCCGGAAGAACACCGTTTGCTGCGCGTCGTCGCGGATGTGGGTGATGTTCCCGGCCGCGTCGTAGGTGTACGACAGGTACTGCACGCCGCACGGCGTTCCGCCCGGCGCGGGGCAGTCGTCGGGGAATCCCTCGCGGACGGTGTTCAGGCGGGTCAGCCGGAACGTCAGGGGGTCGTAGCGGTATTCGGTCCGAACCCCGTTGCCGTAGGCAATGCGGGTGCGTCGCCCCTTCGCGTCATAGGCGATCTTCTTCACGAACCACGTCTCGGCGGGGGCGCCGCGCACCTGTGCGCCCACAGACTCCAGCTGACCCGCTTCGTTGTACCTGGGCGTGAGCCGGGTTCCGTCCGGGAGCGTGATCGCGATCGGGCGTCCGAGAGCGTCGTGGCGCATCTCGGTACCGAACGCCGGGCCGTCCCACTTCGGTGGGCGCGACCAGTCCGGCGTGCCGCGGTAGTCGGCGGCGAGTCGCCGCTCACTGCGTACGAGGTTGCCGGTGAAGTCGTACTGCGCGTACGTGACGGCCCCGGCGCCGTCGAACGCCTGGTGCACCTGCCCGCGCAGGTTTGCCGCCTCCGCCGCGGCGGCTCCTCCGGGGTGTCCCGGCTCGTCGCCGTAGGTCGTTAGCTCGGCCATCACCTCTGCCGCGGCCCCCGCACGGCGGAGGAACACCCCTGTGGGCCGCCGAAGTTCGTCGTAGGTGATACGCAAATCATTGCGCAGGGTGTTCCAGGTACGGACGGATTTGCCCTCGCAGTCGTCGAGCGACCAGCGGGAGCCGCTGTCCATGCCCGCGCCGTGGATCCGGTTGCCGAGCATGTCGTACTCGTAGCGCATCACAAGTTGCCCACGCGCGTCGCGGACTTCGCGTTGGTTGCCCTGGATGTCGCGGTCGACGCGGGAGGCGTGCTGCTCGGTCGTGGTGGCGCCGTCGCGGACATGGCGGTTGACGGCGAGGGTGAGGAAGGTGGCGCCGAGGCAGTCGGTGAACGCGGACGCCGGAGTGTCGGCATACACGCGCGCCTGCTTCGCCGCTTCGCTCTCGGGGCCCGGCGGCCCGGCCAAGCGCAGGTTCAGCCAGGTGGGCAGATACCTCTCGCGCTGCACCCGCGAAAAGCGCGCCCCCACATCGGGGTCCGCACCGGGGTCGTCCACGTCGACGGTGTCCCCGACGTCGTGGGCGGTCTGCCGCCACGGGTCGAACACCGTCTTCGCCCACGTGTGGTCGGGGTGCAAGGTCGCGACGACCCGGCCGCGCGGGTCCCGGAACAGCACGGGGCTGACTCCGCGGACGTTGCCGAACTCGAAGGCGGCCGTGTCGCTGAAGAACGGCTCGTACTGCCGCACCGCACGGCCCTTGTTGTCGAACACCGTCCAGCCGGTGCCCACCCAGCGCTCCGGTACGTCGGGTCCGCCGTCCGTCAGAGGCCCGGCGTCGGCGCGGGCCATGCGGGTGATCTCGCGGCCCAGGCCGTCGGCATAGGTCAGCGTGGCACGCACCCGGGGAGTTGGCGTGCCGTCGGGGCCGAGCAGATGCCGCTCCCGGGCGAGCGCGAGCACGGCGGACGGCGGTCCGCCGACCGTGTGGTCGTCGGTGTCCCGCCACCAGCGCTGGAATGCGTGGAGGTCGTACACCAGCCGGGTGGTCGCCCCGCACAGGATGTCCAGCGGTGCCCCGGCGGGGTTCCGCAGGTGCTCGCGGACAACGTTCTCCGACAGGTCCGGCTCGAAGCCTTCGAGCGTGTCGCCGATGTCCTCGTCGGCACCGGCCGCGCCGATCTTCCCCAGGACTGCGGTGCCAGCAACCATGCCAAGCGTGTCGAATGCGGCCGCGCCGCGGTTGCCGTTCGGATCGGTGACCACCGCCGGCGCCAGGACCCGGTAGTCGTTCCGCCAGACTGTGCCCCCAGGCCGCCGCTCGCCGACCGTGATCCGGTTGCCGCGGGCGTCGGAGGTCTCGCGGACCAGCAGATCATCCTCGTCATAGACAACTGAGGTGACGGCACCGAACGGGTCGGTGTAGTGCCGCGGGACGAAGAAGTGCCTTTGCGCCTCGGCGAGTTCACTGTCTCCCGGCGCGGAGCGGTAGGCCAGCGTGCCGGAGGGCGCCCACCACAGGCCGGGTGGGTCCGAGTCCGGGAAGCCCCTAGCGCCGCGCAACGCGGCACTCTCACGGTATCCCGCAGCCGCCAGTACCGCAGCGGGGTCGGGCAGGAGCGGCTCGGCGTCGCGATGGTATACAGCTGCGAGCAACTCGGGAGTGAACGCCAGCCGGTAGTCCTCATGGGGCAGCGCACGGGTTCCGCTGACTCCCAGCGGTTCGGGTCCCCTCAGGTCGTCGCGGCGGAACAGAGTGCGCTCGTGTGCGATCAGCCGTCGGTGCGGTCCGGGTCCGCCGCTCGTCCCGGCCACGTCGTGGTACGGCAGGTCGACGTCGCCGAGTGCCGCCAACTGCTCGGCCAGTGCCTCCGGTTCCACGAGAGGGGCAGCGGAGTCCGGTGCGGGCAGCGGGCAGCCGTGGAGCTCGTAGGTGCGGGTGTCGCACGGCAGCGGTGTCCGCCAGGCGTCGGCCTGGTCCACCGGTGTGGTGTGGGTCCGTTCGGTCAGTTGGATGCGGGGGCGCCGCTGGACGGCGTGGTCCGCTTCGGTCAGTCGGGGGTCGGCATCGCGGTGGCGGCGTCCGTAGGCGATCGAAGCGGACTGCACGACGTTGCCGAACCCGTCGACGGACAACACCATTTCGTGCCTGATGCGCGGGTCGGCGACAACCTTCCCGCCGACCTTGCGTAGCATGCGCTCGTAGTGCAGTGTCACCGCTTCCCGGGGGTGGCGCAAAAAGGATGCGTGGCGGTTCTCCCCTCGCGGCTGTAGCAGGTCCACCGCGTAGCCGAACTCCTCGACGGTGTAGGGCCGGTCGGCCGCGTCGGTACCGTCCTCCGCGTACACCTCGCGGCGCAGAATGGCCCCGCGCATCGCACGGCATGCCTCGCGGGCTTCGTCGGCCGACAGCGGCCGCGGCGTCCGGCTCCCATCAGGGCGCAGCAGTTGCGGTGGCGGCGGCCGGTCCGGGCGCAGGATCGCGACCAGTTCGGTGTCGGTGAGGCCGGGAAGCTGCCGGTCGACGTCGCCTTCGCGGTAGTACTCGTCGGCGAGGACGGCCGAGAGTTCGTCGGCGCCGGCGAAGGCGCCGGTGTGGTACCAGGTCGTTGTGCGGGCCGGCGGGGTGTGCGAGGCGGCGTCGAGGTTGACCGATTCGGGCCAGGCCGCGGGGACGGCGTCGCTGTCCGACAGCGCGGCGAACTGCTCGGTGTCCCACTGGTCGACGCGGGCGAAGCCGCGGAACTCGCGTTCGGCGCCATCGAAGTGGCCGTGGTGGTAGGCGTAGCGGGTGGTGAAGCGGTTGCGGCTGACGTAGTCCACGGTGTCCACGCGCGACACCACGTGGACGGGGAAGGGGAGTTGCGTTGCCCAGGGCCGGCCCTCCGCCTGGTCGGCGAGATGGAACGCGGTGGAGGCGGCGTAGCCGATCACCGTTTCGGCGCCGAGGTTGTTGCGGATGCCCGTAAGCAGGTGCGGCTTGCCGCGCGGCATCAGCTCCAGGTAGCGGACCGGGGACCGCTCCCCGGCCGGCCCCGGCGGGGACCACACCAGGCAGGGGGTGCCGGTGCCGAGCAGGTCGACGGCCTCCGGGCGCTCGGCGGCGGGGGCCGCCGGGAGGTTCACATGGCCCGCCCAGCGGTTGCCGGACTCGTTCGCGTAGGCGCGTGTGCCGGAGGTCCCTACGTACAGGAGGTCGTGCGGCCCTGCGCCGTCGAGGTCCGCCAGCAGGACGCGGCGCGGGTCGAACAGGTCGGGCCGGTCGAGCAGGGGCGGGTCGTCCATCGCGACGGGGCGGCCGAAGCGGCCGTACCCGTGGTTGGGCCAGTACCGCACCTCGTCGTGGCGCACCCGGACCAGGTCGGCGAGGCCGTCACCGGTCATGTCGGCGAGGAAGACAGCGTTCTCGGCGTCGGCGAACACCAGCGCGGGTCCGGGGTCGTCTGCCGTACCGGTGGGAAGGCGTACCGCCGGGCCGAATCCGGCCTCGCCCGCGGACGGGTACCAGGTGAGCGCGTCGCCCTGGGCGACCAGCACGTCGGCGTGGCCGTCACCGTTCAGGTCGGTGAAACGGATGGTGCCATCCGCCCAGTCCACGGCCGGCAGGTGGGCGAACGTCCGGAACGGCGCCCAGCCGACGCGCGGAATCCGCTTGAAGAATCCAGGGGTCGGCCCGCCCAGCTCGACCAGGTCCAGGAGGCCGTCGCCCGCCAGGTCGAGGAGTTGCCCACGCTCCCCCGCGGTCGCGGCCGACGGGACCGCGGCCAGCGGCACGGGTGCGGCGAGGCGGCCGCAACCGCGGTTCGGGGCGTAGTAACTGCCCCCGTCCATCGCCGCCAGGACGCCGGGGATGCCCTCGCCGTCCAGATCGACCCACTCACAGGCGGTGTCGTCAGCGCCGACGGGAGGAACGTGGCCTTCGCCGTCCAGGCGGCGCACATCCGCCGACTCGCCCAACGAGACTGGGCTGTAGGCGAGTTCGAGCGGCGGGAGGGCACGGCTGAACAGGCCCTGCGGCGTACGGCGGTAGCCGCGCTGCGTGACCGAGACCAGGAGCGAGGCGACGGGGGTCTCGTCGTACGCCAGGTCCAGCGAGCGCACCAGGCAGTCGCGGCCAGCGGTCGGCTCGCCCGGGAAATGGTGAAACATCAAAACTCGCCGGCACAGCCGGTACGTGCGCACCTCGAACCCGGCGCGGCAGGACGAGAAGGGGTCCTTGCGGGCCGGCCAGACGCGTCCGCCAGTGGGCCGGGGGTCGGCCTCATCGTGCTCGCCGTAATCGAAAACTACCTCGAACATCCACTCGTCCGGGACGGATTCCCCCGTGGCGAGCGTGCTGGTGCGGTTGCCGTACAGAACGCGCTTGAGATAGCGCTGCGCAGTGCGGGCGGCCGGGGGGCGGCTCTGCTCGTGCGCGGCATCCGCGTCGATGTCCGCGTCGTCCTCACGCCGGTATTGGTAACGGACGAGGTTGCCCTTGTCGTCGCGTGACTCGCTGATGAGCCAGGTCAGCACCCGCGGGGGCGTGCCGCGAGGCGGGTCCGGGTCCTGGATCCGGGAGTCGTCGTCGACGCCGTACAGCGTGGTGATGTTGTCGCCGGAAATCGTCCGCCAGTGCGTGGTGCCGTCGCCCAGGTCCGTCCACCGCTCGATGCGCGCGAAGTCGTCCTCGACTCGCGGGCGATAGCGCGTGATGCCGTAGCGGCGGCCGTCCACCGTGCGCTCTGGCACCCGGACAGGCGCCCATTCGCCCCTGGCGTCCTCCGCGAGCGCCGGGACGAGGTCCTCCGCCCCGGACAGGAGGAACACGTCCGACTCGTCGCCGTCCAGGTAACGCGGCAGCCCGGTGTCGGTCTTGCGGCTGACGGCAGGCAGTTCGAGGCTCCACCCGAGCCCGAAGGGGCCGTTTCCGGCGCCGGAGTCGTAGCCGAGGGCCAGTGTCGGCCCCCATCCCGAACGGCCCGGTGCCAGCGGAAGAGGGATCCGTAGCCCGGCCGTCCCGGTGGCCCCGGCGACCGCAAACGTCTCCCCAATCCCGCGCAGCGCCCCGCCGCCCTTGGGCAGGGAAACGGACGGTGCCGCAATCCGCTTGTCCGCGAGGGCTCCACGCTCCGGTGCGCCCTGCTCCGACGGCGCCATCGTGCCTCCTCGCAGCGTCGACAGGGCATTCGCAGAACCATTAGAGCAACGCACATGCCCCTGGCCTACGCACGCCACGAAAGATCACCCGTACGACCGCACCACCAGCCACGACACTGTGCGACGGCTGCGGTAGACAGGTGAACGCCGCCTGCTCGAGCAGGTCACCGCGACCCGCACGAGCCGCGGACCGGTCCTGTCTGCCGGTCGCCCGTGGCTGTTCGATGAATCGCGGAGCTCGCAGGCCCCGAGCGCTGGGGCGGCGTCTTGGTGTTTTCCTGTGATCCGCACCCAGCGGTCCGCCATTGCGCCGACTCGGTTCCTCGGACGGGCCGAGAAGGCATTGGCTGCCTCGCCGACGGAGATCCACTGAGCCCTTTTCAACCTGGCTGTGACGTCAGGGTGTTGGTGAGCATGGGTTGTACAGAACGACGAAGCTCCTGGTAGACGGGTTCTCGACCAAGATCGCCCGTGTCCGCCAGGAGCTTCGCGTGCTTGTTTACCCGTCGTCGATCGATCTGTCCAGCCGCACGCTGCGGCACCTGACGAGGCAACTGGCGGCTCACCGGCGGGAGATCGGAACGCGATGGCGGCGTCTGCCCGTCGGCCGTCAGGCCCTGCTCGCCCTGGCCCACCTGCGATGCGGCGACACGTACGCCCAGCTCGCCGCAGTGTTCGGGATCGGCATCGCGACCGTCTACCGCTACATACGCGAGGCCGTCGAAGTGCCGGCCGCCCAGGCACAGACCCTGGCCCAGGCAATGACGACCGCCCGGACGAAGGCGTACGTGATCCTGGACGGCACCCTCCTGCCCATCGACCGGATCGCCGCCGACACCCCGTACCACTCCGGAAAACACAAGCGTCACGGCATGAACGTCCAAGTCATCGCGGATCCCTTCGGCCGACTGCTGTGGGCTTCCGCGGCCCTGCCCGGCTCCACCCACGACCTGACCGCCGCGCGCGAACACGGCATCATCGACGCGTTCGCAACAGCAGGGCTGAAGTGCTGGGCGGACAAGGTGTACCAAGGGGCCGGCCGCCACGTCCGCGTACCCTTCCGGGGCCGCCGGCTCAAGCGCTGGAAGCGGCGGCACAACAGCACCCACGCCAAAGTCCGGCGCCTCGGCGAGCAGGCCATGGCCGTCCTGAAGGGTTGGCGCCTGCTACGCAAGCTCCGCTGCAGCACCAACCGGATCACCAACATCGTGAAGGCTGTCGTCGTCCTTCACCACGCCTCAACCTGAGATAGGAAAGGGCTCCTGCTGTGTTGAGCACCACATTTTCCGAACGGTCACCATCGGGCGACTCGACGGCCACGAGTGGCCCTGAGCAACGAATCCTGGGCCAGACCGCCACCCAGCCGTGTCAACCCTCCGCTGCGGCGGCACACCGTTCCCCAGCGTGGGGTAGCTGCGGCTCCCCCCACCATGGGCTGTCGATCGCGTTAGGGTCCGAGGCGGCACCGATGGCTGGTTGCAGAAAGCGCGCGAAGAGCAAGTCACGGAGGTGAGACGAAGCAGCAGTGCTCTGTTGATCATGGTTACCTACCCCGTGCACGAAAACCACAGGCATCAGGACCACCACCTATGGGACGTTCGTTTCCATCTTCCGCCCGCTGAGAGGCGACGGCATCTCGCGCCGCTGTGTGGTCCATGTGCTCACCGAGGACGACCCAGAGGGCGTGCGTGACCGCGCCCTGACCGCGTACGCCGACGTCACCTACCACGGTAAAGACTTGTCTGATGGCCGCAGGGCCTCGTCCGTGGTCCTCGAAGCCGTGGTCTCCGATGCTTCCTCACGCGACTTGGAGCAGGTTCGTCCTGATACACGCCCTGGTAGCCCCGTCCAACGTCGCCTCCAAGGTGTGCCGGTCCCGCTTTGGGATATCGCCGAGGGGTCTAGACCGCAGCGGGAGTACCTCCTGTATTCCGCCCGGCACAACTGACCCCAACCCGCCACGGCGCCAGATAGGGCGACGCCCGGGCCTGCCGCTCGGAGCTGCCTGTGGGGCCAACATCGCCCAGGTTGCGGTGGAACCAGGTACTCCTCTCCGCCGTGTGAGGAGGAAACGTCGACGCCCGGAATCTCCGGCAATGGCGTGGTGCAAGTGCCTTACGTGCCTACACGCCCTGCAAGCTCTCGACCTGGGCTGCTACTTGACAGCTGCAGATAAATCCCGCCGTGAAGGTGCAGTTCGGCCTGTACGACACCGTCGACAGCGAGCGCCGACTCACGGGCGTTGCCGTGTTCGGAGTACCGGTGAACACGGCTGTTCTCACCAAGCCCCTGCCGGAGCTGCGCCCCTTCACCGAGTCCGTGGAGTGTTCCCGCTTCGTCCTGCTGGACGAGTGTCCCGGCAACGCCGAGAGCTGGTTCCTCGCTCGCTGCTTCGACCGACTGCTCGCCGAGGGAGTGCGCGGAGTCGTCTCGTTCGCCGACCCCGTTCCGCGGCGGACCGCCTCCGGGCTCCTGGTCATGCCCGGCCATGTCGGGACGATCTATGCAGCGACCAACGCCGTGTACACCGGGCGTCCGTCCGCACGGTGAAGCTCCTGCCGGACGGCACCGTCTTCCATGACCGGACGGCGCAGAAGATCCGCCGCCAGGAGCAGGGCCACGAGTACGCCACGGCTCAGCTCATCGCGCTCGGCGCACCGCGGCCCCGGCCCGGGTGCGACCGGGCACGGTGGCTGAGCGAGGCCCTGGAGGCGGTGGGCGCCCGCAACGTCCGCCGCCGCGGTGCTCATCGCTGGGTCTTCCGGCTCGGCCGGTCCCGCCGCGAGCGGGAGGACGTCCGCCTCGGCGTCCCCTCGCTCAAGCCCTACCCCAAGCACCCCGACCTCGAGCACACGGCGGCGTGAGCAGCTCTTCGACACCGATGCCCGCCAGCTCGTCCCACTCGTCTGGAGTTCCCATGCCTTCTCGCCCTGCTACGCCCACTACGCCCGACCTGACCTCGTACGATCTCCTCGCCCCTCAGCTGTCCGGCGGCAAGGAAAGCGCGGTCATGATGGCCGTCTTCATGGACGCCGCCCGAGCCGCCGGCGTCGACGACCGGGTGATCTCCTACCACTCCAGCCTGGGAGTGCTGGAGTGGCCGCCGGTCGTCTTCAACGGCATCCGCTACCCGGGGGTGTCCGAGCTCGCCGCACTGCAGAGCGCCGCTTTCGGGGTGCCGGCCGACCGACACGTCGAGGTCACCCGCACGCTGCCGGGCCCGGACGGCACACGGATGCCGCACAGCCTGCTCACCGAGATCACGGCCTACGGACGGTTCCCCCGCACGGGCAGCCCGTACTGCCGCAAGGCCGCCAAGGAAGGTGTGGTCTCCAGCGCCTGGACGCCGATGGTCAGCCGCCGAAGCCGAGAGCTCGGCCGGCCGGTTCGGATCTTGAAGGTCCTGGGCCTGCGCAGCGACGAGGGAGCCGATCGCAAGAAGCGCCCGGCCTTCCGCACCGTGCAGGCGAACGGCGCGCGGATCGTGGACGAGTAGCTGCCCGTCAAGGACTGGACGACCGAGGCGGTCAAGGAGTGGCACGCCGATGCTCCGGTGCCCTCCTGCTGGACCTACGACTCCGTACCCGGCGCCGGTGACTGGCTGGGCAGCTCGCGATGCTCCTGCTCGCTGTGCGTCTTCGCCTCCCGCCGCGACCTGCTGCTCGCCGTCGGGCGGCGGCCGCGGCTGGCCGACCTGTACGCCAAGGTCGAGCAGGCGCGCGGCGACAGCTTCCGTCCGGACTGGCGGATCACCGACCTGATCCGACATGCGGCGCACGACGAGGCACCCGACCCCGGCATCGTCTGCCCGGACGACGGCCCGGAGTTCACCGCCCTGCAGAACCAGGTCCGCCAGGCACTGAAGCACGAACCCCGCAAGAACCCGGAGCTGGCCCTGCGCCCCGGCCGTGCACTGTGTGACGGCTGCACCACCCCCACTGATCATGTCCGCCGATCCGCCGCCCCCTTCTGAAGGGGCATACTTCTGATGATGACGACCACGCAGCGCCTCCTCGACCTGGCCGCGGCCGCCCCGGACAGCCACGACGCTGACCTGATGCTGCTCCTGCACGAAGCCAGTGAGCTGTACCAGCAGGGCTTCGAAAGCCTGCGCCGCGCCGTGGCAGCCCGCTGCGCGGGGAAGTCCTCCGAGGACCTGATGGCTGCCGTGACGGCAGCTGGCCTGCCGTGCGAGGCGTCCCAGGACCGCGACGAACTGGTCCTGATACTGGCCCTGGCCGAATGGGAGAGCACTCCGGCTGCCATGGCCTACTCCCAGATGGCGAAGGACGCGGCCCGCCGCGGCGTGAGCCTGGTCCCCGAGGACTGATCCGCTGGGGCCGACGCGCGGGAAACGTCGGCAGCGAACTAGACCCCCACCCCAAACTCCTGCCATTATGTGGGTTGTGGGTCGGACAGGCCGGCTCGTCCTGCAGACAGGAGAGTTGTGCCATGACCTCGCGCCGTGAGCCTCGCCTGGCCGACGCTGCCGAGATCGCGGCCGAACAGGGCCTGTCTCCCGCACGGATCAGCATGCTCTACGGCGACCGCGCCGAGAACGGATTCCCCGAGGTCGCCGGCATGCGCGGCCGCGCCCGTCTGTGGAACCACGCGGAGGTCACCGAGTGGTTCGCGGACCGCAGCCAAGCCAGACTCCGCGAGCACACACCGCCCTCCCGCAACCCGGAGGACCTGCTGAACGCGGCCGAAGCCTCGAGGTTCCTGGGATACAGGAACTCCAACCAGGTCAACACCTACGTCCGCGACCACCCCGGCTACTTCCCCGACCCCGACGTCGTCGAAGAACTGGGTACCTCCGCGAACCCCTACCGCCGGCAGCTGTGGCGCGTGCAGACACTGCTGGACTGGATGGCCACCCGGCCCGGCCGCGGCCGACGCGCCGGCGTCAAGCGCACCGCGCCGCCACTGCCCGACGTACCCGTCGACGGCGACCCGGACGAGCTCCTGGGAGCCACGCAGGCAGCCGCGCTGCTGGGGTTCAAGAGTGTCAACACCTTCTCCAGCAGCCTCTCCCAGGGCAACCTTCCCCTCCTGGAGACCCCCGACGCTCTCTCGGAGAAGGGCGGGCGCCGACGGTGGACACGCCGGCGGATCCTCGAGCAGGCCGCCCAGCGCAGCCCCCGAAGGTGACAACCGGCGGTGAGCGCTCATCCGCCCACCGCCCCACAGACGCGGCCTCCGGTTACGGGATTGTTGGTCCCTTGCGGGCCGGGCGCCGCACGATGGCCGGCATGACGCGGCTCGCCACCGCGTCCCGCAGCAGTTGCGGCTGCTGCGGACCGGCCATCGCCCACCTTCCCTCCGGCCGGCCTTCGTGCCGGGCGCCTGCCGCTCTGACACAGCCAGGCGCCAGGGCGGCCGCCAACCTTTTCGCCCAAGCGCCCGCCCCGTGGCCGGAGCTGGGCAGCCCCGACCACAGCGCCACGACCGGGACGTTACGCGTTCGTGACCATGGTCAGGGTCCCATGGTCGGGGGTCTGGTCGGGGCAGAAGGGTCTGCTGATCAGCAGCGGAGCGGCCCCAGGCTCGCGCACGTGGAAAGGATCGGCATGACCAGCCCGGCACAGAAAACTGCACCCACCAGCCTGCACTCAAGCGAACCCCTGCGCCTGCAGGTGCTGGCCGCCTTGGCCCAGCACCGCATTGCCACCACCAGCCAGCTGCGCAGCATGCTGCGTCCCGACGGGACACGCCAGCTGATGTCCAGGGTCTTGAACAAGCTGCGCTCCGACGGCTTCGTCGACTCCACGGTGCTGCCGAATATGAACCGCTCACGCACCCACGCCTGGTATCTGACACCAGAAGGGGCCCGCCTGGCCCGCGATCTGCCCGCTCTGCGGGGCCGGCCGCCCTACCCCATCACCTCGGCCACCGCTGCCTCACTGAAGACCAGCCACACGCTCACCGTCGTACGCGCTCACCTGGCCTTCGCCGCCGACGCCCGTCGCCTCGGGCACGAACACGGCCCGTGGGACTGGACCCCGGAGGTGTCCCACTCCATCGGCGAAGGAGAACGGGTCATGGCCGACGCGGTCATGTACTACACGGTTGCCGGCCCCGACCAGAGACAGAAGCTGCGCGCCTTCATCGAAGTCGATCGCACCACCATGAGCAGCGAACGACTGGCCGTGAAACTGATCGAATACGCCCGGCTGTTCCAGTACGAGGCCCAGCCCGTCGGCCGCCGAAGGACGAACACGGCAGGACCGGCCTGGGTCCGTTGGTATCCGGTCTTTCCCCGCGTCCTCTTCATTCTCACCGGCGCCTCCCGCACCAGGCTCGACAACCGGATCAGCGACCTCCAGGCGATGGTCGCCCAGCACCCGCTCGTCGCCCACCTCGCCCGCGAGGTTCGCCTCGGCGCGGCCGTCCTCGAAGACATTGAGGACCACGGGCCCACGCAGGCGGTATGGGTCCCCCTGACCGGCGGAGAACCCCGCCCGTGGACCGACCTTTGACAAACCCCTTCACCCACGCCGTTCGATGGCCGGAGCGGAGAGGCAGCCACCTCTCCGCTCCGGCCATCAGGCTTTGTTTGAATCAGGATTGCCGGGGTGCTCCACAGGACGGACGGCGGCCATCAGCCGACGTACGCGGCACAGCCCCCGGCCACAACGGGCGTCCCCCATCCGACCGGGCGAGCTGCCTGCCGATTTCGACCAGGACCTCGATCGGTCGGCCGGCCCGAAGACCTGGTAGTCCTCGGTCGCCGGGCTGTGGACGCGGACCTCGCCGCGCGAGCCGGAGCACACCAGAGCGCGGGCGATGGCCGGCGGGCCCAGCCCGAGACCGTCGCACGCATGAACCGCTTCCAAACCTGGCGCGAGGCCAATGGGCGGATTGCTCAGCCCTCCACCACCGCAGCGCACATCTCCGAGTACATCGGCACCCTGATGGACACCTGTCAGCCGAACGGGACTGGCATACCTGGGGATGCACGGGGGAGTGAGTGAACACGAAGTTCGCGGCCTGGCGTGAGCTGATCGCTGATGTTCGTGCTCTGCCGCTCGACCCCCTTCACCATCGCCGAGCGGCTGCACTCCCTGCGGCCCTAGCTCAAGCGGCTGCCGCACGCTTCAAAAGCGCGTCAAGCTGTGCGGCCGTCCCCTCGGGGTCCGTTGTGTGATGGATGGTGCGGATACCAAGAGCTTCGGCCGGCGGCAAGTTCTCGGCATGGTCGTCGACGAAGATGCACTCCGGTCCCTCCAGCTCCAGCGCGTCGAGTGCCCGCTGGTAGATGAACGCTGACGGCTTCCGGACTCCCTCCCGCTCGGATAGGACCACGGCGTCGAACGCGTCCTCCCACATGCCCAAGGCCTCGTACGGGTTGTAGGGCTCCAGGCCGAAGCTGTTCGAGAGCATCGCCACCTTGATCCCGGCAGCGCGGGCTCGGTCCGCGGCCGCCACGATAGCCGGCTCGGGACGGAGGTTGGCCAGCGCCCGGCGCATCAGGTTGGTGGGTTCGATACCGAGGATGCCGCCGATCACCCGGTTCCAGTCCTCTTGCGTAGCCTCACCGACTTCCAGCTTCGAGTACACGGCTACGCCCTCGGGGTTTTCGTTCAGGGCGTGGAAGTAGGCGCCAGGCTCAAGGCCCTCGGATCGTTCGAAGGCCTGACCGTTCAGCCGCATACGGGTGGTGAGGACTCCGCCGAAGTCGAGGATCAGGCCGCGGTAGGAGGAGGACAAAGGGGGCTCCTTGCGAGACGCGTCGTAAGGGCGATCCCGGCCAACTTCAGCCAGGGACCTTTAGAGGCCCTCCCTCGGGGGGAGAGACGTCCAGTATCCCCCTCTGGACGGCCAACCGGCCTACGCTGGTTTTGAGCTCCCTACCCCTGCGGAGAACAGGTCAAATGATGTTGAATGCACGGGATTTGTTCACCATCGGCCAACGAGTCAAGTACTACCGCGAGCGCCGCGGACTGGCTCAAAAGGGGCTGGGGGAACTGATCGGCCGTTCCGAGAACTGGGTCTACAAGGTAGAGCACGAGCAGATCCCGATCGACAAGTTGTCCCTGCTCTTCGACCTGGCAAGGGTCCTGCGCTGCTCCCTCGAAGACCTCACAGGCGGCTTCCTGTCTGGAGTCGGGACCGGCCTGGACACCGAGCACGAACACGTCCCGGAGATTCGCAGCGCCCTGTCGCTGCCGTCGTCGCTACTTCCCGCGGCTGTCGGCTCGGTCGCCGTCGACGACTTTAAGAAGGACGTCTCCGACGCGTGGAAGGTGTACGAAACCCAGTCCAAGGGCCGGTATCAAGACGTCGGCGCCCGCCTCCCCGCACTCCTGCGTCAGGGTCACGCGGCACTGCGCGACGCGTCAGGGTCCGACGAGCGCGTGGCACTGCGCCAGCTTGTCAGCCTGTACGGGCTCCATCAGATCTGGCTTCGCCGCGTCGGGGAACCGACCCTCGCCCGTATCGCCGCCGACCGTGGCCTGTCGCTCGCTGACAACTCCGGCGATCCCGCCCTCATCGCGGCCGCTGCCTGGAACCTGTCGTGCGTCCTGACCTCCGCCGGCGAAGTCCACGACAGCGTCGAACTCGCGCGCGCCACGATCGCCAACTGCGCACCGGACGACGACTCGCACGCCGCGCACTGGTCCGCCTACGGGGCGCTGCACCTGCAGGCAGCCGTCGCCGCGGTGCGCGCCACGAAGGGGCCTGCAGCCTGGGACCTTTATCGGGGAGCGAAGTCGGCGGCCGAGCGCGTCGGCTCGGACCGCAACGACTGGCACACCTGCTTCGGGCCCACCAACGTGGCCATGCACGAGGTGCACCTCACCGCCGAGGAGGGCAACGCGAGCGAGGCACTCCGCTTGGCGGACACGGTGGAGATCAACCCCGAGCTGCCGCTGGAGCGGAGGACGCGGTACCTGATCGAGGTCATGAACTGCAACCGGATCCAGCGCGACGACTACGCCACCGTGCACGTGCTCACCAAGCTGCTGGAGCAGTCGCCTGAGGAGATCGTCTTTTCACCGCTGGTCAGGGAGGCTGTGACCGACCTGCTTAAGCGGGAGCGCCCCTTGTTCCGCGACGACCTGCGCAAGGTGGCCACCCACATGGGTATCGCGGCCTGACCCTGAACAAGCCGCGCCGACCCTGAATCCCAATCAGCCCTGAATTGGATTCAGGGTCGACCTGCGTAAATGGCCCTACGTTGTTGAGCCATGACGAAGGGTAACTCTGCGGAAGAGGCCTCCGTCGCGTCCTTACCCGCCTTACGGGTAGAGCGCGCGGAGGGCACTCCGCTCCACCACACCCAGGCTGGCCGAATCGCCGTCCCGCTCACCCTGATGCGTGGCACGCAGCGAGTCGACGACCTGGCGCTCGTCCTCACGGCCGAGCAGATGGAAGCCTTCTACGAGGAGATCGGCGCGATCCTCTACCCGCGCCGTATCCCCGGCCCGGCCCCCGCGGCGGAGGCCGCGTCATGACCAGCCCGCGCCGTACCGCCGGCGACCGCCTCCGGCGTCTCGCCCTCGCCGACGCGGCTGCAGCCTTCGGACTTCCGGCAGCTCCGCCGCTGCACCATCTCCCCCTGCAGCGCAGTCGCCGCTCCCAGCTCTTCGCCTCCCTCGCCGAGCCGGAGACCGGGAGGCCGCACAGATGAGCCTCGCCGAGCAGATCGCCGCCTTCCTGGACGCCGTCCCCTCCCCCAGCTGGCCAGCCGTCCCGGGCAACAGCCTCAACGACTCGTGGTGGGACTTCGCCCCGCAGCCGTGGATCCCGGCGAACCGACACGCCCGGCTCTCCCAGCTCTGCCGCTCAACGCTCGACACGGCCATCACTGTCCCCAAGACGCCCTACAAGGTCTTGCTCTACGCCAACACGATGGCGGGGGACCCCTCCCGCGCCATCACGGCCGCAGAAACCTACGCGCGGGACCACGGATGGCACGTGGTCGGCCGCTTCGTCGACGTCACCACGAACGTACAGCCGTGGGAACGCACAGAGTGGCTCAAGATCCTCCGCATGCTTCGCGGAGGCTTCGCGCAAGGCGTGGTGACCGCCGACCGATCCGCGGTGTCGCCGGCTGATGAGCCGTACGAAGAAACCCTGCGCTGGCTCTCCGACCATTTCAGTTTCATCGCGCACGCTACGCACCGCCCTTGCACGTCGGCGGTAGCGCGATGACCTCTCCACCACCCCCCGAAGGAATCGACCCCGTGCCACCAGCCGCAACTGCCACAGAGCCCATCGCCATCCGGGAACCCGGTTCGGGCTGGCACCGACCCTCCTGGACGCAGCGCAACGAGGCTCTTGAACGCATTGCCGAACTGCTCCGCGCAGGACTTCCCGTCGACGAGGCTTTCGACGACGTCGCAACGGTGGTCGGGGACGGCTTCGCTCCCGACGAGGAGACGATTCCGGCGCTCATCGAACGGTTCCGCGGCAGTGCCACCTCTCCCGGGCATCTCACCGTCCTGGTCGACGCCGTCGAGAGGAAGCAGCCCGGTGACGACCCTGAGAAGCGAGAACGCCTCATCTACTGGGCGCGGCAGATCAGGGCGCAGCCGGTGCCCGGGGCGACGGGATCTCCGCTCGGCCATCTTCGCCGCTTGGCCTCGGCCGCAGAGGGCCTGCTGGAGATCCTGCTCCCCAACGATGAGGGGGAGGCACTCCCGTGTTTCTCGTGACGGGGGCGGCTGAGCCAGCCGTCACGCTCATGCCGCCGACCGAGGCCTACGACTTCGACTACTTTCGTGCCCGCGTCGACGCCGAGCTGCTGTCGCAGAGCATCGCCATCCGCGTGTTCCGCATACCTCTACTCGCCATGCCGACGGGCCGGACCAGGCGCGGCGGATGGTTCGGCGCTGACAACCTGGCCATCGCGCTCGCTGTCCGTGACGTCCTGGCGCCCTTCGGCGGGTTCCCCGACGTGCGCGTCACCTGGCGCAGCTCACCACAGAGTTCGTACGTCGTCGAATGGGGCGACCGCCCGCTGGCCACATGGCCGGACGAGCGCGAGCGCCTGGCCTTCTACGGCCTGGTCCCGGGCCACTCCTGTGCCCCCTCTTCGGCCGCCCTCGGCTGTTCCCCCGCAGCTCCGTAGGGCGGCCGAAGAGGGCCCCAACCGTCTCGCTCGCCCCGGAAGGAAAACCTTCATGTGTCGGCACAAACGCCCTGTCTCACCGCGAACGCGGCCGATCGTGATGCGGCCGCCATACTGGCCCGCCACGACGAACAGGGCTGGGCGCCCCTGTGCAACGGCATCGTCCGGTTCGACGACTCCGGCGAGGTTCTGCCCGACGGTCGTGCACTCCCTCCGCACCGGCCTGTCCCCGTGGGCGTGAGCGCATGAGCACCTCCGCCCCGGCCCGGTTCATATGGAACGGTATGACGGTCCCGTACATCGCACCCTGGACCGGTGAGATCCGCGAACAGCCCCGGCTTGAGCGCCGCCCCGCTCAACAGGAGCGGCGGCATCGCCTACGTCGACGAGCACCGGCTGCACGACCGCCATGCCGGAATCCTGTGGCTGCGGATGGGCGCCGTGCGAGGCGTCGGCACACCGATGCTCGCCGGGGTGAACTCGCCACGCCAACGGCAGGCCATGGATCGGCAGCTCTGCCAAGGCTGCGGAGCTACGACGTACGGCCACGCTGATGGAACGCACCTATACCTCCTCGCCGAACGGCAGGGCAGGCCCATCGCCGAGGGCGAGCAGACGGCTCCCCGCCGATTCACGAAACCTGTGCGGTGGAGGCCCTGCGGGAGTGCCCCCAGCTGCGCGAAGGTGCGGTCGCCGCCCGAGTGGAACGCCCCAAGCCGTGGGGCGTCGCCGGAATGTCGCACGATCCGGTGACCCTCGCGCCCCGCCCGTCCGCCCTCCGGGGAGGGCTGACCTTTCTGCCGTACACGTCTCCGAAGCTGCTGTGGACGGTGGCTCACCTGGACGTGGTCTCTCTGCGCGGCTGTGCGTCCGTGAACCTAGACGCTCTCCAGGCGCTCACGGCATAGACCGCCAGCGGCCCGGAGCCTCCCCCTACGCCCGCACCGCCGACCTCCCACCCGCCCCTTCCAAACCAGGAGAACGCCTTGTTTACAGCTTCGAAGATCTCGTGCGCCGTTCTCGTCGCCGCCGCGGTGGGGATCGCGATCGCACGAGTGGTCCAGGCCGAGCGGCACCAGCAGCGGACGCTGACCCTGCACGCTGCCGAGATGCATCAGGCGTGGCTGTCGGAGGTCGCATCGGACGAGACGCTGCGCTCCGCCTGGGCGCCGCCGGACGAAGAGCTGTCCTCCGAGGAGTACGCCCTGCTGGTGCACTGCAACCGGCAGGTCTCCTTGCTGGCGGCAAAGTTCCGCACCGGGCTGCTGGACCGGCACACCCTGCGCGTTCAGGCCCGATGGCTGATGGAACGCGAGCTGGGCCGCAGGTACTGGCGCGAGTTTGGCGCCTTTCGAGAGTCCGAGGCAAAGGACCGCCTCGACCGGGCATTCAACCGCGTCCTGGCCGACGAGTACATGGCTGTGGCTCCCGCGGACACGGTCGCCGCCTAAGACCCGTCGGCGGCCCGGCGCCCTCGCGGCCCGGACCGTCGGCGCTCCAACTTCTCGCCGCACCACCGTTCCCCGATCAGGAGGGTGTCTTGCTCACCGCACCGGCCTTTCCCAGCGTGGAAGGCGCGTACGTCGCCTTACTGCAGCTGGCCACGAAGGAACCCGAACACCGAATTGACGCGCGCGGCAACGCGGCCCGCGAAGTCCTCGGCGTCAGCTTCCGCCTACCCGAGCCCCGACAGCGCCTGCCGTACCTGGCACAACGCAAGACCAACCCGGTCTTCCAGTTCGCCGAAGCCCTCTGGTACCTCGCCGGGCGCCGTGACCTGGAAATGATCGGCTACTACGCACCGTCCATGCGCGCCAGCAGCGCAAACGGCACCCACCTCGGTGGATCCGCGTACGGCTACACCCTGTTCCATCCGGCCGACGGTGGCCAGTCCCCGTTCGAGCTCGTCAGTGAGCTGCTGCTGACCGAGCCGGACAGCAAGCGCGGCTACCTCCCGGTGTTCTCTGCGGGCGAGCTCGCCGACCGCGCCAACCCAGACGTCGCCTGCCTCGCCGGCCTCCACCTGCTGCCCCGCGACGGCCAACTGCACATGGTCTGCAACATGCGGGCGAACGACCTCGACTGTGGCCTGTTGTCCGACGTGTTCTCCTTCACGATGATCCAGGAGTACGCGGCCATCCAACTCGGCCTGCGACTGGGCGGCTACACGCACACGATCGGCTCCGCCCACGTCAACGACCACAACGCTGACCGAGTCCGCCGCGTGCTGGAGGAGGCCGCCGCCGGCCCCGCGGTCACCTTCGCGTTCCCGGCCATGCCCGCCGACACCACCGCGGCGACGCTCGAACACCTCCTGGTCCACGAAGAGGTGCTGCGCACCAACGAGCTGCGCTACAACGCCTCGCACATCCGGGACCGCCTCAACCTGCATCCGTACTGGCAGCAGGTCGTGATGCTGTTCGAGCTGTACCGGCAGATCCAGCACGACCAGACCGACGCCGTCGATGCGACGCTCCTGCACGCTCTGGAGCCGGGCCTGCGCTGGCTGATGGTCCGCAAGTGGCCGGCCTGCGCCGCGGCGGTCGACGGCGGTGCGCTGTGAGCGCGGGCAAGCCGATGAGCGGTGCCGTCGTGGACGGTGTCGACTTCGACCGGTGGGCCGTCATCCTGTGCAAGCCGGACGCCGTAACGCGTGGGCTGACCTCGCGCATCCTGGAGATGATCTCGTCAGCCGGGTTCACCGTCACCGACCGCATGGACGTCATCGCCGAGCCCTGGCAGGCACACGTCACCTACCGCGACATGCTCGCCGACACCGGGCGCAGCGACATGCGCGACCTGCCCGCGTACATCGACGCCGCCTACGTGGGCAAGCCCGTCACGCTAGCCCTGGCGCACGGTGAGCCCGGCATCCATCCCCGGCTGCGGCAGCTCATCGGCCACACCGACCCGTCCCGAGCCGTGCCCGGGACGATCCGCGGCGACCTGGGTGGCGACAGCCTGGCCGTCGCGCGCGGGGAGATGCGCCTCGTGCGGAACCTGGTGCACACCTCGGACGACCCGGAAGGGGCCCGCCGCGAGTACGGCACCTGGTACGGGCCGGGCCGCCGCCTGCAGATCAGCGATTTCGACCGCTGCTCGGTCGTCCTGTGCAAGCCAGACGCCGTGACGCGCGACCTGGTCGACGCGGTGCTGGACCGGATCGCCGCCGCCGGAGCCACGATCGCCAACCGCATCGACGTCACGGTGCAGCCCTGGCAGGCCCACGTGCACTACTGGGACCTGCTGGTGGATGCCGACTGGTTCCCCGACCGGGACTTCCCCGCTTGCCTGGACGACGCCTACGCGGGCAAGCAGGTCACCATCGCCCTCGCGCACGGTGAGCCAGGCATCCACGGTCGGCTGCGCCAGCTCCTCGGGCACTTCGACCCCACCCGCGCGGCCGTCGGCACCATCCGCGGCGACCTCGGCAACGACAGCCTGCAGGCGGCGCTCGACCAGAAGCGCCTCGTGCACAACCTGGTGCACACCTCCGACGACGCGGACGCAGCCCGCCGCGACTTCGGCACCTGGTACGGCGCCGGCCGCCGCGGGCTGCTCGCCGCCCCGTCGCCTGGCGTGCCCGTCCAGCCCGCGCCCACCCACCGTTGACCGCTTCTACCTCCGGAGGCCTCCGTGACTGCTCCGTCGATACCGCGCCGCCGCCCGCTGCCTCTGCTGAACGACGAGCAGATCAGCGGCCTCAATCCCGGCCTCGCCGACGTGATCGAGTACCGCAAGTCGGGCCTGTCGCTCAACCACATCGTCGGCTGCCCGCTGGACTGCGGCTACTGCGTCCGGCACCTGTTCGGCAACTTCGAGATGAAGACGCCGCGGGCGCTAATGAGCGACGAAGCCGCCGTCGCCCAGCTGCTCGGCCACCCCTACTTCCGGCCGAACAAGACGCCCATCCAGATCCTCAACCGGGCCACCGACCCCATGCTCCCGGTGGTCAAGCCTCACACGTTCGAGGTTCTGCGGCAGCTCGACGAGCAGGGGCTGACCAACCACGTCCTCGTCATCACCCGCTGGCGGGTGAACGCGGAGGACTGCACCGTCCTCAACTCCTTCAAGAACCTGCGCCTGACGGTCCTGGTCACCCACTCCGGCATCGACCATCCGGACATCGAGCCCGTCAACTCCACGTACGCGGCCGACAGTCTGCGCATGCTGCACGAGCACGCCGAGAACTACCGCACCATCCTGTACTGGCGTCCGATCGTGCCCGGCCTCAACGACTCCGACGAGCACATCGAGCGGACCCGCGAACTGTCCCTCCACGCGCACGCGACCGTCTTCACGGGCCTGTTCTTCCGCGACGAGATCAAGGCGTACTACGACGACCACGGCATGCCGATGCCGTACGAGGACACCGCCCGGCGCAAGATCATGCCGGAGCAGGCAGAGCAGCGGATCCTGGACGCCTTCGACCTGCACAAGGCGGCCGGCGGGACCGAGTGGGGAAGGCTGTTCCGCAAGACGAGCTGCGGCGTGGCCTACGCCTGGGGAGAGGCCGACTACAACGGCCACTACGGCGTCAGGGAGCTGTGCGACATCTGCCCGCCCGAACAGATCACCCTGTGCAAGAAGGCGTGGGTGAGGCCGCCCCTGAACGCCGTCGTTCATGAAGCGCGTGCCCTCGGGGCCGTTGGCGACATCGTGGTCAGCGACCGTGCCATCGTCGTGGAGGGACTGGACGAGCCGCCTCGCTACTACCTGCAGCACGGCTTCGGCTACCAGTGCCACGACCGGAGCAAACCCCACCACTACCGCCAACACGGCCGGGCCCCCATCGGCTGGGAGGCGGAGGACGGACCCACAACAGCATGAACTTCGCCACCTGGCCCGCGCTGCTCGTCGTCGACGTCGAAGGCAACGGCACCAACCCGCCCGACCTCGTCGAAGTCGCCGCGCTACCCATCCGGAGCGGGCGGCCCGACAAAGGCACCGCGGGCTGGTGGCTGACCC
The DNA here is from genome assembly GCF_055575415.1 of Streptomyces sp. NPDC034099. Lineage (NCBI taxonomy): Bacteria > Bacillati > Actinomycetota > Actinomycetes > Kitasatosporales > Streptomycetaceae > Streptomyces > Streptomyces sp. NPDC034099. Next base: position 10,043 of record NZ_JBVISR010000022.1, on the reverse strand, counting down.
GTCCGCAACGTCCGGTCACCCCGTTCGCCACCCGCGTGCACGGCCTGACCGATACCGACCTGACCGACAAGCCCGCGTGGTCCGAAATCGCCGACCAGGTGCACTCGTTCCTGAGCGGCACGTGGATCTGCGCGCACAACGCCCACACCGACTACCGCGTCCTCAGCGCCCATCTGCCTGACTGGGAGCCCGCCGGCGTCCTGGACACCCTCCGCCTGGCCAAGGCGACCTTCCCCGACCTCGGCAAGTACAGCCTGGACAAGCTCATCGAGCACGTACAGCCCGACCTGCGTGAAGCGCCCGGCTCCCGGCACCGGGCCACCTTCGACGCCTTCGCCACGGCGCAGCTCCTGATCGCCATGGCCGCCCGCTACGACACCTGGGACCAGCTGGTCGCCACGGCCGTGCCGCCCGGCCTGCCCGGAGCCCTCGAACCAGAAAGGGACCCCACCCTGTGGTGACCCCCTCCAAGCCCCTGCGGATCGCGGTGCTCGGCACCCACTCCACGGGCAAGACGACACTCCTGAAGCGCGTAGAGATGGAGCTGCGCGGCCACGGCCTCACCGTCGCGCGCACCGGCCGGCTCGGCAAGCGTGCCGCCGCGGCCGGCCTGCCGAAGATGCAGTACCACACCGCCCAATCCACCGAGTGGATCATGGCGCAGGGCATCCTGGACGAGATCACCGCTGCCACGCAGGGCGCCGAAGTCGTCCTCATCGACCGCGCCGCTCTCGACGCCGTCGCCTACTTCGAGGCCGCGATGGCGTTCCGCGCCGAGACCCCGACCCGGCTCGAACGCGAACGCCTCCGCCTTCTCGCCTCCACCCAACTTCCCAAGTACGACCTGCTCTTCGCGACCGTGCTCGACGAGACTGTGCCCGTCGACACCAGCCACGACTACGACGCCGAGTTCCGGCGGCTCGTCGACGAACGGGCTCACCGCGTCCTCGCCAACGACGTCATCCCCCACCAGCGGGTCACCAGCGACCCCGACAGCCAGGCCCACGCTGTCGACATCGCCGTCCAGCTTTGCCTGAAGGAGGAGCCCGTATGACCCCCGCTCCGCCCGCCGGCCCCATCACCATCGCCGGGAAAGTCGTCTCCCGGCTCGGCTTCGGCACCATGCGCCTGACCAGCCCCGGCACGTGGGGCGACCCGGACGACCGCGACACCGCACTCAGCGTGCTGCGTCAGGCCGTGCACACTCACGGCATCAGCCACATCGACACCGCCGACGCCTACGGCCCCCACACCGTCGAACACCTCATCCGCGACGCGCTCTACCCGTACCCCGACCACGTGCTGATCGCCACGAAGGTCGGCATGGTCCGGCCCGCGCCCGGACAGTGGAAGCCGCTCGGCAACCCGTTCTACCTGCGGGCCTGTGTCGAAGCGAGCCTCCGCCGGCTGAAGGTGGAGCAGCTGGAGCTGTGCTACCTGCACCGCATCGATCCCGAAGTCTCCCGAGACGACCAGATCGCCGTACTGCACGCCCTGCAGGACGAGGGGAAGATCGGGCACATCGGTCTGTCGAATGTCACGCCCGAGGACATCCGGTACGTCCTCAAGTACCGACCCGTCGCCGCGGTGCAGAACGCGCTGAACACCACCTGCCGCGACGACCCAGCCGTGGAAGTGTGCCGTGACCTCAACATCCCCTACGTAGTCTACCGGCCGCTGGGCGCCGGGGCCCTGGCCCACGGGCCCGCCGCCGCGTTGCACTGGCTCCTCTCCCAGGGCTCGCACGTCGCGCCCATCCCCAGCATCAGCCAGCCCCGGCACCTGGACGAGATCGTGGCGGCCATGCAGGACGGCACGGCCTGATGCCCACCGCAGCAGTCACCGTGTCCGCTCCTCGCCATCGCGCTCCCTACGAGAACTATCGAACGCCAGTGATCGGTGTGTCCTTGCTGATCCCGGTCGGGGCCGACTGCATCACCGTCGCTGACCTCCGCGGCATGCTGATGCTCCCTATCGGCGCCGTGTACGACGGGCAGACAGCGGAGGAAGCCGGCTACCGAACGCTCACCGGCCCGGCCGGCAAGCTACGGCTCCTGCGACGCGTCACCATCGACTGCGTGCAGACGCGCCGCCGGAAGGTGATCACCCACGTCATAGCCTCCGCGCCCACGACCTGCGAGGCAGTGACAGGGCTGGTGTATCGCGACCCCCGAGCGACCATGCGCGTCATACCGACCCTGCAGTTCCTCGACCAGGCGCGGCCGTCAAGCAGGAAAAGGCTCCTCGTCAGCCTGCAGGCCCTGGCGACCGGAGGAACAGCCTCCATCGAGGACGGCATCGTCCACACCACGGTCCCACCGGCCCTCGCCGCGTAACGCTCCCAGGCGCGGCCAACCTCAGCAGGGGCGGCCGGGCCCAGGGGGCACGGATGGGCGGGGCTGCTCCAGGCCACCGGCCGGATCGCCTCCGACGCCGTACTCCCCCACCTCACCCGCGCACTGCCGGCACTGCACGCCCGCCTCGCCTCCGCCATGGCGCGGGCAGAGACGCCGACGTCCGAGGACGCCGGTCTGCTCACCGGCCATGCCAGCGTCCTCCTCTCCAAGCACACCCTCGACGTCTCCCGCCCCCTCGGCCTGGGGTGGGAGACGTGTCACCTCCTCAACTGAAAGTGAAACGACTGTGAGCCAGACCCCCACGGCTGACCAGCTCCGCAACCGGCTCGTCGACGCCATCCTCGGCGAACGCGCTGTGCCCTCCGACGTGGAGCGAGCCATGCGGACCGTGCCCCGGGACGTGTTCCTGCCGGGCATCGAGCTGGAGAACGCGTACACGGACCAGGCTGTGACCATCAAGGACAACCCCGGCAAGCCGCTCCCGCTGTCGTGCGCGTCGGTGCCGTCCGTCGTGGCGATGATGCTCGACCGACTCGGCGCCCGTCCCGGCGACAACGTCCTCGAGGTTGGGGCCGGCACTGGGTACAACGCCGCTCTCCTGGCGCAGCTCGTCGGCGGCGACAAGGTCACCACGGTCGACATCGACTCCGACGTCGCCCTGCACGCCCGGACGACCCTCAACACGGCCGGCTACGAGAGCGTCACGGTCATCGAGCGCAACGGCCTGCTCGGCGTCCACGAGAACGCGCCGTACGACCGGATCATCGCCACGGTGGGCGTCTGGGACATCCCGGCCACCTGGTGGGACCAGCTGGTGGACGGCGGGCGCCTCGTACTGCCGCTGCGCTGGCGCGGACAGACTCGATCGGTCGACCTGACCCTCCGCGGGGACGAGCTGGTCTCCGACGGCATGGAACTGTGCGGCTTCGTTCCGATCATCGGACAGAACGGCGAGAAGACGGCGTCCCTCAACGGCGCCGACACCATCCGCGTCCACTTCGACCAGGACCAGGCCGTCGGCACCAAGGCTCTTGCTGGCACCCTGGCGGCTGACGAACCGGTCGGACACTTCCTGTCCGCGCAGCGAATCGGCGGCGAGGAGTCCTTCGACGGAGTCTGGCTCCGCGCCACAGCCGGCGACGACCGCGTGTGCCGCCTCGAAGTCACCCCGGAGGCCGTGGAGCAGGTCCTGATCCCCAGGCCCGCCGCACCGGGCCGCAGCCCCGCCCTGGTCAAGGACGACTCGCTCGCCTACCTGACCGTGACTCGCGAAGGCATCAACCCCGAACGCCCGTTCCGGCTCGGTGCAGCCGCATACGGGCCGCGCGGCGAGGAACTCGCCTCCGATCTCATCGCCCACATCGACGCGTGGGGCGCCGCCCGCTGGGCGGTGCCCCAGATGACCGTCACCCCCTCCACGACCGCGGCCGCGCCCGGCCACATGATCACCAAGCCGGAAAGCCGGATCACCCTCACCTACTGAGCCCGTCCTCCCGACGTCGTCCCCACCTGCACGGGTGGGGACGACGCCCGAATGGGCCGTAATGCGGCCAAATCGCCACAGACACGGCGAGCGACGCCTTTCTCCCCAGCCGACGCGGGAGTGCTCCTTCTGCGCCGGAGTACCCGACGTCCGCGGGGAAAACTTGGCGCGGACCTCGTGCTTGCGGGCTTAGTGCGGAGCACCCCGCATCGGCGGAAAGGGCACGAAGTTCGTCACGAACGACTACACCGCGCTCGGAGCACCCCCGCGTCGGCGGAGAGCACGAGTAGCCCGCATTCGTCGTGGGCCTGGTCGTCGGAGCATCCCCGTGTCGGCGATCGGCCACGTTCTTGCGGTACGGAGCACTCCACATCGGCGACCAGGAGCTGGTGGGCCTGGCCGCCGTCGAAAGGCGGGCTCATGTGGCTGCGCGGGCAAGGCTGAGCAGGCCGGCGCCGTAAGACTTAGCCCGTCCGACGCCGACCAGTACGGCCTCGGCGAGGGCGTCAGGGTCGGTGACGGTGGCGGTTCCGTCGTAGCGCACCAGGTGATGTCGCACGGCGGCGGCGTTGTCGCCACGGCCATGCACGGCAGCGGCCGGGGTGGGCTGCGCTGTGGTCAGGTGCAGGCCGGCCTCGTGGGCTCGGCGTGCCCACCACCGGTCGGCATCCGGTCCGGTGAGGGCGATGCGTTTGCCGCGCTGGCCCTTGTTCTCCAGTGGCAGGCGTTCGGTTTTCACGGGGTTGACGACGATGCGGTAGCGGACGGCGAGGCCCTTTTGCAGGGCGTTGAACACCGGGGTGAGGTCTTTGACGTCGGTGTGGCCGTAGTTGTCGGGCAGGCGTGTGGGGTCGAGGGTGGCGGCTTGGACCAGGAGCGTGTTGAAGGTGTCGGCTACGTCGAGGCGGTACAGGAGCCCGGCCGCCTGTCGAGGGCTGTCGCCCAGGCCGTCGGGGACCAGTCGCATCAGGGTGCGGTGCATGTCGGTGGCGTTGCGTAGGTCGCGTTGGACGGCGCGGCTGTGGGGGTTGAGGCGGATGCGGGCGAGGGCCGCGCGGGGGCTCATGCGGCGGCCTCCTTGTTGGCGTGGTTGATCGATTTCGTGGACAGGGTGTGGTGCCGTCGGTAACCGGGTGCACGGAGTAGCGTTCCCGGGTGCGGTGTAGGTGACGTCGGCCGTGGTTGCGGCCGTGTAGGGCGGAGCAGAGGGGCATGTCGTACGCGGCGAGCGCGTCTGCTTCGCAGGCTGCCGTGAGTGGCGGCGTTTTGATTGTTGAGCTGGCCGCTCCCAGCAGTGTGGTGGTCGGCGAGGCGGCCGCCGGACCGGTCTACTCGGACGGTGACCTCCAAGGCTATGTAGGGGTTGAGAGTGCCTGGGTCCTGGCGGGTGAGGTCCTGCGTCGCGGCACGCAAGCCGAGCAGTGTGTGGCGCGTGGGGGCCGGGGCGGTGTCCCCGTCGGGGGTGAACGCCGGGTGTGCGCCCCGGGAGGGCATCGGGTCGGCCAGCCGGAGCGCGGGCATGTTCACGCCCGCGTCTTGGTGGAGCAGGCTGCGTCGATGAGGGTGCAGCAGGAGTAGTCGTACGCGGCTTCGAGCGTGTCGGGGAGCATCTGCATCATGCGGTGGCACCGTCGGATGCCGTACATATGGCCACTCGGTTCGGCGAGTCTCGCGGACTCTGGGCGCGAGCAGGGTCGGGCACAGAGTCACCGGGCGCTCCTCTCAGCCGTCTCGAAGTGGTTGTCGATGTAGCTCTGGAGCGTCTTCAGGTGGCGGGTGCCGAAGCCTTCGTAGGCGGCGTCCGGCAGGTGCACGGCGCGCCGGTACAGCGGCCGGGGCCGGTACTGGCGTGCCAGTGGTGCGAACGACACCGGCTCGTCGGTGACTTCGCCGCTGTGATGGTCTCCGTCGTCCCTATCCGGGGCATCAGAGTGCACGGGGAGCGTACCGAGCGGTCTGTCGCCGTAGAAGTCGATCGGCTGAGGGCCTCTGCGCGGCTTCTTGGCCGCCAAGGGCAGCTGGACCAGGTGGCGCAGCGGATCTTCGACGCTTCCCAGCAGGATCGGGCCTTCCGGCGGGCAGGACCGGCGGCCGAGGAAGAGGGGCCAGTGCGGGTCGCGCAGGGCAGCGGCGCATGTGTGCAGGAGCGCTTGGTCGTCAGAGGTCAGCGCGAGGGTGAAAGCGGCGTCGGCCAGGTACTGGCGTTTGGATACCAGGGTGCCTTTACCTTCGGGGCGGTGTTTGCCGTCGACGGTGATCACTGTTTCATCGGCGGGCCGTCCACCGCCGACGGTGTGGAAGTCGGACAGCACGATGCCGGGCCGGTCGACACGTACGGTCATCGACAGCTCTGTGAGGTCGTCCACGGGCGCCTGGCGCGCTCGTCCGAGTGCTGCGGCGAGCATGCCCACGATGCCGGACCGGGTGGGGAATCGGGCTGTGTCACGTCGCGTGTATTTGCTGTGGGTGCCCCAGGACTGGAGTGGGCCCGCCAGACGCAACAGCAGCCCTCGGGAGGGGCGGTCGGTCACTGCGGGGCCTCGGGGAGAGCGACGTCGACGGCGGCGGTGACGAGAGCGTCGAAGGAGGCGTGGCGCTCGCCGAGGTGCTCGAGTTTGTCGAACTGGAGGGAAGCGTGTGACGCATGCAGCACGCGGTCGGGGCCCAGGAGGGTGTTCGCGGCCTTGGCGTAGGCGTCGATGCCTTCTACAGAGCGCCCGACGAAGCCGCCGTGTCCGGCTGACCGTACGGGTTCTTCGAAGGCTGCGGCGAACGACAGCGGCCGGTCGGAGCGGACGGCCACGTGGACCAGGTGCGGGATGGTGTGCGGGGCGGTGGAGTTCTTCTTCGCCTGGGGCAGAGACTCGATGAAGGAGCGCAGGAACTGGCCGGCGAGTTCGCGGGCGGCGTCGAGTGCGATGTCGCTGTCGTCGCTCAGGTTCTTGATGAGTTCCTTGAGGTCGACGGTGGCGAAGCGGTAGAAGGTGCCGGTGCTGAATTCGGCCGTGCCCATGTGGCCGCTGCCTGTTTCGTCGCCTTTCGCAGCGGTGACATCGTCGACGGCTGCGAAATAGTCGAGTTCGACCTCGGTGGTGTGCGTGGTGAAGGCGTGTGCTACCTGGACGGCACCGTCGACGTTGGCCTGGTCGACCTCGGTGAGCATGCGGCCGAAGAGGTTGATGACCCCGTTCTTTTTGACGAGAATTTTGTCGATCTTTCCTTTCAGGACGCTTTCGGGCTTGCTTTTTCCTTTTCCGGTGAAGTCGGTCGTGAGCTCTTCCTTGTGGGCTTCGGCGATGTCGGCCAGTTCCTCGACAGCGTCGTCGGGAAGATAGACGAGCGCGTTGGTCAGGACCTTGTTCGTAATGGGCTGCCGGTCCTTTCCCTTGGCCACCTCCCACTTGATGCTGCTGCCCGCCGCAACGTGTGCACCCGCACGTTCGGCAAGCGCTTGCTCCCATCCACGCCCTCGCAGCACCTCGGTGACCCGCTCGCCGATACGGCGTGTGCGCAGCGCGTTGTGGCCGAGTGTGTCCTGGAAGTGCTCGCGGACGGCCCGTTTCCAGGACTGGCTGGAGATGCGGGTACGCAGGACGTCGCCGTAGAGCATGCTCTTCACCGAGTTGGTGTCGTCCCGGTTCAGGTTCGCGTAGGGAACTGGCTGGACGACGTGAATGTCGATGAAGCGTGGCTCGAGGGTCATCGGGGATCTCCTGTGGGTGAGAAAGGTCAGTCCTGGTCGGCGCCGGCCGTGATCCGGTAGAAGTCCTGCAGCCAGCGGCGGCTGATACGCCCCGACTGGTACTGCCAGTCGACGAGGTCTGCCAGCAGTTGTCCCCAGTCGATAACGACGTCGGTGGTGCGTACCTGATTCACCGCGGCAGGCAGGTGCAGGTGGATACCGCGCAGGCTCTGCCGCGTCAGGAGGTTGATGCGGCTTTCTGCGGCGCTCATCCGCATCGGCTTGCCCTTTGCGGTGACGGCTTTGCCCAGGGTGGCTCCGAAGGAGGTGCCATACGGGGTCGGCCCGGGCGGAGCAGCCAACTCGGCGGGTTCCCCCTCCTCGTTCGGAGCCCGGTTCTCTGCCGTTGCGTGTTCGTCTGCGGTGTCTTCGTCGTCTATCTGGTCGGGCGCGAAGGCGTGCCGGGGCTGGGCCGCGATCAGCGAGGCCACCGTGTAATGGGCCTGGGCTGTCGTGTCGTCGCACCCGTCCGGCAGCCGCGGTGTCAGCAGGCGGTGCATGGGGCGTGTGCGCGGGTGGTCCAGGTCACGGCGCAGGCCCGCGCGCAGCGCCGCACGGGCACCGGGGTCTGTGCGGCACAGACGTTCGATGTGCGTGGTGAATGCGGCATACGTGGCGCGATTGTTCTGCCGCTTGCTTACTTCGGGAGCGTGGAAGGTCACAGCTTGTCCTCGGGTCGGCGGGCGACGGTCACGACTTCTTGGCCGCTCTTTTCGTCACCGGTTGTTCCATCGCCTTGTGCGGGTCTTTCAGGGCGGCGAGGATGACGGCCTTCGCCCGGGTGACGGCTTTCGCGCCCCGCGGGGTGCGCGTCACGGAGTTGGTGACTGCCTCGTAGGCGTCGAGCGCGTGCCGGCCGAAAGCCCGGCAGGCGGCCTCGAAGTCGAATCCGGTGTCCATGGCGCCGCTGAAGCGTGTCAGCTTCCGGAACCGCGACCAGAACTCGTCCTCTGCCGACGGCCAGTAGCGGGCCGCGGCCGCATCCTGCCAGGCCCTGGGATCGTTCTTCTTGTCATCCGTGTACTTCAGCCAGGCTTCCTTCGTGGCCTGCTCCAACCGGTTCCCGAAGAGCTCGCCTAGTTCACGGAGCTGGCGTACGGGCCGCTCGGTGTGCGCCGCATCTTCTTCCACTCGGGACAGGAGCACCGGGGTGACGGAGTCGACGTACTGGTGGTTGGCTGCCTGGCTGGCGTCCTGCTCGAAGCCGAGCGCGCGGACCCGCAAGTACTCGCTGACGTCGAAGGCATGGTCCATAACCTTCGGCTGGACGGGGCTCGAGTCGTCGAGCTGCTTGAGCAGAAGGGCGTCGATGTCCCGCCACAGGGAGCGGGAGGAGCTGGCGGTCCGGGGGGACGTCTTCCCGTCCTTGGTGATGTCCCAGATCAGGTAGTCGTCTTCCGGCCGGATCCGCTCGGCGTCATAAGCCCAGGTGATGTACGCGTCGGCGGTGTGCGCGGCGTCTGGGGCGGGGACGAGACAGAGCGCGTGCTGTGAACAGGCGGTGAGCCGTGAGCAGGGGCCCTGCGGCTCGGGCATCGGCTTGAGCGGGTCCGGGAGGTCGTCGCGTTCCCACGGGCACAGGTCAGTGTGCCGGCTGACGTCGCTGTCCGGTGGTGTGAGGCCGGCCAGGAGCGTCAGGAGCAGGTTGTCGCACTGAGGGTGGTACGACAGTGCGGCCCGCAGGGGCGAGGCTTTCGCGTAGTGACTTTTCACCTGTCCGACCGCACGCCTGGAAAGGCCGCCGGGGTCTCCCCAGTAATGCCAGGTGAGCAGCGATAATGCCGTCTGCGAGAGATCGGGAGGCACGGGACTGTCGTGGCTCCAGTGCTCGAACCAGGAGTGGTTGTTGCCCGCTGCCCGGCTCATGACCAGCTTGTGGACGCCGGCCGTGTTATTCCGGTCGCACTGGTCCGGGAGACGGGGGTCCTGCAGCCACGGACGATCGCTGTCGAACAGGTCGAAGCGGTGCCTCCACTGACCGAAGTAGCCGTCGATGCCGGCTTTGCGGCCGTCAGGCAGGTCGATGCTCTGCTCGACAAGCCCCTGTTCGAGGATTCGTTCGCGCCGGTCGCCCCAGCTTCCGGGTCCTGCCTCGTCCAGAGCGGTGATCCGGGCGGTCAGCGCATACAGCAAGCGCAGCAGCGCCGAGTGAGCCGGAGCTTCCGCAACCAGCAGAGTGCGGATCTGCCGGGCGTGTACGAACAGGTCCCTGAGCCCCACTACGGGCGGGCCCGATCGCCCCTCCGCCCATGCGACCGGGATCCATGGCTGGTCGACCAGATTGGACGCAGACGTGGTCACGCGCCCCTCCCCCCATCGTTGCGCGTCACCGAATACTAAAAGGACACCCGGGGAGAGTGTGGGGGGTTAACTGGCTCTAACAAAAGCTGCTGATCATGAGGCTGTTGGCCTCTCTGCTCGTATGTCTGGGTATGGGAAACCGTCAGTCGCGGCCGTGGAT
>NZ_JBVISR010000021.1:0-94652 GCF_055575415.1 Streptomyces sp. NPDC034099 | reverse complement strand
GTTCCCGGGCCACGCCCCAGCCCCCCACGCACCCCCCCCCCCAGAGGAGGACCAAAGAGAAAAAAAAACCCCGGCGGCTCTCGCTCCACGGGTGTTGTCAAACCTCCCGCCCCCGCCCCCCGCACCCCCCCCGGGCCCCTCGACGCATCCCCCGGAAGAAGAGGTCTATGCCCCCTCGCAGTACCCGCCCCGCCGTCCCTCTCGATGACGACGACTACCCCGCCTACACCATGGGCCGGGCCGCCGACATGCTCGGCACCACCCCCGCCTTCCTCCGCGCCCTCGGCGAGCACCGCCTCATCACCCCCCTGCGCTCCGAAGGGGGCCACCGGCGCTACTCCCGCTACCAACTGCGCATCGCCGCCCGCGCGCGCGAACTCGTCGACGCCGGTACCGCCATAGAAGCCGCCTGCCGGATCATCGTCCTCGAAGACCAGCTCGAGGAGGCCCAGCGCATCAACGAGCAACTACGCACCCAAACACACTGAACGCCTCATCCCTGTGGTCGCCGCACGGGGAGCGCCGGCGATTCCCGGAGCAACCGGGACGTCTCCGTCCGTTGAATGGGTGGCCGGACGTATAGCGGACCGAAACCCGGGGACTCACAGAAGCGGAACGAGACTATTCGCCCGGCTGAGGTCGTACAGGCGCAGCATGGCGAGCCGCCGTTGTGGCTGCTAGGCGCACGGTCTTTGGAGGGCGCTCATGCGCGCAGTAACCGTTCACCCCCTGACTGCTGGTTCCCTGGAGGTACGTGACGTTCCTGATCCCGTTCCCGACGAAGGCGAACTCCTGGTAGGCGGCCTGGCGGTGGGCGTCTGCGGCACGGACAAGGAGATCGTGGCCGGCGAGTACGGGTGGGCACCACCCGGCCACGGCCGGCTGGTCCTGGGCCATGAATCACTGGGCCGAGTGCGCACCGCGCCGCCGAACAGCGAGTTCCAGGCCGGTGACCTGGTAGTGGGCGTCGTGCGCCGCCCCGATCCGGTGCCCTGCGGGGCGTGCGCGCGCGGCGCGTTCGACATGTGCCGCAACGGCCGCTACACCGAGCGGGGCATCAAGGAGCACGACGGCTACGCAAGCCAGCTCTGGACCGTGGAAAGTGAATACGCTGTCAAACTGGATCCCGCCCTCGAGCGCGTCGGGATGCTGCTCGAGCCCACCAGCGTGGTGGCCAAGGCATGGGAGCAGATCGAGCGAGTCGGTAGCCGTTCCTGGTTCGAGCCCCGACGGGCCCTGGTGACCGGCGCCGGGCCGATCGGCCTGCTGGCTGCGCTGCTGGGCGTGCAGCGCGGACTGGACGTTCACGTGCTGGACCGGGTCACCGCCGGCCCCAAGCCTGCCTTGGTGAAGGACTTGGGCGCGACCTACCACTGTGAGGACCTCGACCAGGTCACCTCGCAGGTCGTTCCCGACGTGGTGATCGAGGCCACCGGGGCGGGTCAGCTCGTCTTTGACGCCATGGCAGGTACGGCCACCTACGGGATCGTCTGCCTGACCGGTGTTTCCGCCAAGGGGCGGCGGCTCTCGGTCGATGCCGGGACCATCAACCGAGAGCTCGTGCTGGAGAACGACGCCGTGGTGGGTTCCGTGAACGCCAACCTGCGCCACTACCGGCAAGCAGCGGACGCCCTCGCGAAGGCGGACCGCGGCTGGCTGGAGCGGATGATCACCAGGCGGGTGCCGCTGGAGCGCGCCGCGGAGGCATTCACCGCCCAGGATGGCGACATCAAAGTGATCATCACTCTGGACGAAGACTGCTGAACCACGCGGGTTCCGCTCAGTTCGTGCACGAGCGAGGTGATCGCTTCACGGAAGGGGCGACATCGTTGGCCAGGCCCTTGCTGTAGGCGGTCAGCGCGGCCTTGGCGGCGGCGTAGGCCAGGGTCCCGTTCCACAGCGGCATACGGCGCTGGATCGAAGAGACGTGGATGACCCCGTGGTTGTCGATGCCAAAAGTGGCCGCCGCCTCGACGACAGCCGTACCTGCGCATTCGCCGCCGGTCCCGCTGCCAGTCCCGCCATGAGGGCCCACTACAACAGTCCCCGGACGAATACGACTGCTGCTGCACGCACCACCTGACACGCACCTCGCCGCCAACGGGCGTGGCTGGTGGGCTCGGCGATCACAGGAGGCTCCGCTTCAGTCGGCAGGTGTGCCGATCCTGTCGTGTTCGAGTGCCGTCAGGAGTCGCCACAGCACCTGGGCGGGGTCGAGGGCCGCGTCGATGAGCGCGCCGACGGCCGCGACTGTGGGCTTGCCCTGGGGCCCTGTTCGGTCCGGGGCTCGCATCCGGTGGCGCGCGCAAGTGCGTGCACCGCGTGGACGCACGTCGACGGAGACGGGACTTCCCCTGGCCGTGGCCTGCCTGCCGTAGGCTCAACCGGTGGGCCTCTTCGAACGATTGACCGGAACCAGGTACCCCGCCGGCGGCGTCGCACCGCTCGCCGTTGCCGAGGTCCAGAACGCACTGCTCTCGGTGAACGGGCCGGGCGTGCCTTACCGCGTGCGGCCGGCCGGCCCTGCGGAGAAGGCCGACCTGGTGGCCGACTGGCGGATGTCGCACCGCTCGTTCGGTGAACAGGTCGACCAGCGTCTGACAATCAGGATGCGCCTGGACCCGGAACGGCACGAGGTGCGGGTACTGCAGGAGCAGCGCACGAGCACAAAGGGGAGGTCGTCCACGTCGCGCGAGTACGGTCGAGGTGGCGGGTTCTCGGTGGAGTGGACGTACGAGCGGGGGCCCGACGGCCGCCGCCGCAGAGTCAAGACATGGGACACACGCGAGCTGAGCAACGTCCTGCGGCAGTCGGTCCTCGACGCGGGATGGTCGTGGCGGCCCAGACGGTTCCGGCTCTAGCGGTTTCGTTCTTCCGCCGCAGACGTCTCCCTGCGCCTTTCGAGCACCCCGGCCACATGCCGAGTTGGAACGGCGGCCGAGGTGACTGGAGCGGTACGCGCTGCGCTGAACTGCCGGCGCCAAGGCGCCAGGCCCCTTCGCGGCGTACCGTCGCCTCGTGGACGGCTTCTCCCCGTCCACGGCACCGAGACCCAATTCGGTTCGGACCTCGCACGCAGCCGATCCCCGGCGGGTGGGGCTCGAGCCCGAACGGTACGAGGTCCTCCTGGTCGTCCGCTGGCGGTATTGACCGGCTACTCGTCGGGCTCCCAGGCGATCAGCTGCTCGAACACCTTCTGGTCACCCTCGATCGTCAGGTCGCTCAGCGTGAGGCGGCCCCAGACGAAGAGGAGCAGCTGCTCGGCCGTGCCCGTGGCCGAAGCGGAGGCGGGCGCGGCGTCGTCCGTGAGGGGTGCGGGCCAGGCGCCGGTGCCGTCCAGCGCGAGGAGCCAAGAGCGGCCCTCGGTGGCGTGGTAGTGGATGGTGGCGGCCTCGTGCGGCCAGGCCGCCGGCGTGGAGTTGCAGGTGTCGAGAAACTCGGCGACGCCGTCGATCGCGACGTCCGTCGGCATCGGCTGTACGGCGCCTGCGGCGAGTTGGGCGTCGTAGGTGTGCACCAGCACCTCGTGCACCCGGCGCCTGGCAACGCCCCAGGCATTCGCCGGCGACACGCCGGCGCTCCACCACGCCCAGCACTCGCGCTCCGGGCCGGCCTTGCGCAGCGCACTCAGCAGCAGCTCGTTCGACTCGGTGAACCAGGCCAGCAGCGCCTCGAGTTCGCGCGGCGCCTCCGCGGCATCCTTGGCCGGCGGAGCCTCGGCCGGGCCCGCGTCGACGATCGCGGCCCACCAGCGCTGGCCCGTACCCAGGTGCTGCACCAGATCGAACAACGTCCACTCGGGGCAGGACGGCACCGGCGCGTCAAGGCTGGGCGCGGCGGCAACCGCACTCCGGAACGCGGCCGACCGCTCCTCGATCAGTCGCAGCAGGGCGGAATACTCAAGACTCTCTGTCACATCGCTTGGCTATCACCCCAACTCAACCGGCCGCACCCTATTTACCGGGCCGCCGTCAGCTGCGAGCTAGAGACCTTTACCCGCTGAGGTCACGGCGGTTGGAGGTCGAGCATCGATCGCCAGGAGGCACCGCTGCGTTGGCGGCGTGGTGGAGGAAGGCGGATGCGAGAGCGGTCAGGCCGTCAACGTCACCGACGCCCGGCTCTCGGTGTTTCCACCCAACCCCGAGCACACCAGCCACACCACCTGAAGGAGACCCGTGGCCAAGCTCATCTACTCGATGATCACCTCGCTCGACGGCTACGCCGAGGCGGCGGACGGAAACCTCGGTCCTGGGGTCGAGGATCCGGAGGTCCACACCTTCATCAACGACGTCTTCCGTCCCGTCGGCACGTACCTCTACGGCCGGCGAATGTACGAGACGATGGTCTTCTGGGGGACCGTGCATACCGAGGCCGATCTGCCGCCGCACATCCTGCAATACGCCCGCGACTGGCACGCCGCCAAGCCGGACCCGCCGAGCCGCGCCGGTTGCTGACATTGCACCGGCTTCTGCTGTGCCGATATAGACGCGCATCGACCGCCCACAGCGCCGTCGCGTCAGGAGACTTGGGCCTGGCTGATCGTCCACTACGCCGGGGCGGCGTTGATCACTGGGCGGCCGAGGCCGCTGATGTCGACCCCGACCGTGATGGCGGGTCTCCCCCAAGGACCGGACGAGCGCGTTGCCGGCTGGGCACGCCGAGATCATCGTCAAGCTCAACCCACCCCGCCGGCACCGCCCGCACGCTGACCGTCGCCAAACGACCAGCACAACAAAGTGATCAACTCAGGCTGCGTGGCGGGTCCGCAAAACGACGGTGCCGCCGAGCTTCTGGTGCGCGGCGTCCAGCAGGCGGCTGCCTACTGGGCTTGCCGTGGAGTTGTCCTGTCGAGCGAGCGGCCGGTTCGGCATCGCTCAGGCGGGGTGCAATGCCTACCGGCGCGTGCCACGGTGCCAGGTCGGGATGCTCCTTCGGCATGTCGTCAGCCGTCGCATAAGGTGCCGTCGCGAGGGTGTCCGCGTCCTTCGTCACAAAACGATCTTGAATGCCCTCGTTCTCGTCTCCGCAGGCACCCTTGGCCAAATAACCAGGAGGAACCAGTGTCATCCCCGCCGCTGCTCACCCCCGAGGAGAAGCTCGCCGACGCGAAGAAGCTGTTGCGCCTCCCGCGTATCGTCGTGATCTGCGGCTCCACCCGCTTCATGACCGAGATGAACGAGGCCGACCTGCGGGAGACCAAAGCGGGAAAGATCGTCGTCAAACCGGGTTGCGACATGAAGTCGCCGCACGCGCTTTGGTCCGATCCTGTCGAGGCCGAGGCGCTGAAGGTTCAACTCGACGATCTGCACCGGGCGAAGATCCGCCTCGCTGATGAGGTGCTCGTGGTCGGCGACTACATCGGAGACAGCACCCGAGCCGAGATCGCCTACGCGCGGTCGCTGAGCAAGCCCGTGCGGTTCACGCACCCCGAAGTCGACCCTGACGCCTGACCGTCCGCTGCCAGGTCAAGAGGCTGGCCGTGAACCAAGAACGGGGGCGGCCCGGAGCACCAGCCCATGTCCGCGACGTGGGTTGTTTGTTGGTCAGGCGTGGTGCGTCGTCGCACCACTTGGAAGCAGTAGGCGCGCTCGGTGTCAGTCCTGCTCTGGGCAAGGTCCGTTTGAAGACGGTCCCCGGTGCGCGCCGCGTCGGCTGCGCGCACGTGCCTTGATTTCTTCAATCACCCCGGTCTTGGCGACGGCGTAGGCGTAGGCGTTCATGTCGGCCCACTCGCGTGTCATCAAATCGCGCTTGGTGCTCTCGTAGAGGTGCCGATCCGTCTCATCGGCCCGCAGGTGGTCTCGAAGCAGCAGGTACTCGTCGATGGCTGGGTCTGCGTCTTCGAGGATGTGCAGGTGCAGGTCCCGCGATTCGGCGCGCAGCAGGCGGTGGCCGGGCTCTCGGACACGTAGGACGTATCCACACGCGAGCAAAGGGTCGAGGTACTCCTCCTCCGCGGTGATGTCGCGGACCGCCACGACGATGTCGATGACCAGCTTCATCAACACCCTCGACGCCGATGTGCCGGCCCGGCACCCGTCTAGGCGATCAACGGACGGCTCGAGCATCTTCCGAGTCCGCCCTCGGGTTCCGCAACCTCCCCAACTACATCGTCCGCGGCCCACTTGAGGCCGGTGTCTGAACGCGCGCCAGTGCCCCGATGTCATCGAGACGGTGGCCGCTTCCGTTGGTATGGGTTGTCTTACCTCACGTGGGTGTCGGTACTGACCGATAGGTTCTGTTCGCAGGGGGGCGGCACCGCGGCGGCCACTGTGCGGGAAGGGCAGCTTGATGAAACAGGGAACTACAGAGAACGGACTGCGCTGGATAGCCGATGTCTACAGCATCGGCTTCACGCTCACACTCAGCGAGGGCCTCTCGCCGCACGAGCTGCTGTGTCGCGTCGGTGCCGAGGAGCGCCACGTTGTCCCACTCACCCGCTCCGCAGCGTACGAACTGCTGCTGAGGGATGAGTCGGAGGACGTCAGTGACCTCGACTTCCTGGACTGCGAAGACGATGCGACGGTTGCCCGGCTGACGCGCGCCGGTTTTCTGCCTGCCCCGCCCAGCACCATCGTCCGAGCGGGCTCGGTAGCGGGCTGGGCTTACGCGCTGGAGGAGTTCCACTGTCGAACGGACACGTACCTCGCGGCGCTGTCCGAGCGGGGGCGGGCGTTCTGCGTGCATCGCAACGCCAAGGGCTTCAGCCGTGTCAGTTATGCCTGCCGCGGCGATGTGGTGACGTCCTTCGAGCCTGGCCTGCCTCACCTGACAGACGGCATGCCGGCCGAGGTGGCACTCGGGTTCGTGCACAGCGGTGACGAGCCGGGCGATGTCGCGTTCCTGCGGTTCCTCGAGAGCGAGCTCGCCATCCATCTCCCCTGGGAGGAGACGGAGGCCGAGCTCGTGGCAGCTGCCTTCACCTGACACCACTCCCAGATTGCCAGGTCCCGCAACCCAGGGTTGAGACGACCAACGGGGTGACATGTGGGTGTCGTTGCGCTGAGCGTAGGCAAGGCGGCAGGTGTGCCAGGCCGGGGTGGGCAGCTGGACCTCCCAGCCGATGCGACGGCCGTCGGTTCTCGTGCGTGCTCGGTATGCCCTGTTCAGCCAGCTGTCTCCCCGCGGTGCCGCCGAAGACGAAGGACGATGTATCCAACGAGCGCGACGGTGAGCAGAGCTGACACTGCGAAGCGCAGGACGCGCCAGCGCCCTCCATTGCGTGGTCCCCCAGCCCGCGGCAACCGCCCCTGCTGTTGAAGGACATCCTGCGATGAGCGCATCTGGCAGACGCATGCCCTGCTCCCACCCCATCCGCCGCCACTCCCCGGCGCGCGGGCCCGCTCGTGCCCTCCAGTGGGCCGGTCGCGTGCTGTGCTGGAGCCTCGCAGTCGGCATGACCACCGCCGCCGCGATCTGCTCCTCGCGCCGCACGGCATGTGGTGGCACGTGCTGTGGCCCCCTGCCCTGGTACCTCACCGGCGCAGCCGCCCTCACCTGGGCGTGCCTCCGCGCCCGCGAGAAAGCCGCGCAACGGCAAGCGTCCGAAGAGGACGACGACTCCCCCGGTGGGGGGACCGAGCCGCGTGACCCGACGACACCCCTCAACTTCGATGAGGTGACTGCCGCCCTCGGCGCTGCCCGTGGAACGGCCTCGCAAACCTCGCGGGTGGTTGGGTGATGCGTGATGGACGCGGGGTCTGCGGGAAGGAGGGTCCCTAACTCAGGGAGGCTGATATGGAACGTGTTCAGCTCGGGCTTGCC
Organism: Streptomyces sp. NPDC034099; assembly: GCF_055575415.1. Taxonomy (NCBI): domain Bacteria; kingdom Bacillati; phylum Actinomycetota; class Actinomycetes; order Kitasatosporales; family Streptomycetaceae; genus Streptomyces; species Streptomyces sp. NPDC034099. The sequence goes on along the minus strand of NZ_JBVISR010000021.1, from coordinate 86,888 downwards.
GAGGTGCTTGCAGCGGCGGAGGACGCCGCACCGGTGCACTCCCTCGATGTCGTAGCGCACAATCTGCGTGACCGGTTCGACGCGCATCGCGTGTCGTTCCTGTTCGTTGACGTCGTCGGCCGCCGATTGCTGCGGGTGAACGAGGAGAAGACAACGGCGCACGAGCGCGGCGCTGATCAGGTACCGCTGGCTGACAGCGTGTACGACGAGGTTCTGCGGACCCAGAAACTGGTACGCACGTCGGAAGGCGCACAAGGGCACCGCGTGCTTTCCCCGGTCAGCAACCGCGGCGACACCATCGGCGTCCTGGAGCTCTATCTCGACCATGTGACATCAGACGTGCTGGCGCAGGTCGAAGAGGTCGCGCACGCGCTGGCGTACATCATCGTCACCGACCGCCGCTTCACCGATCTCTATTACTGGGGCAATCGCGCCGGCTCGGTCACCCTGGCCGCGGAGATCCAACGCCAGCTCCTGCCCTCGGCCCCCTCCTGCGAGGCCGCCGAGTTCGCCCTCGCCGGTGCTCTGGTCCCGGCCTCCGACATCGCCGGTGATACCTACGACTACAGTCTCGACCACGACACTCTGCACCTGTCGATCACCGATGCGATGGGCCACGACGTCGACGCCTCGCTCATCGCCACTCTCCTGGTCAATGCCTCCCGCGGCGCCCGCCGCGCCGGGGCCGGCCTTGCCGAACAGGCCCGCCAGACGCACCAGGCCGTCCTCAGCTACGGGCGCCGTACCTTCGCCACCGGCCAACTCCTGCGCATCGCCCTGGACGGGTCCAGCGCACAGCTCGTGAACGCCGGCCATCTCTGGCCCCTGCGGCTGCGCAACGGCACCGTCGAGGAGATCCCGCTGCACATCAACCTCCCCTTCGGTGTGCCCGCCCGGGCCCCTTATCGGGTGCAGGACTTCGACCTGCGCCCCGGTGACCGCCTAGTGCTCTACACCGACGGCATGCAAGAACGCCAGGCGGGAACCGTCGATCTGCCCGGCGTCATCCGGGACACCGCTGGTGAGCATCCCCGCGAGGCCGTACGCGCCATGGTCAACGCCGTCACCGACGCCTGCAAGGGCGAGGTGAGGGACGACGCCACGGTCCTGTGCCTGGACTGGTACGGGCCAGCGCCGGAGATCACAGCGTGAACACCTCGCGCCGCGCCGGCGATTCTCACTGATCCTGCGGACGAGTTCCGCCGACGGGTGACGGGAAGGCCTCGTCCTGCACGATCGGTGCGGTCTCTCACTGAGTGGTCGGGTTACTGCGGTGCGACACAGGCGTACGGCCGATCGAGGAATCAGGGGATCATCACGCAGTGGTTCTCGATGACCCGACCACCACGATCGAGACCGCCGCAAACGGCCAGCCTCGGATAGGCCCTGATCTCCTGATTGACGACGAACCGCCACCGCGAGACGTTCGCCTTGCTCCCCCGGTAGTCGCCGACGAAAGCACGCAATGTTCCCGGCAGGCCGTCCCGCGTGGTGACGGTGATGTCCTGGACGTAGTCACGGCCCTGGTAGGCAGTGGCGACGCAGATATAGGTGCCGCAGGTGGACTTCACTTCGGCACTCGCCGGCGCTGCGGTCACCAGCAGCAAGCCGATGACGGCACCGAAGGCAACCGTGACCGTGGAGATTCGCAACCGTGCCCTACGAGCTTTGGCCATAAGCCTCTCCTGTTCGCGTGCACTGAATCACCTTCTGGTTACACACTGTGCCGGGCCGGCTTCAAGGCACGCAAGACAGACGCCCGTTCGATGCGTGACTAGGCCCAGGGCGCCAGGAGGGCGATGACGGGTCAGCCGAGTGGGTCGGTGGGCTCTGTCGTCCGGGCGCGGGTCGCCGCCAGGCTGGCGAGGAGCCTGAGATGGTCTTCGGCGTCGTGCACAACTCGCCGGGGCACGGGCAGGTCCGGGGACTGGTAGGTCAGCCTGAGGAGGCCGGACTTCGGGTGCTGCAGCCGTTTGACGCCTTCGTGGCGGATACGGACGTCGTGCGCGGCCCACAGGGTGCGGAAATCGGCACTGAGGGTGGACAGTTCGCCGATCAGCTCGCGCAGGGCCCGGTCATGCGGTTCACGCCCGGCCTCAGCGCGCAGCAGAGCGACGGTGGCGGCGGCATCGGCGTCCCAGCCGTCGGCCGCGGACAGCCGTATCAAGGCGGTCGCCACGGCCTTGATGTACGACATGTCCCGCGGCCACGAGGAGTACTACACGCGTGAGCAGAGCCAGAAGGTCGTGGACCACCTCAGCCGGCAGCGCTGGATCGACGCCGAGAACGGCACCTTCGCGCGCGGGTCACACGAGATCCCCTTCGACAGGGACGGCGATGTCGCCCCCGCGCACCGCGTGCTGCCCGAGACCCTCCCGGTGGACGCCGACCTGTTGGCGCCCCGTAAGGCCCTTCTCCTGATCATTCCGGGCGCGGACCACGTCGACCCGCTCGACGTTCCCGCCCGCCTGCTCAGGTACGAAGGGACAAGTAGTAGTCGCCGACCCCGGACAGGTAGCCGGGGTCGGCCGTCTCGCTGTCGGTGGCGAAACGGGGAGCGGCTTTGATCTCCTCCCGGGACGGTGCGACGTGCACCTTCTGCGCCTCGGTGTCGATGCCGGTGACGGCGCCGGCCGGGATCAGGACGCTTCTGCCGAACTTCCACACTCCGGTGTCGACGACGAGGTGCTGCATGCCGGGCTGGTCCTGCTGGCGGTCCACGTGTCCGATGACGCCGTCGGCGGCCTCCACAGTGAACCCCACCAACGACTGCTGGGCCCCGTACCCGATCTCCGGCGCGTACATCCAGACACTTGCCATTGGTCCCTCTCCTGTCCTCAGCAAACTGAGCTGCGGTCCTTCTCAGCCTCTATGCTTCCCCCTCTTCCCCGGCGCCTGCGGGACAACCAAGCGGAAATCACCAAGGGATACCGAGCGTCAGACCGCGGCAGGCTCGCTGACGAAGAGGCCGGGCCCTCCTGCTGATGTGCGGGCCGTTCACCGGTGATTGGCTACCGAGTACCGAAGGGAATGACGCCCCTCCCAAGGGGAACGCCCGGTACCACGCCGGTCGTATCGGTACACGGGTGCGAGGTCCGCGACCATGGGGCGACGTCGCCCAAGTGGTCCGGCAGCCCAGGGCATGCCCTCCAACGCACACCACACCACACCGCACCCGCGCCGAAAGGTCTCTCGGGCGCGGGCGCCGCCCCGACCGGTCAGATGACCGATACGGGGCCGTCCTCCCGACCCCCGTGGCGGGAGGACGGCCCGGTCTTTTCGGCGGCCGTCCGGTCAGTACAGCTTGTCGACGGCCGTGCTCGTGGTCTTCTTGAAGGCCGCCACGGGCGCGTTCTGGAAGTCGCCCATCTGTCCCCACTTGACGACGGTGACGGTCCTGCCGTCCCGCCCGACCGACAGCAGGGCGATGTCGTTGGCGCCCCAGGACGTCTCGGTGTGCAGGCCACGGACGCGGGCGCCCTCCTCGACCGGCAGCTTGCCGTAGTCGCGGCCGTCGGCCTCCACGTCGGGCGAGGACCCCTCGATGCGGTCGGCGCAGGTGCGGATCAGGTCGTCGTAGTGCTTCGCCAGGGCCTTGGCCTGCCCGGCTGAGCCCGTCACGACGGTCAACTGCACGGCGCTGGTGTCCAGGCCGGTCCGGAACTGCCGGTGCCGGTAAGCGTAGGAAGGCACGCCCTCCGTGCTCACGCAGAGGCCGAGTTCCTCCGGGAACCCGTCGGTGACGGGCCCGGCGGTCCAGGTCGACGTCGGGTGCGGCGGCAGTTGAGACGCCGACAGGAACGTGGGCGCGGCAGCCTTCGGCGCGGCGCCGGCGGCCGGTGCCGTGAGGACCGTGGCCGCCGCGAGTCCGGCGACGGTGAGTGCGGTGAGCGCGCTTGTTCGGATGCGCATGGACATGGGCGTTCCCCCGTGGATGAAGCGTGGACGTGGCTGCCGCGGGGCGCCGGCTGGTAGGCCCGGGCCTGGTCGGTGCGGCACCAAGAGCATCTGCGGTCACGGTGGCCGGGCGCAACAGCCGACGGCCGATCGGGCGGGGTGGAACCATCCCAGCCCGTCCGACGTGCAGGTACATGGGGTGCCTGGGATATCGTCCCGGGCCAGATGGGTCGTACGAGGACGGGTGGACCTGTGTCGGCACAGGAGGACGGCGACGGCATCGACGAAGTGGCTGAGTTCGCGGCGCTGTTGCGGGCGCTGAAGGAGCGCACGGACCGCAGCTACGGCTCGCTGGCCCGCCGTCTGGGCATGAACACCTCGACGCTGCACCGCTACTGCGCGGGCGACGCGGTGCCGCTCGACTTCGCCCCCGTGGAACGCTTCGCGGCCCTGTGCGGGGCGACCTCGGAGCAACGCCTGGAACTCCACCGTCGTTGGCTCAGGGCAGTGGCGGCCCGCCGCCGGCCTCGTACGGCGGAGGCGGTGGTGAGCGCGGCCGGTGCTGCGGCGGTGGAAGCCGTGAACGACGCGGCGGACGGGCCGGACACAGGGGTGGAGGGCGGCACCGCATCGGACACGGCGCCGACGGCCGCCGGCGGATCGGTGGCCCCGGCGGACTCCGCGCCGCACGGCACCAGCGACTCGGGCGCCGAAACAGCCCGTGCGTCCGGACCGTCCTGGGCGACCGCGCCCCCGCGCCCGCGCCGCCCCTGGTACCGCCGCAGACGTCTCGTGGTCGGGCTGGCCTCCGTCTGTGCCGTGCTCGCGACGCTCGGGACCCTGTCCGCGCTGCCGGACGGGCGGCGGCCGTCCGCCGACGGTCCCGGTCAGGTCGCCGGCCCTACGGCGTCCGGTACGGCGGAGGCCAGGTCGGGCGAGCGGCGGAGCATCTCCCCCAGCCCTGGCGGCATCCCCGGCTCCGACGCCTCCGGCACCTCCGGGACGTCCGCGCGGCCTTCGGGCTCCGCCACTGCGAAGAAGAAGCCAGGTGCCTCTCGCCCGCCCGGCGCGACATCCGCCCCGTCCCGCGGTGGACAGCCCGCCGGGCTGCCACTCACCTGGTCCGTCAACTCACAGGCATGGAAGCTGGGTTGCGGTCACGATTACGTCATCGCCAAGCCGCCGAGCCAGGTCCCCCCTCCCCCCGCCCCGCAGGACGCGGCGCCGTGGGCGGCGACGCAGAGCGCGGTGCACGGCGGCGAGACGCTGGTGCAGTTGTCGGTGCAGGGGCGCAGTGACACGGCCGTCGTGCTGGAGGCGCTGCGCGTGCGCGTGGTCGGCCGCACGGCGCCGGCCGACGGCAATGCCTACGCGATGGACCAAGGCTGCGGCGGATCGATCACTCCCCGGTACTTCGCCGTGGACCTGGACAAGGACCGCCCCATCGCCCGCGCGGTCGCCGGGAACGACGCCGGCACGCCCATCCCGGCCGTGCGCATGCCCTACCGCGTCTCCGCGAAGGACCCCGAGGTGCTGCTGGTCACGGCCGGGACCAGCTCGTGCGACTGCCGCTGGTATCTGGAGCTGGACTGGTCCTCCCAGGGCCGCACGGGCACCGTCCGCATCGACGACGCCGGCCGCCCGTTCCGCACCAGCGCCATCGACGGCCTGCCCCGCTACATGTACGACACCCTCGGACGCCGATGGGGGCCCTACAGGTGACCGGCTGCGCAGCACCGTCGAACGGTGCGTCAACCGTCTGAAGCAGTGGCGAAGCAGGCGTCTTGCTCTGGTCGGAACACCTGGTCCAACCCTAGCCTCGTGCCAGGGCCTTGATCTCTGGAGGCAGGCTGCCACCGGGTTGGACGGCGAGGAGCACGATCTCGTCCGAGGTGTACCGCATCGCGATGGCTACACGTGGATTCAAGCCGTCCACGGCGTAGGCCGTGCCCGGTTCGGACCTCGCGTCATCGTCGTCGTGGCCCGGCGTGTCATCGCAGGGCGGGAACTCGGCGGGGCCGAGTGCTTCGCCCACAGTGAAGCTGACGTTGTCCACCTGCGTGTAGGTGCGGCCCCCGTACAGGGCGGCGATCGCGCACGACCCTTCGGCCTCCCCGCCACCGCCCCGTGTCGTGCAGGCGGTCGTCAGCGCGGCCGCGACCATGCCCGAGTACCACGGCAGCTGCCGCGACCGCGTCGACGTAGCGGCGTTGCGTCGGCTCGACATGCTGAATCGCATCAGTGGGCTCCTTCTGGAGCGTGTGCTCCGTCTCACCGGGTGCCGCATGACCCAGGGGAGGTTCGGGCCCCCGGGCGCGGCTCCCGATCAATTCACGACCATGACGGAGCTCGAGGCGGACTGGTTCGTTCCGCTCTCGGTGGCTGGCACTTCTCACAAGATGCTCGCCGGTCTGGGCCCCCTTTGCGGGCTCCGGCCGCCTGCTGGCATGAGCCGAGCAGTTGTCGGGTGTACGCCTCCCGTGGCGACTGGTGGAGCCGCCTCACCCGGCCAGTTCACCGAGGAGTGTCCAGGTGCGTCGACGGTCGGCCTCTCCCGCGATCTCCGTGCCGGAGAACACCACCTCCGTCGCCCCGGCGTCCCGGTAGCGCCGTAGTTCGGCCGCGACCGTCCGCTCGTCGCCGATGACCGCCACGTCGGACGCCCGGCGTCCCCCGGACTGCTCGATGACACGCTCGTACGACGGGATCTGTTCGTAGAACGCCAGTTGTTCGGTGGCCTTCTCCCGCACCGCTTCCACGTCGTCCGTGACGACTCCATGGACCAGGGCGACGATCCTCGGCGCGGGTCGGCCGGCGGCCTCGGCCGCTGCCGTAAGGGCCGGAACGATGTGCGTCTCCAGTGCGCGCGGGCCCGCCAGGTAGGGCAGGATCCCGTCCGCCAGTTCGCCGCTGACCCGCAGGGACTGCGCTCCCATCGCGGCGACCAGCAGGGGGACGCCTGCTTCCGCGCCGGGCACGCGGGCCGGGACCGGCGTGCGGGCCGTGACCAGTTCGCCGCGGAAGTCGGCGGTGCCGGTCTGCGTCAACTGCCGCAGTGCGGTGAGGAATTCGCGCAGCCGGGCGATGGGCCGTTCGAACGGCAGGCCGAAGCCGCCCTCGGTGAGCAGCTTGGTGCCCAGCGCCAGTCCGAGGTGGTAGCGGCCGTGCTTGGCCGCCTGGGCGGTCTGGGCCTGGCTGGAGACGATCAGGGGATGCCGTCCGAAGACGGGGATCGCGGAGGTGCCCACGTGGATTCCGGGCACCTCGCGCCCGACGATTGCGGCGAGTTGGGGCGAGTCCGCGCCGAAGGTCTGCCCGAACCAGGCGGAGCGGAGTCCCGCGGCGGCGGCCTCACGGGTCAGTTCCACCGAGGCGTCGACCTGATTCCGCGCGTCGCTCGCGTTGAGCGCTACTCCTACTGTCATCAGGCTGCCGTATTGCATCCAATGCAACATACGGTTCGCACGATCAAGGCGAGTTTGTGGCAGGTGGTGGAGAGGTTAGTTCCAACCCGTCGATGCCGCTGACGCTCTGGCCAGGCCCGCGTAACCAACCCAACGTTGTTGCGTTGAATGCAACGTGAGTCGAGTCATTGATTTGCCAGGGGCCGCGCACCTGGTCCTCGCCGACGGGGTCGTGCACTTGGACCCCGAGCCGCGTCCAGTTGTGCTCACGGTGTTTCCTCAAGGCCCAACTGGCCAAGCGACTCGGCGGAGATGAGCAAGCTCTCCCCTCTCCCCTGGCGGCCACTTACCTGGCCCTGGTCGGCGCCGGGCGACCGCACAGCGTGATCTATTGGCTGTCCCACGACGGGGTCAGCGATCTACTGAACCAGCTCACGTGCACTGGCACGAAGCCGACCCACCAGCAGTTCGACGAGCTGGCCAGCACGCCGACGACCCGATACGTCCGCGACCTGCTCGTCGCGGCTGGACTCCTGCCTCCGCGAGACGAGTACCTCGAAGCCCTTCCTCGAGCGGCGGATGAACTGTTAGCGCAGGCGCCCGACCACCATCGCCGGATCGTCACTCCCTTCGCCCACTGGGACCTCCTTCATCGATTCCGCCGCGCTAACCGTCACAGACCCACTCGAATCCCTACGCAGAACAGAACGAGGTCAACGCTGAGGCGAGTACTCGAACTGCTGACCTGGCTCGATGACCAGGGAACAAGACTTGATCAGCTCACTCAGCTCGTCCTCGACCAGTGGCTCGACGAAGGCAGCATCACGAGAAGGGACGTCAGGCCCTTCATCACCTGGGCCGGGCGCCGCGGCCTCGCCTCAGATCTGAACGTGCCGTCACCACGTGTCGCGGCACCCAAGACGTTCATCAAAGAGGAAGAGCGGGTTCAGCAACTGCGCCGCTGCCTCTCGGCAGCGGCTCTCCCTGGCATCGTCCGCACCGTCGGGGCCCTGGTACTACTCTTCGGATTTCCCTACACACGGCTCCTCGGCCTCACCATCCACGACGTGATCGTCAGCGGCGACGCCGTGGAACTCGGCATCGATGGACACAGCCTGCGCCTGCCGCCCAGAGTCGATCAACTGCTGCTTGAGCAGCGGAAAGTAAGCGCGGAGCGCTGGACCATCAACCAGACAGCCAGCACAACACCGTGGCTCTTCCCCGGCCAGGAACCCGCGCGACCCATCCGGTCCGAATACCTCGGCCTACTGCTCCGACGCCACGGCTTCGAAGGCCTCGCCAGCCGCAACAGCGCCCGCCTCGCCCTGGCCTCCGACCTGCCAGCATCCGTCCTCGCCAACCTCACCGGCACGAGCATCAGCAACGCCACACGGTGGACCGCATACGCGAAGCGGGACTGGTTCGACTACATCGCCTGTCGCAAGCAAACCTGACCAGAAAAAGAACCGTGCTCAGCCCGCTCCAAGGCCGACCGAGACTCGTTGCCCGCGCGCACCACGAACGTCTACTGATCAGAGGGATCGGTAAACGAGGTCGGCTTGCCGGTGGCGTGGGCGTATGCGATCTCCCGGCTCGTGGACTCGCCGATATACCCGCCTGGGAAAGCGCCTGAGTTCGCGATTTCTGAAGCGCCGGCCTCACGAACTTGGCCCCTGCCACCCGGGGTCCTCGGCTGTGTGCGGCTCGGTTCCGACGGATTCCGGCCTTGGGGGCCAACGGAACAGCCAGTATCGGTGAGATTGATCTTGATGCCGGATCGGTGAGCTACGAGGGCGGCGCCGTGTCGCTGACGAGTCGCAGGACGGGAGGCAGTGGGGCGAACTCGCCGAGTTCCAGTGCTGCCTCGCGCCAGTTGGCGGCGAGCTGGAGCAGGCGTTCGCTGTCATGGCGGTAGCCAGGCGGCGGAGTGCTCGGGACTGCTGGCCAGAGGATGGTGGCAGCGAACGGGAGCGCGTGCATGGCCGCGGTCGCGTGGGGGTCGACGCCCCCGCCTTCCAGGCGTCGCAGCATATCGAGCCGGGCGGCAGCACCGAGAAGTTCGTCGTACACCTTCGCGCACTCCTGAGCGCGTACGGTCGCGAGGTCATCCACGGGGGCCTCCGGCGTTCGGGTGGGGCTGGGTCTGGAGGCGCTGGCGGAGGTCGATCTCTTCGGGGGTGAGCGGGTCCTCGGGCCGGCGGATGCGGACGGGCTTGGGCCGGTGCGGGAGGCCGTCGTCCACCGCGGCGTCCTCGGTCTCAGCGAGCGCCCGGTAGAGCGAGGCGACCGAGGGGTTCTTGCCCGCGTTCTTCCCCGTCTTGATGACCAGCTTCTTCGTGATCTCCGGAACAGGGACGCCCTTGTTCTTGAGCGCGACGGCGAAGGTGAGCATGTCGTCGTCGATGACCTTCGGCCGTCCGCCGTGGTTGCCCTTGGCCGCCGCAGAGACCTGCCCTTCGAGGGTCTTCTCCCGGATGTAGTTGCGCTCGATCTGCCCGGCGACCGCGAGTACGGCGAAGAACATGGCGCCCATGCCGTCGGGGTCGTAGACGCCGGTGAGCGGACCAGTGAGGAGTTCGAGCTGGATGCCTCCGGCCTGGAGTTCGGCGGACAGCGTCATCAGCTCGGCGGCGTTGCGCGCGAGGCGCTTGAGCTCGTGGACCGGTGAAGATGACCGGTGTCTCGGGGGCGGCCTGCTTGAACTGGTGGGCCAGGGCGAGCGCCTTCCGCGCGATGCACGTTGAGATCCGCAGGATTGTTCACTGCTCCTGCCCGGCCCGCCGGTCCCGTCTAGCCTGTCCGCGCGGGCTGATCGCTCCTCCGGAGCACGGCCCGAGCACATGTTCCAGGACCTGCGGACGGCGGGACTCAGCGACCCCGACCCCGACGCCGGCGGTAGTAGGCCGCCGTGACTACCGCGAGCAGCGGCCCCCAGGCCAGCAGTGGCAGATAGCAGGCGGTCATCAGCCAGTAGTGGCCGCCTTCGGGGGATCCGGCGGCACCCATGTTGTCCGCGTCGTTCCAGGTGAACGCGCCGGTGACCGTGATGAGGGTGACGAGCGCCGCGCCGAGCGAGGCGGGGATCACCGCCGCCATTACGGGGATTCTCCGGCCGCCCAGGGCCGGTACCCAGCGCGGAAGTTCCTCGCCCCATCTGTGGACCAGGCCCAGGGTGAGCAGCCCGAGCGCCTCGGCGAACAGGCTGAGTCCGATCAGATAGGGGGACCCTTCGCCGGGAAAGTTCTCCGGGCGAAGGACCTCATCGGTGAATCCGGAGTCCCAGCCCAGGGCGACGGCGATGCGCCACAGCCCGGACGGCACCAGGGTCAGTGCGGCGGCGTGCGCCGCCAGGCGGACGGAACGGCGGACCTGTGGCACGGCCGGTACGGGTGACTCGGCGGTCAGGGTGTCAGCCACGGCGGATCGCCGCCTCGGGCTGGGTGGGGGACTTCGTTATCTCGGCGTGGACCACCTTGAAGCCGCCCTTGATCACGGTCGTGAACGGTGCGGGGGCCATGCACGTACCGGCCTGCGGCCTTACGAGCTGACCATTCTCATCAACGTTCCCGGGGTCGACGTTCACCACCCCCCAGGAGAAGCCGAGCCGGTCGGGCTCGCCCTTGGCGCCCTGCTGGACGCTGATGCCCAGCCGGGCGCCGACCTCCTCTACGTTCGATTTCGTCACGATGGCGGTCATGGTTGCAGTCCGGTGGCTGGTGACCAGACAGTCCACCAGTGCCTCCGCCCACCCCGTGGCTCCGCCAGGGAGGGTGTGGGAGATCTTCAGGGTGCCCACGGCGTCTGTGGACAGTCCCTGAGGGGCCGTGGGGGGCAACGGCCGAGTGAACGGCTTCTGTTCGGCATGGATGGTGAAGCGGATGTCGTGGTCGATCGACTCGATGTACGAAATTCGCGCTTCGCCGTGAACGCTCGCGCTCTTCGCCGGTTTGCTCTCAGCGGACGGAGCCGGGGCAGCGGGAGCGGGCCCGGCAGTGGCCAGCCCGGCGAGGACCGCGATTGCCGTAACGCCGATTGCGGTGTTGCGCATGATGAACTCCCATGTTGTAAAGGGTGGATATGTGACCGTGGTCGGTTGAACGGCTCAAGCTTCACCCCCGGCGCCCCTGCGGTCCCATCCACCGATCGGCACAAAGATCGCGCCGCCGCCCAGCCCTTCTATGCCGTTCGGCAGAGAGCCCCGCCGCCTCGCCCGCCCGTACGCTGATCACCATGTGGGAATCAACCGGCCCGGTGGTCAAGGTGCTTGACGCTCTGCCGTCGCTCGCGACCGCAGGCACGCTGGTGTGGGCCGTTGCCCGCCCCCGGACCGCAGTTCGTCAGCGGCTCGGCCGCCTCGCCCACCCAACCACGGCCTGCGCGGTCCTCTCCCTGACCACCAGCTTCACCCTGCCCAACGCTGGTCTCGGCTCCGGCTGGAAGCTGGCCGAGGCCGCCATCCTGCTGCTCCTCCTGGCCGCGGTCACCCGCTGGTCACCCCTGCGCGAACTCAAGCCGACACTCCCGCTGACCGCCCTCGCCGTGACCCTCTGGCCCTTGCCACTGGTCGACGGTGAGTCCTTCCTGGAATCCATCGGAATCGCCACCTTCTGGCTGCTTCCCGTAGCCGTCGCGGTGGCGGCCGGCGCCTACCCCCGCCGCCAGCAACTCCGTCGCCGGAGCGCGGTGGCCGAGGCCCGCAGGGCCCAGCGTCTTCAGCTTTCCCGCGACCTGCACGACTTCGTCGCCCATGACATCAGCGGGATCGTCGTCCAGGCCCAGGCGGCCCGCTTCGTCGCCGCCACCGACCCCTCCCAGGCGGTGCTCGCCCTGGAACGCATCGAGAAGGCGGGCCTGAGCGCCCTCGCCGCGATGGACAGGACGGTACAGATGCTGCACGGTCCGGCACCCGCCACCGAGCCGCTCCCCGATGTATCCCAACTGCCCTCGCTGATATCGGACTTCAGCTCAGCGGGGGCCACCGAGGCGCATCTGGACCTGCCTCCCCTGGTCACGGAGGGGCTCTCACGCGAGGCGGGCTCCACCGCGTACCGCATCGTCGTCGAGGCGCTGACCAACATCCGCCGGCACGCTCCCGACGCCTCCCGCGCCACCGTCGCGTTCACCCCCACGGCCACCACTGTGGAGATCCGGGTCACCAATGACCGCGGTGCCCGCCCCGCCCCGGCCCGCCGCCGCGTCTCCCGGGGCGGCCTCGGCCTCCCCGCTCTCACCGAGCACGCCCAGGCCCTCGGCGGAACCCTCTCGGCGGGGCCGCACGGCGACGGCGGCTGGCAGCTCACCGCCGTCCTGCCTGCCACGCTCCGGAAAGAGTCCCCATGACGACGTCCCTCGGCCCGACCCGCATCCTGATCGCCGACGACCAGGAAGACGTACGCAGCGGCTTCCGCCTGATTCTTGGCTCGCAGCCCGACATGACCGTGGTCGGCGAGGCGGCGGACGGCCTCACCGCCGTTGACCTCGCCCGCACCCTGCGCCCTGACCTGATCCTCGCCGACATCCGGATGCCGGGCTTGGACGGCCTCGAACTCACCCGGCGCCTCGCGGGCCCCGGCGTACCCGCCCCGATGCGTGTCCTCGTCATCACCACCTTCGACCACGACGACTACGTACGCACGGCACTGCACGACGGCGCCTGCGGATTCCTGCTCAAGCGCTCGGGTCCCGGGCTGCTGATCGAGGGGGTCAGGGCGGCGATGGCCGGGGACATCCTCATCAGCCCCCAGATCACTGTCCGGCTGCTCCAGACCCTCGCCCCTGCCCCCGCCCCGGCAGCGCCCACGGCCCTGTCGCCTCTCACCGCCCGGGAGGGCGAGATCGCCCGACTGGTCGCCGAGGGCCTCACCAACGCCGAGATCGGCGAGAAGCTCTCCATCTCGGCGGGAACCGCCAAGACCCACATCGCCAACGCCCAGGCGAAGCTGAAGGCCCGTAACCGGGTGGGCATCGCCGCCTGGGCCTGGGAGAACGGACTGGCCGGCCCAGTCCCACGGGAGTAGGGCGAAGGCGCGAGGCGTCTGGGCCGTCGACCGAGGCGTTCTGGCAGAACTCGACCGCCACAACAGCTCTCCGAAGATCGACAACAACGATCCTCGAAGGCTCCGACACTCAATCACCCCAGGTCAAAGCGCCAAACAGCCCAGCGACTGCTTAGCGCACGATCTGACACGGTTGTTCCTCAGACCCCAACACCCGCACGCAATGGATCACTCGTACTAAAGGATCACGGCGAGTCAATCAAGATCAATCTCACCGATACTGGCTGTTCTGTTGGTCCCCAAGGCCGGATTCGAGGTCGAAGGGGTCGGGGTGGAATGGCCTGGTGTAGCGCAGTCCAGTGTCGGGGGTGATGTTGAATACCGCGCAAAGGTGTTGCGGGTCGGCGCCGGTGACGGCGGCCTCTTCGAGGATTCGGTCCTCGCGAAGTCGTCGTGCGGTGACGGGGAGATCCTTGAGCAGGGGCTGCATCCAGCCGATGGTGACCGGCGTGCGAGAGTGGGTAAGGACGAACGAGCCAGCCCGCCCTTGTCCTTCTTCCGGCGGGCGGCATGCCGCCCTCTTCTCTGCTGCCCCTGCGGCATGGTCTGCGCCGCGGAGTTCGCCCCCTCGACCATGCCGTCAACCTATGCCTAGGGGTCTCGGAGGCCCAATTGGCTCTCTCCCACACAGTCGTGCAGCGAACCATCGGCGCGACCGTGGACCAGGAATACGACAGCAACGGAACAAGTGCTCTGCGCCAATAGCCGGTGAAAACCGCTCGCGTCCGATGCCGCATTCCGGGTCCGGTGTGACAGCTTCTTGTCAGTTATGTGTACGGGGACGGTTCGATCCCCGGCGAGGTCGAACCGCCTCCCGTCCGTCCGGGGGCGCGATTCAGGCTGCCCGTGTGGCGAAGGCCGTGGCGAGGGCGCGGGCGTGGTCGTGGGCGGCCGTCATGGACGCCTCGTACAGGGGGAGAAGTGAGGTGAGGGCCGGTGCGTGGGGGGCCATGGTCAGCTCGGGAGTCACGGTGGTGACGTCCAGGCCGAGGAGGTCCTCGTGCCCCAGGACGGTTTCCAGCGTGGGTACCAGGTAGTCCAGGCCCTCCCTGGGGGCGCCAGGGGCGTAGCTGCCGCCGCGGGCGGATATCAGCAGGGCCGGGCGACCCGCGGCCGGAGAGGCGCCGGTGTGGCTGAAGGTCCGGTCCACGACCATGATCTGGTCCAGCCACGCCTTGAACGCCGACGGCATGGACAGGTTGTACATCGGCACCGTGAACAGGTACGCGCCGGCGCCGAGGAACTCCTCGATCAACTCGTCCTGCAGTGCCTGGGCCTCGGCCTGCTCGGGGGTGTGCCGGGACGGGGCGGTGTCGCGGGCGGTGACGCCCGCCGCGGTCAGGTGCGGCACCGGTGAGGCCGCGAGGTCGCGGTGGACGACCGGTCCCGGCCACCGGTCGCGGAAGGACCGGGCGACCTGGCGGGAAACGGAGGCCTCGCCGAGCGAGGAGGAGTCGATGTGCAGCAGGTACGACATGGCGGTTGGGCCTTTCGAGGAGGGGTGGGTTTCGTCCCAGGCGGTACGGAGCAGGTCCAGCAGGGCGTCGCCGCTCTGGGCGCCGGGGACGCCGTAGCGGCCGTCGACGACGGTGAAGGGGGCACCGGCGGCGCCCGGCAGACGCGCGCGGCGGACGTCTTCCTGTACCTGGGAGCGGTGGCGGCGCTCGGTGAGGGCCTGGCGCGTCAGGTCACGGTCCAGGCCCAGTTCGCCGGCGAGCCGTAGGGGTTCAGTCCCTCGGAGGCGGCCAACCGGCGGGAAGGAGCGGTGGACCACCTCGACCTCGGCCCAGATCTCTACTTTCACGGCCTGAACTCCAATTCCTACTTTTTGTTCGTAGCGCCATGATGCGGCAGTATGGAAGGCGTTACAAAAGGCACACGGGTGTGCGCGACGGAGAGGAATGGGCGCCATGCCGGACAGGACCGATACGGAGATGGCGGCCGCGACCGGGCCGTGCGCGAGCATCCCCGCCGAGCACATGGCCTTCGTCCGGCAGGTGCTGGACCGGGTCGGCGACAAGTGGAGCATGCTGATCATCGCCGTCCTGGAGAACGGCCCACTGCGCTACACCGACCTGCAGCGCCGGATCCCCGGCATCTCCCAGCGCATGCTCACGCACACGCTGCGCCAGCTTGTCGAGGACGGTTTGATCACGCGCACCGCCTACGCCGAGGTTCCGCCGCGTGTGGAGTACGCCCTCGCCCCCCTCGGCCGCGGCCTGCGCGAGATCGTCATGCAGCTGATCGGCTGGGCCGCGGACCACCACGCGGAGATCCGCACCCACCGATCCCGGGCCGGCACCGTCACCGCCTCGCCGCGCTGACCTGGCCTGGCCTGACCGGAAGGTTTGGAACCACGGCAGCACCTGTGCGAGTCTGCTGGCCACTCCTCCGGAAGGTCTGACCCCGATGCTCGGCATGGTCGTCTGGGACATCCGCTCACGCGCTTCGACGCCAGAGCGGTAACGACTCCCTGCTTCAACGCACACGCCCGTCACTGCTGTCGTTCTGACGGACGTGGGTTCGGTCTGCTCCTCGTCGAAGTGCTCTTCGTGCCCCTTGCACGTTCGACCACGAGGAGTACGTGGTGTCCACCATCCGCTGGACCGAAGACCACACACACCGGACCGCCCGGTGGCATTCCGAGAACGCCGCCCCCCTTCCCCGGCGAACCGTCGTCGCCGACGACCGGGTGAAGGCCGACGACGCCTACCGTCTGGCCTGCGAGGGAACAGCCCTCCTCTGGCAAGGCGACTTCCACAACGCCCGGCAACTGCTGCGAGCGATCGGCCGCCGCATCGACCGCAAAGCGCCCGGGTCGGGTTCTTCCCCGAGCGAGTCCTTCCACCTCTACCGGCGTCACAGCCGCCACCGCGCCCGAGTCCTCGGCAAGCTCCTGGTGCTGCTGGACGACGACTACGCCCTGGCGTTGCGCCGAGCCCCCGATGTCCGCCAGGCGTGTCTGGAGGCCTACGGCCCCCCGAAGGGACCCACGGCCGTGTCCCTCAGGGAACTGCTGGGAGTGATCGGCGCCCACCAGTGGCGGGTGAAAGGGGTCGACGTGCCCCCGCTGGGCGCCCGTATCCACCCCCACTACGGCGTCTTCGCCCCGGTCAGAGGCGAGTACGTCGACCTGGTCGCCCGCGCACCGCTGCCGTCGGCGATCCGGCACAGTCCCGCCACCGGTACTGCGTTCGATCTCGGCACCGGAACCGGAGTCCTCGCCGCGGTGCTGGCCCGTCGCGGAATCAACCGTGTCGTGGCCACCGACATCAGCGCACGCGCCTTGACCTGCGCCAGGGAGAACACGCACAGACTCGCGCCGACCGACGCGGTCGAGGTGTACGGCCCCGGACTGTTCCCCGAGGGCCGCGCCGACCTCGTCGTGTGCAATCCGCCATGGCTTCCCGCCCGACCGACGGGCCCCATCGAACAGGGCGTCTACGACCGGGACGGCACCATGCTCAGCGGCTTCCTCACCGGGCTCGCCGGCCACCTGCGGCCAGGTGGCGAGGGCTGGCTGGTCCTGTCCGACCTCGCAGAGCACCTCGGCCTTCGCACACGCCGGCAACTGCTGGACGCCGTCCACGCGGCAGGCCTCCGCGTAGTGGGCAGGATGGACACCAAGCCCCGGCACCCGCGCTCCAGGGACGCCACCGATCCACTCCACATGGCACGCAGCGCCGAGACCACGTCCCTGTGGCGCCTGACGGCACGACCGGCGGCGGGGTAGGCAACGGGGCCTCGGAGGACAGGTGTAGGGAATCTGTCGGCGATATGTCGGTGGCGGCTGCGACCTTGGGCGGGTTGGTGCTCTCCACGAGCACGCTGCCCCAGAGCGCAAGGAGCCTGTCCACGTGTCTTCCGCATCCCAGAGCCGATCGTGGGACGTTCACCGCTTGCCGTCCGCGGAGGGCAGGACCTTCCTGATCACCGGGGGCAACGCCGGGATCGGCTACTTCGCCGCGGAGCAGCTCGCCGCCACCGGCGCCGTCGTCGTACTCGGCAGCCGGGACCGCGCGAAGGCCGACGCCGCCATGGCCTCGATCCGCTCGCGCGTTCCCGGCGCGCAGGTGCGGCACCTCCCACTGGACCTCGCCGACCTGGCGTCCCTCAAGACTGCCGTGGACAGGCTGGACCTCGGTCATCTCGACGCGGTGGTCTGCAACGCAGGGGTCGCGCTCGACGACCCGCCGCGCCGGGAGACCAGGGACGGCCACGAGCTGATGTTCGGGACCAACCATCTCGGCCACTTCGCGCTGACCCAGTGGCTGGCCCCTTTGCTGTCCGCGGCGCCGGCGGGCCGCATCGTGACGGTGGGAAGCTTCGCGGCGCGGTCCGAGCGACTGGACCTGGACGACCCGCAGTCGAGCCGGGACTACCGGCCGGGGCGCACCTACGGCCGGTCGAAGCTGGCGCAGATGTGCTTCGGCTTCGAACTCGACCGGCGCCTGCGGGCCGTCGGCAGCACGGTGCTCAGTGTGGTGGCCCACCCCGGCGGCGCACTGGACTCCCTCAGCCCGTCCCGCCCGCCGGTACGCGTGACGACCACCGGCGAACGGCTGCGCGCCGCGCCCGCCGGGCTCCTGGTGCAGGGCAAGGACGCCGGAGCGTGGCCCGTCGTCCGTGCCGTCCTCGATCCGGAGGTGCGGGGAGGGCAGTTGTGGGGTCCACGGGTCTTCGGCCTGCGTGGCACGCCGAGGCGTGAGCCCGTCCCGGCTCATATGGCCGATCCAGCTGTCGCTGCTCGTCTGTGGGCCGTCAGCGGTGAGCTGGCCGGCACCGGTCCGCACCTAGGCTTCCGGTAGGCGGGCGCCGGGCCCGGGGTAGCCGTTGGGTGGCCGGCTGCCATGGCGTGCGACGATCTCCACGGCCACCCGGTCCAGGTGACCGTACCGGGTTTCGGTCTCGTACAGCTCGGGGCGGAGCATCGCCAGGGCGGTGATCGGGTCGTGCGGGACGCTCCGCCCCTCGGCGGTGAAGCCGGTCCAGGCGTCGGTCTCGCGGGCGAGCGCGGCGCCGTAGGGCCCGGCGGCGCGGACGCGTTCGATGCCGTCGGGGCCCATGCGCGCCCGACGGGTGGTCTCGACGCCGGTGAACGGTCCCGGCGACGGGGTGCGCGGCGCCGAGCCCGATCGGCGGTCAGTCGTCGAGAGCCTCCAGGACGTCGGCGAGGTCGACGAACTTGAAGCCAGTGGCCTCGCGGTCGCTGTTCTCCGGAGCCATGTGACCGTCCTGGACGACGAGCAGGCCGTTCGGGTACCTGCTGCCGAGAGGCTCGGCGAGTACGTCCGCGCCGTCGCACTCCTCGGAACCGTCCAGTGACTCGGACGCGGCACTCACACGGAAGCCGCCCTCGTACTCGTAACCGTCGGACCGTTCGCGGTCGTAGGCGACGAAGGTGTCGTCGCCCTGGCTGGAGGTGAGCAGGTAGCCGTCCCCGTCGTCCTGCTTCAACAGGGTCAGACCCTCGACGTCCGCGGACACGTGACTGCCCCCGAACCCGGGGTCGTCACCCGCCACACACTCGTCGGACGCCTCGTCGTAGGTGGCCGGCACGCCGTACTCGCGGACCCTGTCCTGGAGGACCGGCCTGCCCTTGAGGTCGGCCGGCAGCCGCCAGACACCCACATCCTCCTGCCCGGCGAAGAGCGTGCCGGTCTCCGGGTCGACGACCATGCCCTCGACCTGCGGGCCTTCGCCGGGTTCTCCGCAGGGGGACCACTTCGTGCCGTCGGGCATCGTGAAGGCGGCGGGCAGGTCCAGGGTGCGGACCTTCCGGTAGGACACCTTGCCGCCGCGCGTCGGGGTCAGCTCCAGCAGCGCGATGCGGGTGGTCGCGTTCTGGCTGACGAGCGCGTAGGACTTGCCGGTCGCGGAGTCGGTGTACGTGGCCAGGCCGTAGGCGGTGCTCTCCTCGTTGACCTCCTCCTGCGAGCCGGAGAAGATCCACGGCACCGAGGCGTCCGTGACATCGGTGAGCGGGGCGTCCGGCCGGTCGCCGTCGACGCGGTAGACGCGCAGCTTGTCGCTGCCACGGTCGCTGACGACCGCCAGGTCCGTGGCGCCTGAGCCCAAGTGCGTCCCGTGCACCAGGTCGACGTTGTTGTACCGGCCGGGAGCGTCGTCCGCTCCGGGCGCGGCGGGCGCGGGGACCGACTGCACCTGCCGGGCGTCGAGGTCGTAGACCCGCAGGCCGCCCTCCTTGGCCGTGGCGATGACGAGGCTCGCGTCCGGCTCGGCGGAGTTGCGCCAGATCGCCGGGTCGTCGGCGTTCGCGTTCCCACCCTCGTCGTCGAACAGCGCGGCGGTCTCGGCCCGGGGAACGACCTCGGGCGGTCCGGCGAGCGCCGAGGCACCCGCCGAGGGTACGGCCGCGGCGGCGGCGGTGAACACCAGGGTCGCCGCCGCCGCGACGACACTGGAACGGCGTCTTGTGAACGCGTACACGAAGGGTCTCCTTTGCCAGGGAGCGGACGAAGCCGACGCCGCATCCGACGTCGGGCTCGCGACCGCACCCACCACTGGGACGACGTCACATGATCGAGAACGCAGGCGGAGGGCGCGCATCACCTTGGCAACCTGCGGACGACGGGTACATGGCCGAGGGGTGAAGACTGCACGGGGCGCTCGAAGTCCGTTGCCGAGGCGGGGCGTTGTTCTGCTGCCGCGCCGTGACCGTCGACGGATGCGCGTCCGCGTGGCCCGCACCGGGGCGCGCTCGCTCTTCAGCTGAACCACACTTATTCCTTGACACGAATATTCATTGCCAGGAATACTGCTGTCCATGGACGCACTCCTCACCGCGCTGGCGGACCCGGTCCGCTGGCGGCTCGTGGAACTGCTGGCCGAGCGGCCCCGCCCCGTGGGTGTCCTTGCCCAGCTGGCCGGGGCACGTCAACCTCAGACCACCAAGCATCTGCAGACCCTGGAACGCGCCGGTGTCGTTGTCTCCGAACGCATCGGCCAGCGCCGCATCAACACGCTCAGGCCCGCCGCTCTGCGGGAGTTGGCGGCAGAGCTGAGCCGACTCGCCGAAACCGCGGAGCAGGCGGGCGGGCCGGGCGCGACCCACGAGCACTACAGGGCCGGCATGCGAACCGAACGGCACGCCGCCACGCAGGCCGGGTGGGCCGACGGCCGCTCGTTCGGTTTTCACCGGCGGCTGGCGAACCGCCCCGAGCTGGTCTGGCGCCACCTGACCGAGCCCGCCCTGCTCGCCCGCTGGTGGAGCCCCGACGACCTGCACGTGCGCGAACTCGTCTTCGAGGCTCGGCCCGGCGGACGGATCCTGCAGGTCTACCGCGATGCAGAGGACACGGACGGCCGCGACGTGATGGTCGGACGTGCCGAAGGGACCGTCGACGAGGTGCACCCTCATGAGCGCCTCGCCTACCAGCTCTCTCCCCTGCTCCCCGACGGCGCTCCGGCCTTCACCGCACACGTCGCCCTCACCTGCCGGCCCACCGGGACCGGCACGGACCTCGACGTCAGCTGGCGGATCACCGACAGCACGGTCGAGTCGGCGGACTTCGTCGCAGGCATCGAGACCGGTTTCGGTCAGAGCCTCGACAAGCTCGCGGCGACCCTTACCGCAGACGCGCACGACAACGTCGACACCGACCCCACCACCGGGAGTACGAAGTGAGCCAGCACGACAGCAGCCGCCGGATCGTCACCAACATGGCCCTCTCCCTCGACGGCCGCTACGCCGGTCGCGACCCTCTGGACATGGGCTGGGTGATGCCGTACGCCGTCACCGACGTCGCCCGGGACCACCTGACCACGCTCTGGCGGTCGGCGACGACCGCGCTCCTCGGTCGGGTCAACGCCGAGGGGTTCCTCGGTTTCTGGCCGACCGTCATCGGCATGGACGGTGCCGACCCGCGGGACGAGGGCTTCGCGAAGTGGCTCGTCGACACCGACAAGGTCGTTCTCTCGTCCACCCTCGGCCAGGCGCCCTGGGAGCGCACCACCCTGGTCGACAAGCCGACCGCCGAGGCAGCCGCGGACCTCAGGAAGGCCGAGGGCGGCGACATCCTCGTCCTGTCCAGCGCAAGCGTCATCAAGGCGCTGCTGGCCGCCGACGAGGTCGACCGACTCGCACTCACGATCTTCCCGGTCACCCTCGGCGACGGGCCGCGCCTCTTCGACGACGGCCTGCCCCAGGGAGGCTGGACGCTGGCCGGCCAGGCGGCCGGCGAGCACGGCACGCTCTCCCTCGTCTACGACCGCATCCGCTGAAGCGACGTCAGTCAGCAGGTCGGTGGGTTCGTGTCGCCGTCCTGATCGGCCGAGTGAAGCAGTTCGATGACGCGTTCCTCGTACCGGACCCGGGCCGGGGAGAAGTCGTACGGCATCCTGCCGATGGCCTCCACCGCGCTCATCCTCGCCTCGTCTCCTTCCTCGCCGACGTGCTCGTCCTCCCGGTCCAGGAAGACGTCGAGGGCCTCTTCCAGACCGGATCCTTCGACGGCGGCTGCCAGGACGGTCTCGTGATCGCATCGCTGGGCGGCCAGGTCCTCGATGCGGGGGTCGTCGGGGGAGACGGTGTCGTCCAGGGCCATCTCGGCCTCGGCCAGTCGGTCCTCCTCGGCCCGCAGCCCTGGGTGGGTGGCGAGAACGATGAACCGGTTGGCCTGGCCAGCGGCGCCCAGAGGGCCGAAGACGCGCTCCGTGACCAGGAGGGTGTCGAGGTCGGCGGAGCGCAGGGCTCCGGGCGGCAGATCGCGCAGGAGGCCAGTGACCAGCGGTGAGAGCAGGCCGAGGGGGCTGCCCACCTCCCGGAGACGGTTCACGGCGGCCCGCTGGGCCTCGATGGCGGCCGCCTTGGCAGCGAGGGCCTCCTCCAGACGGGCCAGGGACTGCTCGATGTCCGTGGTGCCCTTGAAGGCGGCGTGGATGTCATCCAGGGAGACACCCGCATCGGCCATCCTGCGGATCCACAGCAGGCGGACCATGTCGTCGTGCCCGTAGCGGCGGCGGTCGTCGCTGCCGCGTTCGGGCTCGGCGAGGAGCCCGATGGCGTGGTAGTGGCGGATGGCGCGGGGTGTGGTCCCGGCGAACGCGGCGGCATCACCGATCTTGACCCGGCGGGGAATCGCAGGAAGGGGCATGTGAGGGAACCTCTCGGTGTCGTGCTCGCCGCCTACTGGACCACATGCCGCTGCGGCACGTGCAATCCCCGTTTCAGATGAGTGGACGCGTGGATGCGGCCTCAGGTGTGTGAGGGCCGGCCCAACCTGGGGCCTGCCGGTCCAGGAGCCATGCATTGCGGACACTTCCCGCCCATTCCTGCTGCAACTCCGAGCCGAGCCCTTGTCCTCACAGCCGCTCGCGGACGGTGGCGTCCGAAGCGGTGAGCAGGACTCGTGTAGCCGCGCTGGGCGAAGTTGGCCCACACGGCAGTCGGATTGACCTCGGTGATCTCCGCCCGACGAGGGCCGAGGGCTCCCTTCGGGACGCGGATGCACCGGTCCCGCCCTCGCTCCCCCGGCAGCTGCCCAGACCACCGGAGTCCGGAGACGTCGGCGCCGGACCCGTCCCGTTAGGCTGAGCAGCGATCAACCTCACGGGCGGGGGAAGCAGAGGACAGCGGGTGCCATGACGAACGCAGAAGGCAAACCCACGACGGGAACCGGGCGTCCCACCTCACGGGACGTCGCCCGGCTCGCCGGCGTGTCGCACACCGCCGTCTCCTTCGTCTTCAACGGCCGTGCCGAGGGCAACCTCTCCCCCGCCACCCAGGAACGCATCCGGCTGGCCGCCGCGCAGCTCGGGTACCGGCCCGATCCCGTCGCCCGCGGCCTGCGCCGTCGGCGCACGGCCGTGATCGGGCTGGTCACCGACGAGATCGCGTCCTCCCCGTTCGCGGGCCGGCTGCTGCGCGGCGCGATGGAGACGGCCTGGGCCAGCGAACACCTCGTGCTCACCATCGACTCCGGCGGCGACCGCGCCAAGGAGGACGCGGCCGTCGCCGAACTCCTGGACCGGCGCGTGGACGGCATCATCTATGCGGCCATGTCGTTGCGCCGGGTCCGCGTCCCCGAGGGACTGCACCGTACCCACTCCGTCCTTGCCAACTGCCTGCCCGAGGACGGCTCCCTGTCCGCCGTGATTCCCGCCGAGCGGGCCGGCGGCCGTACGGCGGCCCGGCTGCTGCTCGACCACGGGCACCGCAGGATCGCCTACTTGGGGGGACTGGACGACATCGCGTCCGTGGAGCGGCTGGGCGGCTTCCGTGACGCGTTGCGCGCCGAGGGGGTCACCGTCCCCAAGGAGTGGGTGGTACGCACCGGCGGGGAGATCGCCGCCGGATACGAGGGTGCCATGCGGCTGTTCGACGGCGTGGAACCGGCCCGCCGTCCCACTGCCGTCTTCTGCTACAACGACCGGGTCGCGGCGGGCGTCCTGCACGCCGCGACCCGGCTCGGGGTCACCGTCCCCGCCGAGTTGTCGGTGATCGGCTACGACGACCAGGAGCACATGGCCGCCTTCCTCACGCCGTCCCTCACCACGATCGCGCTTCCGCACCGCGGGATGGGCGAGTCCGCCACCCGCCTCCTGCTCGACGCCATCACCACCGGCCGCACCCCACCGGCCAGGGTCCGCCGTCTGGCCTGCCCGGTGGTGACCCGGTCGTCGGTGGGTCCGGTCCCGACCGTGTAGGGACGGCCGTGGCAACGGTGCCCGGTGCTCAGTTCAGGGTCGGTCCGGCCAGCTCCCACGCGGCGACGGTGGCATCGGCTCCCGTGACGGTCAGTCGGGGGGCGTCGCCGGGGCCGCGGTAGACCCGCTCGGTCACCACGGCCCGGTCGTCCGCGAACACCTCGTACAGCGAACCGTCGACGAGGACGCGGACGTTCAGCTCCGCGCCGCGCGCCACCCGGACCTCGACCGGCGCGGGCCGCCCGGCGCGCCGGACGGTCAGGGTGCCCGTTCCGGGGTCGATCCGGAGGGTCAGCCCCTCCCCCAGGCGGACCGTCGTGACCGCGCGGGCGGTGACCGTCAGGTCGTACGCGTCCGGCAGACGTGTGCCGGTGCCCGGTTCGGTGACGAAGGGCTCCGGCGCCCGCAGCGTGTCCAGCTCCGGCGCGGGCAGGATCCGCAGGCTGCCGTCGGTGTGGACGTCGACGACACGTGGCGCGGTGAGCACGCCGGCCCAGCCGGCCCGCTCGGCCTCGCCCGGCTCGCGGGACTCCCAGGACCAGCCCCACATCAGGGCCCGTTCCGGCTCCTGCAGGACGGCAGGCGCGTAGAAGTCACAACCGTGGTCGAGAGGGCCGCCGGTGCGCGCGGTGAACCTCAACCCATGGTCCGGAGAGGGTTCCAGACTGCCCGTCAGGTAGCCGGTCGCGCTCGGGTCGCCGTCCCACAGGGACACCAACAGTACCCAGTCACCTCCCTGGGTCACCAGCACTTGTGGGCACTCCCAACCGACGGCCTTGTCGCCGAACGCGTCCACGGCCACCGGGTCGTCACCGCCCAGGAGCACGCCCGCGAACCGCCAGTCCGTCAGGTCGTCGCAGTCGTACAGCAGGACCGAGGGCGTGCCGTCGGCGTGACCCGCGCCGACCAGGGCCCAGCGGCGCCCGGCGTGCCGGAAGACGAACGGATCGCGGAACATCACCACGTCCAGGCCGGGTGGCGGGCCGGGCACCACGGGTTCGGGCAGCGGCTTCCACCCGGTCAGCGCCGGGTCGCCCGGGTCGGCCGCGCGGGCCAGGCAGATCGTGCCGAGGCCGGTGTGATGGTGGTCGATGCCCGTGTACACCGCGGTCGGGACTCCGTCGTCGTCGACCACGCAGCCGGACCAGCAGCCCGCCTCGTCGGGCCCGCCGGGTGTCGGGGTGAGCGCGATCGGATGGTGCTGCCAGCGGGCGAGGTCCCGGCTGGAGGCGTGGCCCCAGTGGACGTCGGCGTGCACCGGCGCATGCGGATTGTGCTGGTAGAAGAGGTGGTACCGGTCACCCCAGCGGAACGGGCCGTTCGGGTCGTTGATCCAGTTGGCGGGCGGTCGGACCCGGAAGCGCGGCGCGTTGCTGTCGAGGCTCAACGGTTGACTCCTGCGGAGGTGATGCCCTCGCGGAGAGGGCGCTGGCCGACGACGAACACGGCGACGGCGGGGATCATGGACAGCACCACACCGGCGAGCACCACCGATACGGAGCCGGTGCCGAGGTTGCCCTGGAGGGAGACCAGTCCCAGGGGAAGGGTGTAGTTCTGGCCGGAGGTCTCCAGGATCAGCGGGCGGAAGAACTCGTTCCAGTGGTAGTTGAAGGCCAGTACGCCGACGATCGCGAGACCGGGCGCCGCGAGCGGGGCGTACACCGAGCGGAACACCCGCCAGGGGCCCGCCCCGTCGAGCATCGCCGCCTCGCCCAGGTCTTTCGGCATGCCCATGAAGTACTGGCGCATCAGGAACGTGCCGAACGCGGTGGGGAACGCCGGAACGATCAGGCCGAGCAGGGTGTCGGTCAGCCCCATCGACTTCAGCACCAGGAACACCGGCACGATGGTGACCTGCAACGGCACCATCATGGTGGCCAGGACCAGGGCGAACAGCGGCTTCTTGAAGCGGAACTCCAGGCGGGCGAACGCGTATCCGGCGAGTCCCGCGGTGATCATCTGCCCGACCGCGATCAGCGCCGTCACGAGCGTGGAGTTGAGGGCGAGCAGCCATACGTCGATCTGCGCGAAGACTCCGCGGTATGCCTCGCCCGTCGGTTGCGAGGGGATGATCTGCGGCGGCAGGTCGAACGACTCCGCTGGAGTGCGCAGCGAGGTGGAGACGGTCCAGATGACCGGGCCGAGGGTCAGCAGCGCGCAGACGGCCAGTCCGGCGATCCGCGCCCATGGGGCGAGGGAGTGACGCACCCGGCCGGTGGTCAGGATCGTGTGGCTCATGGGACTCACCCGGCTCACTGGTAGTGGACGAAACGCCGGCTGAGCCGGAACTGGAGGGCGGTCACCGCCATGATCAGCACGAACAGCAGCACACCCACCGCGGACGCGGTGCCGAAGCGCAGCTGTTCGAAGGCGGTTTCGTAGATGACCATCACGACGGTGCGGGTGGAGTCGCCGGGACCGCCGTTGGTCAGGACGTACGGCTGCTCGAAGACCTGGAGCGCGTTGATGATGCCGACCACGGACGCCACGAGCAGGGTCGGCGACAGCAGCGGCAGGGTGACGTGCAGGTGCTTGCGGAGTCCGGTGGCGCCGTCCAGGGCGGCGGCCTCGTGGACCTCCTTCGGGATGTTGTTGAGGCCGCCCACGAACAGCAGGAAGGAGAACCCGAACTGCTGCCAGACATAGACCAGGATCACCGTGGTCATCGCCCCGTTCTCCGAGGTCAGCCAGGGCACCGGAGCGATCCCGACCATGCCGACGAGCCAGTTGACCAGCCCGAAGTCCTGGTTGAACAGGTACTTCATCACCACGGAGATGGACGCCGCGGACAGCACCAGGGGGAAGAAGAACGCCGACCGGAACACCGACCGCAGCCACACCGGCATCCGCCCGCTCACCGCGATCGACAGCACCAGCGCGATCAGCAGTTGCAGCGCGACCGCCAGCACCATGAACAGCAGCGTGTTGCGGAAGGAGACCAGCACCGTCGAGTCGCCGAAGACCTCGCCGTAGTTGGCCGCCCCTGCGAAGCTCGGATCCTCGATCACGTTCCAGTGGAAGAGGCTCAGCACCACCGAGCCGACGATGGGGACGACCGTGAAGACGACGATGCCGACGATCGTCGGTGCCAGGAACAGAGCGGCGAGCAGCCGCGTGCCGCGCTCCCGCGCGGACGGACGGACCACGGCCGTCGGTGGCCGGGACACCGGCTTCGGCCGTACCGGCGGGATCTGAGTGTTCGTCATACGTCACGCTCCATGGCCTTCTCCAGGTCGTCCTGGAGCCGGCGCAGCGCCGGACGCACCGCGCGCGGGGACGACAGGGCGGTGCCGGTGTGCTTCAGCAGCACCTGCTCGACCTCGGCGACCTGCGGCGGCGCCGGGACGGGGCCGGTGTCGGGGAAGCGGTCGAGGGTGTCGTAGAAGACCCGCCAGCCCTCGGGGCCGGTCTCCCGGTAGCGGTCGGCGGTCAGCATCGAGCGGCGCGCCGGGGTGGTCTGGTTGGTGGTGAACAGCCGGGTCAGGGTGTCCTTGCGGGCGGCGTACTTGATGAACTCCCACGCCTCCTCCTGCCGCTTCGAAGTGCGCAGCAGCGCGTAGCCGGCGGCGCCGAACTGGTGGCGCTGGGTGCGCCGGCGGGGGAAGTACTGCACGTCGTATCCGTCGGCGGGCATCCCCGCCTGGTGCAGGCCGCCAGCCCAGAAGCCGCCCGCGGGCGTCACGCCGACCCGGCCCGTGGAGAACACGCCGACCAGGTTCTGCCCGTTGCCGCCCTCGGGACGGGTGCACAGGCCCTCCTCGATGAGGGAGGCCAGGTACTCGTACGTCTCCTCGAAGCGGGCGCCGGTCGCCTGCGGTGCGGTCCAGCGGAAGCCTCCGCCGCGCCCCCGCCGCTGGTGCGCCGGGTAGAAGGCGTCCCACAGCCAGTCGCCGCCGGGCGCCTTGGACTCGGCCAGCAGGTTGGTGCCGTGGGCGAAGAGCCAGGGCACCACTCCGCCCCACAGCCGGTTGGTCCAGAAGTACGGCGTGAAGTGGGAGTCGCTCGACTTCTTCATCCGGCGCAGCAGTGCGGTGAAGTCGTCACGGGTCCAGTCGGCCGGCGGACGGTCCGCGCCGGCCCGTCGCAGCACCTGCCGGTTGAGGTACATGTCGGCCGCGTTGAACTCCACGGGGAGCTGGTAGAGGCTGCCCTCGTACATCATCGACTCCACCAGTGAGGGGTGGACGTCGGCGAAGTACTCCCGCAGTTCGTCGGCGTCCCGCCGGACCCAGCGGTCCAGGGGCACCCCGAGCCGTTGCGCGAACAGCTGCACGCCCTCCGTCGCGACGTAGACCAGGTCGGGGGCCATGCCCGCGGCGATCTGGGTGAGGATCTTGGCGAAGAAGTCCGACCAGTCGACGGCCTGCACCGCGTTGATCCGGAGCTTGATGTCGGGGTACTGCTCGGCGAAGCCCTCGGTGAGGGCGCGCACGGCGGCCGGACCGTAGGCGGGGCCCAGGGTGGCCACGACGAGGGAACCGTCGTCGCGGCCGGGGATGTCGGCCGCGGTGAGCCGGTCCCAAGAGGCAGCGGCACCGGCCAGTGCGGCGGCCGCCGCCCCGTAGGCGCCGTACCGCAGCAGGCTGCGGCGGGTGTGCGAGTCGGTCATCGGACGTACCTAACTCGTGTTAGTCGAGAGCTGATGCCGATGATGATGAGAACCCTGCCGCGGCCCTGTCAAGACTCGGGAACCACTTGACCTTTAACGAGTTAGGTCTACAGTCCTGGTTCCACGAGAGCCGCCGTTCGGCGCCCCTGATTCCGGGGCTCGCTCGATCGAGAGGAACGATGTGTGATGCGTGGACTGTCCAGACGAGCACTCTTCGCCGGGTCCGCCGCCGGTGCGGGTGCCGCGCTGCTGCCCACGGCGGGCCCCGCCGCCGCGAAACCCCGGGCCGCCGTCCCGGCCTGCGCCCGCTACCGGGCGGCGTACCACTTCACCGTCCCCGACCAGTGGAAGAACGACCCGCAGCGTCCGGTCTGGATCGACGGCGAGTACCACTACTACTACCTGTACAACCCGGACTACTTCGCCGGCGGCACCACGGCGGGCACCGCCTGGCGCCTGGTCACCAGCACCGACCTGGTCCGCTTCACCGACCGCGGCATCGCCGTACCGAAGGACACCACCCCCAACGGGGACGTCTGGTCGGGCTCGGCGGTGGTGGACACGGGCGGCACGGCGGGCTTCGGTGCCGGCGCGGTGATCGTGCTCGCGACCATGGAGCCGGCAGGCGGTGCGCAGGCCCAGTACCTGTACCACTCCACCGACGGCGGCCGCACCTTCCGCCCTCACGGCACCGCCCCGGTGCTGCCCAATCCGGGCGGCCGCGACTTCCGCGACCCGAAGGTGATCCGGGACGAGGAGCGCGGCCGGTGGGTGATGGCGCTCGCCGAGAACGACAAGGTGGGCTTCTACCACTCGGCCGACCTCAAGGCGTGGACGTACGCCGGCGGATTCGTCAAGGACGGCATCGGCGTCCTGGAGTGCCCCGACCTGTTCCGGATCACCGCCGAGGACGGCACCGTGAAGTGGGTGCTCGGCGTGAGCGCCAACGCCAAGGGCGCCGGGCTACCCAACACCTACGCCTACTGGACCGGTGCCTTCGACGGCGGTGCCTTCCTCCCCGACGCGCCGGACCCGCAGTGGCTGGACCACGGCTGGGACTGGTACGGCGCCGTCACCTTCGAGAAGCGGGACGGCGGCGGCGTCCTGGACGAGCGCGCCCGCTACGCCATCGGCTGGCTGAACAACTGGGACTACGCCAACATCACGCCCACCATCGACACCGACGGCTTCAACGGCACCGACTCCGTCGTCCGCGAGGTGACCCTGAAGCGCGCCTCCACCGGCGCCTACTACCTCGCCTCCCGCCCGATCGCCGCCCTGGATCGGTACGTCTCGCGCACGGTGCGGCTGGGCGACCTCTCGGTCGAGGGCACGCGTGTACTCGACTACCGCGGCACCGCCTACGAGGTGAGCTGCGAGATCACCTGGGACCAGCTCACCGGTGCGGGTCTCCAACTGCGCCGCTCGGGCGACGGCGGCCGCCACGTCGACGCGGGGGTGTACCGCGACTACGCCTTCCTCAACCGGAGACCCACCGTCAACCCGGACGCGTCGGGGCGCTGGCAGGAGAGCAGGAGCCCGTTCGATCCGTCGGCGCGGCGGGTGCGACTGCGGGTTCTGGTGGACCGCACGTCGGTGGAGATGTTCGTGGACGACGGGCGTCATGTGCACACCTCGGAGGCGTTCCCGTACCTCATCGACGACCGGCTCGCGCTGTTCACGATCGGCGGCGGAGCGGTGTTCCGGGACACGGTGATAAGGGAGTTCACCGTGTGAGGCTCCTCGCCGCTCCGAGGCGGATGTCGCATCGAGGGCACCGCGGCGCGTGCTGACGCGCTCGACCGCCTGGCGGTGTCCGACCTGCGACGGGCTGCCGATCGGCGCCCGTGGAGGCCTCAGCCGTTACGTTCTCCCTTTGCGGCGGCGAGGCGCGGCCGAGCGGGGCGGCGTCGAGCGCATGTGGTCGCGCACCGGCGCCAGGAGGCCGGCGAGCGTCTGCACGTCGTCGCGCGAAAGCGGTTCGAACAGGAGGCCGCTGACCACCTCGACGTGCCCCGGCAGCACCTTCGCCAGCAGCTCGCGCCCGGTATCGGTGATGGTGACCGTGACGCTCCGCTCGTCGTCCGGCGAGGGAGCGCGGACGACCAAGCCGTCCTTCTCGAGGAGACCGACCTGGTACGTCAGGCCGCTGCGGCTGTAGACGACACCGTCGGCCAGGTCGGTCATGCGGTGGCTGCCGGTCGGCGAGTCCCCGAGGCGAGCCAGGAGCTGGAACTGCACATAGCTGAGATCGCCGGTTTCGCGCAGCTGCTGCTCGACCGCATGCCGGAGCAGGCTCGTCACCTCGATGAGGTCGAAGTAGGCGCCGAGCTGCACAGGGTCGAGCGAGGGCGGTGAATCAGGCATGAACGGAGTCTACTGCTTCGAATTCGAAGTGTGGGGCGCGCCGCCGTTCCGGCCCGCACCTACGCGGACAGGGCCCCACTCTGTTCCGCCCTGCGGTGGCGTGCGCTCAGGCGGGAACCGGACTCGCGGCGGGCGGCGCGGCGCAGCAGCGGGACGGCGAGGAGGAAGCCGAGGACGGTCCAGGCGGTGAGGACCAGGGCGACCATCGGCAGCTCCCAGGAGCCTGCCGCCTCGGCGGTGCGCGCCGCGTCCGGCAGCAGCGCCGAACGCAGGCCCTGCGCCATCCACTTGAGCGGGAAGACCGAGGCCACCTGCTGGACCGGCACGGGCAGTGAGGTGATCGGGAACACCGTCCCGGAGGTGACCAGCAACCCCATCACCGGCAGCATGATGAGCGCCAGCGCCTCGCGCGGGTTGGGCAGTACGGCGCCGATCGCCGCGCCCAGCGGTACGACGGCGAGCAGCCCGAGCGTGGTGACCCACAGCAGGGTCAGCCAGCCGGCCGGCCCGTGCGGCAGCGGCCCGTCCACGAGCACGGCCGCCGTCAGCAGGAGCAGGGCCAGGGTGCCCAGCGCGGTGACGACCACCAGCACGCACTTGGCGACGAGGTACGCCCGTATCCCGCCCGGGGTGGCGCGCAGCCGCAGCAGGGCGCCCTCCTCGCGCTCGGTCACGAGGATCTGCGGAAGGTTGACCAGCCCGATCTGGAACAGCAGGTAGGCGGCGAAGCCGGCCAGCACCAGGTGGGCCATCGGCGTCTGGGTGCCCGGCACCTCGTCGCCGACGAAGGCGGCGACGGCCAGCGCGACGACCACGTTGGTCAGATGCCCGAACAGCTCCTTCGGATGGCGCAGCAGCTGGCGCAGTTCGATTCCGCCGCGTTGGAGTCCGGCACGCCAGTGCCCCGTCATGGGTGTTCCCTTCGTTCCCCTCATGCGGCCCGCGTCTCCCCCTCCGGGCCATCGCCCGCTCGGTGCACCATGTGCAGGTAGGTGTCCTCCAGCGTCGGGCGGCGGACCTCCAGGCCGGGGATCGGCCCGTCCGCGTCCCGGTGGAGTTCCCAGACCAGCTTCGACGGGTCCGCGGTGCGTTCGCGCCGAGGCGTCCCGTCGTCGGCCGTCCAGCGCACCTCGGCCTCGGCAGCGGCCCGCCGGGCCAGGTCGGCCGGGGTGCCGCAGGCGCGGATACGGCCGCCGACCAGCATCGCGATCCGGTCGGCGAGCCGCTCCGCCTCCACCAGGTCATGGGTGGTGAGCAGCACGGTGACGCTCTCGTCGCGGGCCAGCCGCTCGACCAGGAGGTGGAACTCGTGCCGCGCCTCGGGGTCGAAGCCGGTGGTCGGCTCGTCGAGGAAGAGCAGCTCGGGGCGGCCGATGATGCCGAGCGCGACGTCCAGCCGCCGGCGCTGACCGCCGGAGAGCCGGTTCACCTGCCGCCCGGCCTGCTCGTCGAGGCCGACCAGCGCCAGCAGTTCGGCCGGGTCGCGCGGGTCGGGGTAGTACGTCGCGAAGTGCGTGAGCAGTTCGGCGACCCGCCAGCGGGGATGGTCGCGCCAGGACTGCAGGACCAGTCCGATCCGGCCGCGCCAGCCGTCGGAACCCCGCTCCGGGTCGGCGCCGAGGACGCGGACGTCACCGGCGGAGCGCCGCCGGAAGCCCTCCAGGATCTCGACGGTGGTGGTCTTCCCGGCGCCGTTGGGCCCCAGCAGGGCGAAGACCTCGCCGCGGTGGATGTCCAGGTCCACGCCGCGCAGGACGTCGACACCGCCGTACGTCATCGTCACGTCGCGCGCCTCGACGACGGCCCGTTCGGACGTGTGCGGGCGCGTCACCGTACGGCCTCCGTCGGATGCTGCCGTGCCGGTGCCGGTGTGCCGGCGCCCTCGACGATCGCCCGGAGCGCCGCGACGTGTCCTTCGAACGCGCCGCGCCCCCGGTCCGTCAGCCGCACGTTCGTGCGCCGCTTGCGGCCGCCACCCACCTTGCGCAGCTCCAGGTATCCGGCCTCTTCCAGGGTGTGGAGCTGCTTCGAGAGCGCGGAGTCGCTGAGCGAGAGGCTGTCGCGCACGAAGGCGAAATCGGCCCATTCGGTGGCGGCGAGCAGCGCGACCACCGACAGCCGGGTGGCGGGATGGATCAGTTCGTCGAAGCCGGCGGGAACGCTCACCTGCCCGCCCCCTCGCCGGCCGGCCGGCCCTCTCGGCCTCGCAGGGAGCTCATCGACCATCGGGTCAACGGCCCGACGAACAGGACGAACACCGACGCCGAGACCGTGGCCTGGACCAACGCGCCCGTCATCGGCTCCAGAGGCTCGACCAGCCGGCCCGACAGCACGATCGTCCCGCCGGTCACCACCGCTCCCGAGAGGAAGCTCGCGAGCATCCGCCAGTCGCAGCGGGAGTGATGCAGGCGGACCCGGCTCCTGCGACTGTAGGTCCGGGCCAGCGCGCCCAGCACCACGAGATATCCGGCGAGCGCCAGCCAGACACCCCACTTGGGCAGCTCCAGACCGGTGACGACCAGGAAGACCCACATGATCGAGGCCGTCGCCCAGGTCGCGCCGGGCCCGCCGGACGCCGACCGCTCGACCTCGTCGTACACCCGCTCCTGCGGCACCCGAATGCGCTGCAGGTCCCTCCATGCCTGTTCCGCGTCGACCGGTGTGCTCACGGTCACCGCCTCCCCGTGTGTTGTTGCGTCGTGCTGGACTTTCCTACCGGGAAAGTTACCCTTGGCTTTCCTGGCAGGCAAGTCGTACTTGCGTGTGCGGGGCCCGACGGCGGAAGACGGAAGAGGATCCATGCGCGAAGACCTGCTCATCGTCGAGGACCTGATGCTGCTGATGTTCGACGACAGATCGGGCACGGTCGCGGGGGCCGGCACGCTGTACTACACCCTGGGCGGCGCCGTGCTCGTCGAACTCGCCCAGTCCGGCCGTGTCAGGGTCGACGAGGCGGACAACGGGCTGAACGGCCTGCGGGTGCACGCCGTCGAAGGTGAGCCGCCGTCCGATCCCGTCCTGCGGGCAGCAACCGAGAAGGTCGCCGAACGCGTGCGTGGCGTACAGACCCTCCTCATCGAGCTCGGCACCGGACTGCGGCTGCGCGAGACCGTGTTCGACCGCCTCGTGGAGCGGGGCATGCTGCGCCGCGAGAGCAGGCGCAGGCTGGGCGTCCTCCGGACGACGGTCATGCGCCCCGCCGACACCGGGCACAAGGAGGCCCTGGTGGAACGCGTGCGCGCGGTCCTCGTCGACGGGGCGGAGCCGGACGGCCGTACGGCGGCGCTGGCCGGCCTGCTCTCCGCGAGCGGCACCCTGCCGAGCCTGCACCGGGTGATCCCGTGGTCCGGCGCCGTCTACCGGCGCGGAAAGCAGTTCGAGCAGTCCAGTTGGGGCGCCGAAGCGGTGAACACCGCGGTACTCCGAACCGTCGCGGCCGTCACCGCGTCAGCCGGGACCACCGCCGCCGCCACGAGCTGAGCCCCCGCAGGCGACCCTCGCGAGCGCCGCCGCGTCATGGCCGAAGGCGGTTCCCCACGCGTGTCACTGGGGCGTCTCGACGCCTTGGTCAGGCGTGATCGCGGCGCGGAGGAGGAACGCGATGAGCAGGGCGACAGCGATCAGGAGGCCGCTTGTCCACAGGGGGCCGCGGTCCCCGGCCGCGGTGGTGAGGGTGGTCGCGGCGGCGAGGGGGCCTACGGCGGCGCCGGCGTTGAGGGCCGCGGTCGCGTAGGAGCCGGCCATGGTGGGGGCTCCTCCGGCCTCGTAGAGGACCCGGGTGATCAGCGTGCTGCCCAACGCGAACGACAGCGCGCCCTGCGCGAACACGAGGAGGAACAGGGCGGCCGGCTCGTCGGCCAGCAGGGCCAGGGCCGGCCAGCCGAGGAGCAGCAGCGGACCGCCGACCGTGACGACCAGGCCGGGGCGCCGGTCGGAGAGCCGCCCGGCAACGGTGACGCCGACGAAGGAGCCGGCACCGAAGAGCACCAGGACGACGGAGATCCACAACTCGTCCAGCCCTGCGGTGTCGGTCACCACGGGGGCGAGGAAGGTGAAGCTCGCGAACGTCGCCGCGTTCACCAGCGCGCCGAGCAGCATCACCAGGGTCAATCGCGGCCTGGTGAGCTGGGCGAGCTCCGTTCGCAAGGCGGGTCCGTCAGTCGTTTCGATCCGCACGCGGTGCGCGGGGAGTCCGGCGAGGACGCCGATGGCGGCGGGCAGGCAGAGGGCGGCCACGGCCCAGAAGGTGGCCCGCCAGCCGAGCAGCGCGCCGAGTACCGATCCGCCGGGGACACCGGCGACCGTGGCCAGCGTCGTGCCCGACAGCAGTACGGCCAGCGCACGCCCCTTCCTGTCGGGCCGGACCAGAGCGGCGGCAGCCGTCAGAGCGACGGCGAGGAACCCTGCGTTCGCGAGCGCGGCGACGACCCGGGTCGTGAACAGGACCGGGAAGCTGGCGGTGGTGGCGCCCACGGCGTGAGCCGCGGCGAAGGCGAGGATGAACCCCAGAAGGCTGGAGCGCCTGGGCCAAGCGCGGGCAAGCGCGGCAACCAGGGGGGCGCCGACGACCATGCCGACCGCGAAGGCCGAGGTGAGCGTGCCTGCCGTCCCGACGGTGACGTCGAGGTCCGAGGCGATGTCCGGCAAGAGACCGGCGAGCATGAACTCCGAGGTGCCCATGGCGAAGACGGCCAGGGCAAGCAGGTACAGCGGGAAAGGCATCGAGTGGCTCCGAGGTGAGGAGAGGCACGAGGAGGTCTTCTCGTCACCGCGGTCGGCCCCCAGGGGCACTCGTCCCACCGCGGAATGCGGCGCGACGGCAGGGCTGTGCGCTCAGTGGTTCAGGGGGCTGACGGCGTGACCGAAAGCCCCCACCTCGTCCGACTCAGGACTCGACATGGCCCGCACGCTACCCGACCGGGGCCCGCCGAGGCACCTCGGTTCCGCCTGGACGACCGGTGGGCGGCCAGGGCGCGTCGTCCTGGCCGATGTCCGAGTCAGGTGAGCCCGGCCGCCGCGAGACCCAAGGCGGTGCGCAGAGTGGCTGCGAGGTCGGCTTGGGCGGGCGTGGGGCCGGAGTCCGGTTCAGCCGATCGGTAGGCGTGGTGTTCGACGGCTGCGCGCAGTGCGGCGTTGAGCATGGCGGCCCAGACGGCAGGCCGTACGTCGTCGTCGGGCAGCCCGGCGCGCTCGGCGAGGGCGCGCGCGAAGGCGGGTTCCGCTTCGTCGCGGGTCCGCAGCCAGACCGCGCGCAGGCCCGGTTCGGTGCGGGTCAGCCGGAGCAGGGCACCGACGTCCGGTCCGGTCAGTTCCTCGTCGTTGGTCCACACGTGGTCGAAGGCCTCCTGGAGGGGCCTGCCGGGACGCCACTCCCGCAGCGCGGCGGCGATCATGTCGATGCCGGTCGAGAACAGCGGCCGTACGCAGCTCTCCTTGGTCGGGAAGTACCGCCAGACCGTCCGCGCCGAGACGCCGACCGCCTGCCCGATCTGCTCGCCCGTGGTCGCGGCGACGCCCTGGGCGGTGAACAGGCCGACCGCGGCGCGAGCGATCTCCAGCCGGATGGCGGCCTTGCGTTCGTCGGTCAGCGGCGGTCGCCCCGTCCGTCCACGGGCTGCGGTCATCTGGCCCTCCGGCGCCGGTGATCGGTGTCGTGGGCATTCTGCCCCACGACTTTATGTCACTGCGAGACATAAACTTGTAGAGTGCCGGCACGGTGTGGCAGCACTCCGCCGCGCCGGCGATTCTTCGAACGGAGCAGTTGATGACCACGGGCCTGAACGGACGCAGTGTGATCGTCACCGGAGCGGGATCTGGCATCGGCCGCGCGGCCGCGCTGGCCTTCGCCGCCCAGGGCGACCGCGTCGTGGTGGCGGACCTCAATGCCGAAGGTGCTGCGGCGACCGTCGAGGAGATCGAGCGGTCGGGCGGCACCGCGGTGGCCGTCACGGGGGACCTGAGCGAGCAGGCCGTCGTCGACCGGGTGGCCGCCACGGCCGTGGAGCGGTTCGGCGGCGTGCACGTCCTGGTGAACAACGCGGGAATCATGGACAGCATGTCGGCGCCGGCCGACGTGAGTGACGCCGAATGGGAGCGGGTCATCAGGGTCAACCTCACGGCACCCTTCCTGCTCGCCCGCGCCGTACTGCCGCACATGCTGGCCGCGGGCCGCGGCGCCATCGTGAACACCGCCTCCGAGGCCGCCCTGCGCGGCAGCGCGGCGGGCGCCGCCTACACGGCGTCCAAGCACGGTGTGGTGGGACTGACGAAGTCGCTGGCGGTGATGTACCGCAAGGACGGTATCCGCGCCAACGCCGTCTGCCCGGGCGGCACCGCGACCGCCATCGCGGTGGAGGCCGACCGGACGGCACACGGCCCGGCGGCGCTCGGTCCGCACTTCGTCAATCTCGGCCGGGTGTCGCAGCCGGAGGAACAGGCGGCGGCCATCCTGTTCCTCGCCTCGGACGCCGCGAGCAATGTCAACGGAGCGATCCTGCCCGTCGACGACGGCTGGTCCGCGGTCTGATACGGCACCGACCTCCCACGAAGCCGACAGCAGCCGGAACTTACCCCCGCGAAGGTGTCCTGGGGATCAGGATGTCGTCCATGGACTCCTCGCGCCACCGCTTGAGGAGTTCATGGAAGGCGACGGCGCCGTGCGGGTAGGCGGTGGGGCCGTTCGGCCTGCCGCGTCCCTCGGCGTTGTAGTAGCCGGGGGTGCATTCGGCGTGGAACCAGGCCTGGTCGGGGGCGTGTTCGGCCAGGGCGGCGATCCATGCCTCCTCGGCTTCGCGGGACGGTTCGATGACGGCGCCCTGGGCCTCTGCGGCCGAGATGAGCGCCGCGCCGTGGACGGCGTGCTCGTCCAGTACGTGGGTGTAGTTGACGCTGCTGGCGCTCTGCACCCCGCCGAGCTGGATCAGGTTGGGGAAGCCGTTGCTGGTGAATCCGTGCACTGTGCGCGGGCCACGCTCGGCCCACGCGTCCCGCAGTCGGACGCCGCCGCGGCCCCGCACGGGGAGCCGGCCCGAGTGGACGCCGGAGACGCCCACGGAGAAGCCGGTGGCGAAGACGAGGCAGTCGAGGGGGTACTCGGTGCCGCCGACCACGACACCGCGCTCGGTCATCCGCTCGATGCCATGGGTGTCCGCCGTGTCGACGAGGGTGACGTTGTCCCGGTTGAACGCCTGGAGGTACAGGTCGGAGAAGGTCGGGCGCTTGCAGGCGTACCGGTACCAGGGCTTGAGCCGGTCCGCCGTGTCCGGGTCGGTGACGACGTCGTCGACGCGGGCGCGGATCTGGTTCATCTTGGCGGCGTCCGCGACCTCGTAGGCCGCTTCGAACGCCGCCCGGTCGCCCTGCCGGCGAAAGCTCGGCAGCAGCTTCTCCAGGAGACCGGCCGCCGCGGTCCACTGGTCCGCGACGAGGTCGTCCTCCGCGGCCTCCCCCGAGACGATGCGCAGGAAGTTGTCGCGGCGCTCGGCGGCCCAGCCGGCACGGTCGGCGCCGACGTCCCTCGCGCTGGTGCGGCGGTTGCCGCGCACGTCCACGGTGGACGGAGTCCGCTGGAAGACGTAGAGATGTCCGGCGTCCTCGGCCAGTTTCGGAACGACCTGGATGCCGGTGGCACCGGTCCCCACCACGCCCACACGCTTGTCCGCGAGGCCGGTCAGACCGCCCTCCGGGCCGCCGCCGGTGTAGGCGTAGTCCCAGCGCGAGGTGTGGAAGGTGTGGCCCTCGAACCGCTCGATGCCGGGGATGCCCGGCAGTTTCAGCTCCGACAGGGTTCCGGTGGCCGTGACGACGTAGGTCGCCCGGAACTCGTCGTGCCGGTCGGTCTCGACGATCCACGCCCCGCTCGTGTCCTCCCAGGTGAGCGAGGTGACCGCGGTGGAGAACAGGGCGTCCGCGTAGAGGTCGAACTTCTCACCGATACGCACCGCGTGCCGGCGGATCTCCTCGCCGGGGGCGTACTTCCATTCCGGTACGTAGCCGGTCTCGTCGAGCATCGGCAGGTACACGTGCGCCTCGATGTCGCAGTGGATGCCGGGGTAGCGGTTCCAGTACCAGGTGCCCCCGAGGTCGCCGCCCTTCTCGATGACGCGGACGCGCGCGACGCCCTGCTGACGCAGCCGCGCCCCCGCGAGGATGCCGCCGAATCCGCCGCCGACGATCGCGACGTCCACCCGGTCCCGCACCGGCTCGCGCCCCTCCGTCTCCCCCGCGTAGGGGTCGGCGGCGTAGTAGCCGAACTCGGCGTCCGCGCCGAGGTACTGCCGGGTGCCGTCGGGGCGTACGCGTCGCTCCCGCTCGCGCCGGTACCGCTCCCTGAGTTCGGCGAGTGCCTCGGGAGTCAGCTCCTGTGAATGTGCCATGTGGGGGGACCCTGTTCCTTCCGCTTCACCGTCAGGAAGCCACGCGTCCGTGAACCGGGCCGGAACCGACGGGACTTGAGCAGCCATGCAGTACCGTAGCAAGACCCGGACAGTGTTGTCCGGTTGGCTGCAGGTTGCTTCCGCATACTTTCGGACAGGAAGAGTGATGCACATGCGACGCCTCCCGATCCGGCCCCTGGCCGGGGTCGTCACGCTCGCCGCGCTGGCCCTCGCGGGGTGCGGCACGCAGACCGCCGGTGCGCCGCTGGACCCGGGCGCCTCCGGAGGTGACCGGACCATCCGCGCGCAACAGGTCATGCGCTTGACGGAGGTGCACGAGCAGACCGGGACGACCCTGCTGGAAGGGCCGGTCTTCGACGAGGACGGCCAACTGCTCGTCGTCGACGTCACCGCGCCGGCGGGTGAGCCGAAGGTTCTGCGGGTGAATGTCCGGAAGAGGACGTCGGAGCCCGTCCACACGGACGCTCGCGGCACCTACACCTCGGCCCAGTTCAGCCCGTACGACGGACGGATCTACCTGACCGACTTCTCCCACGGAGACATCGTGAGTCTGGCCCCGGACGGTGGCGATCCGCGGACCTTCTTCTCCGGCGAGGTCGACGGATCACGGATGAACCCCGACGACCTCGCCTTCGACCGGGAGGGAAACCTGTACGTCAGCGACTCACGTGGCATGTCCGAGGGCGAGGCGAAGGGCCGAGTGGTGCGGATCGGCCGCGCGGGGAAGGAGGCCACCGTCCTGGCGGACGGCCTGGCGTCGCCGAACGGCATCTCCTTCGACGCGGACTACCGCGGGCTGTGGTTCAGCGAGTTGACGCAGAACCGCGTCTCCTACCTCCTCCTGGACGGCGAGGGCGGGGTGGCCTCACGGCACACCGCCATCCGGGTCGACGGCGGGATCGCCCAGACCGACTCGATCGCGGTGGACGCGGACGGCAATCTGTACCAAGGCCTGCACGGGCGCCCCGCGATGGCGGTCTACGACAAGTACGGTGAGCGCCTGGCCACCGTGACGGTCCCGGCCCGCGCCGCCCGCGGGCTCGAATCGGCGACCAACGTGGCCATCACGCCCGGCGGAACCAGGGCCTACATGACCGTGAGCGGGCCGGGCGGAGGCTGTCTCTACAGCTTCGACGCACTGGGCAAGGGCATCCGCCAGTCCAACGGCGGCTGACGCCTCCGCTTCGTCACTCCGCGAAGGGGCGCACCGGCCCCACCTCGACGCCGAGAAGCCGCCATGCCGCCCGTGCCCGGCGTTCCCGCTGCTCGCGGGTGGGCCCGGTGACGGCACCGGAGACCATGGCAACGGCGATCATGAGGTCGTCGTCCGCCGCGGCCAGCCGGTGACCGTCCGGCAGCTGCGCCCGCAGGGCACGCTCGACCCGCTCGGACAGGTCGTGCGCGTAGGAGGGGACACTGGAAGGGCTGCCCGCCCCGTCGGCGTGCAGCAGGCCGATGAACGCCGCCGACTCCGTCAGGTGCCAGGTCAGGACGCCGAGCATGCGTGGCAGGTCCGTGTCCTTTGCCGCAGCCGTCCGCTCCACCTCCCGGACGTTCTCCTCCAGCACCGCGGTCGCCACCGCCTCCCGGTCGGGAAAATGCCGGTACAGAACCCCCTGGCCGACCCCGGCGCGACGCGCGATGGCGGAGAGCGGGGCGTCCAGGCCGTACTCCGAGTAGATCGCCCGTGCGGCGGCGACCAGAGCCGCCCGGTTACGGGCCGCGGCCTTGCGCCCCTCGTTCGCAGGCCGCCGCTCCTCGGAAACACGGTGCTGCGTCACCCCGAGAGAGTACCCGGGCGGGGGGTGGCCGGAGCGACCCGAGTTCCGCCGATGAGTTTCCGGTCGTCGCGTGGTCTACCTCTCGACGAAGGGAGCGCACCATGCGCAAGGTCATTGTTTGCACGTTCCTGACGCTGGACGGCGTGATGCAGGCGCCGGGTGGTCCGGACGAGGATGCCGAGAGCGGCTTCCGGCACGGCGGCTGGCAGAAGCCGGTGGACGACGAGGAGGTCGGCACGGCCATCGCCGGCTGGTACGAGCACTCCGACGCGATGCTGCTCGGCCGCA
This sequence comes from Streptomyces sp. NPDC034099, assembly GCF_055575415.1. Classification (NCBI taxonomy): domain Bacteria; kingdom Bacillati; phylum Actinomycetota; class Actinomycetes; order Kitasatosporales; family Streptomycetaceae; genus Streptomyces; species Streptomyces sp. NPDC034099. The sequence goes on along the minus strand of NZ_JBVISR010000021.1, from coordinate 45,422 downwards.
AGACGTACGAGATCTTCGCGTCGTACTGGCCGACCGCCGATCCCGGCAACCCGTTCACCCACCGGATGAACAGCATGGACAAGTACGTGGCGTCCCGGACCCTGACGTCCGTCGAGTGGCAGAACTCCACCCTGCTGGAGGGCGACGTCGCCGATGCCGTACGCAAGCTCAAGACGACCGACGGCGGCGACATCAACGTCGTCGGCAGCGGCGACCTCGCCCAGACCCTCATGCGGCACGACCTCGTCGACGAGTACCGGCTGACCATCCACCCGGTGATCATCGGCACCGGCAAGCGGCTGTTCGCCGACGGTGCGGTCCCCACCGCGCTGGAGCCGGTCAGCGTCTCGACGACGAAGGGCGGCACGGTCGTCGGCGTCTACCGGCCGAACGGCCAGCCGAGCTACGACAGTTACTAGGCCTGTCTGACAGAGGTCCGGTCCGGCTCACCCGGTCAGGGTGAACACCCGCTCCGCCGTCCGGTGGGCGATCGCCGTGCGCTGGTCGTCGGTCAGCGGGGTGTTCCGCAGGAAGTCCAGGGCCGCCTTCGGGTCCTCGTACGGGTAGTCGACCGCGAACATCACGCGGTCCTCGCCCACCGCGCGCAAGGCCAGGCCCAGGACGCCCGGGTCGTCGATGCCGCTCGTGGTGAGCACGAAGTTGCGGCGGACGTACTCGCTCGGTGTCAGTGACAGCCGTGGCATCGGCGTCGCCGCGCCGGCCGTCGCGGCGGCGAACGCGTGCCGGTTGTCGATGCGCCGCAGCCAGTACGGCACGCCCTCGCCGAGATGGCCGAGGACGACGGTCAGCCCTGGATGACGGTCCAGCGTGCCGCTGAGGATGAGCCGCATGGCGTGCAGGCCGGCCTCGGCCTGGTAGCCCCAGATCGCCCCGAGCAGCCCATGAGGCAGGTAGGGGTCGAGCATGCTCGGCACCCGTGGGTGCAGATAGACCGGCGCCCCGCTCGCCTCGGCCGCCGCCAGCAGCGGGGCGAATCGCGGTTCGTCCAGGTAGTGCCCGCCGGGCCGTGCGGACCGCGTCCTCGTCGGTGATGTCGACGGGGAGGGCGTGGGCGTGTCCGTCGTCCTTCCTGATCAGTTCGGTGGTCTCGGCGGCGGTGGTCTCGTCGATGTCGGTGACCGTGACGGCGGCGCCCTGCCGGGCCAGTTCGATCGCCGTCGCCCGGCCGATGCCGCTTCCGGCGCCCGTGACGAGTCCTGCTTTTCCTGCGAACACGCTCATGATGACCTGTCGGTGCGGTTGCCGCGGTTCTTGCGATTGCCCCCGGTGGCTAGCTCCGGGGCACGACGATCTCGGCGCCGTACGTGCCCGTCTCCGCCTCGTCCAGCAGCAGGGCCGCCAGAGTGGCGCGGGAGATGCGGGGCGGCAGCAGGGGGCGCCGCAGCTCCGCCAGGGGGATGGTGCGGCGGGTGGGACTGAGGGGGCCGTCGGTGACGTCCGGGGCGTGGAAGACCGTGGCGCCGGCGGCCAGGGCGACCTCATCGGCCTCGGTCTTCTCGGCCAGTTCCGAGCCGACGAACATCCGCATCACCCCGGCGTAGATCAGTCCGCCCGACCGGCTGGACACTCCCGAGCCCAGTGCGCCGAGCCACACCGTGCGCACGTCCGCCGCCGCGAGCGCCCTGGCCCCGGCGACCAGCGCGCCCGGCCCGTCGCCCTTGCCGATGCCGATGGCCGAGACGGCCACGTCCACGTCGCTCAGGCCGGGGAAGCTCCGCGGGACGGTGACGTCCGCCGTCCGGACCTCCACCTGCCGCGGCGCGGGCACGGTGACCTTGGCCGGTGTGCGGACCAGGGCCACGACTTCGTGCCCCCGCTCCAGCGCCTGGTCGACGAGTGTGCCGCCGGTCCGTCCCGACGCTCCGAGTATGGCGATGCGCATGATCGAACATCCTTTGACTGAACAACTGTTGGTGACATAACTAAACAACCGTTGGTTAAGGATGTCAAGGCGCGGGGGCCTGTACGGTGAACGCCTGTTGCTCAGCCGTTCACACAGGTCGGAAGGGATGAAGATGGCGCCTCAGGAGCGGTCCGCTCCCCGTCGCCGCAATCCGCGCGGACAGGGGCAGGTACTCAAGGCCCAGCTCGTGGACGCCACGGCGAAGCTGCTGGCCACCCTCGACCAGCCGGAGACGCTGACCCTGCGGCAGGTCGCGCGGGAGGTCGGCGTGGCACCGGCCAGCATCTACAGCCACTTCCCCGACCTGAGCGCGCTGATCCAGCACGTACTGCGGCTGCGCTACGAGGAACTGGGCCGGCTGATGAACGAGGCCGCGCGTTCCGCCCCGGACCCGCTGGCCGACCTCGTCACCCGGTGCGCGGCCTATGTGCGCTGGGGAGTGGACCAGCCCGGCCACTACCGCACCCTCTTCGGCGGACGGATGCCGGACGACCTCGTCCCCGGCTCCGCACACGGCGCCGGGGCCGAACCGCTGGAGGCCGTGGTGGCGTCCCTGGCGGCCGTCACCGGCGGCGAGGCCACGGCGGAACGGCGGTGGCAGGCCGGTCTCCTGCTCTGGACCTCGCTGCACGGTCTGGTCAGCCTCTACAACGACCACGGAAACCTGCCCTGGCCGCCCCTGGACGACTTGCTCACCGACCTGATCAGCCTGCACACCGCCCGCCCGGCAGCCGACATCGCGCCCCTCCTGCCACCACGGGGGCACGACCCGGCTCCGGCCGGCACTGCGTCCGGATCGTGAGCGGAGAGCGGAGAGCGGAGAGCGGAGCAGCGAAAGCGGGCGCGTCACCAGCCTGTCCGGCGGCGGTCAGCACGAAAAGCCAGTGGCCGCAGTGAGCACCCCGTCGTCGGAGGCAAGGTGGATGCTCGTGGTCAGTGCGCCGCGAGACCGGCCATGGCATGGTCTTCGGGCTCGCCCGCCGGGACCCCTGCCGGCCCAGCGGGCCGGCTCAGATCCGGGACTTGCGCAGCGAGTGCCACACGGACCCGGACAGGGCCAGCGTGGACCGCGGGACCGACAGGTGTTCGTGCTCTCGGTACAGCCTCCAGTTGTGCTCCACCAGCGCCAGCTTGTTCGAGGACAGCGATCCCGCCCGGCCGGCCCGGTAGACCGCCAGCGGTTCCCGCAGTCCCCGGGCAGGGTGGCCGTCCCTCATGATCGACAGCCACAGCGCGTAGTCCTGCCGCTTCGGCATGTCCGGCATCAGCCTCGTACCCAGCACGGTCCGGTCGTACATGGCGGTCAGGGCACCGATGTGGTCCTGCACCAACATGTCCTTGTACGTCACACGGTCCCTTGCCGCGACCACACGGCCGTTCGGCGTGAAGTCGCAGGCCTCACCCGTGTAGTCGCCGGCGACCTTGTAGTAGGAGGTGAACGTCAGCGGGGCGTCGCCTTCGGCGGCGAACGCGAGCTGTCGCTCCAGCTTCTCCGGGAGCCACATGTCGTCGCTGTCCAGGAACGCCACGTACTCCCCCCGCGCCCGTGCCAGGGCGAGGTTACGGGCCCTGGCCGCGCCGCCCTGCTCGGGCGCCGCCCGCGGGAGCACACGCCCGTCCTGGTCCGCCAGGTCCCGCAGCAGGTCCATGGAGTCGTCGGTGGACGCGTCGTCGGTGACGAGCAGTTCGACGTCCGTGTGGGTCTGCGCGAGGACGGAGCGCACCGAGGCACCGAGAGTCGCGGCCGAGTTGTGTACCGGCATCACCACAGAAACCAGGGGCACTGCCGTGCTCCTTACCCAGATCGGAGTCGTCGCGGACATCGTGGCCTGCACCGTATCAAGTGGGTCCTCGCGCTCCCGTCCCTGACCGTCGGATGCCACCCCGGCCCGTGCCCTGGCCGGTCACGTGCGCAGGAGGCCGGTGGGGCAAACGGACGACGGCGTCAGGTGCGCGCCCAACGCGGCACCCACACCTCACCGGACGGGTCGGTCGCCGTCGCGCGCAGGTGGTCGCGCAGCTCGGTCAGCACCGGGTGCCGGTCTCCGGTGCGGAGCAGGAGGGTGTGCGGGTAGACCGGTGTCGGGTCGTGCAGGGGGATGCGGCGCAAGTCGTGGCTCCGGGGCCAGAGGTACCGGTCCCCGGCGCCGACGAGGGTGGCAAGAGAGGCCGAGTCGGCCAGCGCGTCCATGAGGGCCTCGTCACCGAAGTTCGGGCCGAGGGCGTCGATGCTCAGTCCGAACTCCTCGGACAGCGCGTCGTAGAACGCTGACCACTCCGTGCCGGGTCGGATCCCGGGAACCCAGATGCGGTGCGCCGCGAGGTCCGCCGGCCTGATCGCGGGAGCGTTCGCCAGCGGGTGGGCAGGCCCCACCAGGAGTTGCAGAGGGGCGTCCAGGATGCGTTCGGCGGTGATTCCGGCAGGGACCTGGTCCGCCGGCAGCGCGCGGAAGGTGGCGTCGACCGTTCCCTCCAGCACGGCCTGGGCCGCCTGGGCCGCGTTCTCCCGGCTCAGGGTGACCACGTCGAGGTCGGTCTCGGGGCGGGAGCGGTAGAAGCGGTGGACGGCCTGGGCCGGGGCGATGCGCCGGTTGAGGACGTCGACCCGCAGGGGCCTGCTGTCTGGCCGCACGGCGTGCTCGGCCTGTGCGACGGCGGTCAGGATCTTCCTGGCATGGGGCAGGAAGACCTGTCCGTCGAGGCTCGGCCGCGACCCGCGGGAGGTCCGCACCAGGAGTGCGACTCCGAGGTGTCTCTCGAGGGCCGCGATGCGCTTGGACACCGCCTGCTGGCTGATGCCCAGCTCGTCGGCCGCCGCCTGGAACTGCCCGCCGTCGGCCACCGCCACGAACGTCCGGACCGCTTCGACATCCATGCCCGGATCGTAGCGACACAACCAGAGGTTGTGGCCGGTGCTCCAGAGGTTGTTTGCCCGAGAGGTCGCGGCGTTGGTTCACTCGCAGCGTTCACGGGACGGTTGTTGCCGGGAGGATGACATGAACTTTGTGCAGAAGGTGCAGCGGGCGATCGGCATGGCCGAGCAGATCAACACGCTTGCGTACGCCCAGCAGGAGGAGATTCGAGAGCGATGGAGCGAACTCACCGGACAGGCGGTGGATGAGACCTTCCACCTGATCCCGCCCGTCTTCACCGACCACGGTGTGAATATCCGGGTGGGCCGCAACGTCTTCGTGAACCAGGGCTGCCGCTTCAACGACGTCGGTGGCATCGAGATCGACGACGACGTGATGCTCGGCCCCGACGTCAGCCTGATCACCTCCGGGCACCCGCTGGAACCGGCACAGCGGCGCACCGGGATCACATCGGCCCCGATCCGGATCGGACGCAACGTCTGGATCGGGGCGTCCGCCGTGATCCTGCAAGGGGTGACCATCGGTGCTGACGCCGTGGTCGCCGCCGGTGCCGTCGTGACCCGTGACGTTCCCGCCCGGAGCGTCGTCGCGGGGGTACCGGCGACGGTGATCAAGAGGATCCCCTGACCTCATCTCTCCGGCACCTGGAAACGCCGGCACCGTAACGGCCTCTCGGAGGGCGGCGAAACGCCGCTTCGCGCACCGGGGCGGGCGTCTCCATACTGATCATGTGACCCACTGACGTAAGGAGCGACCATGCGCTACCGCAAGCTCGGCAGCTCGGACCTCGAGGTTTCGGAGATCTCCCTGGGGTCCTGGCTCACCTACTCCGGCGGCATCGAGGCCGACCGGACCCGCGCCTGCACCGAGGCGGCGTTCGAGGCGGGCATCAACTTCTTCGACACCGCCAACGTCTACGGACAGGGCGCCGCCGAGACGGCCTGGGGTGAGATCCTCTCGGCCCACCCCCGCGACTCCTACGTCCTGGCCACCAAGGTGTACTTCCCGATGTCGGACGACCCGGCCGACCAGGGCCTGTCCCCGGCACAGATCGCCCAGCAGATCGATGCCTCCCTCACCCGTCTGAAGACCGATCACGTCGATCTGTACCAGGCGCACCGCTTCGACCCCGCGGTGCCGATCGAGGACACCGTCGAGGCGTTCCGGAAGGTCGTCGAGCAGGGGAAGGCCCGCTACATCGGTTTCAGCGAGTGGACCCCCGAGCAGATCCAGGCCGCGGTCGACCTCGCCGGACCCGACCTGTTCGTCTCCTCCCAGCCGCAGTACTCCATGCTGTGGCAGGCCCCCGAGGCCGAGGTCTTCGGCCTGTGCGCCGCGAACGGCATCTCCCAGATCGTCTGGTCCCCGCTCGCCCAGGGCGTGCTCACCGGCAAGTACCAGCCCGGGCAGCCTGTGCCGGAGGGGAGCCGTTTCGCCTCCGCCGACATGGCCGTGTCCAAGGACCTGGTCTACAGCGAAGCCACTCTCGAAGCGGTCCAGCGCCTCGTCCCGATCGCCGAGCAGGCCGGGATGAGCATGCCCACCCTGGCGCTCGCCTGGGTCCTGCGCCGCAGCGAGGTCGCCTCCGCCATCACCGGTGCTTCTCGCCCCGAGCAGGTCCACGCCAATGCCGCCGCCTCCGGCGTCTCGCTGCCCGACGACCTGCTGGCCGCCGTCGACCGGGCGCTCGGCGACGCACCCGTCACCGAGCCCACCCTTGCTCCTGGCGCCCGGACCGGCATCAGGCACCGCTGAAGCCACCCTCGGCGACGGCGTCCGGATGCCGCCGCTCGGCGATGCCCTCGCCGAAGGGAAGAGAGCCCTCCGCCGGTGGGGTGTTCGGCGTCGTGAGCGTGGGCGATCCGGCGGGCCACGGCGAGTCCGAGGCCGGAGCCGGGCAGTGGCCGCGTGCGGTGTCGACGGCGTGCGCTGCGATGTCCGCCGGGCGCCTCTTCGCCGCCGACCGCTGCCAGGTCTGAGGGTCCGGCAGGGCCGGGCTCAGGCGTCCGCGATCCAGCTGCCGTGGAATCCCAGCGGTACCCGGCCCGGCAGTTGGATGCGGGCCAGCGGGTGACCGTCGAAGTCCTGGGCCGAGAGGATCACCAGGTCGGTCGCGCCACGGTCGGGGTCGTTCACGTACGACAGGACGTAGCCGTCGTCCTCGTCGCGCGCGCCGCGCCGGGGGACGAACACCGGCTCGCTGACCGCCGCGCCCCCGGGGAAGCGGTGGACGTGTCTGCGGCCCCGCAGCATGTCGTGCTTCACCAGGTGGTTGCTCAACTTCTCGTCCGGGCACGCCCCGTCGACGGCGTCGTACGCGCGCCACATCTCGGCCGCGCTCGCGGTGTAGGCATAGCGGTGTCGTCGTGAGACCAGGGACTCGTTGATGCGGGGGAATTCCTGCGGACGGTCGTCCAGCCGAGTGCCGCGGACCCGGTCGGCGCGCAGGTCGATCGTCCACCGGTCGAGCGTGGGGGAACCGGTCGCGGACGGTCCGCCGTTGCCGCGCCCGGCGGCGTAGAACGGCGCGGGGAAACCGATGTACTCCAACACGACCGTGTCGCCGTGGTCGTAGGCGTTGAGGGTGTGCGAGTAGTACACGGGGTCGATCTCGAACCAGCGTGTGGTGCCACCGGCGCGCGGCAGCAGCCCGATGCGCATGGGGTGCCCGTCGTTCCACACGTAGGGCACGATCGCGCCGGCCTCCGCGGCGGCACCGTCGAAGGTGATCGGAACGTCCACGATCACGACGTACTTCTCGGTGAGCGCGAAGCCGTGCATCATCGGCGCGTCCGCGACGGGGATCCGCGTGGCCGGCCGTGCCCTGCCGGTCCGGTCGATCATGATGTGACGCACATGGTCCCAGGTGGGGTAGTAGGCGATCGCGTGCAGTTCGTCGGCCACCGCGTCGTACTTGGTGTGCGCGGCAAGGGGGCCCTTGAGCGTGGATCGGAAGTCGTACGGGCGCACGGTGCCGAGTTCGCCGTCCAGCTCGTACGGCAGCGGCCCGCTTTCCTGCATCGCGAGAATGCGGCCCTTGTACGGGATCACGTGCGTGTTGCACGCGAAGTCGTCCGGCGGTACCCGGCCGGGGCAGGTCTCCCCCAGCTTCGCCGTCACCTGCGAGGACCGCACCCAGCGGTTGCGGTACCACTCCGCGCGCCCGCCGCGCAGCCGGACCCCGTGCACCATTCCGTCACCGATCATCCAGTGGTGTGCGCGGACGTCCTCGACGCCGAGCGCGTTCGGGCCGTTGCGCAGGTAGCGGCCGTCCAGGTCGCGCGGGACGCGGCCGATGACCTTGAGGCCGAAGGCGGTCAGCTCCTCGGTGACCGGTGCGAAGGCCCCTTCCAGAAACGGGGTTGTCCCGGTCCCGCCGCTCCGCGAGGCTTCGGGAGTCGTCTGCGCCGCCGCGGTGAAGAAGCCGGGACCGAGGCCGCTCCCCACCACACTGCCTGCTGCCGCGACCGCTGCGCCCTTGAGGACTTTCCGCCGGGTGTGACTGGCCATCTTGCTTCCCCGTTCCATGGTCGGTGTCCGGCTGTGACCGGGCTGGTGGTGACGGGAGCAACCCTCCTCCACCGTCGCCGGTGAGGCAGGTGGCCCAGGGCCCGGATCAGGAGGGGTGCTGGCACCACCCCCGCGGCCGCCATGGCGTGCGGGGCCTCGGGACGGCACCGGGGCGCGTACAACCTTCGACCACGTACGGACGTCTACTCGGTGAACGCGGTACGGTCCGTGCCCTCACCGCACTGCTCCACAGCGGGAGACGTGCACGGTCCTCGCCGTCACCCGCCGCGGCCGCCGGGCAGCCGTGGGCACTCGGAGACCAGGGAGGTCCTCCCGTGCATCACCTCAGACGAGCGGCCGTCACGGCCACCGCACTCCTCACCGTCGCGGGCGGCGCGGTCGTCGCCGCCCCCGCGGCACCCGCCGCCCAGACCGTCGTGCCCTTTCCGTCCATCGGATGGCAGCAGCGCAACTGCGACTACGACGGCAACGGTTACGACGACGTGCTGACCGGCGCCCCGGGTGCCACGGTGAGCGGTGCCCCGGGCGCCGGCTACGTCACCGTGCAGTACAGCTCGTCCAGCGGTCTGAGCACGACGAACAAGAGCGTGCTCCACCAGAACGTTTCCGGCGTACCCGGCGGAGTCGAAACCGGCGACGGCTTCGGCGGGGCCGTCGCCTCCGGAGACCTGGACAACGACGGGTACGACGACGCCGTCGTCGGCATCCCGGGTGAAGACCTCGCCGGGCTGCCCGACACGGGCGGTGCCGTCGTCTTCTGGGGATCGCCGACCGGACTGCACGGCTCCGACAGCACCTGGCTGGAGAACGACGACCCGCGGGCGAACGCCCACTTCGGGCGGGCCGTCGAAGCGGCCCGGTACTTCGCCCCCGACCCGGCCGACCCGGACGCCGATCCGCGTGATTCCCTGGCCGTCCTGGAGGACGACGCGCTGCTGTTCTTCACCCTCACGCCCGGCCAGGCGGCGCGGCGCCCGACGCTGTCGGAGCACCGTGTGCGGGCGAGCGAGTTCGCACCGGCGGACACCGGCTTCGCGTTCCGCGGCCTCACCCACGGCAACTACAACGAGGACTCCTGGGCCGACCTGGCGGTCTCCGGTGTCACCACCGGCGAGCAGCCGGGCACCGGCACGGTGCACGTGCTGCACGGCGCACCGGACCTCGCCGGTCTCGGCGACGGGGGTACGTTCCCGGGTGGTCCGGCCGTCGTCTCCGGCGACTGGGACGGCACGGGACAGGACGACCTCGTCATCGGCGACACCGCGGCCGGCGCACCGACGGGCGGCGGCATCACCCTCTACCTCGGGCGCGGCGACCTGTCCGGGCTCGAGCCCGAGCCGGCGCAGCACTGGACCCAGGACTCCCCCGGCGTGCCCGGGACCGCGGAAGCGGGTGACCAGTGGGGTGCCGAACTGTCGGCCGGGGACACCGACGGCGACGGCCACCCCGACCTGGCCGTCGGTGCGCCCGGCGAGGACATCGGCACCGTGGCCGACGCGGGCGCCGTGTGGGTGCTGCGCGGCGACCGGACCGGATTCAGCGGCACCGGGGTGAAGAGCTTCGACCAGCAGCTCGCCGACATCCCCGGAACGGCGGAGAAGTCCGACCGCTGGGGCGGCCAGGTCCGGCTGATCGACGCCAACAAGGACGGCCTCTTCGGCCTGCTGGCGGCGGCACCGGGCGAGAACACCGACGACGGCTTCGTCTGGGTGCTGCCCGCGTCGCCGTCCGGCCTCGTCGCCCGCGGCACATGGACCTACGACGGGGCACGTCTCTCAGCCCCGACGGCCAACGCGCGCTTCGGAGCGGCGATCGACGAGTAGCGGCACCGCAGCGGTAAGGGCCGTCACCCGCCCACCGGGTTGATGTCGCATCGCCAGCACGGGTGCCGGCCCGCTCGCCGCTGTTCACCTGCCGCCGCGCGGTCCGAACGTCTCGAGCGCCTCGACGTCGTCGGCCGGCCTCCTCGCGGGGTGACGGCTGCCTGCTTCCTTCCCTTCGAGAGCGACCGACCGGACGTCACACGCCGGTACGTATCGTCAGGGCATGACAGGCGCGTGCGGCGCGCGGTCGGCGAAGCGAAAGGAGCGTCTCCCTGTGGCGGACAGTCACGAGGAAGGAGTCCTGGCCCGGATCGCCGAGGGGCTCGTCTACACCGAGTCGGAAGCGGCCTTCCAGTCCCCTCTGCGTCGAACGGAGCAGATCTTCGAGTACAACCACACCCCGCCGAGCGAGGCGGAGAAGCGCCGGTCGCTGCTGACCGAGATCTTCGGCTCGGTCGGTGAACGGACCGTGCTCCTGCCGCCGTTCCACGCCGGGTTCGGCAGTAACGTCCATGTCGGCGACGACTTCTTCGGGAACGTGAACCTGACGTTCGTCGACGACGTGGAGATACGCGTCGGCCACGGAGTGATGATCGCCCCCAGCGTGACGCTGACGACGACGGGGCATCCGGTGCACCCTTCCCGACGCGTCGACTTCGGGAGGTTCTCCGAACCGATCGTGATCGAGGACAAGGTGTGGATCGGCAGCAACGCGGTGGTGCTGCCCGGGGTCCGTATCGGATACGGGTCGGTCATCGGCGCCGGCAGTGTCGTCAGCCGCGACATTCCCCCGATGTCCATCGCGGTCGGAACACCTTGCCGGGTGACCCGCACCATCACGGACGAGGACCTGACCACCCGTGCGGCCGGGTAGTGAACCGCTTCAGCGCACCAGGAGACCGACGGCGGCCGCCAGCCGTTCGAGGTACGACTCCCTCGACGCGACCTGGTGCTTGAGGCCGATCGATGCGCTGATCAGCGTCTGTGCGACGAGGAGGGCCGCCTCCCGCCCTGACTCGACGGCGATCGCGTCGGTGATCAGCTGCTCGAAACGCCGCGGCGCGGTCTCGACGATCTCTCCGAGGATGTCGGGGTTGTCGTCGATGACCGTCGCGGCATCGTGCGTCAGCGGGCCGCCGACGTAGCGGCCGGCCCACTGGTCGAACGCTTCGACGAGACGCTCCGGCAGGGGGCGGCCGCGGTCGGACAGGACCTGTTCGACCGCGGTGATGTCGCGGTCCAGGGCCTGGGTCACCGCGGCCCGGAACAGCGTCTCCTTCGAGGAGAAGAGGAAGTAGAGCCCGGGCCGGGAGATGTGCGCCGCACGGGCCACGTCCTCCATCGACGTCTTGCGGTAGCCGAACCGCGCGAACGTGGCCATGGCGGACTCCAGGACCATGGTTCGACGGTCGGCATCGGCACCTGCCGAGGGCGGTCGGCCGGCGTCGGAACTGTTCATGGGGGCCAGCATACGAGCGCCGACCGCACTATACAAGTATCGTCTAGTTCGTATAGTAGAGGCATGGATACCCGCCGGCTCATCTGTACGCCCTTCACCTCCTCCAGCACGGCGGACGAGGTGCTGGAGGACATCGACCTCGCCGGTGTCCGCGCGATCGTCACAGGGGCCTCCTCCGGACTCGGCATCGAGACGGCTCGTGCACTGACCGCCGCGGGGGCGGAAGTGACGCTCGCCGTCCGCAACACGGCCGCGGGAGACACCGTCGCCGAGACGATCGGGAAGTCGACCGGTGGGGTCCGGCCCCGCGTCGTCCGGCTCGACCTCGCCGACCGGGAGACCGTCGCCCGGTTCGTCGACGTGTGGAGCGGCCCGCTCCACCTGCTCGTCAACAACGCCGGCGTGGTCACCGGCGGTCTCGAACGGACCCGTGAGGGCTGGGAGTTGCAGTTCGCGACGAACCACCTCGGCCACTTCGCCCTGGCCACCGGACTGCACCACGCCCTGGCCCGGGGAGCGGCCGACCGCGACGGGGCACGGATCGTCTCGGTCAGTTCGACGGCGCACATGCGGGCCGGCGTCGACTTCGACGACCTCCACTTCGAGCGCCGCGGCTACGACCCGCAGATCGCCTACGCCCAGTCGAAGACGGCGAACTCCCTTTTCGCGGTCGAGGCGACCCGTCTGTGGGCGTCCGACGGGATCGTGGCCAACGCGGTGAACCCCGGCGGTGTCGCGACGGGGCTGCAGCGGAACTTCACGCCGGAACAGAAGGCGTCGCTGGACGCGGCCGAGGCCGCCGGAGTCTTCACGTACAAAACGGTCGAGCAGGGGGCCGCCACCACGGTCGTCGCGGCCGTCGCCCCCGAGTTCGCCCACTCCGGAGGCCACTATCTCGACGACGCGCAGGAGGCCTACACGGTGCCCGACGACGCCGACCTCGCGCGACACCCGCACGGTGTCAAGGAGTGGGCGCTCGACCCGGCCACCGCCGAGCGCCTCTGGACCGTCTCCACCGGCCTGCTCCGCCCTAAGGGCGGACGTAAGGCCGAGTCATGACCTCCATGTTGTGACCGTCCGGGTCGTCGAAATAGGCGCCGCGACCACCGAACAGGCGGTTGATCCGGCCGGGTTCGGTGTGACCGGGGTCGGCGTAGTAGGTGACGCCGAGCGCCTCAAGACGGGCGATGACGGCGTCGAACCGCTCGTCGGGGACGAGGAAGGCGTAGTGCTGCGACTGAATCGGCTCGTCCCTCTTCTCGTAGAAGTCGAGCGTCACGCCGTTGCCGAGATCGAGGGGCAGGAACGGCCCGAACGGGGCGCCGACCTTCAAGCCCAGGACCACGGAGAGGAACTCGGCGGACAGGTGCCGGTCGTGCGCGTAGACGGCGGTGTGGTTCAACTGCACGCCACCCGGCGGCAGTTCGGATGCAAGCGAGGGCTGCTGGTCAGTGGACATCAGAGGTGTGTCTCCGGTCGTGGGAACCGCTGGAACGAGGCGCCCTGTGCGGGCGCCGGGCACTCGGACGCGGAGAAACGGCGGCGGGGCTCTTGCCCGCCTCGCGCTCACGCCGAGGCCGGGAACCTCACTCGTGCGTGGCCCATGGCCGACCCGGCAGTCACGCGACCGACTCTAGTGACCATGCCATACGGGGGCAACGTCGCCTATTGGCCTTACCTGGCGGGAACGCAGCGCACCGGCGACCCGCGCGCACCGGCGCTCAACGCCTGACCAGACTGCCTCTGAGCCCGTCAGCGTCCGGTGAGGTGGGCCGTCAGGCGGGACAGCAGGGCTACGGACTCGCCCAGCCGTCGCCTTTCATCGGGGTCGAAGGTCTCGCGGATGGCGGTGCCGAGGGCACCCGCACGGAGGGTGCGTTCCCGCTGGAGGCGGGAGCGGCCGGCGTCGGTGAGGCGCAGCAGGAACTTGCGCCCGTCGCCGGGGTGCCGCTCGCTGTGGACCAGGCCGTCGGCGGTGAGGTCCTTGACCGACTTGGCGGCCGACTGGTGTGTGACGCCGCGCAGGCGGGCGAGGTCGGCCGTCGTCAAGGGGCCGTCACGGTCGAGGTATCCGAGGATGGCGGCCTCGCCGGGAGGCATGGTGTCCACGGCTCGCACGGCACGGACCAGCTCCCCGATCGACCGCCGCAGTTCCTCAGCCAGCGTGTCTTCGTCCATGGGGTCATCCTAGTCGCATCTTCATCGTCTAGTTGTACAGTTAGGTTGTACAAATTCATTTCGGTGGAGATGAGAGGGACGTTGTTGTCATGAAACTCACCAAGTTCGGTCATGCGTGTGTGCGGCTCGAGAAGGACGGGTGCCGCCTGGTCATCGACCCGGGCGGTCTGACCGACCCCGGGGCGTTGGACGGCGCTGACGCCGTGCTCGTCACACACGAGCACTTCGACCACTTCTCGGAGGAGGTGCTGCGCCGGGCGGCAGCAGAGCGTCCGGGGCTGCGCATCTGGACCAACGCCTCGGTCGCGGAGCGCCTGGACGGCCTCGGCACCCAGGTCGTCACCACCGGGGACGGGGACGCCTTCAGCGTGGCGGGCTTCGACATCCGGGTCCACGGGACCTGGCACGCGGTCATCCACCCGGACGTCCCGCGCATTCCCAACATCGGCTTCCTGGTGGACGAGTCCCTGTTCCACCCCGGCGACGCCCTGACCGTCCCCGGCACTCCCGTCGACACGCTGCTGCTGCCCGTGCACGCGCCCTGGTCCACGGTCGGCGATCTGATCGACTACGTGCGCGAGGTCGCTCCCCACGATGCCTACGCCGTGCACGACGGCGCCCTCAACGACATCGGCACGACGATGGTCGAGGGCTTCCTCGGCGAACGGGGCCCGGGCGTCCCGGCCCGCTACCACCGGCTGGCCCCGGGCTCGTCGGTGGCGGTGAAGCCGGTGTCGTCGACGTAGCCGAGGTGATGGCCGGTCTCACCCTGGGTGCGGCACACCCAGGAAGCGCACCGGACCATCGCCTAGCCTTGGGGGCATGGACGACAACCACCTCGGGGAATTCCTGCGCGCGCGCCGCGCCGGACTGCGGCCGCAGGACGTCGGTATGGCGAGTCACGGCGTGCGCAGGGTGGCCGGGCTGCGCCGCGAGGAGGTCGCCGTTCTGGCCGGGGTCAACGCCGACTACTACACCCGGCTGGAGCAGGGCCGCGAGCGCCACCCCTCACCGCAGGTGCTCGACGCTCTCGGCCGCGCACTGCTCCTCGACACGGACGCTCACCTCCACCTGCACCGCCTGGCCGGAGTGGCGCCGGCCGCCCGGGGCTCGCTGCACGTCAGCGAGCAGGTCAGCCCCGCGCTGCGCCAGCTGATGGACGGCTACGCCCACACCCCGGCCTTCGTCATGAGCCGCACCCTCGACCTGCTGGCCGCCAACGCCCTGGCCGACGCGCTCTTCGTCCCCTTCACGCCCGCGGACAACCTGGCCCGCATGGTCTTCCTCGACCCGGTGGGCAAGCAGTTCTACCAGGACTGGGACCGGGCCGCCCAGGCCGTGGTCGCCAACCTGCGCCAGGCGGCAGGCCACGACCCCGACCACCCGCCTCTGGGCCGGCTCGTGGACGCGCTCACCGAGCAGAGTGCCGTGTTCCGGCGCCTGTGGGCGCAGCACTCCGTGCGCGGCAAGACCAGGGACGCCAAGCAGCTCCTCCACCCGGAGGTCGGCGCCCTCTCCCTGACGTACCAGTCCTTCGACGTCCGCGACGCGCCGGGGCAGCAACTCGTCATCTACCACGCCGAGCCGGGCAGCCCGTCGGCCCACGCCCTGGCCCTCCTCGGCTCCCTGCACGCCGGCGAGCGGCAGGCCGCGCCCGACTCCGCCGGACCGTGAGCCCCGCCGCCGTCGAGGCGCGCCGAGGCTAGGAGCCCGGACCCGCGGACGCCGTTCCGGAGGGTACGGCCTCCGCCGGTGTTTCCGCCTCCCAGCGCAGCAAATCCCCCGGCTGGCATTCCAGTACCTCGCACAGAGCCGCGAGCGTGGTGAACCGCACCGCCTTGGCGCGGCCGTTCTTGAGCACGGCCAGGTTGGCGGGGGTGATGCCGACCCGTTCCGCGAGTTCGCCCACGGACATCTTCCGCCTGGCCAGCATCACGTCGATGTCCACGACGATCGGCATCAGATCACCTCCGCCAGCTCGGCCCGCATCCGCGACGCCTCCACGTCCCGCGCGACGGCCTGGGCGAGCAGCATCCGCAGCACCAGGACGACGAGCGCCACCCCGAAGACGGCCAGCGCGGCTCCGCCCAGCAGGAGCACGATGCCCGGCGCGACGGCCTCGCCCGGCGCCAGGACGACCCCGAGCGCGAACACCAGCAGGGAGGCGGCCAGGAACGCGCCGATGATCAGGTGTACGTGCCGGAACGCGGCGAGCGAGAAGACGGTGCCGCGCCGCACCATCGTCACCAGCCGCCACACGCAGACCAGGACGACCTGGGCCGCCGCCACGCCGAGGACCACGATCGTCAGGATCGGGACGAGCCGGCCGGAGAGGGCGCTGTCCTCGACGTCGACGGCCAGCAGGACCGCCATCACCGTCTGCACGAACACCGAGCCGGCGAGCAGTGCCACGAGCACCGCGCGCAGTGCGAGCACGGTCAGTTTTCCCATCATCACTCCTTCGATCGAACCGCGATGGGAATCTATCGTTTCTCGATAGATCAGGCAAGGTGCGCCACGCAGGGGCCGCCCGTGGGGCCGTCCAAGGGGCCGGCATGCGTACGCGGTTCGTACGGTGTCCGTACGGCTTAGGGGTAGCGTGTGGGTCCGGGAGGTGTTCCATGTCCGAGTTGTTCGACGCGGTCGACGCGCTGGTCGCGTCCCGTTCTCCGTTGCCGCCGGCGGAGGAGCGCAAGCGGCTGAGGGTCGCGCACGGTCTGACCCTCGACGAAGTCGCCGCCGCGTTGAAGGTGCGCCGGGCCACGGTGTCCGGCTGGGAGTCGCCCAAGAAGCCGACCGAGCCCCGCGGACCGGAGCGTGAGGCGTACGCGCGGCTGCTGGACAAGCTCGCGCAGCTCTACCCCGCGCCGCCGGAGGGCAGCGTCCCCGACGCGGCGGAGGTCCGGAAACCGTCCACGGGGCCGGACTCCGGGTCCGCGCTCGTCACGGCGGTCGAACAGGCCCCGCCCCCCGCTCCGGGTGCTAAGCCCGTCCCGGGTCCTGCGCCCACCACCGGGCCGTCGTCGACGGCGCGCCGTCCGAGTGTGCGGCAGGCGGCTCCGTCCGGTGCCGCGGAGGACGGCCGCGACCCGCGGTTCGAGAACGGGCCACTGGCGGTCGTCGACGTGGACGGTGACGGACGGGTGCTGGCGTACTGCACCGGCGGTCTGGTGCTGGACGTGCCCGCCAGGAGCGTCCCGGCCCTGGTGGACTGGACGCTGTCCGAGGCAAGGCTCGGCCAGCCGAAGCTGTCGGGCCCCGGCAAGGACGCCGACCCGCTGCTCGTGCTCACCGAGGGCGCGCTGAAGCGCTACGGCCTCCCCGTCACCCTCACCGAGGAGGAACGGCTCGCCGGGCGGCTCCGCGAGGGCCACAAGGTTGTCAAGCAGCTGGCCCGCGCGGAATGGAAGCTGACCAAGCGCGGGTTCGGGCCGTGGGCGCGGATCTACCGCCCGGCCACCGGGTCCGCGCGGGCCTGCGTGCAGCTGTGCATCCCGTCCTGGCACGCGCTCGACTCCCGGCACTGGGGCGAGGCCGGGCAGCTCCCGCCGGCCGAACTCGCCCGCGTCCTGGGCGTGTACGCGTCCCGGGTGATGACGCCGCGCGGATCGACCGCGGTGACCGGCCTGGAGCTGATGACCGCGCTGCACCCGGCGACTCGCGCGTCCGGCCCCGACGCGACGGGCAAACGGCATCCCGAGCGCAACCCCGGCTCGCTGGGCACGGATCCGGTGGACTGCGCGCCGTGCGAGGCACCCGACGGGCATCCACTGCTCAAGGGACTCCCCCGGTTCCATGTGCGCGGGCCCGGCGAGAAGCTGTTCGAGGAGGCGTACGACTGGGCGCGGCCGCTGACCGACGACGAGTGCACCCTGCGGCACCTGGTCGGCATCGACGTCAACATGGCCTTCGCCGCCGGGGCCAACGGCCTGGTCGTCGGCCTCGGCGGACCCACCCGCGTCAGGGCGCCGGTGTTCGACCCGAAGCTGCCGGGCTCCTGGCTCGTGGACCTGTCCCACGTCGACCTTGCCCGGGTGAAGGTCGGCAAGGACAGGTGGGCGGAGCTGGACGCGGAGCTGCTGCCCAGCCCGTTCACCCCGAAGGGCGAGCGCCCCACGGGCCCGGCCTGGTACGCGACGCCCACCGTGGCGTACGCGGTGGAGCTGGGCTACGAGGTGCGGCCGGTCGAGGCGTACCTCCGGTACGAGAACGGCCGGTACCTGGACGGCTGGTACCAGCGGCTGCGGGACGCCTACCTCGCCACCATGGCCGACCTCGGCGTGGGCACCGACCTGGCGCCCGCCGACTTCCTGGCGGCGATGGACGGCTACCGGGAACGCGACCCGCAGCTCGCCGTCGTCGCCTCCGCCATCAAGGCGACGGTCAAGGGCGGTCTGGGCAAGCTGCGCGAGCGGCCTCGCGGTGAGGGCTGGCGGCCCGGCGAACCGTGGCGTGCCCTGTCCCGCCCCACCTGGCGGCCGGACATCCGCGCGGCGGTCATCTCCCGTACCCGGGTCAACCTCCACCGGAAGATCGTCAAGCACGCGGCGTTCACCGGGCAGTACCCGGTCGCGGTCCTGTCCGACTGCGTCGTCTACGCGGCCGACGGCACCTCGCCGCTGGACTTCCTGCCCTACCGGGACGGCAAGCCCCTGCCGGGCGGCTTCAAACTGGGCGTCAATCCGGGGCTCGTCAAGCACGAGGGCACCCAGAGCGTGTTGTGGGGCGAGGAGGTCCGCGAGCGGTTCGACGCCCCGGAGCTCAACCTCGCCCGGTACATCAAGGACGGCACCGTCACCGACGTCGACAACGGGGAGTAGCGGACGATGAGTGTGTTCGGGGACGGCCTGGACGCCGCGGTGCAGAAGGCGTTCACCCGACCGGCGCCCAAGAGCGCGCCCGCGCAGATGCGGTACCTGGTCAGGCAGCTCAAGGGCACCAAGGCGGTGGCCCGGTTGCTGCAGGTCTCCCAGCGCACCGTCGAGCGGTATGTGAAGGGCCAGATCAAGAGGCCCCGCCCGGATCTCGCCGCGCGCCTCGAACGCGAGGTGCGCAAGCGCTGGCAGCCGCAGGTCCGGGCCAGGGCGCGGCAGCGGGCGGCGACCACCGACGGCATCGTCATCGACACCCGCGCCCGCATGGGTTACACCGCGCCGGTCGGGTCGACCGACCAGGACCGCGTGCGGCACCTGACCGTCGCCCTGCCTCCGCAGTACGCGGCCCGTCTCTTCGACGCCCGGGAAGCCGGTGCCGGCGACGCCCGTCTCCAGGAGATCGCGGCCGAAGCCCTCAAGGAGGTGTACTTCCAGGACGGCGGCCGCCGCGCCGGCAGCCTGGAGGAGGTCCGCTTCACGGACATCGAGCACCTCGAGTTCGGCCTCTAGCCCCCGGCACCCGGGCGTCCGGAGACCCTGGTCTGCCGTATGAGACTTTCGGCAGTGGTCGGCGGGCGTCCGAGGTCCGTAACGTCACCTCCGTGGAGAGCACAACGGCCAACGGCCGGACCGGAAGTACGAGGGCAATCGTCTTCCCGCGGTGGGCGCGTGACCCCGGGACCCTGCTCATCGGGGCCACCGCGCTGACCGCCGGTCTGAGCGCGACGAGCCCGTGGTGGACCGTCCCGACGGCCGTCACCGCGTTCCTCGCGGGGCGGCGGCCCGGGCGGACGGCTCCGACGGCGCTCGCCCTGGTCGCGATCCTCGCGGCCGGTGTGACGGCGCTGTCCGTCGTTCCCGCCTGGCTCCCGCTGGCGGGCAGGTTCGTGACCGTGGTGGTCGCCGCCACGATGCTGCCCTGGTTCGCGGGCCGGTTCTGGTGCCAGTACCGGCAGCTCGTCCGGGCCGGGTGGGAGCGTGCCGATCAACTGCAGCGCGAGCAGCGGCTGATCGCCGACCAGGTCCGCTCGCGCGAGCGGGCGCGTATCGCGCAGGACATGCACGACGTACTCGGCCACGACCTCAGCCTGATCGCGCTGGCGGCCGGCGCCCTCAAACTGGCGCCGGACCTCGCGGAACACCACCAAAGGGCGGCGGCGGACATCCGTGCCAGGGCGGCGGCCGCGGTGGACCGCCTCGGCGAGGTGATCGGGGTCCTGCGGGAGGAGACCGGCACCACCGGGCTCGACGCCGACGGCTCCGGTCTCACCCGGCTGACCTCCGAGGCCCACGAGGCCGGGCTCATGGTGGAGTTGCGCGTCGACGGCGAGTCGGACGGTCTGCCGCCCGTGGCCGAACGGGCGGCTCACCGGGTCGTGCAGGAGGCCCTCACCAACGTGGTCAAACACGCGCCCGGCGCGACGGCTACCGTCCGCGTGACCCACGCGGCGGCGGAAACGGAGGTCGTCGTGGAGAACGGCCCCCCGTCGGCCGCCGCCGGTGAGCGGTCCCGACCCGGTGGTGGAGGGCTCGGCCTGATCGGCCTCGAGGAACGTGTGCGGTTGACCGGCGGTTCGTTCGACCACGGACCGCGCGACGGAGGGTACGCGGTCGTCGCGCGCATCCCGCACACACCCTCACCCCCGCACCTCACACCGCCGCCGCTCTCCGCCCCGGACCCGCGCGGTGACCCACTGCCGCAGGAACACCGACGCGCCCGGCGCCGGGTCGGCCGGACCCTGGTCGCCGCGGTCATGGTGCCCCTCGTGACGGGAGCCCTGCTGAGCGGAGCGCTCATGGTCGGGGAGACGATGTCGGCGTCGCGGTCGGTCCTGGACCCCCGCGACTACGCCCGCCTGCACGTGGGGCAACCTCGTTCCGAGGTACGGCGTCTTCTGCCGGAGCGGCAGACCGACTACCGACCGCTGACCCACGAGCCCACGGGAGACGGCACCACGTGCGAGTACTACGCGATGACGGCCGACCGGTTCGACGACCGGTCCGGCGACGCCTACCGGCTCTGCTTCCGGAAGGACACCCTGGTGTCCCTGGGCACGGTCACCCCGTGAGCACGCGATGATCCGGGTGCTGATCGCCGACGACGAGCCGATGGTCCGTGCCGGGGTACGCTCCGTCCTCGCCACCGATCCGGACATCGACGTCGTCGCCGAGGCCGCCGACGGGCACGACGCCGTGGAACTGGTCCGGCGCCACCGGCCCGCGGTGGCCGTACTCGACATCCGCATGCCGGGCGTCAACGGCATCGACGCCGCCGCGGAGATCCGCGCCACCGTGCCGGGTACGGGCGTCATCATGCTGACCACCTTCGGCGAGGACGACTACATCCTCGAGGCGCTCGGCGGCGGCGCCGCAGGCTTCCTGACCAAGTCGGGCGAACCCGAGGAACTGATCGCCTCGGTCCACGCGGTGGCCGAGGGCGCCGCCTACCTGTCACCGAAGATCGCGGCCCGGGTCGTCGCGCACCTCGCCGCCACGGGTGCCGGCACGTCGGCCGGCCGGCGCTCCACCGCCCGCCGCCGGGTCGCCGCGCTCACCGCCCGGGAGGGAGAGGTACTGGCCCTGCTGGGCGGCGGTCTGTCCAACGGTCAGATCGCCCGGCGACTCCATGTGGTGGAGGGGACGGTCAAGGCCCACGTCAGTTCCATCCTGGCGAGGCTGGGCGTCGACAACCGGGCCGCTGCCGCCGTCGTGGCCCACGAGGCCGGGATCATTCCGCCGCAGCCTCCCCAACCGTGAGGCCGTCCGCTGGGCAAGGGGCAGCAGCGCGAGGAGCACCGCCGCCACGACGGCGCCGCCGAGCGCCGCACCGGCGAGCACGTCGTGCGGGTAGTGCACCCCCACCAGCACGCGCAGCAGCGCGGCTGCGGCGGCCAGCGGCAGCGTGATCACGCCGAGCCGGGGTCGCAGCACGGCGAGACCGACGGCCAACCCGGTGGCGAGGGTGGCGTGGTTGCTCGGGAACGACCAGTCCCCCACCCCGGGGCACTCCGCGACCGCCTCGGCTCCCGCGCCGAGCGCACGGCACGGACGCTCCTCGTCCACCACGAGCTTCACCGCTTCACTCACCGCGTAGGCCGCGACGGTGCCCAGTCCGGTCAGTACCGTCCCGGCGACCGCTCGTGCGTCCTTGCGGCGCACCGCCGTCCACCACACCAGGAGCAGGAGCACTCCGAGGATCACGAGCGTGCCCTCGGTGGCCACCTCCAGAGCGGACCCCGTCCACGACGGCGCGTCCGCCACCGCCCCCGTCACCGACCGGTACGCGGGCGCCGAGGCACCCCCGGTCACCTCGACGGCACCGGCCTCGCCCAGCCCGCCGGGCGACAGCCACGCGACCACCCCCGCTCCCGCCCCCAGCACGGCGGGCACGCCGAGCGTCCGGCCGCCCCGGACCTTCCTTCGCTGTTCTCGTTCCATGAGCCCGAACGTAGGAGCGCGTACGGCCGAGAACCCGAGCCGAACGGCAACACCGGCCCTTGACGATCGTCAGGGTTGACACGCCTCCAGGGCTGCTACCCTTCGCGCATGTCGTCCCTGGGACCCGTCGCCTGGCCACCCGCGCCGATCAGGACGGAGAGGCTGGTGCTCCGTGAGCCCGAGGCCCGGGACCGTGCGGTGTTCGTCGAACTGCTGGCGTCGCCGGAGGTGCACACCTGTCTCGGCGGTCCCCGGCCGCGTGCCGAGCTGGAGCGCGAGCTGCCCGTGGTGCCCGAGCGGTGGCCGGGGAGTTTCGTCGTTGCTCTGGACGGGGTGATGATCGGTCAGATCCTGCTCAGGCGGACGACGGAGCATCTTCGTCCGGCCGCCGTGGGGAAGCTCGACCTCGGCTATCTGTTCCTGCCGCGGGCGTGGGGACACGGGTATGCCGCCGAGGCGTGCGCGGCGGCGCTCGACTGGCTCGACGACGCCCTTCCCGGCGAGCCCGTGGTGCTCTCCACCCAGACCGCCAACTCCGGCTCGATGCGCCTCGCGGCGAAGCTGGGCTTCACCGAGGTGGAGCGGTTCCGGGCCTGGGACGCCGAGCAGTGGCTCGGCCGGCGGCCCCCGCTCACGCAGTCCTGTGTGAAGCTTCGCCCATGACAAATCGGCGTGAAGAAGTCGGGGCCGGACTGCGGACCGATCGTCCGCACTCCGCCCGTGTCTGGAACTACCTGCTGGCGGGCAAGGACAACTATCCGGTCGACCAAGAGGCCGGCGAGGTCATCCTGACGACGTTCCCGGAGTTCGCCGCGGTCGCCCGGCTGCAACGACGGTTTCTGGCACGCGCGGTTCGCTTCCTGGCCGGTGAGGCCGGCATCCGCCAGTTCCTCGACATCGGCGCCGGACTGCCCACCGCGGACAACACCCACGAGCTGGCCCAGCGCATCGCGCCGGAGAGCCGCATCGTGTACGTGGACAACGACCCCCTCGTCCTCACCCATGCTCAGGCGTTGCTCACCAGCAGCCCGGAGGGTGCCTGCGCCTACGTCGACGCCGATGTCAGGGACCCGGAACGCATCCTGGCGGAAGCCGCCAGGACCCTGGACCTCAGCCGCCCGGTCGCGCTGACCGCACTCGGGATCATGGGGCAGATCTCCGACGCCGAGCGTCCCGCGGAGCTGCTGGGCACGCTGCTCTCGGCGCTGCCCCCGGGCAGCTACCTGGCCCTGAGCGACGGCACCAACGGCAACGCGGCGCTCAACCGGGCGGTCGAGGTCTACAACGGGCAGTCGGCCAACACCTACCGTCTGCGCTCCCCGCAGGAGATCGCCGCCTTCTTCGCCGGGCTCGACCTGGTGGAGCCCGGGGTCGTCGCCACGGCCTCCTGGCGCCCGGCCGCCGACCGGCCCGAGGAGCCCACGGCCGACGTGTCCGTCTGCGGGGTGGCGGTCAAGGACTGAGGGGTTCCTCGGTGGCGGCGCGGCATCGCGCCCGTGCCCAGCTGTTCTCCGGGTGCGTGGAACCGCTCCTCCCGTGCCCGGCTGCGCGTCAGGGTAGGGGTGGGCCCGCTGGTCCTCGACGACACCTGTGTCGTCCGCGTATGCGAACCCGAGCGCCGCCTGGAACTGGAGGCGCGGGCCGAGCCGTTCGGCGCGGCCCGCATCGCCATGAAGCTGATGCCCTGGGGCGACGCCACGCTCTTCGTGCTGGACTGGCACGCGTTGCGGGGACCCGGAATCCGGATGCACGGACTGCCCGTGGACTACCTCGTCGAGGTCCGCAACGGCATGATGCCGACCAAGCCGGCCAGGATCGCCGTCCGGGAGCACGACCGCCCGCTTCAGCGGGGCTGAAGGTGGATCTGCCTGATCCGCGCCCATTGACACGCCACTTCGGGGCGTTCGAGGATGACCCCGTTGACAACGTTGTCGTCTGGTGAAGAGGACCATCATGGGCCCCATATCCGTCCCCCTCGGCCGCAGACTCCTGCTGCGACTCCTCGGCGCGACCGGCGCCGCGGCCGCCCTCCAACCCGCGCTGGGGTCCCCTTCGGCCGCCGCCTCCTCCTCGTCCTCCGGCTCCGCCCGAGCCGTTGACCCGCCGGACGACGTCGCCGCCACGTACCACCGCGTGCTCCTGAGGCACACCCGCTGGTCCGAGACGCAGTGGGACGACGCCAAGGGCACCTACACCGACCGGTACTTCGGCTTCGCCGTCGTCCTCGGGCACGCCGTGCTGCTGACGCACGGGACCTTCGACGAGGACGCGGCCGGCATCGACCGGGAGACGCTCAGGCGCCGCACCCTGGCGACCCTGCGTCACTTCGCCGCCTCCAACCGGCTCACGGGTGGCACCCAGTGGGGCCGCACGCTGTTCTTCGACACCACCTTCCAGTCGTACTTCATCCTCGCGGCGCACCTGTTGTGGGACGAGCTCGACGCCGCCACCCGCTCCGCGGTGGACACCATCACCCGCGAACAGGCGGCGTACACGCACTCACTGGGCACGGGCGACGACCCGGCCTCCGGCGACTGGACGCCGAACGGGCTCAAGGGCGGGTACGTCGGCGACACCAAGCTGGAGGAGATGGGCCTCTACGCGCAGACCCTCGCTCCGGCGCTGGCCTGGGCACCGGACGACCGGCGCCACTCCGAGTGGGCGACCGACTACGGCACCTGGTCGCGCAACGAGGGCGGTCTGCCGCCCGCCGACCTCGCCAATCCGGCACGGGTGGACGGGGTCCCGGTCTCCCGCAACACCGCGCACAACACGTACGACACCTTCATCGTCGAGAACCACGGCTCGTTCGGGCCGCACTACCAGGAGGAGATGTGGCGCACCTCGGGGCGTAACGCGGCACACTTCCTCGCGGCCGGCCGGCCACTGCCCGAGGTGCTGACCAGGCAGCCCAACGCGGAGCCGCTGTGGCGGACGCTGCTGGGCGTCATGTCGGACGCGGGCGAGCCGCTGATGCCCATGGTGGACGACCGCGAGCACCTGTACGGCAGGGACGTCATTCCCCTGGCCTTCCTCTCCCGGGTCGTGGGAGACCGGGCGGCGGCCCGCGCGGAGACGGAGCTGGCCTCGCGGCTGGAGGCCTACCAGGCGTACCCGCCGGAGTACCGGCTGGCGAAGTTCTCGGGCGAGCCGAAGTACGAGCCCGAGGCGCGCGCGGAACTCGCCATCAGCTATCTGCTGCACGTGTGGCCGGACGCGGGGCCGCGGGTACGTCCCCTGTCCCGCGAGGAGTTGTTCGCGCACGCGTCGGGGGTCACCGATTTCGGGACCGGCCCCGGTCTGGTGTCCCATCAGTCCCCCGCGGCCTGGGCCGGTGCGGTGACCAAGCCCGGGTTCGTGAAGTTCGCCTGGCAGCCGGCGCACGACGACTGGCTGTTCCGGCTCGGCGGCGACACCCCGATGTTCCTGCCGTCGACCGCCGCGGAGGTCACCGGCAGGACGGTACGTGTGCACACCGCGCTGCGGGACGGCTTCGACGGCAGCGCCACGGTGCTGCGCCTGGGCGAGAGCTTCGCCGGGTACGCGACACTTCCCACGGGCGCGGTCGTCTACGCGCCCGACGGGCCGGTCGCGGGCGGGTCGCGGCTCGACGTGCACAACCTCACGATGCCCGGTGTGGCCGGCCTGGACGGCAGCCGCACCTACCGGTTCGCGGAGGGTTCGGCCACGGTCCGCGCGCAGGACGCCACCGACTCGGCCGCGGGGCGGGTCGACGAACTGGGCTTCGCCCGGACGACGGTGCGGCACCTCCGCATGCTGGGCGTTCAGCCGGACCCGACGTACGGGTACTCGCTGTACGCAGTCGAGGTGCGGGACGGGGCCGAGGGCCCCGACCTGGCGCGAGGAGGCACGGCGACGGCCTCCTCGCAGTCGGCCGGCATGGGTCCGGGGCTGGCCGCGGACGGTGACGCCCGGACCCGCTGGGCGGTCTCCCGCGAGGACCGGAAGCGCGCGGACAGCTGGTGGGCGGTGGACCTCGGCGCCGAGCGTGCGCTGGACCGGGTCACGCTGCGCTGGGAGGCGGCCGCCGGCCGCTCCTATCGGATCCAGGGTTCGTCCGACGGCGAGCGGTGGACCGACCTGGCGGCCGGCCCGGCCCCGTCGCTGCGCAGCCGCGGCGGCTGGCTCGACGTCGACGGCCGTGCCGGGCTGGTCGTACGCGGCGGGGACGAGCACACGCTGGCCGTGTACGGCGACACGATCGTCCCGGCCGAGGGGGCACGGGAGCCACTCGTGATCGAGGGGCACTGCGGTGTGTCCGCGGACGAGCTGCGCGTGCTGGCCGCGGGCGCCGCGCCCACCGCCGCGGACGGCCGGGTCCGCGCGGCGCGGGTGGACGGGTACCTGGGCCTGTTCAACCTGTCGGCGGACGAGGTGGAGACGCGGGTCGTGGTGCCGCAGCGCGGCGGGCGCCGAGAGGTCTACGAGGGCGAGCAGACGGTGACCCGGGAGGGCGTCGACTACCGTGCGCGGCTGGACGCGGCGTCGGCTTCGCTGCTCGCGCCGCGTTTCGTCCTCACCGCGCTGTCCGGCCGGACCCTGCCGTCCGGGCTGCGGGCCCGGGTGGCCGACGGGGCGACCCTGATCCTGTCCGGCGCGCACTGCCGGCTGCGGATCGAGGCGCAGGGCCGCAGCACCGACGCCGTCGTGCGGGACGGGCGCGAGACCCGTGTGACGCTGCGCGGTGCACAGCCCTTCCCGCACCACGACCACGCCCTGGGCCGGACGACCTTCCCGACGAGCCCGCTGCCGCCCGGGATGTCCCGTCCGGACGCCGCCGTGGACGGCGACCCGGACACGGCGTGGCAGCCCGGCCGGGACGGCCGCATGGTGGTCGACCTCGGGGCGCCCACCGAAGTGCGCTGGGTGGAGGCACAGTGGAGGACCGGGGCGGCTCCGGCGGCCCGCGTGGAGTTCAGCACCGACGGGGTGCGCTACCAGCGTGCCGGGACCCTGGACGGCCGCGGACGCGTCCGCCGGCTCACCCGTGCGGGCTCGGCCCGGTACGTCGCGGTGACGGTGCAGGGCGCACCGCACGCGCACGACGGGCTGGTCAGGCTCTCCGTGGGCTGATGCCGCCGCCTTCGGCGGGCGGGCGTCCAGCAGCAGTGCGGTCCATCCGCCGCAGACGGGCGAGTTCGTCCGCGCGACGGTGGTCCTTCGGGCGGCCGAGGGTCCGCCGCATCCGGATCAGGTCGTCGAGTGCGGCGTAGCGGATGGTGAAGCCCACCGGGTCGCGCGTGGTCCGGCCCGGGCCAGGCAGGGGGTCACATCCAGGTCGCCCCAGCGGAGGGCGGGGGTGCACAGGTCTCCCTCTGCGCCGGTGACCCGGTACCCGGCCTGTTCACGGCCGGGATCGGGCAGTTCGGTGCAGCCGCAGGCGGCGAGGGCGGCACGCGGGGCGCGCGCCTCGTCAGGGGTGCCGTCCCACAACAGGTCCAGGTCTCCGGTCAGTTCGGTGGAGCCGTGCAGGAGGCCGGCGACCTGGCCGATGACCACCGCCTGCGATCCGGCGTCGTGCAGTGCCCGGAGGAAGGGAAAGGGGTCGAAGCCGAGTGCCCCGTCCGTGGCGAAGGTGCCCCGCACGTCGTCGGCCTCCTCCGGGCGGCACCCGGCGGGGGCGCGGTCCCGCGTTGCCTGCCGGGTCCGGGCGATCGCCCGCCGCAGACGCAGGGCAGCGTCCGTCGTCTCGCTCATGCGCCCATCCAACACCGTCCCACCCGCTGTAGGTTGAGGCGGTGACGGATGGCTGGCGGACGGATCGGATCGGTACCGCGCTCAGGGGTGAGAACCCCACCGTGCTGCGACGGCTGACGGCCTCATTCGCGGTGATCGGGGATGTCCAGTTCCTGCCGGGCTACTCGGTGCTGCTCGTGGACCGGCCGGGTGTGCAGCGGTTGTCGGACCTGCCGAGGGCCGGGCGGCTGTCGTTCCTGTCGGACATGGACCGGCTCGGGGAGGCCGTCGAGCGCGCCTGCCGGCGGCTGGACCCCGCCTTCCGGCGGGTCAACCTGGAGATCCTGGGGAACACGGATCCGTTCCTGCACGCGCATGTCTGGCCGCGGTACGAGTGGGAGCCGGCGGAGGTGGTGGGTCTTCCGGTGTGGCTCTATCCGCGTGAGCGGTGGAGTGACGGGGAGTTCGGGCTCGGCCCTCGGCACGACGCGCTGCGCGAGGCCATCGGTGGCGAACTGGACCGGATCGTGGCGGACCCCGTCGACGGCACCGCGGTCGCCCCGTTCCGGTGAGGCGGCCGCGGTGACGCTGTGACGGGTGCCGCTACGGGGCGACCGGACCGAGCACGTACCGGCCGCCGCGGTGGGTGCCGAAGGACACCACGCCCGGCTCGGGGCGGTCGGGGTCGGCCCCCTCGACGCGCACCGGGTGCGGGGTGCGGATCCGTACGGGGTTGCCGAGCAGCGAGCGCACCTCCGCGCGGGTGATGCCGTCCGCCGTCCACTCCAGGTCGACCTCGAAGCCGCCGCGTGCCCGCAGCCCGCGGAAGGAGCCGGTCGGCCAGGCGTCGGGCAGCGCCGGCAGCAGCTCGATCTCGCCGGCGTGGCTCTGCACCAGCATCTCGGTGATGCCGGAGACACCGCCGAAGTTGCCGTCGATCTGGAAGGGCGGGTGCAGGTCGAAGAGGTTGGGTGCGGTGCGCGCCGGGGTGAGCAGGTCCGCCAGGTGCCGGTAGGCGCGTGCCGGGTCGAGCAGCCGGGCCCACATGTTGATCTTCCAGGCGAGGGACCAGCCCTGCCCCGCGGTGCCGCGCAGCTCCAGGCTCTTCTTGGCTGCCTCGGCGAGTTCCGGGGTGCCCCGGGGGGTGATCTGCGCGCTCGGGAAGACGCCGTACAGGTGGGACACATGGCGGCTTCTGACCAGGGCCGCCTCCTCCCAGTCCACGAGCCACTCCTGGATCTGGCCGAGGTAGCCGACGCGGGTGGGGGCGAGCCGGTCGCGGACCTCGGTGACGCGTTCGACGAGCCGGGCGTCGCGGTCGAGTACCTTGGCGGCCTGCCGGAAGGCGTCGAAGAGGTCACGCAGGAGCTGCATGTCCATCGTGGGGCCGGCGCAGATGCTGACGCTCTCCCCCTCGTCCTGGTGGTGGGTGACCTCGGGCGACTGCGAGGGGTTGGTGACGAGCCAGCCGGTCTCCGCGTCCACCTGGAGGGTGTCGAGGAAGAACTCCACCGCGCCCTTCATCACGGGGTAGTTGCGGCTGAGCGCGCCCGTCTCGCCGGTGAACCGGTAGTGGTCCCACAGCATCACGCACAGCCAGGCGCCGCCGGTCGGCCACATGCCGTACTGGGCGGCGTCCACCGGTGCCGTGCCGCGCCAGCCGTCGGTGTTGTGGTGCAGTACCCAGCCGGGGGCGTCGTACAACTCCTTCGCGGTACGGGTGCCGGACTCGGCCAGTTCGTGCACCATCCGCACGGCCGGGTCCCAGCACTCGGCGAGGTTGCCGGGGCCTGCGGGCCAGTAGTTCATCTCGAAGTTGATGTTGACGGTGTACTTGGACTCCCAGGCCGGGTTCAGGCTGTCGTTCCACAGGCCCTGGAGGTTGGCGGGCTGTCCGGGCGACCGGGAGCTGGAGGCGAGCAGGTACCGGCCGTACTGGAAGTAGAGCGCGGCCAGTTGGGGGTCCTTGCCGTCGGCGAACAGCGGGATGCGTTCGTCGGTGGGGAGGTTCGTACGTGCGGAGGGGCCGAGGTCGATGGCGACGCGGCTGAACAGGCGCCGGTGGTCGGCGACGTGCCGGGCGCGCAGGTGTGCGTACGGCTTCCTCGCGGCCGGGGTCAGGTGGGTGCGGGCGCGGGCCTTCGGGTCCGCGCCTGCGTCGAGGTAGTTGCGGTAGCTGGTCGCCATGGAGATCACGAGGGTGACGCTGTCGGCGCCCTCGACGGTGAGTGTCCCGCCGTCGGTGCGTACCCGGCCGCCCTCGGCCTCGGCGCGGGCCAGGGCCCGGAAGCGCACCGAGCCGGGCAGTCCGTACCAGTCGCCGCTGACGCCGTCGAGGGCGATGGTGTGGGCGTCCACGGCCGAGTCGTCGGACCGCTGCGGGCTGGTGAAGCGGGCGGAGAAGCCGACGGCGCCCGGGGTGTCGGTGCTCAGCCGGACGACGAGTACCTGGTCGGGGACGCTGGCGAAGACCTCACGGACATGGCGTACCCCACCCCGTGTGTAGCTGGTGCGTGCCACGGCGGTCTCCAGGTCCAGCTCGCGTTCGTAGTCGCTCACCTCGCCCTGGCCCGCGAGGGTGAGTTCGAGATCGCCGAGCACCTGGTAGGCGGCCTGTTCCGAGGGGCTGCCCAGGAATTCGGCGTCGATCAGCCGCTGTGCCTGGTTCCACTTCTCCTCGACCACGAGGCGGCGGATCTCGGCCAGGTGCCGCACCGCGCCGGGGCGGGCGTAGTCGTGGGGGCCGCCGGCCCACAGGCTGTCCTCGTTGAGCTGGAGCCGTTCGGTGTCGGTGCCGCCGAAGACCATGGCGCCGAGCCGCCCGTTGCCGACCGGCAGGGCCTCGAGCCACTCCCCCGCCGGGGCGCGGTACCACAGCCGCATCGGGTTGGCTTCGTGGTCCCCTCGCTGCGCCGCCGACGCGGTGGCGTCCCCCGTCTGGGGCGCGGCCTGTGCGGGAGCGGCGCTCAGCGCGGTCGCCGCCGCGGAGGCTCCGGCAGCGGCCAGGACGTTTCGTCGGGACAACTCGGGCATGGCTGTGCCTCCAGATAGGTGTTGAGGGCGGTGAGTGTGCTCGGTGCATTCGGCACGGGCCGGTTCGGGCCCGCGCCCACCGCACCCCGGGCAGCGGCTCGTACGGCGCGCTGCCCGGGGGCGCTCATCGGTGGCGACCGGTCAGCGACGGCTCACTGGGTGTCCCCGTCGGGCAGCGGGTAGGGGAAGTCGGCGGTGACGCCGATCTTGTCGTACTCCATCTTGGAGGCGTCGTACCCGTCCTCCCAGTTGGCGTTCTTCACGTCGTTGCACTGGTAGCTCTGGTACGACTGGTCGGTGGTCTTGCCGACCTCGATGTCCTCGAAGGTGAAGCCGCAGCCGCCGGCGTCCATGTGGATGCCCCGGGTGCCGCTGTCGGGCATCGACTCGTCCGGGATCACGTCGCCGACGACCATCTGGCGTACGTGGTTGTCCATCGGGTACGGCTCGACGTTGTTGACGCCGTAGGTGTAGAAGGCGCCCATGTCGCCGCTGTCCAGGCCGGCTTCGTCGATGCGCAGGTACTCGAAGGTGTTGCCGCGGGCGTAGTTGTCCTTGAGGGCCACCTCGGGGCGTACCTCGAGGCTGATGCCGTAGCGTGCGCTGTGCTTGACGTGGCTGTGGCTGACGGTGCTGTGCCCGGTGTTCATCAGCTCGATGCCGGAAGCGTCGCCGGGGTTCAGCTCACCGTAGTGGGTGATGTAGTTGTTGGTCAGCAGGTGGCCGTTGGAGGTGTTTCCCTCTCCGGGGTAGGGGCCCTCCACCTTGATTCCGTCGGCGCCGATGTTCTCCAGCAGGCTGTCGCGGACCGTCAGATGGTCGTTGGCGGCGAGGGCGTAGACGGCGTGGTAGCCGGTGTCGGAGATCTTCAGCCGGGAAAGGGTGACGTCCTTGCTGTCGGTGACGGTGACGGCGCCGAAGCGGTTGCGGGGCATCTCGATCTGCCGGTCGTACTCCGGGTACTTGTGCACCTCGCCGGAGTCGCCGTCGCTGATCCACCCGTTGCGGTACCAGTCGACGAAGTCGCTGTACTGCAGCGCGAGTCCGTCGAACGCGACGTCCTGGATCCGCCGGTCCGGGGCGGTGCCGGCCAGGTCGAACAGGGTGGTGACCGTGGGACGCAGCACGGTGACGTCGTCGATGTCGCCGCGCGGCTTGTAGTAGAGCTGACCCTTCTTGAAGTCCAGGTAGTACTCGCCCGCCTGGTCCAGGAAGTCGAGGGAGTTCTGGAGGAAGTAGCGTGAGCCACCGCCGGAGTTGTTGAGCGCGTACCGGGTCCAGTACTTGAGCGTCATCTGGTTCTTGGCGGGGTTCCAGTCCCGGATCGGGACCGTGTCGGTGAACCAGCTCCAGCTGCCGCCGGACCAGACCACCGCCTGGGCGTTGCTCAGGTCCCACGTGGCGTCCCAGTCACCGGGGTGGGAGTACAGCCACTGGTGGACGGCCTCCTTCTCCGGCTCCGGCAGGGTGGAGGTGAGGTACGGGGCCCACTCGTCGTCGGACTTGCGGTTGGGGTAGCGGGCGGTGGTGGCGCGCTTGCCGTCCTCGAAGAGGGTGTAGAAGGGGTTCTCCGTGCCGACGTCGGCACGGTAGATGCCGTCCTTGTACTCCTCCCAGCCGGTCACCGGTGCGGCGCCCATCACCCGGGCCTTGCCGGGGCCGTCGTAGGAGCGGTAGACGACCTGGTGGCCCCCGGCGCCCGAGTCGCGGTCGTCGAGTTCGACGGTGCGGCTCAGCGGGTAGTCGCCGGCGCGCAGGTTGACGTGGATGTCGCAGCGCATCCTGCCGGGCCGGTTGAGGCCCTTGTCGCGGATGTGGTCGCGTGCCTTCTCGATGGTCTTGAAGGGCTTGCTTTCGGTGCCCTTGCCCTTGTCGCTCCCGTCGGGGGACACGAACAGCTCGGTGGCCTTGCAGCCGGCGGCCTGGGCGTTCGCGTCGGGCGTGTCCAGGGTCGCGCCGCCGACCAGCAGGGCGCCGGCCGCGAGCAGCAGGGGCAGTCTTCTGGTCCGTCGTCGTACTGGTCGTACCTGGGTGGTTGGCACGAGGTCTCCTTGCCGCGTGGAGTGCGTGAGGGGGCGTGATGTCGTGGTCCGGGTCCGCGTGGGCCGGACGGTGTGTTCGGTGCCGTCACGGGCTCAGGTGCCGCGCGGGCTCGTGTTCCTGGTGCGGGGACCTCGGCGCCGTCCGGCGACTGCGCGCCGTCCGCCGATGGACCCGGGGCCCGGAGGGGGCGGGGCCCGCCCCCGGGGTGCTCGTTCCGGCGGAGCACCCGCGCGGCATCGCCGTACATGACTAGTGGGTCACTGATCGAGCAACGATAGTTAATATGTTCGTGCCGTGGTGTCGTCAATACGCGAGGCTGAACCTGAAATTGATGACCTGAGGGGCGACGAACTCGCGGCCCGTGAGTCATAAGTTCACGCATCCCAGGAAGCGCGGTGCCATGACCGATCCCGACCTGCCGGCATTTCCCCAGCTCGGTGCTCAGGAGCGGGCGGACCTGACGGACCTCGCCCGGCAGCAGCCGGCCGGCCTCCGGCTGCGCGGCCGGATCGTGCTGGCCTGTGCCGAGGGGCTGACCAACGCGGAGGTCGCCCGGCGGCTCACGGTCAGCCCCGCCACGGTGGCCAAGTGGCGGGAGCGCTATCTGCGGCGGGGCGTCGCCGGGCTGCACGACGCTCCTCGTCCGGGACGGCCCCGCAGCGCGGACCGGCGGCAGGCGGAGGCCCGGGTGGCGGCGGTGCTCGAACAGGCCCGCGCCGGTGCCCCGGTGCCCTCGACCCGCTCACTGTCCGACACGCTCGGTCTGTCGCAGTCCACGATCGCCCGGATCTGGCGGGAGCAGCAGGCCGGGCTGCCCGATCCGCCGGTCGCGCGCCCGGGCGGTCCGCGCGGGGAGACGGACGGGGACCCGGGCGGAGCCGAGGGCGGTCCGGCGCCGGTTACGCCGCGCATGCCGCGGCAGCTGCTCTCCGACCACGTGTACACCCTGCTGCGCGACTGGATCGTCGGCGGCCGGCTGGCACCCGGTCAGCGCCTCGTCGAGTCGGAGATCGCGCGCGGTTTCGGCACCAGTCAGGCGCCGCCCCGTGAGGCGATCAAACGCCTCGCGTACGAGGGGCTGGTCATCTCCCAGCCGCACCGCGGCACTTATGTCGCCCAGGTCTCCGAGCGTCAGGCGCAGGACGTCCGGGACATCCGGGTGATGTTCGAGGAATACGCGGCCCGCCGGGTGACCGGCCGGCTCGACGCCGAGCACATCCGACTGCTCACCGAGGACGTGGACCGACTGCGCCGCGCGGCGGCCGAGGACGACATCGGTGCCTTCCGCGACGCGGACATGTCCTTTCACCGGCATGTGTGTGAAGCGGCCGGCAACGCGGCGATGATCCGTCTGTGGCGCATGATCGAGTCCAGCCTGTGGGACCTGCACGTGCTCGGTGACCCGCGCTACGCGGGCAGTTGGGGCGCGATGGCCGAGCACCACGCGGAACTCCTGGACGTCCTGCGCCACGGAGACCCGGACGTCGCCGGACCGATGTTCGCCGACCACGCCGCGGGCGAGACCGCCCGCTACCTTCCCGACCGGTCCGGGCCCGCCACCGCCACCGGCACCGGCACCGGCACCGGCACCGGACGGTGAAGCACCGGCCGCCACCTCCCCGGCATCACTTCACACCACTCCGCCCATCCGC
Organism: Streptomyces sp. NPDC034099; assembly: GCF_055575415.1. Lineage (NCBI taxonomy): Bacteria > Bacillati > Actinomycetota > Actinomycetes > Kitasatosporales > Streptomycetaceae > Streptomyces > Streptomyces sp. NPDC034099. The sequence continues at coordinate 10,897 of NZ_JBVISR010000021.1, read as the reverse complement.
CTCACGACGCCCTTGATGAGGGCGGCGAGGGCCGCCACCCGCTCGGGCGTGGCCTGGGACTTGAGCAGCGAGGAGCTGACGGCGAAGGGCCGGCCGCCCGGCGGCGGTCCGGGCACGGCCGCCGCGACGCAGACGATGCCCTCGGCGGTCTCCTGGTCGTCGACGGCGTGACCGGCCGAGCGCGCGTCGCGCACGTCCGCGAGCAGCGCGTCGAGGGTCGTGATGGACCAGGGCGTACGGGCCTCGAACGGCTCGCGGCCGGCCAGCAGTTCACGCACCCCGGCGTCGTCGAGGCTCGCCAGCATGGCCTTGCCCAGCGCCGTGCAGGTGACCGGGAGCCTCGCGCCCGCCCGGCTGGTGAGGCGCATCAGGACGGTGCCCTCGTGCACCGCCAGGTAGACGACGTCCGTGCCGTCCAGTGTGGCCAGTTGGAGCGTCTCCTCCCGGTCGCCCAGGCGGCCTACCTGCTCCCGGAAGGCGTGTACCGGATCGAGGGCGTCCAGGTAGGACTGGGCGAGCCGCAGCAAACCCGGGCCCAGGGCGAAGCCGCCCTCCACGGCCCGGACCAGCTCCCGTTCGTGCAGGGCCGCGCAGATGTTGACGACCGACGCGCGCGGTATGCCACCCGCGGCGGCGGCCAGTTGGGCGGGCGAGAGCGCACGGCCGCGGGCGTCCGCCAGGGCGTCGAGGATCGCGCCCGCCCGCAGCACGGCCGGTGCCGGTGCGGCACTGGCCCATACCGATCCGTCCCGAGTACTCATGGCGCCACACCCTAATTGTCAGCCTGTTGACAGTAAAGCAGTCCATTGACAACCAGCGGTGGCGTACACCGATACTGGGCCCGCAAGCCCCGGAGCGGCGGCGCCACGAGGGCGCCGGTACCGCGGACCTCCGCGCACGCCCGGGAATCGGCGCCTGTCCCGTCCAGGTGACGACCGCCTTCGCCGGCTCTGCGTCCGGCCGCCGGTACAGGCGTGTTCGGCACGGCGGCCACCACGGCCCGACCCGGCCCTCGACCAAGGAAAGCGGCACATGAGACTCGTACGGCTCGGAGACCCCGGGCGGGAACGCCCCGCCGTCATCGACGACCGGGGCGTCACCCGGGACCTCTCCTCCCTCACCTCCGACATCGACGGCGCCTTCCTCGCCGCGCACGGCATCACCCGCACCCGCCGGGCCCTGGCCGAGGGCGCGCTGCCCGTGCTGGAGGCCGAGGGGCTGCGCTTCGGGCCGCCCGTCGCCCGACCCGGCGCGGTGGTCTGCGTCGGGCAGAACTACGCGGCCCACGCGGCGGAGTCGGGCAGTGAGCCGCCCACCCGCCCGGTGATCTTCTTCAAACCCCCGAACACGGTGGTCGGCCCGTACGACGAGGTGGAGATCCCGCGCGGCTCCGCCAAGACCGACTGGGAGGTCGAACTCGCCGTCGTCATCGGCCGCACCGCGCGGTACCTGGACTCCCCCGAACAGGCCCTTGAGCACGTGGCCGGCTACGCCGTCTCCAACGACGTCTCCGAGCGTGACTTCCAGCTGGAGCACTCCGGCGGCCAGTGGTCCAAGGGCAAGTCATGCGCCACGTTCAACCCGCTCGGCCCCTTCCTGGTGCCGGCCGACGAGGTGCCCGACGTCCAGGACCTGCGACTGCGGTCCTTCGTGAACGGTGAGCCGCGGCAGGACTCCCGCACCGCGGACATGATCTTCTCCGTCGCGCGGATCGTGTACGACCTGAGCCAGTACCTGGTCCTGGACCCAGGAGATGTCGTCAACACCGGCACCCCGGAAGGCGTCGCCCTGTCCGGCCGCTTCCCCTATCTGCGGCCCCGTGACGTGATGGAGATCGAGATCGAGGGACTGGGCCGTCAGCGCCAGTCACTTGTCGCCGCCAAGACCTCTCCTCAGTCATCACTTGTATGATACGTTACGACTCAATGAGGGCCCGGTTGCGGAACTGATTCCGGCGGCCGCACCACGCCCGTTCCCCTGGCCCGACGGCACGCTCCCCCACCTCCCGCGCGCCTCGGTCCTCCCTGGCGGGGCGGGTGGGCCGGGTGGGCGGGACGGCGAGGAGAGCTCGAAGAGGGGGAGCATTTGAAGATCACCGGATTCCGGAGCCTGACGACCGTGCACCGCTGGGGGCGTCCCGTCGGGGACGCGAACGGCATCGTCGCCCAGGGCGTCACCGAGGTCCCGGTCCTGCTGGTCGAGACCGACGGCGGCCTCACCGGAGTGGGGCTCGGCGCGCACGACGAGGCCCGGCGGGTCTTCCCCGCCCTCGACGGCCAGGACCCACGCGCCGTCACCACGCTCTACGACCGGATGCTGGCCCACACCTTCAAGAGCGGTCACGCCGGCACCGCCTTCGGCACCATCGGCGCCTTCGACATGGCGCTGTGGGACCTCAAGGCGAAGATGGCCGGCGAACCGCTGTGGCGCACCCTCGGCGCCGCGGACCGTTTCGTGCCCGGTTACGCGTCCGGTCTCGACATCGCGCTGGACGAGGAGGAACTGGTCGAGCTGTACGCCGGCTGGGCCGCACGCGGCTTCACCGGCGCCAAGCTCAAGGGCGGCCTGGACACCGAGCGCGACATCGGCAGACTGCGCGCGGTCGCCGGGGTACTGCGGGCCAACACCCGCTCCCCCGCCCTGATGCTCGACGTCAACGAGTCCTGGGGCAGGCACCAGGCGGTACGGCTGCTCGCCCGGATCGAGGACCGGGTCGAACTCGCCTGGATCGAGGAGCCGGTGCGCCGCTGGGACGCGAGGGGACACCGGGCCGTGGGCCGGGCGGCCCGCACCGCCGTGGCCAGCGGCGAGAACCTGACGGGCCTGGAGCAGTTCCGCCCCCTGCTGGCGGCCGACGCCCTCCAGGTGGTGCAGACCGCCGGTGTCTGGGGCATCACCCACTTCCTGCGGGTGGCGACCCTCGCCCACGGCCACGACCTCCCGGTCAGCCCGGTCGGCTACCACGCCAACCCGTTGGCGCACGCGGCCGCCGCCACCCCCAACCACCTGGTCACCGAGGTGCAGGACACCGGCACACCGGCCGGACTGAGCGTGGACCAGACGATCGAGGACGGCGGCATCGTGCTCGGCGACGCGCCGGGGCTCGGCATCACGGTCGACGAGAGCACGCTCGCCGCCCCGGAAGGGGGCGCCGGCTGGGCCCGCTCCGACGGCCCGCACGTGCGCCCCCGTGATGCCGGCCTGCGGCTCGTGCCCGAGCCCGGCCCCCCGGGTTCGGCCGGCCGTACCTCCGCGGGCACCGCCTCCCCCGCCGTGCCCGGCCCCGTCCACCGTCCCGCCCGCAGTGGGCGCACCGAGAGGGAGAGCACGCCGTGACGCGACCACGCGCCGTCTTCGCCATGAACCCCCGGCTGGTCCGCGCCGTCTTCGACGAGGGCGCCCTGGCCCGGCTGCGCCGCGCGACCGACATCGACACCGAACTGGTCCTCGGCGAACTGGACTCCGCCCGCTCCCGCGACGCGCTGGCCGGCGCCGAGATCCTCGTCGCGGGCTGGGACGCGCCCGTCGTACGGGCCGAGCACCTGCCCCGCACCGGGCGGCTGCGGGCCGTGGTCTACGCGGGCGGGGTCGCCGCGACCTGCCTGGAGGACCCGGCCGCCTTCGCCGCCCGCGGCGTGGTCGCGGCCAACGCCCGCGCCGCCAACTCGGGACCCGTGGCCGAGTACACCCTCGCCATGATCCTGCTCGCCAACAAGCGCGTCCTCGCCGAGGAGCGCCGCTACCGCGCCTCGCGGACCCGGCCCGACCACTTCGGCGCGTACGCCGGCCGCGGCAACTACCGGCAGACGGTGGGCGTCGTGGGCGCCTCCACCGTGGGCCGCGCGGTGCTCGACCTGCTGCGCCCCTTCGACCTGGAGGTCCTGCTGTACGACCCCACGGTCACGGCGGAGCAGGCTGAAGTCCTCGGTGCGCGTCTGGTGCCGCTGGACGAGCTGATGGCGGGCAGCCGGGTGGTGTCCCTGCACCAGCCCCTGACTCCCGCGACCCGCGGCCAGATCGACGCGGGCCGGCTGGCGCTGATGCCGGACGGCGCGACACTCGTCAACACCGCGCGGGGCGCCGTGGTCGACCAGGACGCCCTGCTCGCCGAGGTGCGCACCGGCCGCATCGACGCCGTCCTCGACGTCACCGACCCCGAGCCGCCCGACCCCGGCAGCGAGCTGTGGACACTGGACAACGTGGTGCTGACCCCGCACCTGGCGGGTTCGCTCGGCGGCGAACTGCACCGCATCGGCGACGCCGTCGCCGACGAGGTGGAGCGGTTCGCGGCGGGCCGTCCCTTCGCCCATCCGGAGGACCTCGCGGCCTCCGCCCGTACGAGGGTGTGGTGAGGCGGATGCGATCCCGTACCCCCGCACGCGGGCCCGAGCTGACCGAACTCGGTCTCGGCGCCGCCCAGTTGGGCAATCTGGCCAGGGAGACCAGCGACGCGGACGCCCAGGGCGCCGTCGACGCGGCCTGGGACAGCGGCGTGCGCTACTTCGACACCGCCCCGCACTACGGGCTCGGGCTGTCGGAACGCCGCCTCGGCGCCGCCCTCGCCCGGCGCCCGCGCACCGAGTACACCGTGTCCACCAAAGTGGGCCGCCTGCTGGTGCCGAGCCCCGAGACCGCGCACCGGCAGGACGACGGCGGTTTCGCGGTGCCCGCCGCCTTCCGGCGCGACTGGGACTTCTCCCGGGACGGCATCCTGCGCTCCCTGGAGGGCAGCCTGACCCGGCTCGGCCTCGACCACGTCGACATCGTCTACCTGCACGATCCCGACGACCACTGGCAGCAGGCCTCCACCACCGGCGTCGACACCCTCGTCGAGCTGCGCGACCAGGGCGTGGTGAAGGCGGTGGGCGTGGGCATGAACCAGGCCGCGATGCTGACCGAGTTCGTCCGCCGCTCGGACGTCGACCTGGTCATGGTGGCCGGCCGTCACACCCTGCTGGACCAGTCCGCGCGGGACGCACTGCTGCCGCTCGCCCGGGAGCGCGGGGTCGGCGTCGTCGCCGCCGCCGTCTACAACTCCGGCCTGCTCGCGGCCGACCGTCCGCCGGCCGACGCCACCTACGACTACTCGCCCGCACCCCGTGCGCTGATCGCCCGGGCCGACGCCCTCGCGGACGTCTGCGAACGCCACGGCGTCACGCTGCCCGAGGCCGCGATCGCCTACCCGCTGCGGCACCCGGCGGTCGTGTCGGTGGTGCTCGGCGCCCGCGACGCGCGGCAGTCCCGTACGAACGCCGAGCGGCTCGCGGCCCGCGTACCGGACGCGCTCTGGGCGGAGCTGGCGGACCTCGGCCTGGTCCCGGACGTTCCCGACGCTCCGTCCGCGCCGCCCGCGCCGCCCGCCACGAGGGAGCCGTCATGACCGTCGTCGACGCCCATCTGCACGTGTGGGACCCGGGGGCGGCCGCCTACGACTGGCTGGGGCCCGCGATGGCGCCCGTCGACCGGGCCATGCGGTTCCGCGAGGCCCGTCCGGCGCTGCGCACGGCCGAGGTCACCGCGGCCGTCCTGGTCCAGGCCGCCGACAACGACGCGGACACCGCGCACATGCTGGCGACCGCCGCCGCGTACCCGGAGGTCGTCGGCGTCGTGGTCTGGGTCCCGCTGGACGACCCGGACCGGGCCGCGGCGCGCCTGAGAGCGCTCCGCCGCGACCCGCACGTGGTGGGCGTACGCACCCTGCTCCACGAGAGGTCCGACCCGGACTGGATCACGGGCCCCGACGCCGACGCGGGTCTCGCGCTGCTCGCCGAGGCCGGTCTCCCCTTCGACTACTCGACCACGTCGCCCGCCGCACTGCGCCACCTGCCCGAGCTGGCGGTCCGCCACCCCACCCTGCGCCTGGTCGTCGACCACCTCGGCAAGCCGCCCGTCGGCGGCGGCCGCGAGGACCGGGCCGAGTGGCGCCGCCTGATCGCCGCCGCCGCGAAGCACCCGGGCGTCCACGCCAAGGTCTCCGGGCTCTACTCGGCCTCGGGCCCCCTCGACGCGTGGACCACCGGCCAGGTGCGGCCGTTCGTCGAGGACGCGCTGGAGCTGTTCGGCCCCGAGCGGCTGATGTACGGCGGGGACTGGCCGATCTCCCTGCTGGCCGGGGGCTACGCCCGCACCTGGGAGTCCGTGTGCGCACTCCTCGCCCCGCTGGCCCCCGACGAACGCGCCGCCGTGCTCGGCGGCACCGCCGCCCGCTTCTACCGCCTCGACCCCGCCCTGCTGAACGCCGCGCGCGACGCGGCCGGGTGATCCGCTCCGGAAGGAACGCCAACGCCATGGAACACCAGACCACGACGCCGGACACGGCCGCGCTGGCCGGCTGGCTGCACAGCTGGGTGACGGACGAAGGGGCGGTCAACGGCTTCCACAACCACAGCGTGTGGGGCACCAACCCGGCCACCTTCCTGGACTTCACCAGCGGACACACCACGTTCGCGGGTCCGGCCGTCGGCGCCTTCGCCAAGGCCCTGGCCGCACGCCCCGACGAGCGCGGCGTCGCCCTGCTGCGGCGGCTGCTGCGGTACCAGTGCGCCGAGGTCCAGCCCGACGGGCAGTACGCGCACATCGGCTTCCAGGTCGGCGAGTCGGCGACCACCGGCCTCATCCACAACGCCGTCGGCAGTCTCGGCATGCTGCTCGCGGTGCGCCACGCCGGTCACCTGCTGCCCGCCGACGAGGTCGCCGCCGTACTGGTCGCCGTACGGCGCAACCTGGACGCCTGCGAGGTCTACGGCGGCGGACGCCCCGGCGAGGACGGCACCTGCAACCAGGAGTACGCCCGGGTCTGGGTCAAGCAGCTCTACACGGAGCTGAGCGACGACAAGACCTACGCGGACGAGATCCCCGAGGACCTGGCCGAACTGGTCCGGCTCTTCCACCACCGGGGAGTTCCCGACGCGGAGAGCGCCGGGACGTTCCGCACCGTGCGCGACCGCGCCGAGGGCGGCATCCTGGAGCCCGCCGAGTACTACGGGCTCATGATCGTGCCGCTGGTGCTGGGGTACCGCGCCCAGGGCGATCCGGAACTGCTCGCCGAGGCACGGCGGTTGTGCCGGCACGTGGCCCGCTCCGCCTGGACCGACGAGAGCGGCGCCACCCGCTACCACCGCTACTGGTACGTACGGGGCGAGCGCGCCCTGAAGACGGACACGCCGATGCTGATCGCGGGCATGGGACTGACCCTGTACGGCATCCACGAGGTGCTGGCCGAGGGTCCCGACGCCGAGCTCGAGGCCTTCACCGAGGCCTGCCTCGCCACCTACGCCCGCCACCAGACCCCGGCCGGGTACTTCACGTCCGCGAGCGGCTGGCACAACGAGGCGGACATCGCGCCCAGCACCGCCTGGCACGCGCACGACCTGCTGTTCCTGATGGCCCGGCACGGCCCGGACGAGGACTTCTGGGACCGGGTGACCGCGCCGCGCGCACGGCAGTCGGTGCTGGTCGGCGACCGGGCGTACTGGGCCGAGTCCGGCGTCCACTGGGCCGTGCGCAGCCCCCTGACCGCGGGTGACCTGCATCTGTACGGCCGCAAGGACCGGGCCGTCTTCGCCCGGGAGTTCTTCGCCTGGACGGACCGCGAGCCGCTGCCCGAGGAGCTGCGCTACCCGGACGTCCCCGAGTTCTTCGTCGCCGACGACGGCATCTACCGCGTCGACCACGGCGAGGCCCCCACCGACATCACGGCCGTCGGGCCCCTGCCCTACCGGGGGCGGCTGTGACCACCGAACGACACCGCCGGCTTTCCCCACCGAGGAAAAGAGAGATGACAATGACGTCAACCAGAAGAGGGAGCAAGGCACGCGGTGCCGCGCTCGCCGCCGTGGTTCCACTGCTCCTGGTCGCGGCCTGTTCGTCGGGCTCCGGCTCGGCGGAGGGCGAGGACGGCGAGATCCGGATGATGGTGAACCTGACGGACAACCTCGACCAGGCATACTGGGAGAAGCTGGTCAAGCCGTTCGAGGACGAGACCGGTCTGAGGGTGAAGATAGAGGGCCCGACCGGCAAGTCCGTCGCCGAGTCCTTCCCTCAGCAACTCGCGGCCGGCACCGCGCCCGACGTCATCCAGTCGGTCTTCCCGGACGACGACACGGCGCCCGAGCTGATCGACCTCGGCGGCGAGACCTGGGCCAAGGACACGCCGATGTTCGACGAGTACGCCATGGGCGAGGCGCACTACGCGGTCGGCGTCGGCACCCAGACGCAGTCGCTGGTCTACTACAACAAGACCGCCTTCGAGAAGGCCGGGATCAGCGAGCCGCCCGCCACCTGGGACGAGCTGACCAAGGACCTCGGCGACCTGAAGAAGGCCGGTTACACGCCGATGCAGACGGCCGGTGACTTCCAGACCGGCCTCCAGCTCCAGCAGATCTACCACCCGACGCTGAACCAGTTGCACCCGAAGTGGCAGACCGAGGTCTCCGACGAGAAGCTCCAGGTCGGGGACGCCTACAAGCCCGTTTTCCAGCTGTACGCCGACTGGATCAAGGCCGGGTACATCAAGAAGAGCGACGTCGGGCTCAGCCCGTCCCAGGCGGACGGCAACTTCACCGCGGGCAAGGTCGGCCTCTACACCAACGGCAGCTGGTTCGCGGCCACCCTGGACAAGGCCGGGGACCTGCCCTTCGAGGTGGGCGTGTTCTCCCCGCCGGCCGCGGACGGCAAGGAGTACCCGGGCCCGCAGGGCGCCACCATGGCCAACCCGTACATGATCCGCAAGGGCATCGGCGACGAGGACGGGGCCAAGCGGCTGGTGGAGTACCTGGTCACCGACGCCAAGGCCATCGAGGCGCAGCTGGGCTCGGACGGGGTGTTCCGCAAGGGCTCCGAGTCGAAGCAGTCGGAGGTCGACGCGCAGATCCAGGGCATCCTCGACACCGCCCCCGCACTGGTCGCGGTCGGCGAGGGCCAGGGCAACGTCCGGCTGCCCGTCACCGGGTTCAACCCGAAGTTCACCGAGGTCGCGCAGAGCCTGTACACCGGAGCGAGTCCCGCCGACGCGGCCAGGAACATCGACCAGTGGGTCGACGAGAACCGCTGACCCATGGAACGGACATCTGTCTCGAAGCCGCGGGCATGGCGCGACCTGGGCGCCCGTGTCAGCATGGTCGCCCCCGCGGTGCTCATCTACGCCGCGCTGCTGGTCGTACCGGTGATCTACGCGATCTACTACAGCTTCACCAGGTACAACGGATTCCCCCACCGCGTCCCCGAGTTCGTCGGCCTGGACAACTACGAGTCCATATTCAAGTCCGACGACATGACCGGCACCATGGTGGTCACCGCCGTGGTGGCCGTGGTGGGCGCGGTCGCGGTCAACCTGGCCGCGCTGGGGCTCGCGCTGCTGCTGCAGCGCACCAACCGGTTCAACACCTTCGGCCGGGCCGTCATGTTCTACCCGCACGTGCTCAGCGCGCTGGTCGTGGGCTTCCTGTGGCAGGCCATCCTCGGTCCGCAGGGCGTGGTCAACACGATGCTGGAGAAGGTCGGCACCGACAGCCTCCCCTTCCTCAGCGACCCCGACTGGGCCCTGTGGTCGATGATCCTCGTCATCGTCTGGTCGCTCTTCGGCGTCCAGCTGATCCTCTACCTGGCGGGCCTGCAGGCGGTGCCGGCGGATCTGCTGGAGGCGGCGCGGATCGACGGCGCGAACAGGTGGCAGACCTTCCGTGCCGTCACCTGGCCCTCGCTCGCGTCCACCGTGACAGTCGCCGTCATCACCTCCGGCATCTCACTGCTGAAGACGTACGACGTGGTCGTGTCGCTGACCGGGGGCGGCCCGGCGGGGTCCACCAAGACCCTCGCCTACTCGATCCTCGCGGTCTCCTTCCCGCAGCGGGACATCGGCGTCGCCTCGGCCCAGGCCGTGCTGCTGATCGTCGCCGCCGCGGTCCTGGCCATCACAGTCCTCGTCCTGCGCAGGCGGGCCGAGGACGACGCGGAGTCCATCGGATGAAGAAAATACTCACCTCGGCCGCCACCGTCCGGGTCGCGTTCATCTCCCTGGTGTCCCTCGGCATGCTCGTGCCGATGTACCTGCTGGTGGTCAACGCCTTCAAGAGCCAGCAGGAGATCCTGGCCAACCCGTTCTCGCCCGCCTTCGGCTCGGCGACCTTCCAGTACCTCGCCGACGCCTGGAACAATCCCGACTTCAGCATCCTGAAGGGCTACGGCGTCACCATCGCGCTGGTGCTCTGCGTGAACGCCCTCGCCATGGCGGTGTGCGCGCCGGCGGCGTACGTGCTGGCCCGCACGCCACGGCCGGTCGCGCGGCTGCTGCTGTTCTTCTTCATCGCGGGCATGTTCATCCCCACCCAGGTGATCCTGGTGCCGGTCATCTTCGTGCTGCGCGCGGTAGGTCTGATGGGGACGCTGCCGGGGCTCATCCTCTTCATGACGGCGACCACCATCCCGTTCACCCTGTTCGTCTTCTTCGGCTACATCCGGGTGCTGCCCAGGTCGCTGGACGAGGCCGCGGCCATCGACGGGGCCGGCAGGTACTACACGCTGTGGCGGATCATCCTGCCGTTGATGCGGCCGATCATCGCCACGGTCTTCATCCTCAACTCGCTCAGCGTCTGGAACGACTTCGCCAGCCCGCAGATGATCCTGGGGCCGGGCAGCGGCGTCTACACCGTCACCACGGGTGTGTACGCGGCGGTCGGCCAGTACTCCACGGACTACACCAAGGTGTTCCCGACCCTGCTGCTCGCGGTGATCCCGATCCTGGTGATCTTCATCGTGATGCAGCGGCACATCATGAGCGGCCTCGCGGCGGGGGCGGTCAAGGGCTAGGGGGTGTCGTTTGGATCAGGCCGGCTCCGGGCGACGGTGCCTTGTGGCCGAGCCGAGCGGGGTCTGGTGCGTGCAGCTGCAAGGCGGAGGA